>NZ_JAINVG010000047.1 GCF_020400725.1 Streptomyces sp. NK15101 | reverse complement strand
CACGAGGAAATCTCCCGGCGCCTTGGCCCTGGCCGCCCGCGGGCCGGTCGCGGGCGCACCGTCCGCGGCGAGGGCGGCGGGGGCGGCCAGGGCGAGGGTGACCGCCCCCAACAGGGCAGCGGACGCGGCACGTATGGCGTGCATGGTGAATCCTCCGGGTCCCGAGGGACAGCCGCGGAAGGGGGTTCCCGCGAAGAACCGTGCACCTCGCTGCCCAGAACGCTAGGAGCGCACTACCACAGCCGCGATCCCAGAGGTGCGAATGGGGCACCGATGCCCCCCGAGTGGCCCATGCGCACGGGTCGCCTCAGGGGCTGATCTGCGGGAACAGATCGGTGAACGGCGCGGCGGTGGCCGAGATGCCCCGGCCGAACGGCGCGTCGAAGTCCCAGATGAGGAACAGCAGGAAGGCGATCAGCACGCTGAAGAGCCCGGCGAGCAACAGCTCCCGGCCGGTCCTGCGGATCTGCAGCGTGAAGATCAGGCCGACCGTCACCAGGGCCCCGATGATCAGGCCGAACCAGACCACCCCCGGCATCGTCGCCCCCGCGCTCTGCCCGCGCGCGCCCCGGGCGTCGTCGGCGAGGGCCACCTGGTCCACCAGCGGCTGGTACGCCTGCCCCTCGAAGTCGTCGGCCGGCCGGTAGTCGGTGACGCTGCGCCGCACCCGCTCCAGGAGCGCGGTGCCCTCGTCGCTGAGCTCGCCCTTCTCGGCCATGTACGTCCACTCGTCGTGGACCACGTACGAGACGTACGCGTCGACGTCCGCGCGGATCCGGGAGCGGACCTCCTGCGGGTACACCTCGGCGCGCGCCGAGATCTCGTGCAGCGCCTGGGCCTCCTGCCGCACGGTCTCCTGGGCGGCACCCCGGGCCTCCCAGACGCCGGCGATGGCCAGACCGAGGACGATCGCGTAGATCACGCCGATCATCATCGTCATGTACTCGATGACGTCCGGGGTCTCGCTGGGGTCGTCGTCCTCGGGGATCCGGCGGTTGTTGATGACGACGATGGTGAGCACGACGGCACAGGCTGCGGCCATCGCGAGAGAGAGAACAAGCCATTCGGACATGGTTCCTCCGGCGGGATTCAGAGGGGCGGTGGGTCGGTGGGCCGGTGATTCGGCGGGCCGGTGATCCGGTGGGACCGCGGGGCGCCCGGACCACGGGTCACTTGGAGCGCGGGCGCAGGATCGCCGTCGCGAGGACGGCCGGGGCGGTGATCATCAGCGTCGCGGTGACGACGGAGGTGCCCCCCTTCTGCTTGGTGTGCGTCGCCGGGCGGTAGTGGGGCAGCGCCACGGAGGAGGGGGACGGCGGTCGGGGCCGCACGGTGGGCGGTGGGGTCGGGGACGGCGGAGGCGCGGCCGCGGGCTCCGGCGGTCTGGTGGCCGGGGGCGCGGGGGGCGGCGGCTCCGGGCGGGGTGCGGGCCTGGTGGCCGGCGGCTCCGGCGCCGGCCGGGGCGGGGCCGGTTTCGGCGCGGGCGGCGGGGGCGGCTCGGGGTTCGGGGGGGGCTTCGGGGACGGGGCGGGGGGCGGGGGCGTCCGGGCCGGGGGGGGGGGGGGCGGGGGCGTCGGCTCGGGGGTGGGGGGGGGGCGCGGCGGGGGGGGGGTGGGGGGGGCGGGGGACGGTGAGACGCGCCCCCCCCGCCCCGCGGCCGATCGGCGCCGGCCCCGCGCGGGCGCCCCCCGCCGTGACGGTGAGCGAGGCACGGTTGATCCGGCTCGGCTGGTGGCGGCGGTGACGTCCGCGTACGGCCATGGGCCCCCCTTGAACACAGCAGCAGCCGTCCAAGTTAGGGGTGGCGCACACTCCGTGACAAGGGTTGCGCGGAAGCCCGGGCCCCTTATGTCACCTCCGAGTCGACTCCGCTCACCCGCCGGCGGGGCCGGGCTCGGGCCGTGGCTCGGGGTCCGGTACGGGACCGCCCGGCTGGGGAGCGGGCGGAGGCGCCGGGTCCGGCGGAGCCGGCACCGGGTTCGGCGGGGGCACCGGCGGCGGCGAGGGAACCGGCGGAGGGATCGGCGACGGGGGCAGCGGATCGGGGAAGGGATGGGTCATCACGGACCTCCCGGTCGACGGGTCTCCCTTGCGGGGGCCTCCTGCACGGGGTCTCCCCCCTCCAGGGTCGCCCCACCGCCCCGGCCGCGCCCGCCGGCCCCCGCCCTTCGGGTCACCCGGTCCCCTCGCGGAGAGGACCGGGCGACCGGCGGTCACCGAAGCCCCGGAACGGCCTCGATCCGGCTTTCGCCGCTCAGACGGAGGAGGGCACGGCGTGCGGGGGCCGCACCGTGTCGCTGCCGGGGACGGGAGCGGACGCGTCGCCCCCCAGCTCCACGATGCGGTTGTCGCCGTCGACGTGCACGACGCGCGGCACGAAGGTCCGCGCCTCCGCGTCCTCCATCTGCCCGTAGCTGATGAGGATCACCAGGTCGCCGGGGTGCACGAGGTGGGCGGCGGCACCGTTGATCCCGATGACGCCGGAGCCGCGCTCGCCCTCGATGACGTAGGTCTCCAGGCGGGCCCCGTTGTCGATGTCGACGATGTGGACCAGCTCGCCGGGCAGCAGATCGGCCGCCTCCATCAGCTCCGCGTCGACGGTGACCGAACCGACGTAGTGCAGGTCCGCCTGGGTCACGGTGGCGCGGTGGATCTTGGACTTGAACAGAGTACGCAGCACTTGGGACTCCTCTAAGACGGCTCCCTGCCTGCTTTGTGCAGGTCAAGGGCGGTCTCGACTGTACACCGGGACACGCCGAACGATGTTTGTGAGGAACATCGCTCCGGTCGGGCTGGACGGCTTCCCACCTGGGATTTCGCGCCGCACCGGCGCCTGCCGGGATGGACCGCCCCTGAACGCGCGGGGACTCATGCTGACCGAATGCTGACTTTCCCGACGGTGCGTCACACGAAGGAAGAGGGGTCAGATCGACTCGCTTCCCCGGAGAACGCCTCGGACTTGCCCACCGGGCAACCGGTCGCCGTAAGGCAGGCCGTACCCCTTGCGTTCCGCATTTCACTGCGACCGGTCCACAGCCGGTCGCTCGGAACGGCCCGGGTCCCGCGGACAGGACCCGGGCCGGTGGATCAGCGGTTGGGTTCCTGCATGGTGACGCAGTGGGCGCCTCCGCCGCCGTTGCCGTAGAGGTTGTCGAGGTTGAGCTGGACGACGGGGCGGCCGTAGGCGGCGGCGATGGCCGACTTGGCCGCCGCGTCCTTGGCGGTGTCGCCGAACTGGGTGGTGATGATCGCCTGGTTGGTGACCGTCCAGTTCATGTAGGAGCTGAGGAAGTCGGCCTGCTTGCCCGCCTGGATGCGGGGCAGGGTGTCGGGTCCTTCGATGGTGAGGACCTGGAGCCGGCGGCCCCTGGCGTCGGTCGCGGCGACCAGGGTGTCGCGGATGGCCTGGGCGTTGGCGGTCCAGACGTCGGGGCGTACGGCGCCGGCCAGCTGCACCATGACCACGCCGGGCCGGATGTAGCGGGCGGTTCCGTCGATGTGGCCGTCGGTGACGTCCTGCCCGGTGACGCCGGGCAGCCAGATCATCTTCGACGCGCCGAAGCGGGACAGCAGTTCCGCCTCGATCTGGCTGCGGGACTTGCCGGGGTTGCGGTTGGCGTTCAGCCAGCAGCTCTCGGTGGCCATCAGGGTGCCGTCGCCGTCGTACTCCACGCCGCCGCCCTCGCCGACCACGGACGCCTTCGCGAACGGGGCGCCGCTGTAGGCGGCGACCTTGGGCGCGACCGTGCGGTCCTTGTCGTAGGCGGAGGCGGGGAGGCCGTAGAAGGTCGTGGCGTTCTCGCCCCAGGCGTTGAAGTTGAGGCCGAAGGCGTCGAGGCCGCCCGCTCCGTCGACGCGGAACAGCGGGCCGGTGTCCCGCATCCAGCAGTCCGAGACCGGAATCGAGCTGATCACGGTGACCGTGGATCCGCACATGGTCCTGGCCTGCGAGGCGGCGGACGAGCCGTCCGCGCACATGACGACCGGCTCGTACTTGGCGACTTCCTTGGCGAGCTTGGCGATGTCGGCCTGGATCTTGGACAGCAGGTTGCCCCAGATCGTGTAGCTGGACGGCCAGGCCATCCAGGTCCGCTTGTGCGACTCGTCCTCACCGGGGACCCTCCAGGACGCGGCCATGGCGGGCTGGATCCCGCCGAGGACGGGTCCGGCCGCCAGGGCGGCCGCGACCGCTCCGGTTCGGGCCAGGAGGCTTCTGCGGCTGATGCCCGGTCGTTCGCCGTCGTGCTCTGTCTTCACGTGGTGCTCCTTCTCTCAAAGGTTCTGTACGTGCGGGCGCGGGTTGCTCTGCGGGTCGCTCAGTGGAGTGGGTCCAGCAGTCCCTCCTCCCGGACCATCCGGCGTTCGGTGGCCAGGTCGAGACTTCGGGCGAAGGCCCAGTAGAGGCCTCCGGCCACCGGCAGGCCGACGAGGACCGAGCAGTCGACGCCGCCGAGGCGCTCTGCGACGGGCCCGACGAAGAGGCCGGTGATGACCATGAACGGGGCCATGCAGGCCAGTCCGATCAGGTAGGCGAGGTTTCCGCGCCAGCCCCACCGGCCGTAGACCCCGTGCGGGTTGAAGATCTCCTTGACGACGTACTGGCCGCGCCGGACGAAGAAGAAGTCGACCAGGTTGATGGCCGTCCACGGGATGAACAGGTACGTCAGGACCACCACCACGTTGGCGAAGAACCAGTTGAACTGGTCGATACCGACGAGGGTGGAGACCGTCCCGACGGCGGCCAGCATGATCCCGATCGTGGCGACCCGGATGGTCCGGGTCGGTTTGACCGGCCGGAACGAGTCGACGATGGAGATCATCGTGAGGCTGCCGCCGTACTGGTTGATCGCCATGATGGAGAGCAGTCCGACCAGCAGCACGACGACCGCGACCGTGCCGAACCCGTCGAACAGCCGGTCGGCCGACAGCTTCAGGGCGGTGACCGGGTCCGTGCCCTCGGGGGCGCCGGCCGAGACCACGGCACCGAGGACGAAGACCCAGATCCCGGAGACCGCACTGGGCAGGTAGGTCCACCAGAAGGTGCTGCGCACGGGGACGTCGGGTCTGAGGTAGCGCGAGTAGTCCGAGACATACGGTGCCCAGCCCAGCTGGAAGCCGGCGACGAAGACGAACACGAGCATGAACGGAGCGAGTTCGAACGGCCCCGCGTTCCAGACGCCGTCCGGCAGCCCTCCGCCGAACAGGGCTGCCGCGGTGACGGCCGCGGTGATCACGACGAAGGGCCAGGTGAGCCACTTGTTGAGCTTGTGGATCCACTCGTACCCGAAGAGGGCGATCACGGTCGCCACCGCGGCGGCGAGGAGGTAGCCGAGGGTGTTGGGTATCCCGGTGAGCAGGTTCATGGCCTGGCCGGACAGCAGGGCGTCGGACGTGTTGAAGGCCACGTAGTTGATCAGGGCGAACACCCACACGGTGAGCGCGGCCCCCAGGTAGCCGAACTGGGGCCTGGACTGTACGAGTTGGGGCAGCCCCAACTGGGGCCCCTGGGCCGAGTGGAACGCCATGAAGAAGGTGCCGAAGAGCGAGCCGAGAACGGTGGCGATCACCGTCCACACGAGGGAGGCCCCCATGGACAGCGTCACGACACCGGTCGCCAGACCGGTGAGGTTGAGGCTGCCGACGAACCAGATGGCCCCGACGCTCGACGGTTTGCCATGTCGTTCCGAGAGGGGCACCCAATCGATCGAGTGCTGCTCGATCCCTGCGGCGGGGGCGGGATCATACGTCGGCGAATCAACTGGCCCCATGTGGGCTCCTGTTCACGGGTGCTTCCACGAATCCGCCGGCGCCCGGGAATCCGCGGCGCCGTTCGGGTGCGCCCACCGTAGGGATTGACTTAAATTTCAGTCAATAACTTGAACGGCGAATTGACGAAAATTTCAGCCAGGGCGGCGGGCCTCTCCGGCTCGGCCCTGCTCCGCAGCAGACGCGCGTCCGCCGCGGTCACCACGTCCACGACGGTCGACGGCGTCGGCGTCGGCTGTCCGCCGCCCGTGCCGAGGCGGTCGATGTCCAGCTGCTCGACGTACCGGTCGGGGTACAGGCGTCGCAGCGTCGTCCGGGCGGCCTCGTTCGCCCTCCGGTCACCGAACCGGGCGGAGATGACGGCGCCGTTGCAGAGGTGGAAATCGCCGACGGCGGTCGCTCCGACGGTGACGAGGAAGCCACGCCGGTTCAGGACTCGGAGCAGAGCCGGGGCGGGCGCACGAGCGCGTGCGCCCGCAGCGGGCGTCGTGTGCCCCCACCGGCCGTCAGAGCGCCCGACGGGCAGCGGCGATCGCCTCCGGATCCCAGTCCGGACGGGGTACGGATTCCAGAAGCAGCCGTGTGTAGGGGTGTCGGGGTGCGGCGAGCACCTCGGCCGTGGGACCCGCCTCGACGACACGGCCCTTGCGCATGACGATGACGTCGTCGGTGACGCAGCGGACCACGCCGAGGTCGTGGGTGATGAACAGGTAGCCGATCCGGGTCTCCTCGCGGATGTCGGCGAGCAGGTTGAGGATCTGCGCCTGTACGGAGACGTCGAGGGCGGCGACCGCCTCGTCCAGGACGAGGACGGCCGGTTCGACGGCGAGGGCGCGGGCGATGGCGACGCGTTGGCGTTGGCCACCGGAGAGCTGCTTCGGCCGGGCGTCGGCGGCTCGGGTGCCCAGGCCGACCTGGTCGAGGAGCTCCCGGACGCGCCGGTCGTGGTCGGTGCCGGGGAAGTGCAGGCGCAGGGTCTCGCGCAGGACCTGTTCGACGCTGGTCCTCGGGTCGAGGGAGAGGTAGGGGTCCTGGAAGACCATCTGGACCTCTCGCGCGCGTGCCAGGCGCCGGGCCCGGCCGCGGACCCGCGTGCCGCGGGCCCGGCCGCGTACCCGGACCTCTCCGCCGTCGGCCTGTTCGAGACCGACGACGATCCGGGCGGTGGTGGTCTTGCCGGAGCCGGACTCGCCCACGATGCCCAGGGACCCGCCCTCGGGGAGTGCGAAGGACACGTCGTCGACGGCGCGAACGCTCCCGAAGGTGCGGTGGAGGCCCACGGCCTCCAGGACGTTATCGGGCATCGGCGGGGCTCTCCGTGAGACGGTCGCTGTGGTGGCACGCGGCCTGGTGCGTCGGCAGGCCCGGTGCGGTGGTCGGCTCGGGCACCTGCTGCTCGCAGACCTCCGTGGCGAGGGGGCAGCGGGCGGCGAACGGGCAGCCGGGCAGTTCGTGGCGCAGGTCGGGGGGCTGCCCGTCGATGGCGGCGAGCCGCCCCTGCGGGGCTTCGAGGCGGGGGGTGGAGGCGAGCAGCGCCGCGGTGTACGGGTGCCGGGGCCGGGCGAAGAGGGCTTCGGCGGGGCCGCTCTCGGCGATCCGGCCGGCGTACATGACGTAGACGCGGTCGCTGATGGCGGCGGCGAGGTCGAGGTCGTGGGTGACGAAGAGCAGTCCGGTGCGGAAGCGTGCCCGCAGTTCGGCCAGGAGCGCGATGACCTCGGCCTGCGTGGTGACGTCGAGCGCCGTGGTGGGCTCGTCCGCGAGGAGGAGTTCGGGGTCTCCCATGAGCGCGGCGGCGATCACGACGCGTTGCAGCATGCCGCCGGAGACCTGGCCGGGGTACTTGTGCAGGGCGGAGTCGTCCAGGCCGACCGCCCGCAGGAGTTCGGCTGCGCGGGCGGTGGCGTCCGTCCGGGTCATGCCGCCGGTCAGGGTGACGCTCTCGGTGAGGAAGTCGCCGATGCGGCGCAGGGGGTTGAGGGCGGCGCGGGGGTCCTGGAAGATCATGGCGACGGTGTCGGTGCGCAGGGCGCGCAGCTGCTCGCCCCGCATGGCGAGCACGTCGTGTCCGAGCACGCGGACCCGGCCCTCGACGACGGCCCCGGGAGGCAGCAGGCCGAGCGCGCTGCGCGAGGTGAGGGTCTTCCCGGATCCGGACTCTCCGACGAGGGCGACGGTCTCGCCGGCGGCGACGTGGAGGTCGACGCCGTCGAGGACGGGGCGGGCCGTGCCGGGCAGGGTGATCCGCAGCCCTTGGACGTCGAGCGTGTACGTGGAAGTCATCGGTCTCTCCTGGCGACGCGGTCGGCCCAGCGCTCTCCGACGACGTTGAAGGCGACGACGGTGAGCACGATGAACACGCTGGGCAGGACCGCGGAGAGCGGATAGCCCCGCTGGATGGCGGTCTGGCCGTCGAAGACCATGCGGCCCCAGTCGGGAGTGAGCGCGGGTACGCCGAGGCCGAGGAAGGACAGGCCGGCGAGGTCCATCAGTGCGTAGCCGAAGTTGATGGTGGACTGGGCGAGGACGACGGGGGCGATGTTGGGCAGGATGTGGCGCAGGCTGATCTGGAGGGCCGAGTGTCCCTGGACCTGGTAGGCGCTGACGTAAGGACGTTTGCGTTCGGCCAGGACGAGGGAGCGGGTGAGCCGGCTGACGTACGGCAGGTAGGCGATGGAGAGCGCGATGACCGGGGCGAGGAGTCCCTCGCCGTAGATCGAGATGACGAGGATCGCGAGCAGCATGCCGGGGAACGCGAAGACGAGCTCGGTGCTGCGCGAGAGGACGGAGTCGAGCCAGCCGCCCCGCCAGCCCGCGGCCGTGCCGACCGCGATTCCGGCGAGGGTGGAGAAGACGACGACGCCGAGCGGACCGAGCAGCGAGGTGCGGGCGCCGAGGAGCAGCCGGGAGAAGGTGTCACGCCCGGCGGCGTCGACCCCGAGCAGATGCTCCGGGGAGGGCCCGGCCAGCGCGTTGCCGAGGTCGACGGCGTTGGGGTCGTACGGCACGAGCCACGGCGCGAGGAGCGCGGCGGCCGTGACGAGGGCGACGAGGCCGAGGCAGGCCAGGTACAGCGGGGACCGGGCGGTGCGGATCTTCGCGAGGCCGGGCCTGCGGGTCAGGACGGCGGTCATGCGGAGGAACTCCTCGCTCCGAGAGTGATCCGCGGGTCGACCAGCGGCAGCAGGAGGTCGACGATGAGGTTCACGATCATGAACAGGGCGACGATGATCAGGGAGATGGCCTGGACCGTCGGGAAGTCCTTGGTCGAGGTGGACAGTTCGAGGAGCTGGCCGATGCCGCCGATGCTGAAGGCGGTCTCCACGAGGATCGTGCAGACCAGCAGCGTCGAGACGATCAGGCCGCCGGTGGTCAGGACGGTTCCCAGCGAGTTCCGGAAGACGTGCCGGCGGATGACCTGGCGTTCCGGGACGCCGCGGCTGCGAGCGACCGTGACGTGCTCGCTGTCGAGGGCTTCCAGCATGGCCGAGCGGGTGACCCGCGCGAGCATGCCGATCAGGTACAGGGCGAGGGCGACCGCGGGCAGGGTGAGGTGCCATACCCGGTCGAGGAAGCCGTCGCCGGAGCCGCTGCTGGGGAACCAGCCGAGGTGGACGGCGAAGAGTCCCTGGAGCAGGACGGCCGCGACGAAGGAGGGGGTACCGACGGCGATCGTGGTGCCGACGAGGATGGCCGAGTCGGTGCCGCCGCCGCGTACGGCGGCGACCCCTCCCAGGACGAGGCCGACCACGACGACCACGGCCAGTGCCATCACCACGAGGAGCAGCGTGGTGGGCAGGCGGTCGGCGAGGAGCCGGGAGACGTCCGTGCGGTAGGTGATGGACCGGCCGAAGTCTCCGTGGACGATGTCGCCGAGCCAGCGGAGGTAGCGGACGAGGAAGGGGTCGTCGAGGTGGTACTGGGCGTTGATCGCGGCGAGGGCCTCCGGTGAGGCCGAGCGGCCCGAGAGCAGGAAGCTCGCGGGGTTGCCCGGCGCCAGGTACATGGCGCCGAAGACCACGAACGACGCGCACAGCAGGGTGGCGGCCATCTCCGCCACCCGGCGTACGGCGAATCTCGCGAAGTTCACCGCGTGGCCCCCGCGTCCGCCGCGCCGACGCTGGCGGCCCACGGGTGGTACATGTACGAGATGGTGGTGGGGGCGCCGGTGATCCTCTTGTTGAGGAAGACCGCGGTGGGCCACTCGGCGACCGGGATCCAGGGCAGCTGCTCGGCCACCCGCTTCTGCATCTCCGTCTCGATCCTCATCCGCTGCTCCGGCTCGTACACGCCGGTGGCCTGGTCGACGAGCGCGTCGTAGCCCTTGTCGCTGAAGTCCGCGAAGTTCATGTAGGCGCCGGTCTTGAAGTTCTGCAGCAGGTCCAGCGGGTCGGTGATCGAGTTGTAGTAGGTGAGCGGGAACATGTCGATTCCCTCGCGCGCCGTCGGGTCGGTGAACAGCGCCGTGAAGGCGTTGGGGGCGATCGTCCTGAGGTTGATCCTCAGCCCGATCTGCGTGCCGGCGGACTGGATCGCGGTGGCGAGGAGCGAGACGTCCTGGCCGATGGAGCTGGTGGCGACGGTCAGGGTCTTGCCCGTGGCGCCGGCCTCCTTGATCAGCGCCTTGGCCTTCTCGATGTCCTGGGCGGCCGGCGGCAGTCCGTCGAAGGCGGCCTCGCGGGTCTGCTCCGAGGCTCCGGCCCAGGCGGCTCGGGTGGTGAGCGAGGCGGTGACGGTGCCGGCGCCGCCGAGGCCGGCCTTGACGAAGCCGGACCGGTCCAGGGCCAGGGAGAGCGCCTTGCGGACCCGGAGGTCGCCGAGCGGGCCCGTCATGTTGGTGATGTTGACGTTGACCGTGCTGAGGCCCTCGCCGAACCAGAGGGTGCCGACGCCGCTGTTCCTGAGGCGGTCGTAGCTCTCGGTGGGGATCAGGTAGCCGCCGTCGATCTCGCCGCTGAGCATGGCGTTGGTGCGGGCCGAGGGGTCGGTCAGGATCCGGAAGACGGCCTTCTTCGCCTTGGCCTTCGTGCCCCAGTAGCCGTCGAAGCGCTCCAGCTCGATCGACTGGCCCTTGCTCCACGCGCCGAGCTTGAACGGACCGGTGCAGGCGAGGTCTCCGGAGGTGCCGTAGTCCTTGCCGGCCGCCTCGACGCCCGCCTTGGAGGCGACGACGCCCGCGGCGGTCGCCATGTACTGGGGGAACTGCGAGTCGGTCTTCTTGAGTTTGACGGTGACCTGGAGGGGGCCGGTCTTCGTCACGGAGGTGACGTTCTGGAAGACCTGGGCCCAGGCGGCGGCGTTCTTCGGGTCCCGCTGTCGGCCGAGGCTGTAGACCACGTCGTCGGCGGTCATCACCTTGCCGTCGTGGAAGCGGACGCCCGCGCGCAGGTCGTAGACCCAGGTGTTGGGGTCGGGGTTCGAGGCCTTCCGGGCCAGGCCGGGCTGCACGGTGAGCCCCGGGGTCCAGCGCATCAGGCTCTCGCACACGTTGGACAGGATCGTGTTCTGCGGGTAGTCGAACGCGACCGTGTAGTCGAGGGTGGGCGGCTCGGCGTAGACGGCCCAGGTGAAGGAGTCGATCTCGCCGCGGGCCGGAGGCGTCGAGGCGGAGAGCTTCACCTCTGCGCCGGTACTGCCCGTGCCGCTCTTGGGCGGACCGGAACAGGCCGCGAGCAGGGCGAACGAGGCCAGGACCGCGGTCGCGGCGGCGATCCGGCCGCGACGGCGGGAGGGCCGTCTGGGGCCTTGGACGGGGGAGGTCGTCATCGGCGCGCTGTCTTTCCGTGAGGGATGCGGAGGGGTGACGGGCCGTGGGGCCGGCCCGTCGGGAGCGGCGGGACCGCTTTACGCGGCGGAGGGACGTGCGGCGGGGATCTGCTGGGTGATGCAGTGCACGCCGCCCCCGCCGAACGCGATCGCGATCGCCTGCACCGGGACGACCTTGCGGCCCGGGTATGCCGAGGCGATCACGGCGAGCGCGGCCTCGTCCTGGGGCACGCCCGCCACCGGGACGACGACGCCGCCGTTGGCCACGTAGTAGTTCAGGTACGACACCTCGACCGCTCCGTCCGGCATCTCGACGAACGCGGTCTGGGGGACGTCGATGATCTCCAGTCGGCGGCCGCGGGCGTCCCGGGTCGATTCGAGAACCGCGCGGTTGGCCCGCATCCGGGCGTAGTCCGGGTGCTCGGGGTCGTCGGGGAGGGAGACCACCACGGTACCCGGGGCGGCGAAGGCGCAGACGCCGTCGACGTGCCCGTCGGTCTCCGTGTCCAGCAGGCCGCCG
This sequence comes from Streptomyces sp. NK15101, assembly GCF_020400725.1. Classification (GTDB taxonomy): domain Bacteria; phylum Actinomycetota; class Actinomycetes; order Streptomycetales; family Streptomycetaceae; genus Streptomyces. The sequence goes on along the minus strand of NZ_JAINVG010000047.1, from coordinate 45,146 downwards.
TACGGCAGCCATACAACCTTGCTGACTCCGAGCTGGGATTTCAGCTCGGCCTCGATCTCGTCCCGGTTCATGCCGGGGTTCCTGTTGGGGTGCAGGAGACACTGTTCGGTCGTGATCAGCGTTCCCTCGCCGTCGACCGTGATCGCCCCGCCCTCCAGGATCATGTCGGAGGGGATGCGCTCGACGCCCAGGTGCTCCAGGAGGAGGCCGCTGACCCGGTCGTCGGAGTCGTACGGGCTGTGCTTGCGGCCCCAGGCGTTGAAGCGGAAGTCCACTCCGGCGCGGTTGCCGTCACCGTCGAGCACGAACAGCGGGGCGGAGTCCCGGAACCACGAGTCGTCCTGGGCCAGCTCCACCACGGTGATCTCCTGACCGCACCTGCTCCTGGCCTCCTCGCCGTGGCCGGGCGGCGCGACCATGGTCACGGGCTCGAACTCGGCGATCGCACGCGCGACGTTCGCGTACTCCTCCTTGACGTCGTCCAGCACGCTGCCCCACAGGTCCTCACGGACGGGCCAGGCCATCAGACACCCCTCGTGCTCGGACCACTCGGCAGGCATACGGAATGCAGTCATCACGGGTCTCTCTTCGTTTCGCCAGAAGTACCCGTCGGCGGCGGCCGGCTCGGCCGGGCGGAGGCGCAGGAACGGGTACGCGGTGTGAACAGCATCCTCCATTCGACTGAAATTTCAGTCAAGAGTGGAGGCATGCTTTTCTCGGTTCATTCAGGGGAGGGATCAGAGGAAGTACAGGCGGCTCAATGGCACCTGCTCCGCCGGCTCGGAGCGCATCGGAGCTCCGTCCAGGGTCACGAGACCACTGTGCGGGTCCACGTCCACCTGTCCGAGGCGGGCGTTGCGCACCATGTCGGCCGGTCCGATGCCCCGGGTCCCCCGTACGGCCACACGCCTGCGCCGCGTGCCCAGCATGTCGTACGGCGAGCCGAACGACCCCGACTCGGCGGCGGCGCGGCTGACGAAGGCGACGGACAGCTCGGCCGGAGCGGCACCGTGCGCGCCGAACAGCGGTCCCAGGACCAGCGGTTCGCAGGTGTCGGTGGCGGCGTTCGGATCGCCGGTCACCCCGTAGGCGGGGAAGCCGTTCTTGATGACCATCTGCGGTTTGGCGCCGAAGAAGGGCGGGCGCCACAGCACGATGTCGGCCATCTTCCCGACCTCGATCGAGCCGATCTCGTGGGCGAGGCCGTGGGCGATCGCCGGGTTGATGGTGAGCTTGGCCATGTAGCGCAGCACGCGCGCGTTGTCGTCGTGCGCGCCGTCGCCCTCCATGGGGCCGAGCTCGGCCTTCATCTTCCCGGCCATGGCGAAGGTCCGGCGTACGGTCTCGCCGGCCCTTCCCATCCCCTGCGCGTCGGAGGAGGTGATCCCGATCGCGCCGAGGTCGTGCAGGACGTCCTCCGCGCCCATTGTCCCGGCCCGGATCCGGTCGCGCGCCATCGCCGCGTCGCCGGGCAGATCCGTCTTGAGCGCATGGACGGAGACGATCATCCCGTAGTGCTCGGCGACCGCGTCCCGCCCGAAGGGCAGCGTGGGGTTGGTGGAGGAGCCGATGACGTTCGGCACGCCCGCCATCTTCAGGACGTTGGGGACGTGTCCGCCGCCGCAGCCCTCGATGTGGAAGGCGTGGATCGTCCGGCCCTCCAGGACCTTGAGGGTGTCCTCGACCGACAGGCACTCGTTCAGGCCGTCGGAGTGCAGCGCGACCTGGACGTCGTGCTCCTCGGCGACCCGCAGTGCGGTGTCCAGGGCCCGGGTGTGGGCGCCCATGTCCTCGTGCACCTTGAAGCCGCAGGCACCGCCCTCGGCCAACGCCTCGACCAGGGGGGCTTCGTCGGACGCGGAACCCCGGGCGAGGAAGCCGATGTTGACCGGCCACGCGTCGAAGGCGTTGAACCCGAGCTTCAGGGCCCAGGGGGAGTTGACGCCGACGCCCCAACTCGGCCCGATCTCCTGGCCGATGATCGTGGTGACGCCGGAGGCGAGGGACGCCTCCATGATCCGGGGAGAGAGCAGATGGACGTGGGTGTCGATCGCACCGGCGGTGGCGATGAGCCCCTCCCCCGGGATCATCGTCGTTCCCGTCCCGACGACGACGTCGACACCGTCGAGGGTGTCGGGGTTGCCGGCCCGCCCGATGGCGTGGATCCGGCCCTCACGGATGCCGACGGACACCTTGCGGATGCCCTGCACGGCGTCGATGACCAGGACATTGGTGATGACGACGTCGCAGGTCTCGCGGACGGCCGCGGCCTTCAGATGCATGCCGTCGCGGGCGGTCTTGCCGAAGCCGGCCAGGAACTCGTCGCCGTACGCCTGCGCGTCCGACTCCACCCGTACGACGAGCCCCGAGTCACCGAGCCGGACCCGGTCCCCCGCGCGGGGCCCGTGCACGGTGGCGTACTCGTGCGGGTCGATGTGCCGACTGCTGCCGGGCGCGCAGTGGTCACTGTGTCTGGTGGGCCTGCTCATCGCTCTGCCCCTTCCGCTCCGAGGTAGCCGCAGGCGGCGGCGCGTTTGAGGGCCTCGGCCTTCGTGCCGGGCGCGTCGAGCGGGCCGTCGACCAGGCCCGCGAAACCGATGGCGATCCTGTCGCCCCCCATCGGTACGAGTCCGACCTCCACGACGGCGCCGGGGTCGAACCGGGTGGACGAGCCGGCCTGGGCCGCCAGTCGCATCCCGTAGGCGGCGGCCCGGTCGAAGTCCAGCCGCGGGTTCGCCTCGAAGAAGTGGAAGTGCGAGGTCACGCTGACCGGGACCGTGGCCGTGTTGCGCACTCGCAGAGTGACCGCCGGTTCCGGCTCCGGCAGGGTGTCCGTGTGGGGCAGGACGGCCCCGGGTGCGCCGTCGTCGTGCTCCACCTCGCCGAACGGAGCGCTGATGACGGCCAGCCGGGTGCCGTCGTCGAACACCGCCTCGACCTGGATCTCCGTCACGACGTCGGTGACGCCGGGGAGCACGTCGTCCGGGCCGAGGACACCGCGTCCGCGGTCGAGCGCCTCGGCCAGACGAAGGCCGTCACGCGCGGCCTCGCACACCGTGTCGGCGATCAGCGCGGTCGCCTCCGGCACGTTGAGCCGCAGTCCGCGCTCCAGGCGGGTCCGGGCGAGCTGGGCGGCGGTGAAGAGGAGGAGCCGGTCGCGCTCGGTGGGGGTCAGGGGCATGTCGTCGCCTGCCTGAAAGGCCTGGCTGCACGTCTGAAGGGCCTGGTCACACGCAAGGTCGTCCCTTCCTTTCCGCGAAACGTCAGAAACGGGTGGAGGAAATTCACTGTCGCACTGACTGAAATATCAGTCAAGACAGTGGACCTGCGGAAACCCGCCTCCGCCACTCTCAGTGGAGGGCGGGAACCGGTCAGGTCCTGGTGCACGCCCCGATCAGGCGGCGGCGCATGAACCGATCGATCTCGCCGAAGGCGCGCCGTCCCGCGATCGGCGGCGGCCCGCACCGGACGACCGGGTCCGTCACGGTCGGCACGGCGCGCCGTGTGCCGGGGAGAACCGCGTTACGAGCGGTCCAGCCGGTCGATCTCGGCGTCGATGGCCTCGCCCATCAGGGTCCGGGCGTGGGCGATCTGGAGCGTACCGCTGAGCCAGCGCATGCTCAGACCCTCCAGGAGGGCGGTGAGTCGCTCGGCGGCGGACTCGAGGGCGGCTGCCGAGGCCATCGGCCGGACCTGGCCCAACAGGGCCGCCACCTCCTGCACCCAGACCCGGGTGGCACGCAGCAGGTCTTCGCGCAGCACCTCGTCGAAGACGGCGCTGGCCCGCAACTCCCCCCAGGCGGTGCTGTTCTCCCTGACCTCGGTCGAGTCCTGGAGTTCGAGGAGGAGCGTCTGCTCCAGCTCCTCGCGCGGGCTGAGCGGTTCGGCGTCCGGGTCGCGGTGGGTCGTGTAGCGCTCGGCGCGGTCGCTGATGAACTCCAGCGTCTTGCGCAGGATCCCGGCGCGGTCCTTGAAGTGGTAGTAGATCAGCGCGGTGGACACGCCCGCCTCGGCGGCGAGCTCCTCCACGCGCAGGCCTCGGACCCCGCGCCGGGCGATCACCCGGGCGGCGGCTTCGAGGAGCTGAGTGCTGCGAGACGCCATGGCCCAAACCTTACCGGGCCCGTCCGATGGACAGGATCACGGCCCTGCCGAGGGGACGGGCGGGGTCGGAAACGGCGCACGGACAACTTTCGTTGCCCTCCGCGGGCCGATCGGTACTACTGGGAGCCGACCCCCTGTTCAAGGCTTTTCCCATGCATGACCTGCAGAAGTACGAAGAGAGTCCGGAGAACGGGGAGCGGGCGGCGGGCGCCCGCCGCGGTGGCCGCGGAAAGGTGCCCGTGGTCGTGAAGGTGCTGGCCGCCGTGGCCTGCCTGAGCTTCCTGCTGCTGGGGGTGCTCGGCTCCCCCGACAGGCCCCTGAGCCGGTCGCCCGAGGTCATCGGCGAACGGGAGATGGTGCGCATCAGCGGACCGACAGGACGCAGTTCCGAGGTCCTCGCTCTGATCGACACCGGTGCGTCTACGTCGTCGGTGGACACGGCACTGGCGAAGGAGCTCGGTTTCGACCTTGCCGCGGTGCCGAGGATCACCGTGGGGTCGGCGCTCGGCCGTGAGAAGCGCCCGGTGGTCGACGCCACGGTGCGGCTGGCCGGCCGCTCCTTCGTCGCCAAGCTCAGCGTCAACAACCGCTCCAAGCGTGAGACTCCCGTCCTGCTCGGACGACAGGAGGTCCGGGGACTTCACGTGGCCGTGGGCAAGCGGCTGCTCACCCAGCCCGACTCCGTCGCCGCGCCGTCGGCCCTGCGCATCCTGTTCGCCAGGGCACCGGCGATCGACCCCGTGTCGATGATGGCGCTGCTGCCCCTGGCGGCCCTGCTGATCGTGGTGCTCCGGGTGGTCGTCGGACTGAACACCCTGGGCACGTTCAGCCCGGTGCTGCTGGCCCTGGCGTACGCGCAGGCGGGCCTGCCCCTCGGCGTGCCGCTGACGCTCGTGATGTTCGCGCTCGGGTTCGCCGTGCAGCCCCTGCTGCGCCGCCTGCACCTTCCGCGGGTCGCCCGGCTCGGCGTGCTGATCGCGGTGGTCACCTCGGGCCTGATCGCCGCCCAGCTCGCCCTGGGCGGTTTCGGGCTCTCGGACTCGTGGGGGATGTCGCTGCCGGTCGTCGTCACGGCGATCGTCACCGAGCGCCTGTGGGAGGCGTGGGACCTCGACGGCGTGAGGGCCGCCGCGACGGGAGCCGCCCTGACCATGGGCACGGCCGTCCTGGTGGCGCTGCTCCTCCTGACGCCGTACGTGCGCGAGGTCGCGGAGGCGGCGCCCCTCCAGCTCGCGATCGTGTGTGCCGTGTGGACATCGATCGCGGGAACGTACCGCGGGCTCCGTCTGAGCGAGCTCTTCCGCTTCGCGCCCGCGGCCAAGAGGCAGGAGATGAAGGCGTGATGTGGCTTCGCGGCTGGGACCCGGTCATGGGCATGAACCTGCGCAACGCCCGGATAGCCCGGCACAACTCGTCGGCCGCCATCCGGCTCGTCAACGACAAACACGCCACCAAGGAGGCGCTGGCCGAGGTCGGCGCCCCCACCTCCCCCACCCTGGCCCTGCTGCGCTCGCGCCGGGAGATCGCCTCGCTGGACTGGGACGGCCTGCCCGACCGCTGGGCCCTCAAGCCGAACCAGAGCCTGGGAGGCAACGGCATCCTGCTGGCTTTCGGCAGGCGTCGCCAGAACTGGACGTCCTCCTCCGGCAAACGGATCACCAGGGAAAGGGTCGCCGACCAGCTGCGGCGCATCCTGGACGGGGACTTCTCTCCGCGCCCCACCGACTGGGCCATGTTCGAACCGCTGATCCGGGCCCACCCCGACCTGGCCCGGCTGTCCCATCAGGGGCTGCCGGACATCCGGGTGATCTGCGATCACGACAGGCCCCGCCTCGCGATGCTACGGCTGCCCACCCGCTTCAGCGGAGGGCGGGCCAACCTGCACCAGAAGGCCATCGGCGCCGCCGTCGATCTGGCCACCGGCCGGATCACCCACGCCCTGGTCGGGAAGGAGCCGACCGAGACCCACCCGGACACCGGCGCACGGCTGATCGGCGCGACCGTTCCGCACTGGCCGGAGGTGCTCGACGCGGCGAGCCGCTGCGCGGCGGCGACCGGCCTGCACTATCTGGGCGCGGACGTCGTCGTCGACGCCGATCGGGGGCCGTTGATCCTAGAGGTCAACGCGCGGCCCGGACTGCAGATCCAGAACGTCACCGGTCACGGCCTGATGGCCGCGACCACCCACCCATGGAGCCCGTGATGCGCTGGACCGCGCTCGTATCCAAGTTCTTCGTCGCCGGCGCGGCCGGTGTGTTCCTCGCGGTCAGTGCCGCGGGCGTACAACCGCCGCGGCAGGCTTCCGACACTGACCCGGGTAGGGAGGTGTCGGCGGACGAGCGGACGACCGCACCCGGTCCGGGGCCGGACGGGCGATCCACCGCTCCCGTTCCGGGTCCTTCACCGACGGCCGGTCACCTCTCGCCCTGAAGGAGCCGGGCGTCGTGGGCCAGGATGGCCGCCTGGACGCGGTTGGCGCAGCGCAGCTTCGTCAGCATGCGGCTCACATAGGCCTTGACGGTGCCCTCCCCCAGGTGCAGCCGCTTGCCGATCTCCGCGTTGGAGGCGCCGGTGCCCACCATTGCGAGGACCTGACGCTCGCGGCTGGTGAGATCGGCGATCCGGTCCAGGCGCGGATCGGCCGGCTCCTCGCCGCTGTCGAGGTACCGGTCGATGAGGTGCCGGGTGATCTGGGGGGACACGACCGGCGCGCCGGATGCGACCCTGCGGACGGCCTGGATGAGTTCCTGCGGGGTGCTGTCCTTGAGGAGGAAGCCCGTCACCCCCGCCTTCAGGGCGCGCTCCACGTAAGCGTGTTCGCCGAAGGTGGTGAGCATGACCACGCGGACCGACGGCGTCCGCTCCGCTATCCGTTCCGCCGCGCGGAGTCCGTCGGTGCCCTGCATCTGGATGTCGAGCATCGCGACGTCCACGTCGTGCCGGGCGGCGAGCACCGACGCCTCGTGGCCGTCCGACGCCTCGGCCACGACGTCGATGCCGTCGGCGTGCTTGAGCACCAGCTTGATGCCGGCGCGGACCAGTTCCTGGTCGTCGGCGAGGAGAACACGGATCACGGGGAGAGCCTCACGTCGTGGGTTGCCGGAAGGGCATGGAGAAGGCGGCCTCTTCGAGGTCGGAGGTCCCGTCCACCTCGGGGTAGGGGACGAAGGCGAGGGTGACGAACTGCACGGCGACGACACCCACCACGCCGAGGGCCATGGCGGCGGCGCTCACGAGCCGGTGCGGCCATGTCCGCGCCGTCGCCACGACGTGCCGTCCGGCCGGGGCGGGCGCGTTCGCCACGGCGGGGCCGGACCCCAGGGGGATGCGGGCGTCGACCGCGTACCCGCCGTCGATCGCGGGTCCGGCGCGCAGGGTGCCGCCGAGCAGACGGATCCGCTCGTGGAGACCGACGAGCCCGAGGTCGCCGCCCGGAAGCCTGACCGCCCGTGCGGCCCGGCTCTCGGGTCCGTTGCGCACCTCGACCCCTACCTGCCGGGGTTCCCTGCGTACGACGACCCGCACGTCCGCCGCGGCGGCGTGCTTGTGCACATTGGTCAGGGCTTCGCGGATCACCCGGTCCACGGCGCGCCGAGCGGTGGGGCTCTCCCCCGTCAAGTCCTCGCCGGTCCACTCGAGACGTACGGCGATCCCGGCCGTACGTGACTGGGCCACCAGGGCGGCGACCTCCGCGTGGGTGCCCGTCTTCACGGTCAGGGGCTCCGACGTGCCAGAAAGCGGATCCCCCGCGCGCAGGACCCCCAGGACGTCCCGCAGCTCGGCCATCGCCTGACGCACCGTGCTGTGCACCAGGAGCGCACTGCGGCGCACCTCGGGGTCACCCGTCTCGCCGGCCATTTCGAGGCCGCCGGAGTGCAGGGCGATGAGGCTCAGCCGGTGACCGAGCAGATCGTGCATCTCGCCCGCGATCCGCGAGCGTTCGCGGGATCTGGCCTGTTCCTCCGCCGAGCGGTGGGCCCGCTCCAGGAAGGCGTTGCGTTCCTCCAGGGCTCGGAGCAGCCGCTCGCGCTGGCCGGTCAGTGCTCCGGCGAGACCGGGCAGGATCCCGCACACGATGCCCGTGACGAGGACGACCATCACGTCGTACTCGAGGATCGGTGCAGGCTCCGCGGCCGAGTGGGCGAGGGTGACGGCCAGGGGCGCCGTCATGGACGCGGTCAGGGTGAGGACGCGGTGGTGGAGACGGATCCAGTTCAGGCCCGCCGTGTAGGCCACGATGGTAAGGGCTCCGCCGGTCAACGGCTCGAACGCCATGAGCGTGGCCGCGGCGACGAGCGCCGTCGCGGGCCGTCGTCGGCGGACGAACACCGACGCCACCGCTCCCCCGGTCGTGGTGAGCTGTCCCGCCGTCCCGAACAGCGCGCCCTGCTCGGAGCTCCAACTGTCCCAGTCCAACAGGGCCGCGACCGTCGCCGCGGTCACGGCGATCAGCGCGAGATCGGCGATCGGCCGAAGCGTCCGGTCCCGCATACCACTCTCCAAGAGGGCCGGTCGCCGCCGGTGGACGGCGACCGGCGGTTCATCCGGTGTCGCCCGGTCAGACGGCCGGGGGGACGACGGGCTGCGACTGGGTGGCGCAGTGGATGCCGCCGCCGCCGGTCGCAATGTTGTCGATGTCGAGCTGGACGACGGTCCGGCCGGGGTAGGCGGCCGCGAGGATGGTGGAGGCCACGCCGTCGGCGTGGTCGTCGCCGAACTGGGGGACGAGCACGGCACCGTTGGCGGTGTAGTAGTTGGTGTAGCTGGACAGGAAGGCGCTGCCCCTGTCCTTGCCGCGGATGCGGCTGCGGTCCGGGCCGGGGAGTTCCGTGACGGTCAGGGGACGACCCTGGGCATCGGTGGCGCTCAGCAGGATCTGCTTGGTCTCGTTGTAGACGGCGACCCACTTGGGGTCGGTGCCGGGGCCGGGCTGGTCGAGCATGACGCGTCCCGGTGCGACGAAGCGGGCCAGGCAGTCGATGTGGCAGTCGGTGATGTCCTGACCCGCGAGTCCGGGCACCCAGATCACCTTGTCGATGCCGAGGGCCGACTTCATCGCCTGCTCGACCTGGTCCTGGGTCATGCCCGGGTTGCGGTTGGCGTTGACGAGCGAGCTGACGGTGGCGAGCAGGGTGCCCTGGCCGTCGGTCTCCAGCGAGCCGCCCTCGCCGACGAACCCCGCCTGGACGCGCGGGACGCCGTACCGGCCGAGGAGGGTCGCGGCCGCGGCGGCGTCGTTGGCGTAGGGCTGGTAGTAGCTCGTGCCGGTCTTGCCCCAGCCGTTGAAGTTGGTGTCCACGCCGGCGACGGCGCCGGGGGCGACGACGAAGGTGGGGCCGAAGTCCCGGATCCACAGGTCGTCGTTGGCTATCTCGACGACCTCGATGCCGTAATGGGCACCGGCTCCGCACTGGTACCGCGCGTCGGCCGCCTGCTCGGGACGGGCGAGCACCACGACGGGCTCGTAGCGGGAGATCGCGTCGGCCACGCGGGCGATGTCACGGCGGACGCCGGTGAAGTACGTGGACCAGACCGAGGACAGCGCGGGCCAGGCCATGAAGGTCCGTACGTGGGGGTCGTGCTCCGCGGGCATCCGCAGCGTGGCGCCGGAAGGGCTGGTGGCGGCGTGTGCGGCCGCGGGCAGCACCGATCCGAGGGCCGCGAGCGGCAGAGCCGCCGCACCGAGCTGGAGCAGTCGGCGTCGGGACGTCGTGGACGTGTCCATGGAACTCCTACCTGAGGGGAGGGGCGGGTGTTGCACGCATGGTTCCGCAGACTGAAAATTCAGTCAATAATCACTTCGGGACCATGTCCCCTACCAATCACTGCGATCACCGATCACCGATCACCGATCACTGCGATAACGCTCGATCGCCGCCGTGACCGGCCCGCCGCCGGCCTGGGCCTCTATCAGCCGCACGACGACGATGCCCTTCCCGTCGGAGCTGCGGACACAGAAGGGCCGCTCGTCGGCCAGGTCCGCGAAGGCGATCCGGGTGACCGGCTCCGTGTCGATGCCCCGCACGCAGTCGGCGGGGCCGAGCTCCTCCGTCGCGGAGACGAAGGCGTCGCTGTCCTCGGGGAGGACGAACTCCGACCGGTCGCGCGCCAGGTACCACGTGGCCGTGTCCGCGGGGACGACCTTCCCGGACTTCAGGTCGAATTCATAGGAGGCGTCAGGGGAGGTCAGCTCCACCTCCTTGCCGACGGACGCATAGGAATCGGCCGCGGGGTACGACGGGCCGGACCCGGCCGCGTCGCCCCCGGCCGGCACATCGAGGAGGTAGACGGCACCACCGGCCGTCACGAGGATCGCGAGCACGGCGAGGACCGCCACGATCAGGCGGCGCCGCCCCTTCCGCGCCCGACGGCGCGAGGAGGGGTCGGCCGGGGCGTCGCCCCCGGGCCGCGGAGGCAGGGGCGCCGGGGCCAGGGTCGGGGGCGGAGCCGGGGCTGGGGTCGGGGCCGCGAGAGTGGGCTGAGCGTGGACGGGCGCCGGGCGTGCCGCCCGCCCCGCCACCTCGCTGCTGATCGACTGGGGCAGCCAGCCCTCGGCGAACTCCGGGCGGGGTCCGACCAGGGGATGGGCGTGGACGGCGGCGATCAGGTCCGCCGTCGTGGGGCGGTCCTCCGGTCGTTTGGCCAGGCACCAGGCCAGCAGATCGCGCAGGTCGTGCGGTACGCGGGCGAGGTCGGGCCGCTCGTGGACCACCCGGTACAGGGCGGCCGACTCCGGCCCCGCCCCGAAGGGAGCCTCACCGCTCGCCACATACGCGATGAGCGCGCCGAGCGCGAACACGTCGGTGGCCGCGGACACCGGTCGCCCCAGCGCCTGCTCGGGGGCCATGAACGCCGCCGTGCCGATGCTCAGGCCGGCCCCGGTCAACGCGACGGCGTCGGCCGCGCGCGCGATGCCGAAGTCGATGACGCGAGGCCCGTCCTCCGCGATCAGTACGTTGGCGGGCTTGAGGTCGCGATGGACGACGCCGGCACGATGGATCGCCTGAAGGGCCTCGGCGACACCCGCCATGAGCATCAGCACCGTTCGCACCGGGAGCGGGCCGTGGCGCTGGACCACCTGATGCAGGGACGGGCCGGGAATGTAGGCGGTGGCGAGCCACGGGGTCGGGGCGTCCACGCCCGAGGCGACCACCTGCGCGGTGAACAGGCCGTGGATGCGCTCGGCGCTGGCCACTTCCTGGGCGAACCGCAGGCGGAACTCGGGGTCCCCCGCGAACTCCTCCCTCACCGCTTTCAGCGCGATCGGGCGGCCGCCGGGGGTGTGCGCCAGGTACACCACGCCCATGCCGCCCGCTCCCAGACGGGCCTGGAGGCGGTAGCCACCGATCTCTCGCGGGTCGTCGGCCGTCAGCGCCGCGTGAGCAGGCTGTGCACCAGGAAGCTGAGCGGACATGCGGTGGCTCTTTCGACGATGTGGAACGAACGGCGTGTCGGCTGATGCGACTGACGCATACTGGCCCTAACTAAAGATTCAGTCAATATGCGACACTGCTGGTTCAGACCACCGAGGAGGAGATCACGTGGCGACGGATCGCCGAGGGGCCATCTTGGAAGGTGCCGCCCGAGTCATAGCGCGGCGGGGAGTGCGCGGGCTGCGCATGGAGGAACTGGCGACCGAGGCCGGGGTGTCCACCGCGCTGATCTACTACCACTTCAAGGACCGGGCCGGCGTCCTTCGCCACACCCTGGAGTTCATCAGCGACCGGGCCGACCGGTACACGTCCGACGAGAACAGCGCCACCGGGCCGCACGATGCCCGACGGGAACTGGAGCAGTCCCTGCTGCTGGAGTTCCAGAACCTCCCGGAGGTCCGCGAGAACAGCACGGCCTGGGGCGAGCTGCGCGCCAGCGCGATCTTCGAGCACGAGTTGCGCGGAGATCTCGCCAGGGCCACGCTGACCTGGATCCACGATGTCGCGGACCTGCTGGGCTGCATCCGGCCGTCGGCTCCCGCGCCGGCCCTCACGGCGGCCGCGGAGAGGCTCACCGGCCTCCTGGAGGGTCTCAGCACCCGCTGGCTCAGCGGCGCACTACCCCTGGACCACGCTCGCGAACTGGTGAAGGAGGCGGTCTCCATCGAGGTCGAACGACTGGACCGCTGACAGCGGACGCACGAGAGGGTCCCACAGAGGGGCGACTCCGCCGCGCGGGCCACCCACGCAAACTTGACTGAATTTTCAGTCAATGCCAGAGTGAGGGCACACCGTATCCGGCCAGGCGTCGCCGACCACCCAAAGGGTCGCGCCCGCCACCCGCGGACGGGCGATGGGACCGCTGTCCACGCCCTCGCCCCCATGGCGCCCGCCCGTCGAATCCCCGGCCCCGCGTGCCCTTCACGATCGGAGACCCCGATGTCAGACCTCCGTCCCTCTCGCCGCTCCGCTCTGCGCCTGCTCGCCGGAATCGGCGCGCTCACCCTCGGCGCCTCGGCCTGCGGCCCCGGCGACCCGGGCCCCTCGGGAGCCACGGGCACCACCGGCCCGGCCGGGGAGACCGGCGAGGAGCGGCGCCTGGGCGCCGAGTGGGAGAGCCACGCCCGCACCTTCATGGCATGGCCCGCGCTGGAGTCCGTCTGGGAGGACGACCTCCCTTACGTGCGCCAGGACATCGCACGGATCGCCCGCGCCGTCTCGGAGTACGAGTACGTCGTGATGATGGCCCGACCGGACCAGCTGGCCGCCGCTCAGAAGGCCTGCGGCAAGAACGTCGAGGTCGTCCCCCTCGCCGTCGACGACCTGTGGGCCCGTGACACCGTCCCCGTGTTCGTCGAGGAGGGCGGCGAGGTCGCCGGCGTCGACTTCAACTTCAGCGGCTGGGGCAACAAGCAGGTCCACGAAAACGACGCCCAGGTCGGACGGAAGCTGCTGTCGAAGTACGGGATCCCCCGCATCCAGACGTCGATCGTCGCCGAGGGAGGCTCCTTCGAGACGGACGGCGAGGGCACGCTCCTGATCACCGAGAGCTCGATCGTCAACGACAACCGCAACCCGGGCAAGTCCCGCGCCCAGATCGAGGCCGAGCTCAAGGAGCTCCTCGGCATGGACAAGGTGATCTGGCTGAAGGGCGTACGCGGCGAGGACATCACCGACGCCCACGTCGACAGCCTCGTCCGCTTCACCGCGCCCGGGGTGATCCTCCTGGACCGCGCCTTCCCGGGCATGCCGGCCGACTCCTGGTCGCGCTCCTCCGACCAGGCCAAGTCCGTGCTCAGCGAGGCGACCGACGCGCAGGGCCGAAGCTTCGAGGTCATCGACCTCCCGCAGCCGGACCCCGACCGGATCACGGGCTACAGCGACGACTTCCTGTCGACCTACGCCAACTTCTACATCGGCAACGACGCGGTGTACATGCCGAAGTTCGGCGACAGGAAGGCCGACGACCGCGCCCGGGGCATCCTCCAGGAGCACTTCCCCAAGCGGGACATCGTGCAGGTGAACATCGACACCATCGCCACCGGAGGCGGCGGGATCCACTGCTCCACCCACGACCAGCCCGGCAAGCCGGTCGAGTGACCACGATTCATGGGAGCGCCCGTGTCCACCACCCGACGCCACAGGCCGAGCCGCGGCAGACTCCTCCCCGCCGTGGCGGCCTGCCTCCTGATCGCGGCGGCCGTCACTCTGGGCACGTGGCTCCAGTTCGGCGAACGGCAGGCCCTGGACCGGGTGTACGACGCGGGCGGTTCGGCCCCTGACCGCGTGGACGTCGAGGCCTCGATCCAGCGTGTCGACGCCGCCGGGCGGGAACTGACCCTACGGGTGAACGTCACCCCGCGCGGGGAACTGGCCGAGGCCGGCGGCGTCTCGCCCACCGAGGACCTGACGCTCCAGACGTCGACCTCCACCCGGGGCGATCTGTCCTTCAAGGCGCACAGCCGCATCGCGACCATGGACCTGCCCGTCACCTTGAAGGGCGGTTCGATCACGGACTACCCCTTCGACGCCTACGACGCCTCGATCGAGTTCACCGCCGTCCAAGGCGGCCAGAAGGTCCCCGTCCACATGACGCTGTCCAACGGCGACGCGCTCTTCTCGGCGGCGGTGGACGACGCCTCGGACGACGGGACCGCGGCCTTCGACATCGGCCTGGGACGCTCCAACAGCGTGCTCGTCTTCACCGCCTTCATGATGGCCGCCATGTGGGGCCTCGCCCTCTCGGTGCTCACCGGGGCGTGGTTCCTCGTCACCCGGCGAAAGGGCCTCACCTGGCCCGCTCTCGGCTGGATGGCCGCCACGCTCTTCGCCCTGGCCGCCTTCCGCAACACGGCCCCGGGCACGCCGCCGATCGGCTGCCTCATGGACTACATCGCCTTCCTCTGGGCCGAGACCGTCATCGCCTTCTGTCTCGTCACCGTGGTCGTCACGGGTTTCAGGGCCGAACGCCGGACGTCGGACGTCGAGTAGTCCCCGGCAGGCCCGCAGTCCGACCGGACCTGCCGACCGGGTCGATGGTCGGGGTGCGGTGGAGCGGGTGGCGACACCCCTGCCCCACACCGGCCTCGCCGTCGCCCATGGCGTCCGATCGATGCATGATCGATGGCCCGGGGCACAGGACCGTACGTTCCTTCCCACAGACCGACCCGCCGGGCCCCGGCTGCGACAGCGCTCCGATCTTCATGCATCAACCACCGCCTTCCACCGAAGAGTCGGCCCCACGAGCTTCAGGACGTGCCGTTCTCGCCAGAGGCGACCGAGCACGCCCCGCGATGATCGGGGCCCGTTCGCTTCTCCCTGCCTGACGGTCCGACCCCTGCGCCAAAGCCAGCGGAACAAGACTCACAGGACCACTCCGGACAGTCTTGACTGAATTTTCAGTCGGGGTCAGGATGGGCGCCACAACCTCGTCCCCCTCACCAAAGGACCCCCCATGACCACGCCCCTCACCTCCCGACGCCGGCTCCTCCAACTCGGCGCGACCGCCGTGCCCCTCGCCGCCCTCGGGTCCGCGCTGCCCACGACCGCCGTCGCGGCCACCACCGGGTCGGGCGCCACTCTGCGGATGCCCGCGGAGACCGACCCCCACGTCCGCACCTTCATGGCCTGGCCGGCGCTTTCGTCGGTCTGGTCCACGCAGCTCGACGGCGTCCGCAACGACATCGCCCGCGTGGCCTACGCCATCTCCCGGTTCGAGCCGGTCGTCGTCCTGGCGCGCCCCTCGCAGGCCGCCGATGCCCGTTACGTCTGCGGTCCCGGTGCGTACCACGGCATCGAGGTCGTCGAGATAGCCAACGACGACCTGTGGATCCGGGACTTCGGCCCCACCTTCGTCGTCGCCCCCGGCGCCATCGCCGGTGTGGACACCAACTTCAACGGCTGGGGCAAGACCGGCACGAGCTACTACCAGCCCTACGCCAACGACGCCGCCGCGGCCACGACATTGCTGGGCCGGTACGGGGTCAACAGGATCCAGGCTCCGTTCGTCGGCGAGGGCGGCTCGCTGGAGACCGACGGCCAGGGCACCCTGATGGCGACGGTCAGCTCCCTGGTGAACAGCAACCGGAACCCTGGCATGACCCAGGATCAGGTGGAGCAGTCGATGAAGTGGGCCCTCGGCGCCGACAAGGTCATCTGGGTCCCCGGTCTGGCCGGGCAGGACATCACGGACTGCCACATCGACTGCCTTGCGCGCTTCGTCGCGCCCGGCAAGGTGATCCTCGACCAGCCCGGCCCCGGCACGAGCAGCAAGTGGGTCGCCGTCTACAACGAGACCAAGAAGGTCCTGCAGAGCGCCACCGACGCCCAGGGACGCCGACTGGACATCACCGAACTCCCCGGACCCGACCGGCGGTACATCCGAGGAAGGGGAACGGACTTCCTGTCCAGCTACACCAACTACTACACCGCCAACGGCGCCGTACTCGTCCCCCAGTTCGGCGACAGCTACGCCGACGGTGTGGCCTACGACATCCTGCGGGCCGCGTACCCCGGCCGCACCGTCGTCCAGGTCAAGATCGACAACATCGCCAGCGGTGGTGGCGGCATCCACTGCGCCACCCAGTCGCAGCCCGTCGTACCGGCAGGGGCCTGACCCACAGTCACGGGGCGCTGACCGAACAGGCATCGCGCTGCTCGGGCCGGCACTCCGCCGTTCTTCTCGTCGCCGACGCGGTCGCGTCACCGGCGAGAGCGCAGAGGCAGGTCACGACGGGACCGCACCCGAGGCCGAACAGCCCCGAACGCGTCACCCCCGACGTGACGGCGCCCAAGCCGTTTCCTTCAGCTCATGTCATGGACCAGGTGAAGGGGGCGGCGAGGTGGACGGTGGGGTCTTGTCATGTCGAGGGTCCAGGCCGCGCCACTGATTGAACTCGTCGGTGCGCCGCTCGACGGTATTGCGCTGCTGGCACACCTCTCGGTCGAAGGCCGACGGGCATCCGTCGGATCGGTCTCGCTTCTTGTGCGTGGAGACCTGCTCGGAGAGGTGAGGGATCCCTGTTCGGATCCCTCACCGGCGGAGATGGGTTCGGACTGCGTGGGATGAGCAGGCCTCGTGCGCCGGGATCGCGTCCGGCGTGGTACTGGGATGGCCGGCCCGGCCATGTCTCACCCACCGCCAAGGTCCGGACCGTCTGCGGGCCGTCGCGTTTCGAAAAGTCCCAACCTCCACCTATTCCACTGGTCAAGCGCAGAGCAGTTGCTGCACCGCCAGCAGAGGCAGAACCTGCCATTGCCCCGACGCCGTGCAATCAGGCTGCTTCCCAGAGGCCGGCGTCCAGGACCCGGGCGGCCTTGGTGATGCTGCCCGGCATCAAGTGCCGGTAGGTGCGGTACGTCTCCTCGATGGACCTGTGCCCCATCCACTCCGCGACGTCGGTGATCGGGATCCCGTTGCCCAGGGCGTTCGAGGCGAAGTAGTGCCGAAAGCCGTACATCCCCACCCCCTCCTCCGGCGGAAGGTCCGCAAAGAGCCTCTTCACCCGCCGCCGCTCCATGCCCTCGGTGAAGTAACCGCCCGGACCACGCAGCAGATAGCCGTCCCGCGTGATGCCGTGCTTCTCCGCATACCGCTCGATCGCCTCCCGCACCGACCGCGGCAAAGGCACCTCCCGGAACTCCCCCGCCTTGCGGTGCTTCAGCTTCGCCGGCCTCAGCGTGTTCGAGTGGATCTGCTCCCGCACCCGGTAGACGTCCTGCGCCACCACGTTGTGGAGGTTCACCGCCCGCGCCTCACCGTTACGCAGGCCGCACCCCGCCATCATGACGATCTCCAGCGCCAAGTCCTCGTCGGCAATGGTCAGCGCTTTCGCCACGTAGGCGAGGGACGGAATGGCCACCTGCTCGCGCACATATTCCGGTTCCTGAACCCCCTTCACCGGGTCGTCCGCCATCGCCCCCTTGGCGTACGCGTCCCGCAGGATGGTCTTCAGGACGCGGAAGATGTTCACCTGGTTGCCCCGGCCGACCCCGTCGCTCTCCATCTCGTCCAGGAAGCGCTCGACCACCATCGGGGTGACCGAGTTCAGCTTCCGCGCTCCCAGACGCGGGACGATGTGGACGTTGATCGAGCTGTCGACGTGCCAGCCGGTGGAGTAGTCCGTCATCCGGCGCTGCCTCGGCCGCCACTGCTTGGCGTACTCCTCGACCGTCATCTGACCCAGCTCACGGCGGGCCGCCGCCACCGACGGCGCCGTGGTCTTCTTCTCCGCATACAGCTGGGTGAGGCGCTCGATCGCGTCATCCTGCGTGGCGTACCCGGACTCCTCGCGCTGCCTGCCCAGCGCGTCGCGAAAACGGATCGAGTACGGGTGGGGGCAGCGGGTGGGCTTGGCGCAGTCGCAGTCCTTGAAGAAGGAACCCATGCCGCGGGCGAGCTGTCGGGCCATGTGACGCACCATCCGTTCCAGCCCAAGAATCCTGCTCAGGCACCGCGCTGCGGGTCGGTGGTCAGCAAGCGCGGACACCATGCGGACGCATGCTGACCGTTTGCTGACCTGAGGGGGGCACATGATGCCCCTGACCTGCGGCGACGCCAAATAGTCAGATCTTGGACTTGAACAGAGTACGCAGCACTTGGGACTCCTCGAAGACGGCTCCCTGCCTGCTTTGTGCAGGTCAAGGGCGTCCTCGACTCTACATCGACACCCCCGTCCGATGTTTGTGAGGAACATCGCTCCGGTCGGGCTGGACGGCTTCCCACCTGGGGTTTCCCTTCGCACCGGCGCCTGCTGGGACGATCGTCCCGGAACGCGCGGGGACTGATGCTGACCAGTTGCTGACTTACCTGATGAGCCATCAACCATGCGGGGACCGCTCTGCACGCACGGACGACGGGCGTCCACGCACCGACCTGTCGGGCACCGACATCGCTCTGGTTCATGGAACACGGCCCCTTTGGCCATCGACCGGTCGACGCGCGACCGCTCCGGAAGTCGGCTCGCCGTCTGCTATCCGCCCGAGGCCCCTCGGCAGCGTGGAACTCACGAGCGACGGCTTCGCGAGCCGGAGGCACGATAGGAAACCGGCCCCGGCCGGCGGCACACGGGCCCCTTCGGCGCTGGGAGCGGAAGCGTGTACGAGCCCGGCTGCCGACGTTGCCGCAAGTATCGATCGAGGCAACAGGAACACGTAGCGGCGGGGCATGACCGCCGACGAACTACAGGCGCGCTACCGGCTGCGCTGGATCCCAGACTGACCGACGAGGCGGAACGGCATGAGCAGCGGTATGCAGCCGTAAGGCGGCGGATCCCCGGCAGATGCTGCATATCCGGCCCTCTGGTCTTCGCGTGCCCAATGGACGACCTCGCCGTGCCCATGAGTGGGCGTGGACGGAATCGAGGGGGCCGCGCACGGCCTCGGTCCCTGGCAGCGCGCCCACAACTGGCTGGTGGTCGCCGCCCGCCGACCATTCACCAGCGGCGCTGACAACCACCCCTTCTACGGTGCCCCCGCGCTCGCTCACGTCCTGGCCTGCGCTGCCGATGGTCTCCCCGGCGCCTACGAGCGCGATCTCGACCTGCTGGACCGCCAGGTGCTCACCGACGTCCGCGTGCGCCTGGACGCCGCCGGCTCCGATGTGGCCTCGCAGAGGACGCTGCTGTCCGTGGAGAGTCGGGCAGGGCGCAAAAACACGGCCATCGTGACCCCGTGCGGAAGGGCGAGCGGCAACAGCTGTAATGGCTCGGTAACGGCTGCTTCCTAGGGTGCGGGCAACCCCCGACTCCCATCTCCGAGGAGTGCCCTGATGCACCCGTCCCGACCGCAGCGGCGCAGACGCGCCCTATCGGCGGCGGCCTCGCTGTCCGCGGTGACCGCCCTGCTGGCCGGTCCCGTGCCCGCGGCCCTGGCCGTCGATGCCCCGGTTCCGTCCGCGAAGGTGGACCCGTCCGTGCTGAACGCCGTGCACGACGGCGGCCGGACGTCGTTCTTCGTCGTCCTCGAGGGCGAGGCCGATCTGACGGCGGCGAGGAAGCAGCGCACGCACGCGAAGGCCGCCACGGCCGCGTACACGGCGCTGAAGTCCCATGCCGAGTCCAGCCAGAAGTCGCTCACCTCCTTCCTCGACGGGGAGAAGGTCGGTCACAAGGACTACTGGATCGCCAACACCGTCCAGGTCACCGGCGACCAGGACCTCGTCGACGAGCTCGCCGCACGCTCGGACGTGAAGTCGATCGTCGAGGCGAAGACGTTCAAGCTCGACGACATCGAGACCTCCGGCGCCGGGGTCACCCAGACGCGCACCTCCTCCTCCGGGGACGCCGCCGGCACCACCCCCGAGTGGGGCATCGCCGACATCAAGGCCGACCAGGTCTGGAACCAGTACCAGGACCGCGGCGAGGGCATCGTCATCGCCAACATCGACACCGGCGTGCAGCACAACCACCCGGACCTGGTGAAGCAGTACCGCGGCAACAACGGCGACGGCACCTTCACCAACGACTACAACTTCTACGACGCGACCGGCGACTGCGCCACCAGCAGCACGCCGTGCGACAACAATGGCCACGGCACCCACACGATGGGCACGATGGTCGGCAAGAACGGCATCGGTGTCGCGCCGAACGCGAAGTGGATCGCCGCCAAGGGCTGCGGCACCTCCGAGTGCGCGCAGGAGGACCTGCTGGCCGCCGGTCAGTGGATCCTCGCGCCGACCGACCGCAACGGTCAGAACCCCCGCCCGGACCTCGCGCCGAACATCGTCAACAACTCCTGGGGCAACACGGGCGGCACCGACCCCTTCTACCAGGACGTCCTCGACGCCTGGGACGCCGCGGGCATCTTCGAGGCGTTCGCCGCGGGCAACGAGGGCAACGGCGTGACCTGCTCCACGACCGACCCGCCCGGCGCGATGGCCTCGTCCTACGGCGTCGGCGCCTACGACTCGGCCGGCAGGATCGCCCGGTTCTCCGGCTTCGGCCCCTCGCGGGTCGACGGCTCGGCCGAGCCGAACATCACCGCGCCGGGCGTCGACGTCCGGTCCACCTGGCCCGGCTCCTCGTACAACACCGAGGACGGCACGTCGATGGCGACCCCGCACGTCGCGGGCGCCGTCGCCCTGCTGTGGTCGGCGGCCCCCTCGCTGATAGGCGACATCGACGAGACCCGCAGGCTCCTCGACGAGGGCGCGCGTGACGTCGCCGACACCCACTGCGGCGGTACCGCCGGCTCCAACAACGTCTGGGGCGAGGGCAAGCTCGACATCCTCGCGTCCATCGACAAGGCCCCGCACACCGCGGTCACCGTCACCGGCAAGGTCACCGACAAGGCGACCGGTGCCGCTCTGCCGGGCGTCACCGTCGACGCCACCACGAACGGCACGACCCGATCGGTGACCACCGACGCCGACGGCTCCTACCGGCTGTCGCTGCCCGCGGGCACGTACGACTTCGCGTACAGCGCCTACGGCTACACGACCGGCACGGTCCCGAACGCCGCACTGGTCACGGGCGTGCCGCTGACGCAGGACGTCGCGCTCGCCGCGGTGCCCGCGCACGCGGTGACCGGCACCGTCCTGGACGTCTCCGGCAGGCCGCTCGCGAAGGCCACCGTCTCCGTGCCCGGCGTCCCGGTCGACCCGGTGACCACGGACGCCCAGGGGACCTACACCCTGCCGAAGGTGGCCGAAGGCGCGTACACGCTGCGGGTCGAGCCCTCCGCACCCGTCGTCTGCAACGGCACCTACACCGGTGCGCTCACGGTCGACGGCGCCGAGACGGCCGACGTGAAGCTGCCGAACCGCACCGACACGGGCGGCACCTACTCCTGCGCCCCCGTCGCCTCCTCCTGGATCAAGGGCTCCTCGAACACCGGCCTGACCGGCGACGAGGACGCCAGGACGATCAGCCTGCCGTTCCCGGTGTCGTACTACGGCGTGACGTACACCAGCGCGTCCGTCACCACCAACGGCCTGGTCGACTTCCTCCAGCCGCGCCTGGGCGACTTCGCCAACACCGCGCTGCCCGCCGCCGCGCAGCCCAACGGTGTCGTCGCCGCGTTCTGGGACGACCTCGTCCTGGACAAGCGCTCCAGTGTCCAGACCGCCGTCACCGGCAAGAGCGGCGCCCGTAGGTTCGCGATCGTCTGGAACAACGCCGCCTTCGGCGCCGACACCTCGGTGCGGGTCTCTTTCGAGGCCGTCATCGACGAGGCCAGCGGCGCGATCACCCTTCAGTACCAGGGCATCGGCTCCGGCGCGCTCCAGCGCGGCGGCTCGGCGACCACCGGCATCGAGAACCAGGCCGGCACCGACGGCCTCGGCACCTCCTTCGACGAGACCGTCCTGAGCGACGCCACCGCAATCCGCTTCACCCCGAGGGACGCCCGATGAGAAACACCCGACGACGGGGCCTGCGCCTGGCCTCCGTACTGATCGCCTCCGGACTCGCCGTGACCGTCGCCCCGGCGGTCCACGCCGCCGGGGACGACGGCAGCCTGATGACCCTGACGGACAGCCAGGCCGAGCAGCTGGCACAGCGTCTGACGCCCGACGTGTACGGGGACGGGCGCAGCCTGGGGGACCCGTTGGAGGCGGCCGAGGACGCCGAGGAGAAGGCCGGGACCGACGCCCTGGCCGACGGTGCCGCGGACGCGACGACCGGCGCCTCCACCCAGGCGACGACCGGCGCCTCCACCACCGCCACCCCCAAGTGGAAGCTGACCAGGAAGTCCGACGTCGAGGGCGCCCAGGGCATGGCCGCCACGTTCCCGGTCGGCGGCGCGGACGGCGACTACTTCTCGGTCAACGGGCTCAGCCCGGTCCAGCGCATCGGCGCCGACGGCAAGCAGCTGTGGTCGCGCGGTGCCGCGTCCCTGGACTCGGACTGGCGGATCACCCCGACGTTCCGGGGCCCCAAGGAGCCGTACCCGCCCGCCGTCGTCATGGGCTTCAACGCGGTCAGCCCGTTCACCATGGCCACCGACGACGGCGTCGCCACCGGGGACCTGACCGGCGACGGCGTCGACGACATCGTCTTCACCGCCGAGGTCGGCGTGAACCCGTACCGGCCGTTCACCTCACCGGGCTCCTCGCTGCCCAACGGCACCTTCGTCACGATCCTCGACGGCGCCACCGGCAAGACGCTGTGGTCGAAGCTGTACGCGGCGGCCTACAACGTCAAACTGGTCGGCACGACGCTCGTCGTCGCGGACTCGGCGTTCTACAACCTCAACTCCCCCGCCGGTTCCAAGGCCACCCTGAACGGCATCCGCTTCGACCACGCCGACGGCAGGCTCACCCCGGTCGACAGCTGGTCGTACGACGCCGGCACCTACAGGGGCGTCCAGTGGGGCTCGCTGGAGCCGATCGGCGACGGACTGCTCGCCGCCTCCTGGAACCAGGCCAAGCGCTACGCCCCCGACGGCTCCCCCAGCGGCCACACCCTGGTGATCGACACCACGGACGGCTCCGTCAAGTGGAACGAGACCGGCCGCCTGTACGTGCGCCAGCTGCGCCTGGACGCCGCCCGCGGCCGGATCGTGGCGCTGGAGCAGTCGGACCACAACGAAGGCGTGAAGTACGAGATCGCCGCGTACGACCCCGCCGACGGCACCCGCACCGGTCTGACCGAGCGGATCAACGCGCTGCCGCTCGCCCTGGAGATCGGTGACGTCCAGGGCGGCTCGAAGCCGGAGTACACGGTCAGCGAGTCGACCCTCGACAACGGCCTGTGGATGAACAGCAACAGCGTCCGCGCCCTGAACGGCGACGACGCGAGCCTGCTGTGGGCCCACACCGTCAAGCGGTCCGCGATCGACGGCGACGTCGACGCCGCCTGGGGCATCAAGGCCGTGGACGGCAAGATCGTCGCCTCGTACCTGGACTCCGACGGCCGTGAAACCGCCGAGAACCGCGCGGGCGGCCACTACGCCCGCATCATCGCGCTCGGCGGCGGCAACGGCGCCGTCAAGTGGGACGACAACGGCATCGTCGGCTCGGTCATGTTCGCCCAGCCGTTCAGGAAGGGCGACGGCTGGCGCCTGCGCACCGTCGACACCAACCAGAACGTCCGCGTCTACAACACCGGCAACGGCAGGCAGACGGACCTCCAGCCGCTGGAGGGCGTCCCCGTCACCGCCGCCGCCACGGACGTCGACGGCGACGGGAAGAACGACGTGGTCCTCGGCGGCTCGTCCAACGCCCTGTTCGCCTACGACGGTCCCTCGATGGTCGCGGGCAAGCCCGAGCAGCTGTGGAAGACGACGCTGCCCGGGCGCGTCGTACAGGTCGTCAAGGCCGACACCGACGGCGACGGCCGCGACGAGCTGATCGTGGCCGACAGCTCGGCGACCGTGGTCGTGGACGCCCGTACCGGCAAGATCCTCACCACGATCGACGCCGCCCAGGGCGAGTACGTGCGCAACGTCGTCGCCTCCGACCTGGACGGCGACGGCGCCGCCGAGATCGCGGTGGCCACCGACGAGGTCCGCGCGTACGAGGGCGACGGCACCCCGAAGTGGGAGTACGCGGTCCCGTCCGAGATCGGCACACCGGCGTTCGCCGACCTGTCCGCCGCCGACGGCAAGGTGTACGCCCAGTTCCAGACGCGCGGCGGCGACCCGACGGCGGCCCGCGCCGTGGGCGGCGTCGGGCTGAACGGCAAGGACGGCACCACCGCCTGGACGTTCACCCCGAAGGCGCCCGACACCAGCCAGGGAGCCGTCCTCGGCATCCCGCTGCGGGCCGGCACCTTCGCCTCGTCCCGCATCCCCTACGCCGACGGACACGCGGTCGTCTTCACCTACGTGGTCCGCGGCAACGCCCAGCAGCTGCCGCCGAACCAGCTGACCAACATGGTCCAGATCCGCGACGGCCGCACCGGCGAGCTGCTGCACGAGGCCAAGGCGGGCGGCTACGCCACCCTCGCCAACTGGAGCACCGAGGGCGACCTCCTGGTCGAGAACAGCCTCGCCTCGCTCCGTGCCTACGCCGCCGACGGCGTGGACCACAAGAACCGCGCGCTGGCCGAGGTCCGCGGCGGTTCCTTCGCCACGGGCCCGGACGGCGCCCGCGTCCTGGTCCGCAGCGGCACCCAGTTCGTCGCTCTCTACGACCCGTCGGTGCTGACCGGGAGCGTGGACTACCCGCCGCTCGTCAACGGCTACGACGTCCTGGGCGCCCGCGAGAACTTCGTGGCCGACCTCGACGACGACGGCAAGGACGAGATCATCGCCCTGCCCTTCGACGAATACGGCACCGACCTCGCGGCGGGCCTCGTCGGCAACAAGGTGGCCGGCACGTACACGGCGATCCGCTCGGCGACCACGCTCACCATCGACAAGGGCTGACCGGCCGCGGCGCGCACGGCTCCGGTCCCGCACGTGGCACGTGCGGGACCGGAGCCGTCACGTTCCGCTCGGGCCCCGGCACGAACCACGCCACCCCCGGCGTGTTGGAGAACGGCACCGGCGTCGAGGCCGCGTGCGGCTTCGGAGCGGGATCGAACGTTCCGGAGGCCACCGGGTGCTAATCGGCTCTGACGAGGTCGTCGGGCTTCCAGGTCTGGTCGTAGAAGGCCGTTGCCGTGCCGTACAGGCGCAGGGCGATGATGAAGGCGCGTCCGGGGATCGTCTGGATGAAGGCGGCGTCGGCGACTCCGTCCGGCTTGCGGGGCGCGATCCAGAGGTCGATGGATCCGTCGGTGTTCTTCGGGATGTCGTAGTAGCTGTTGGTGGACGGCAGGAGCTGCTCGGTCTCGGGCATGGTGCCGTCGGTGATGTTGTAGGCGGTCACCGCCCAGAAGAGGTCGGCCGGCGGATCGGCCGGCAGGTGCATCCGGTAGGTGTGCGAGCCGTCCAGGAGGTCGCCGGCGGCGTCGCGGACGGTGAAGGGGTACTTCGAGCCGGCGCCGGTGCTGTGGATGGCCATGGCCGGGGCGGAGGAGTAGGCGTACTGGAAGAACCGTGAGCGGGCGTCGAGGTCGAGGTGGCTCGCCTGCATCCACTCCGCGGTGGCTCCGCACCAGGCGACCTCCCACTGGCGGTCGTCGTAGTGGAGGTTGCGGCGGTCGGCGCGCCCGAGCTGGGTGAGCGCGATGGTGGACTTCGGTGCGAAGTCCAGAGCCCGGTCGAGTTGCTGTCGCTGCAAGGCGTTCGGCGCGAAGGGCTCGCCCTTGACGATCCCGATGGAGGCGAGGACGCCGCGCAGCTCGGGGTCGATCGCGCTGACGGGCTCGTAGTCGACGAACTCCTTGAGCTTGGTCCAGTAGGAGAAGTCGGTGGGGTACATCATGTTCAGCCGGGCCCCGCTCGCGTTGGGGAACTCCATCGGCGGGACGTTCTTCTCCTGCTCCCACAGCGGGTAGATCCTGGTGCGTTCGGCCGTCGCGACGCCGACCGAGGGGCCCGGCCGCCCGTCGCCCCGGCCCATGATCGTGCGGAAGAACAGGAACACGTTGAACGTGCGGGAACGGAAGGTGAAGTACCCGTCCGGGACATGACCGTCGTAGCCCGGTGGCAGCAGCAGGTACAGGCCGCCGCGGGCCCGGTCGGGGCCGATCGCGCCGACGTCGGTGAGGGTGCGCTGGGAGAAGTCGGTGAACATCCCGATGACGTCGGCGGGGGCGTTCACCACGAGCGGGCCGGTCTTGCCCAGGTCCAGGTAGCCCATGGAGTAGATGACGTCCGCGTTGGGGGTGGGCACCCAGGTGCGGCTGTCCATCCGGTCCTTCCAGACCGGCAGCACGTGATAGCCGTCGCCGAACGCGCCTTGCGAACCGTCCCGCATCCCGATGACGTTCAGCGCGGGCAGCATCGTCAGGTACGCGTGCACCGCCCGCTGGAAGAACAACTCGGCGCGCAGCGCCTCGGCCTCCTCCCGGGGCAGCCAGTTGCCGCCGTTGATCCGTCACAGCAACGGCGAGGACGCCCCTTGCCCGTTGCCGGGGGCGGGCTGCTACGAACCGCCCGAATTCATATCGAAACTCTCCATATCTGGATCAGATCACCCATAACCTACCAAGCAGGATCTTTGGCTACCGTGTCGAGGCCGGAACCGGATCGTTGCCGTGGAACAGGCGGACACCGGTGACGCGGTGAAGTGCGAGATCGCCGTCCACGACCCCGGCAGCGGTGCACCCACCGCCCTCGACACCCGGGTCAGTGCCCTGCCCATCGCCCCTGACCGCGGGCGGCGCGGCCGACGGCAGCGGGGCACCGACGAGACGGTCCCGCTGGACTTCGACCGCTTCGGCGTCAACCGGGCGGCCGCGCAGACCGGTGGCGGAGCGCTGTCCCTGGACGATGCCATCCACCAGATGACGGTGCTCACGCTGTCCCGGCCCGCGGCGCGGGTCACCCGGCCCCCCTGAGCCTCGCCGGGGGTCCTCATCGTCCACAGACGGCCCGGTTAAAGTGTCGCTCCTCATGAACGTGGCACGACAGGACGACGACGTCCGGCAGAACGAAGACGGCGCACCCCCGCTGCTGCGCCTGCGTCTCCTCGGAGGCTTCCGCGCGGAACGGGACGGCGGCCCCGCGCTACCCGGACGCTGGCCCCGTCCAAGTGCGCAGACCCTCGTGAAGCTGCTCGCCGTCGTGCCGGGTCACAGCCTCCACCGCGGGCAGGTGCAGGAGATCTGCTGGCCGAACGCGACGCCGCAGGCCGCCGTCGGCAGCCTGCGGGTCGCCCTCCACGCCGCCCGTCACGCCCTGGAACCGGAGATCGCACCGCGCGCCGCCTCCTCCTACCTCGTCTCCGACGGAGCACTGCTCCGGCTCGACCCGCGGCGCGTGTGGATCGACGCGGACGAGGCCGAGGCCCTCTCCCGCGAGGCACTGAACGGGGTGCTCATCGGGAAGGGCAAGGACTCCGGTGGCTCCGTTCCCGTCCGGTCCGGCGACGCGCTCACGGCGGCGCTCGACGCGTACGGCGGCGAACTGCTCCCCGAGGACCGCTACGCCCCCTGGGCCGAGCAGCGCCGCTCCGAACTCTCCTCGCTGCGGCTGCGCGTCCTGCTCGCCCTCGCCGAACTGAGGCTGGCCGACGGGTCGTACGAGGAGGCCTCCGGTGCGGCCCGCCAGGTCCTCGCCACCGCCCCGGCGGAGGAGCGCGCCCACCGACTGCTCATGACGGCCTGCCTCGAGCAGGGGCTCCACGCCCAGGTGGTGCGTCAGTACGAGCAGTGCCGTGACGCCCTCGCCGAGGAACTCGGCATCGCTCCGGGGCCGGAGACGGAGCGTCTGCGCCGGCTCGCGGTCCGGTCCTCACCGGGCCCTCGCGTCCGTCCGGAGGGCACCGTCACCGGGGCGCCCCTGCCCTCCGCCGTGCAGGCGGCCACGAGCGGCACGCTGCACGGGCGCGAGGAACTGCTGCGCACTATCGTCACCACCACCCACGTCCCGGTGGTCCTGCTCAGCGGAGAGGCCGGGATCGGCAAGACCCGACTCGCGGCCCAGGCCGCCGCGCGTCTCGCCGAGTCGGGTGCGACCGTGTTGTGGGGTGCGGCGCACGATGCCGAAGGACACATGCCGTACGGCCCGTTCGTCGAGGCACTGCACGGCTGGCTCACCCGTCGTCCGCAGGCCCACCGGACACGGGTCGCGAGTCTCTGCCCCGAGCTCGTTCCTCTCCTGCCCTCCCTGCACCAGGTCGCGGGCGGCGCGTCTCCGACGCCTCCCGGCGCACGGGGCGTCGACGCGCCCGACGAGCGGGCCCGCCTCTTCCACGGGGTGGAGCGCCTCCTCACGGAGATCGGCGGGGACGGCGGGGTGGTCGTCGTCCTGGACGACCTGCAGGCCGCCGACGCGGGCACGCACCACCTCCTCGTCCGGCTGGCGCGGCGGCTCTCGGAGGCGGGCGACGGGTTCCCCTGTCGCTTCCTCGTGACCCTTCGCGACGACGAACCCCTTCCCGAGGCGGACCTGCTGCGGGTGGACGAGCTGGTCCGCGCGGGTCTCGCAGCCCGCTTCGCCGTACCGCGCCTGGGCAGGAAGGACGCTCTCGCCCTGGCGCGTGAGGTGCGGGCGCCGCTGGGGCCGGGGGGCGACGAGCGGGACCTCGACCGGGTGTGGCGGCTCTCGCTCGGCAATCCCCTCTTCACCGTCGAACTCGCCCGCGCGGGCACGGCGCACCAGGGCGAGGAGCGGAGTGGTGCTCCCGAAGGCGTTCGCCAGCTGGTCGCCCGGCGGCTGCTGCGACTCGAACCCCGGGCCCGGCGCATGGCCGAAGTCGTCGCGGCCGCCGGAGGAACCGCCCCGCTCGCCGAGGTCCTCGACATCGCCCGCGACGGACTCCACCCGCCGATGTCGACGGCGGAGGCGATCGCGGCCCTCGAAGGGACCGTGGCCGCCTCCCTCCTGGCCGAGCAGCAGATCGTCGTCGGCGGCCGGAGCGTCACCGGGCTTGCCTTCCGACACCCCCTCCTCCGCCTCACCTGCTACGAGCTCCTCTCCCGACTGCGCTCGCTCAGTCTGCACGCCGCCTGGAGCGAGACCCTCCTCCGACACCGGCCCGGCGACGTGGACGCGCTGGTCTGGCACCTGCTGCGTGCCGAGGACCGCCGGGCGGTGGACCACCTGCGCCGGGCGGCGGAGCGCGCGGCGGCCCTCTACGCCAACGAGGAGGCCGACGGGTACTACCGCCGGCTGACGCCCCTGGTCGCGGCCGACCCGGTCCGGGCGGCCGACGTGGGCATGGACCACGGCGCCCTGCTCCATCGGATGTCCCGCTACGGGGACGCCGCGGACGTCCTGCGCGCGGCCCTCGCCTCGGCCGACCGGGCCGGAGCCGCGGACACCGCCGTGGCGGTCACGGCCCGGCTCGCCGAGGCCCTGATCCGGACGGGCAGACAGGACGAGGCCCGCCGGGCGCTCGACGCCCGGCGTCCCGGCCCGACGACGCCCCCGGACGCGGTGGCCGCGCACCGGCTGGCCTCCTCCATCATCGATTTCGTCGAGGGACGGCACACCGGGGCCGTGAAGTCGGCGGCCGCGTCCGCGGCCGCCGCCGCGGACCTGCCCGGCCGTGCGGGCGCGCGGGCCCTCGCCCGTGCGCTGGCCCAACAGGCCGTCTCGCTCGGACTGACGGAACGCCTGCGCGAGGCTCAGGCCGCCGCCGAGGAGGCCTTGCCGCACGCGGTCGCGGCGGGAGACGCCTCGGTGGAGGCCCTGGTGCTGTCGATCCTGCGCGAGAACGCCCGCCGAACGGGACGGCTGACCGACGCGGTCTCGTACGGGGAGCGCGCCGCCGCCCTCGCCGACCGGGTCGGCAGCCCCGAGGCGAGCTCCTTCGAGCGCACCAACCTGGCGGAGCTGCACCTGCTCCTCGGCCGGGACGCCGAAGCGGAGAGACTGGCCGTGGCGGCGGAGCAGACGGCCCGCACACGGGCGCCACGGACCCTCCCGTATGCCCTCACCGCCCTGGCACGGACCCGGATGACCTGGAATCCGCCGATGGCGCGGGCGCTCCTCTCCCGCGCGGAGGGCTGTGCCGAGCAGTCCGGCGAGCAGCAGGCCTTCGACGAGGTACGGCTCGCGACCGCCGAACTCGCGCTGCGCACCGGCCGGCCAGAGGAGGCGCTCTCCTTCCTCGGCACCGGGGCGACCGCTCCCCGCGCCGCCTGTCTACGGGGCTGGGCCCTGGTCCGCACCGGCCGCCACTCGGAGGCCGTCACGCTTCTGGAACGGGAGGCGGCACGCGCGGATCGGACGGGGCAGCACCTCCTCGCCGTGGAGACGACCACGGTGCTCGCGCTCGCCCTAGGCCTCTCCGGTCTGAAGGAACGGGCTTCCGCCCTCCTCGCCGACGCCCGGTACAGAGCCGAGTCCCTCCCGTACCCGGCGGGCCTCGCCCGGGTCCGGACCGCGGAGGCGGAACTGCTCACCT
Source organism: Streptomyces sp. NK15101 (assembly GCF_020400725.1). Classification (GTDB taxonomy): domain Bacteria; phylum Actinomycetota; class Actinomycetes; order Streptomycetales; family Streptomycetaceae; genus Streptomyces. Next base: position 14,765 of record NZ_JAINVG010000047.1, on the reverse strand, counting down.
GAAGCCGCGGTCCCGTTGGCCGTCATGGTCATCCCCTGGCGCGCGTCGTGGACGTCACGTGTGCCGTCGAAGGCGACCGCCGGAGCATCGCAGCGTTGCCCTCCACGGTGCTCGGCTGCGCCGTCGGGCCCCTTCGACACTGCCCACCGAGACCGTTCCTGGACCGAACCGTGCAGGAGGGAAGGCAACGGGCCGGCTTGGCGCGGTCTCAACCCCCGAGGCCTTTCGAACAGGACGCCGGGCGGCCGGCACCCGGTAAGCCGGGACACCCTCGCGCCCGATGCCGACCACTCGCCGACTTTCCTGACGCGCCATCGGGGAGTGCCGGGGGGCTTCACCCGCCCCTCAGGACCGACCGCGACGACTCCACAAGCCTACGCAGCTCTCGCCCACGAGCCCCCGTGATCACCGTCACCCCGACGGATCGGCGACGACCCCCGATCCCCACATCCGCGAGGGCCCCGCCACCACAGGAACCCTCGAAGCGGCGCGGCAACCTAGCAGCGAATCCCGGATCGGCGAAGCCGACGATCCTCACGACCTGGCCATGGTCCGCCCGGTGACCCTTGGCTGTGACACAGAGCGGCTGCCAGGAATCTCCTGAATCCGGCCAGAGCAGAGCGCGACCCGGCACTGCGATCAGCCTCAGAGCAGCCTCGAGGAGCCGTCTCGCCCATGGAGACTTCCGAGGTCGCCGCGATGCTCAGCATGTCCACGAGCCGGGTCTACAGGGAAGCGTCGAAACCGGGCTTGAAGGGGTACAAACTCGGCCGAGGCAAGAACGCCAAGGTCCTCCACAAGAGGACCGAGGTCTTCAAATGGCTGGAGCAACAGAAGATCCATCAGCTCAATCTTCAGCGTCCCGTCGAACCGGGCTGCTTACTAGACCACTTGGCTGGACAACCGCCGAACGCTCGCTGCCGCAAAGGAAAGGAAGCGAAAAACTGGCAGGACGCCACAAATAGCTGACCCCTTCAGGGATTGTCAGGGGCATGGGCGACGATGGCCATCCGTACCGATTGGCCTGTGGGGGGCATGGTGTACCTGAGTCGTATTGCTGTCAGTGAGGCTTTTCCAACCCCAGTTTGAGCAGGTGAGGTCGGAAAGGCTCAGTGTCATCCTGCGGGCGTCGAGTTCGAGAACGGCGAGAAGGCCACGCCCGAGCCGGCCCGCAAGGTCGCCGCCGCGGAGCCGGCGAACATCCGCGCGGAGATCGGCGCTGAGGCCTTTGCGGCCGGCCACTGGCAGCAGGCCCACGACCTGCTCCTGGAGGTCTCCCTCGACGAGGACCACGCGGACTTCCTGACGCTGCCCGCGTACGAGCAGCTCAAGGGCTGACGTCCCCCTTCGGAAGCCGCTCCGAGTGGCCCAGGGTCTTTCCCGGGGCCACTCGGTCGCGTACGGCCCGCTTGACCGCAGTGGGCTCCGGGAAGCCGTGCTCGCGCCGGTCCCGGACCACCTCGTCGCCCACCCGCACGACGAACACCCCGCCCGTGCCGGGCTTGAGGGCCAGCTCGTCCAGCTCGGCCTCGAAGGTGGTCAGCAGCTCCTGCGCCAGCCAGGCCGCGCGCGGCAGCCAGCGGCACTGCGTGCAGTACTCGATCTGGACCCGGCGGGTCTCGGACGTCATCCCGGATGCACCGACCAATCCTGTTCGGCCGCGGGCTTGCCGTGCAGGTCGGGGACCTGCTTGAGCCACGCGGAGCGTCCTCGCCGATTCCTCGCCGCCCGCCGCGCGTCCTCGGCGGCGAGCTCGTCCCGGTTGGGGAAGTCGGTGGGCAGCCACTGCCGCGGCGCCCGCACGCGCGCGTGGCGGTAGGCCACATACGCCTCGCGCGCCTCGTCGGGCGTGGCGAACCCGCCGTCGGTGAGCCAGGCGTCCGGCACCTCGGCGACGATCCCGCGCAGCAGCTCCTCGGTCACCTTCGGCGCGAGTTCGGCGTCGGCCGCGCGCACGTCGGGGCCGTAGTGGCCGAGGGCGTGGTGGCGGAAGTCGTACACCTTGGCCGGGTCCGCGCCGTCCCAGCGGTGGTGGAAGACGAGCGCCGCGCCGTGGTCGATGAGCCACAGCCGCGGCGGTGCGGTGCCCGGCGTCGGCCACACCATCAGGTTGGAGCTCTGGACCGTACGGTCGACGGTGACGGTCAGCGCGTCCAGCCAGACGATCCGGCCCGCCTCCAGCGGGTCCACGGGAAGGACCCCGGCGATCTCGGGGGTGAAGTCGCGGGCGCCCGGCAGGTGGTCCGTGCCGGGGTTGAGGCCGGCGCTCGCCCCGTGCAGGTCGCGCACCTCCTGATGCGGCTCGTGCGCGGCGACGGCCGGGTCGAAGTGCACCAGCACCAGTTCGGGGAAGCGCTGCCCGAGGGCCCGGGCCGGCTCGCCGACGATCACCTCGGCGACCAGCGCCTTGCGGCCCTGCGCGGAGCCGGTGAACTTCACGACGTACGTGCCCAGGTCGTCGGCCTCCACGACTGCGGGCACGGAGCCGCCGGACCGCAGCGGGGTCACGTATCGGACAGCCGTCACATCGCGCAGCACACCGGCCAGGGTGGTTCAGCACCGCGGGACCGCCGGCGCGGGACGAGGCGCCGGCGGTCCCGCGGCGGGGACGGTCACATGCCGTGCGTCGGCGTGTCCTGTGTGCACACGACGTGGACGACCAGGTCGGCCGGCTCGATCCGCGGGTGCGCGCGGTGGGGGTGCGGTGACGGCAGGAGCTGGCCCTTGCGCACGGCGACGATCCAGCCGGTCGCGGTGTCGTTGGGGCGGCTCTCCAGCAGGTCGGCGGGTTCCTCGATGAAGCGGGCGTCCTTGCGGGCCTTGAGGGTGAAGCCGCCGCTGTAGGCCTGGAAGGGCGCGGGACAGAACAGCTCGTGGGGGCGGCCGTCGGCGCCGCCGCGGATCACCTTGCCGGTGATGTGGCGCGGCGGCTGGGGCGGGTCCGCCGCGGCCGGGGCGGCGCAGAGGCCGAGCAGGGTCACGGCACTCGCGACGGCCGCGAGAGCGGCCCGAGTCGTGCGCATGGCAGTAGTCCTCCTTGGAGCAGGGGAAGGGGAGACGGCCCATTGCTAGCAGCGCGTCGATCCGCGCCCCGGTGGACACGCAGAGTGAGACACCAACGGGCCATGCCGAATCGTTCCGCTCGGACGCCAGCTCCCGAATCGCTACGGTGTGTGATCTACTCGCCCCGTTCAGTCACTCTGTGTGGTCACCCGGCTCCGCCCGGGTGGCTGCCATGCGCTCTTAAGGAGCCTGATGTCCCGCAGAGGGAAATGGGCGCTCGCGGTCGGCTGTGCCGCGATCGCGCTGTCCGCCACCGCGCCCGCCGGCGCCTCCGTGCCGTCCGCCCGCTCGAAGCCCTCCCCGGCGCACGAGTCCCCCGTCCGGTCGGGCGGCGTCCGCATCACCGACGAACAGGTCCGCGCCGAGGTGCGCCCCGCCGAGGTGGAAGCCCTCGGCCAGGACGCCGCCGAACAGCTGGCCCGTGACCGCATCGGCATGCGGGCCATGGACCACGGTTACTCGCAGCCCATGCGGACCCGCAGCCTCAAGCGGCTGACCGAGTCCCAGAGGGAGATCAACTCGGCGTTCAGCGCCGAGAGCTGGGGCAAGTTCACCGAGTACTTCCCCAGCCCCGACTTCGGTGACCATGTCGCTCTGCTGCCCACGGGCAAGGTCCTGCTGTTCTCCTTCGAGCCCGTCGAGGACAGCCCGAACAAGGAGACCGCGCCCACCGACGTCATCGGCGGCGACAACGCCGGACGCGCCTACGTCTGGGACCCGGAGAAGGGCACGAAGGCCTCCGCCTTCAAGGCCGTACCGCCGCCCGTCGTCGAGGTGGACGACGGCACGGACGAGCCGCGGCCCGCGCCGATCTTCTGCGCCGGGCACTCCTACCTGCCCAACGGCATGGTGGGCGTCTTCGGCGGCAACCTCGGCGGCAACCACGGCTCCGGCGCGCACCTCGCGCTGGTCTTCGACCCGTGGAAGGAGACCTGGCTCCAGCAGCAGGACATGGCGGAGGGCCGCTGGTACCCGACCGTGGTCACCGGCGCCGACGGCCGGCAGTTCATCACCTCCGGCCACGGCGACGTCGGATGGGGCGTGCTGTCCAAGTCGATCGAGCGCTTCCCCGCCAAGGGCACGGCCGTCTCCCTGGACCCGTCGGCCAGGCCCCGGGGCCAGTCGCTCGACAGGTGGCCCGTCAAGGCCGAGTTCACGGTCGACTACCCGCATCTGTTCTCGCTGCGCGACGGCCTGATCTACGGGTTCGGGCGCAACTACGACGAGCAGTACGTCTTCGACCCGAAGCAGGAGACCAGCCGCAAGCTCGCCAACCGGCCCGACGGCGGCATGCGCAACTACGGCTCCGCCGTCGCCCTGCCCAACGGCGTCAACGGCCCGGACTCCGTCCTGATCCTCGGCGGCAACCGCAACGACCCCAACACCTACAAGTTCTCCGGCGGCCGCTGGACCAAGGACACCCCGCGCGCCTTCGGCCGCACCCAGGACGACACGCTGATCCTGCCCGACGGCACGCTGTTCACCGTCAACGGCGGCTACGACATCCGCGACTACGGCAACGGTCCGTACAACCCCAACGCGGACGAGAAGTACCGGCAGATCGAGCTGCGCGACAGCAGCGGCCAGTGGCGCCTCGGCCCCGTCCAGCGGCTGCCGCGCGCCTACCACTCCAACGCGGTGCTGCTGCCCGACGGCCGCATCATGGTCACCGGCGACGAGCTCCAGCAGATCGCCAACGACCCGGACGTGAAGTCCGACATGAACGGCACGATCGAGATCTACGAGCCGGCCTACCTGCACCAGGGCGACCGGCCGGCCCTGTCCGGCGTCCCCACCGCCCCGCAGGGGTACGCCGCCAACCTGCGGGTCAGCACCAGCACTCCGGACCGGGTCAGCCGGGCCGTCCTGATGGCCCCCATCACCTCCACCCACTCGGTGGACACCAGCCAGCGCCGGCTCGAACTGCCCATCACCAGCCGCGCCGGCAACAAGCTCGTGCTGCGCACCCCCGCCTCGGCCGAGGAAGCGCCCCCCGGCTACTACCTGCTGTTCCTGCTCGACGACGAGGGCGTGCCCAGCACCGCCCAGTGGGTGCAGCTGCGCCCGGGCACCTGACCCCGTCCGTCCCCGACACCCTCAGGGAGACTCATGCCCGCTCAGCTCACGCTGCGCGACAGCACCGAGATCCAGGGCGACATCCTGGCCGGTTTCAAGAAGGACAACATGTCCTTGCTCCTCCTCCAGTTCGGCGACGTCACCGCCGCCCGCTCCTGGCTGGAGGTCCTCGTCCCGCAGATCGCCACCACCCGGCAGGTCGCCGAATTCAACGCCCGGTTCAGCGAGGCCCGGCGCAACTCGATGGGCGACGACCCCCAGCACCTCAAGGCCACCTGGCTGGGACTCGCGCTCACCCACCCCGGACTCCAGTTCTTCACCGGCAAGGAGAAGATCTTCGACTCCGTGCCCGGCGGGAGCACGGTCGAGGCGTTCGTCCAGGGCGCGTCCGACCGGGCACTGGCCCTCGGCGACACCGACGACAGCGACCCGAAGGGCTGGCTGTTCGGCTACGACCACTTCCGCATCGTGCACGCCGTCCTGACGATCGCCTCCGACACCGAGGACGACCTCAGGAACGAGCTGGCCCGGCAGCGTGAGGCGGCTTCCCGCGCCGGGGCCGTCGTGGTCTTCCAGCAGGACGGGACCACCCTGCCCGGCGACTCCGCGGGCAAGGAGCACTTCGGCTTCAAGGACGGCGTCAGCGAGCCGGGCGTGCACGGCTTCGAGGAGGAGGACCCGGCCCGCCCCGGCTATGTGCTGGGCCACCCCGGCACCCGGCTGATCTCGGCCGACAAGTTCGTCGTCGACGCCACCGGCGACGGCAAGCGGCCCGCCGGTGTCCCGGCCTGGATGCGCAACGGCTCCTTCCAGGTCCTGCGCCGCCTCCACCAGGACGTGCCCGGCTGGTGGGCGCAGGTCGGCGTCGAGCTCAAGCGGCTCAAGGCCGCCAAGGCGGTCGACGACCGGACCACCCAGGAGTGGCTCGCCGCCCGTCTGGTGGGCCGCTGGCCGTCCGGCGCGTCGGTCGCCAACTGCCCGATGAAGCCGGCCGGGAAGCCGGAGCCCGAACCGGACAACGACATCACCTTCAAGGACGACCCCGACGGTCTGGTCACCCCGCTCTTCTCCCACCTGCGCAAGACCAATCCGCGCGACGGACTGGTCGACGGGGGCGAGCTGGTCGACGAGAGGTTCATGGACGAGCGGCGCATCATCCGCCGAGGCATCCCCTACGGGCGGCCCTTCAACCCCACCCAGGGCGAGGGAGGCGGCGCCGACGACCCCCGGGGGCTCGTCTTCGTCTGCTACCAGGCCGACCTGGTACGGCAGTTCGAGTTCATCCAGGCCGACTGGGTCAACGACCCCGACTTCCCGCACGACCGCCCGCACCGGCCGGGCCCCGATCCCATGGTGAGCGGGCAGCTGACCGATGTGAACGACGGCCAGGTCAGCTTCGAGAGCCGTAACGCGGCGGGTGAGCGGCAGACCACGACGCTCGGGTTCCGTCCGTTCGTCAGGACCGAGGGCGCGGTGTACGCCTTCAGCCCCTCCCTGAGCACCCTGCGCGGCCTCGCACAGGGGCGCCTGGAGGGCGGGTCGGTCACGCCCGTGCCGGATCCCCAGGCGCGGCCGGTCGACGCGGTGGTCCCCCAGCCCGGGCACCCGGGCCGCTACCTCGCCTTCCAGGGCGGGAAGGCCGTCCCGCTCACCTCCTCGGTCGGCGGTGGCGACGCCACCCTCGCACTCGACGGCTCGGGCGCGCGGCCGCTGTCCTTCTGGGACGACCTGCACGACATCAAGCAGGTCGACGCCGCCTGGCCCGTCCCGGACCGCCAGGAGGTGGGCGGGGAGTCCGGCCACTGGCTGTTCTTCACGGGCGACGACGGCAGGCAGCGCTACCGGTACGTCCTCGTCGACGGACAGGAGCCCGTCCGGGTCAGGGTGGACGGCAACCGGGCGCGGCCGCTGAGCCAGTGGAGCTCGTTCGACGCCGCCCCCGACCCCGTCACCCACGTCGACGCGGTGCTGCCGATCCCCGACAAGCAGCCCGGGGGTGACGGCCGGTACCACTACTGGATGTTCCACACCACGCCCGCGGGCCAGCGGTACCGGATCATCTCCCTGCAGGCCGGGGGTTACCGGGACCGCCGCGAGACGGACGACAGCGGGCTCGGCATGTGGCCGTCCCTCGCCGGGGTGGAGCATGTCGACGCCGTCCAGCCCGTGCCTGGCCGGCAGCCGGGCAACGCCCAGAACTGGTACTGGGTCTTCCACAAGGGCGGCTACCGGGTGATCAGCGTCGCCGACGGCTCGGCGCACACCGACGCCGTCGTCCAGCGGGACCGCCCGCTGCCGGGCTGACCCCACCCCACCGCCGAGGCCCCCGGGAACCCACCCCGGGGGCCTTGCCGTGACCGCTCACCCGTCGGTCAACGGGTTGGGCAAAAGATTCAGTAGGGGGTGTCTTGCCGATCAGGTCGGGCTCACTCCTTCCGGTAACGGCGACCGCCTCACCGTCACGGCTCTCCCTCCAGCGCGGTTACGTGGGAGAACCCATTGGGCCGGGCCCGGCGCCGACGGGCCGCACGAGACAGGTGATGGACATGCGCACTGAGGCCGCCAAGCGGGTCGAACTGGTCTTCTCCCTCTTCGACGCCAACGGCAACGGGGTCATCGACTCCGGCGACTTCGATCTGATGACGGGACGTGTTCTGGAGGCGGCGGTCGCATCGGACGCCGGCGCCAAGGAGGCCATCCGGGCCGCGTTCCGCCGCTATTGGACGACGCTGGCCGGCGAACTGGACGCCGACGGCGACGGCGTGATCACCGTCGAGGAGTTCCGCCCCTTCGTGCTCGACCCCGAGCGCTTCGGCCCCACGATCACCGAGTTCGCCCAGGCGCTCTCCGCACTCGGCGACCCGGACGGGGACGGCCTGATCGAGCGCCCGCTCTTCATGTCGCTGATGACGGCGATCGGCTTCGAGGAGGCGAACATCCACGCGCTCTTCGACGCCTTCGGCCCGGACGCCGATGACCGCATCACCGTGGCCACGTGGGCCGCCGGCATCGAGGACTACTACGCACCGGACCTGGCCGGGATCCCCGGCGACCGGCTGGTGGGCGCACCGACCGTCTGACACGGCCCGCCCGCGGGCGTCCCGGGGCGGGGCCGACCGTCCCGGGACGCACCGTCGACCCGGCGGACGTCACGCCCCGGGCTTGTGGGCGAAGACCCACCGGTTCCCCTCCAGGGCGTCGTTCGGCTCGGGGAGGGGACCGCGGCCGTGCCGGCGGGTGAAGTCGAAGGGCGTGCACATCGACGTGGACCAGCCCCTGGCCGTCAGGCGGCCCGCCGAGTCGGGGCGCGGTCCCAGGTCGAAGAGGTCGAGCAGGTCGATGCCGATCTGCTCGCGCGTCGCCGTGTAGATCGCGCTGTCGCGGTACGCCAGCAGGTCCTTCTCCAGCTTGGCCTCGAAGGCCAGGGCGCTGCCCCAGGTGGTCAGCCGGTCCATCGTGTCGATGAGGTGCGTCTCGGTGGAACCCGGCAGGTAGAAGAGCAGCCCCTCGGCCAGCCAGACGCTCGGTGCGGCCGGGTCGAAGCCGGTGGAGGTCAGCGCGGTGGCCCAATCCTCGCGCAGGTCGACCGGTACGGGGACGCGCTTCGTCCTCGGGGCGGCCGACAGGTCCGTGAGGACCTGCTGCTTGAAGGCCAGCACGCCCGCCCTGTCGATCTCGAAGACCACGCAGTCGGGCGGCAGGTCCAGCCGGAAGGCGCGCGTGTCCAGCCCCGCGCCCAGCAGGACCACCTGACGGGCGCCGTCGTGGACCGACCCGAGGACGAAGTCGTCGAGGACCCGGGTCCGCAGCCCGAAGTAGCGGGCGAACCTGCCCCACAGCGGGTTGTCGTCCCCCTCCGGGACCTGTCCGATGCGCACCGGCCAGTCCGCACACGCCGGGGCGGCGCGTACGAAGTGTTCGGCGTGCACGTCCTGAGCCAGGCTGTCGTGGCGGTGGGTCTCGATCGCCCGGGCCGCGGCGACCAGGAGGGCGGTCAGCCCCACACCTCCTTCCACGCCTTCCGCGTCGGCCTGCCGAGTCGCTGTGGCGGCCGCGCCTCCTCCGGTGGCGGGACGGGGGGACTCATCGGTGGTGGCGGTTTCGCTCATCGGTCTCTTCTCTCCGGCAGCAGGACGGGTTTGACCACACGGCCGGCGTCGCAGTCGCGTTCGGCCTCGTTGATGTCGGCCAGCGGGTAGGTGCGGATCAGCCGGTCGAAGGGGAAGCGGCCGGCCTGCCACAGGCCGGTCAGCCGGGGTATCAGCAGTCCGGGTACCGCGTCGCCCTCGCATATGTGGCGCATGCATCGGCCTCGGTCGAGCGTGCCCGGTTCGAGCGGCAGGGAGGTGTGGAGGCGTGCCACGAGCCCGAGGGTGCCGGTGGGTCGCAGGGCTTGGAGCGCGTCGTTGATGAGCGGGGCCGAGGCCGTGGTGTCCAGGGCGTACTGGGCTCCGCCGTCGGTCAGTCGGCGCAGCCGCTCGGGCAGCCCGCGCGATCCGGCGGACAGCGGTGTCGCGCCGAACCGTTCGGCCAGGTCCAGCCGCACGGGATGGCGGTCGACGGCCACGGTCCGTACGCCGGCGGCGGTGGCCGCCATCACGGCGGCCAGGCCCACCGCTCCGGCGCCGAGGACGGCGAGGGTGTCGCCGGGTCCTGCGGCGAAGGTGTTGAGTACGGCTCCGGCCCCGGTGAGGAAGCCGCAGCCGAGCGGCCCGAGGAGTTCGAGCGGCAGGGCGGGGTCGACCCGGACGGCGTTGCGGGCCGGGACGAGCGCGTACGCCGCGAAGGAGGACTGGCCGAACCACCGGGGAGCCAGCGCCTTTCCGGTCGCGTCGGTGAGCCGCGGTGGTTCCTCCTCGCGTCCGCCGAAGAGGTTGAGGGAGGCGAAGGAGTCGCAGTAGGCGGGGGCGGCGGCCCGGCAGTTCCGACAGTGGCCGCAGGAGTCGAAGCTCAGCACGACGTGGTCCCCGACGCCGAGCGCGATCCCGGGGCCGCCGCCCGTCGCCACGACGACCCCGGCGCCCTCGTGGCCGAGGACCGCCGGGAGCGGGCTGCGGCCGGCCGACCGCCGTACCGCGAGGTCGGTACGACACATCCCGGCCCCCGCGATCTCGACCAGGATCTCGCCGGGGCCCGGCTCCGTACGCAGGGTCACTTCCTCGAGCGTGAACGGGTCCTCGTACGAGCGGAGTACGGCTGCCTGGAACCTCGTGGTCACGCTTCCTCCTCGCGCGGGCGGTGGACGACGAACGGCCGGAGGTTGCCGTAGAGGCCCCACGGTCCGCCCGCGACACCGACCCCGCTGTCCTTGACGCCCGCGAAGGGCTGGGCGAGGGAGAGTTCGGCATGGTGGTTGATCCAGGCCGTGCCGCATTCGAGCCGGTCGGCCACCGCCTCGGCCCGGTCGAGATCGGTGCCCCAGACGGAGCCGCCCAGTCCGAAGCCGGTGCCGTTGGCCGCGTCGAGGGCCTCGCCGAGGTTTCGGTACGGAAGTACCGGCAGGACCGGTCCGAACTGTTCCTCGGTCACCACCGGGCTGTCGGGCGGGACGTCGGTGAGGATCGTGGGAGCGAAGAAGTACCCCGCCCCGTCGAGTCGGTGGCCACCGGCCGCGACCCGGGCGCCGTCCGCCAGGGCCCGCCCTGTGACCTGCTCGACCCGGGCCAGCTGGGGAGCGTTGCTGACCGGACCGATCCGGGTGTCCGGATCGAGTCCGGCTCCGACCGGGACGGTCTTCGCGCGCTGGGCGAGGGCTTCGACGACCTCGGCATGGAGCCGGGCAGGGGCGTAGACGCGTTTGACCGCCATGCAGACCTGCCCGCAGTTGCGGAACGCGGCCCAGAACAGCCGGTCCGCGATCCGGTCCACGTCGACGTCGTCCAGGAGGACGGCCGCGTCGTTGCCGCCCAGTTCCAGGGTGACCCTGGCGAGCGAGGCCGCCGCGGCCCCGGCGACGGCCCGGCCGGTGGGCACCGAGCCGGTGAAGGTGACGTGACGGATGCCCGGGTGGGCGGCGAGACGGGCACCGAGGGGTTCACGGCCGGTGACGACGGTCAGGACGTCCTCGGGCAGGACGGTGGCGAGGACGGAGCCGAGCAGCCGGGTGGCGAGCGGGGTGTGAGGGGACGGTTTGAGGACCACGGTGTTGCCGGCCGCCAGCGCGGGCGCGAACTTCGCCGCCGCGAGCTGGAGCGGGAAGTTCCACGGCACGATCGCGGCCACGGGCCCGACGGACCGCCAGCGGACCTCGCTGTGCACGGGTCGGCCGTCGTCGATCCGACGGACCCTGGGGGCCAGGTCGGCGAAGTAGCGCAGCCGGGCCGCCGTACGGGCGATCTCGGCGTACGACTCGGCCAGGGGCTTGCCCTGTTCCCGCGTGAGCAGCCGGGCGAGGTCGTCTCCGGCCGTTTCCACGGCGTCGGCCGCGGCGCGCAGGGCGGTGGTGCGGGCGGCGGGGTCGGCGCGCCAGCCGTGCCAGGCCCGCTGGGCCCGGGCGACCGCCTCGTCCAACTCGTGCGGCCGCTGGTCGGGGGCCTCGTCGAAGGCCTCCCCGGTGGCCGGGTCGACGACGGCAAGGCGTGCGGCACGGTGCCCGGGGACGCGACCGGCTTCCGGTGTCGGCATCCCGGTGGTCAGCTCACGGCCCGAGCGCCGACGGTGCGCTCCCGGGCCTGCCGGTCCATCTCCGCCCGGAAGGCGGCGACCAGATGCGGCTGGATCCTCCCGGCGTTGCGGTCACCGCCCGCGCAGACCGCTCCCCGCACGCCCACGATGTCCGTGCCGATGCGGGTCAGCGGACCGAGATCGGCCTGCTTGACGCTGCCCGCGAGGGCGGCGAGCAGACCGGAGGCGTGGGCGCGCCGGACGAACTCGGCGCAGGCGTCGGGCGGGACGTGGTCGAAGAGCCGTGTGCCGTCTTTGATCGCGGTGTCCAGCATGGCCGCGTCGGCACCGGCGCGGACGGCGATGTCGGGCAGGGCGAGTGGGTTGACGCAGCCGATGCGGTGGGCGTCGGCGTATCCCGAGGCGACGACGAGCGCCTCGGGGCGGTGGTCCTTCACCGCACGGACGACCGCCCTCATCACCTCGACCCCCTGCTCGGGAGTCGTGCAGCCGTACAGGCCGACCTTGATGTACGTGGCGCCGGAGGCAACCGCGCCCAGCGCGGCCAACGCCACCGTACCGGGCTTGTACGGCACGTCCCCCAGGGTGGCGGACACCGGCTTGTCCGCCGGCACCGCGTCACGGATCTCCCGGATGACCCAGGGGAAGTTGGCGCCCAGAGAGCCCTCGTCGGGCTTCTTGACGTCGATGATGTCGAGGTGTTCCGCGGCCTTCGCACAGTCGAGGGCTTCCTCGACGCCGTCCGGGGAGATGAGAAGCAACACCATGAGCTCCTTCCGCCGCATGTCCACCTGGCCGAGGACAGGGGTGCGGATCACTCGGTTCACCTGCGATGCGCTCATCCTTTCCGTCGCCCCGTGGGCACCGGTAGGGCGCACGGAGCTCCCGGGAGGTGCGCAAAGGCACGCTCATGATGCGGTGTGCACCGCCGTGCACCGGCGCCTGTCGACGCACGCCCGACCCTGCCGACCGCCCCCGATGCCCACTTGTGTGCTTCGGAGCCCTGTCTGCCTGCCCCCGTCCCCAGGCACGGAGGGCCTCCGCGGGGGTCGCACGCTCCCGTCCGCGGAAGTCCGGGAGGCCGGTGACGTGTCCGTCATCGCTCCGAAGAGCTCGGACCGCGACGGAAGCGGAGGCCGGTCGCACGGCCGCGGGGGCGGTCGGCGGGTCCCTGGGCTACGGTCGGGCCCATGAAGGGAATCCGAGCCGCCCTGATCGACATCGACGGCGTCCTCACCGTTTCCTGGAAGGCGCTGCCCGGAGCGGTCCGGGCCATGGAGCAGCTGCGCGCCGCGGGGCTCTCCGTGACGCTGGTCACCAACAACACGTCCCGTACGCGGGCCGTCATCGCCTCACGGCTGGCCGGACTCGGCTTCCCCGTGGGTGCCGAGGACGTTCTGACCGCGCCGGCGGCCACCGCGGCGTATCTGCGCGAGCGCTTCCCCGGCGCGCGCTGCCTCCTGCTCAACAGCGGAGACGTACGGGACGACCTGCCGGGGGTCACGCTCGTCGACGAGGGCGACGCGGACGTCGTCGTGCTCGGGGGCGCGGGAGCCGAGTTCGGCTACGAGGCCCTCAACCGGGTCTTCCGGCAGCTGCAGGGCGGGGCCCGGCTGGTGTCGATGCACCGCAATCTGTACTGGCGCACCGAGGCCGGCCTCGACCTGGACACCGGGGCGTTCCTCGAAGGCCTCGAGAAGGCCGCCCGTACGGAGGCGGAGGTGACGGGCAAGCCGGCGCCGGCGTTCTTCGCGAGCGCCCTCGCCCACCTCGGCGTCGACGCGTCGGAGGCGCTGATGGTCGGCGACGACATCGAGTCCGACGTGCTGGCCGCCCAGCGGTCGGGCATCACCGGCGTACTGGTGAGGACGGGGAAGTACCTCCCCGAGACGCACCGCGCCGCCTCCGGGACGCCCGACCACGTCCTCGACTCCTTCGCCGACCTGCCCGCCCTCCTCACTCCCGGGGGCGGCGCAACGCCTCGGCACTGACCGGTCCCGAAGCCGATCACGTGGGCAGGCGGGCCGCGCGAACGGCGCTCCCGCCCGGGCACCCGGACAGGAGCGCCCGCCGGGGGCGCCGTCGTATCAGCGGGTGACCGTCGCGTCGGCCCAGTCCGCGTGGTCGTGGTTCACGCCGTCCCCGCCGTCGGCGACGACGAGGCGCACGGTCCCGGCGCCCGCCGAGGCAGTACTCCATCCACCTCACCGCAGGCGCGCACCCCGAGCCCCTTGGCGTGGACGAGCCGCCCGTGGTGAGCGGCCCCCGGCCTCGGCCTCACCGACGCCGGTGTCCTTCTCGACGGACCCCAGCCGTTCTCGGCGCTGGCGTCGCTCAGGTACGACGTGCCGGCCGGGGGCGGGTACGGTGGCCGAGAACGTGTCGGCGACGCTCGCGTGCTGCCACAGATCGCGCACCGGGCAGGCCCGCCGCCTTCGCTGTGGTCGCGATGCGCTGGGGCCGGTCCGACTCGCTGAACAGGGCGATCGCCCGTCAGCCATCAGACCGACGACCACACACCGGCCGTCCTCGGCGCTGATGACCCTGCTCTGCTTCCCCAGCGGATCCTGGTCGACGAGGGAGGAGCGGGTCCGGTACTCGGTGTCCGTCATCCCACCGTTGCCGACCTCGGGCATCCCCGGGCCGTTCCAGGTGCCGGGCTCGGCGTAGGCGTCGAGCGGCAGGTTCTGCCTGGCGATCGACAGCATGCCGCCCCGGCTGTCGCTGATGCCGTGGGTGGTCCGCCACAGGTGGCCCACGTCGGACGCCCATTCCCAGGGCCGGTTCACGTCCCCTTCACAGATGTTGTGGACGATGGGCCGCCCCGTCGCCTCCAGTGCGTCACGCATGGCGGTGCAGCGCTTCTTGGCGTCGACGCCCTGGTTGTCGCAGTCCTCGTACTTACCGGTGCCGTGAGGGCGCGGTCAGACCAGCAGGACGATCGCCAGCGCGCCCGACGCGTCGACGACGCCGCACCATTCCGACCAGGCGCGGGGGACGAC
>NZ_JAINVG010000046.1 GCF_020400725.1 Streptomyces sp. NK15101 | reverse complement strand
CCCCGCCGAGCGGCTGGAGCGGACGATCGGCGCGGCCGCCACCAGCGCGTTCGCCACTCCCCTCCCCCCCGCCACGACGACCGCCGCGTCCGCGGCTCCCGCCCCGGACATGGAGGGCGTGACCGCCGCGCTCGACTCGGCCATGGCCAACGGCGCGCCGGGGGCGATGGCCCGCTTCACCGGCCCGGAAGGGGTCGAGAGCCGGACCGTCGGCGTCCAGGACCGGACGACGGGGGCTCCGATGGACATCCACGCGCGCTTCCGGATCGGAAGCGTCAGCAAGACGTTCTCCACGGTCGTGCTCCTGCAGTTGGTGGAGGAGGGCCGGCTGGAGCTCGACGCGTCCGTCAACCGGTACCTGCCCGGCCTGCTCCCCGACGACCGCATCACGGTCCGGCACCTCCTCACCCACCGCAGCGGGCTCGCCGACTACACCAACGCGATGTTCGCCGACACCGTGCCCGGCTTCGAGGCCGTGCGGAACCGGGTCTTCAGCTACCAGGAACTCGTGGACCTCTCCCTGAGCGAGCCCCGCACCACCGAGCCCGGCGTGGCGTACAAGTACTCCAACGCGAACTTCGTGGTCGTCGGCATGCTCATCGAGAAGCTCACGGGCCGGCCGGTGGCCGACGCGTACGAGCACCGCATCTTCAAGCCGCTGAAGCTGCGCAGGACCTCGTACGTCCACCCCGACACGCGCATCAAGGGCCTGCACGTGCGGGGTTATCTGCACCCGGACGCGGCCGGCGACCCGCTCGTGGACTCCACGGAGCAGACCGTGTCCTGGGCGCAGTCCGCCGGCGCGGTCATCTCCAGCCCCGCCGATCTGAACACCTTCACCAGGGCGCTCATGCGCGGCCGCCTGCTGTCCCCGGCGATGCTGGAGGAGATGACGACGGTCACGCCGACGGACACCACCAACACCCGGTTCTACGGCCTCGGTCTGCGCCGTTACGACCTGTCCTGCGGCACCCAGGTGTTCGGCCACACGGGGACCGTGCAGGGCTTCTACACGTACGCCTTCTCGACCCGCGACGGCCGGCGCAGCCTGTCGGCCGTGGCGAACACCTCGAACCACGGTGCCGCCAACACGGCGCTCGGCGGAACGCTGGAGGCGGCGTTCTGCGGCAAGAAGCCGGCGGCGGCGTCCTCGCGCGCCGCCTCCCCGTCCGCGGCCCGCGACTTCTCGTCGCTGCCGGCGGAGCGGGACCTGCCGGAGCGCCACTGACGGCCCTCCGGCGAGGTCCCGGTGATCACGCCTGGTACTCGGTGAGGTCGATGGCGTAGACGCGCAGGGGAACGCCGAGGACCGGGTGGTGCGTCTCGCGCTCCGGGACCATGCCGAGCTTGCGCATGACGTTCTCGGAGGCCCGGTTGCCGATGTGCGTGATGGCGACGACCCGGTCGAGCCCGCGGTCCTGGAGGGCGAACTCCAGGACCGCGTGGGCGGCCTCGGAGGCGTACCCCTGGCCCCAGAACTGCCGGCCCAGGCGCCAGCCGATCTCCACGGCGGGGAGCACCTCCGGGAGGAACTCCGGCACGGACAGACCGGCGAAGCCGATGAGTTCGCCGGAGCCGAGGAGCTCGACGGCGAAGATCCCGAAGCCCTCCTCGTCCCACTCCTCCTCGCACCGCTCGATGGCCTCCGCGGTCTGCTCCAGGTCCCGGACCGAGCCGTCGCCGATCCACCGCATGACCTCGGGGTCGGCGTTGATCTCCGCCATCGGGACGAGGTCGTCGTCGCTCCAGCGGCGGAGCAGGAGCCGGGGGGTGAGGATCTCGGTCATGGCTCCCATCCTGAGGCATCCGGAGCCCCGCCTCGCACCGGCCCTCGCGCCCGCGCCCGGTTCAGCGGTAGTACCCCTCGACCACGGCCCGTACCTCGTCGAGCAGCGCCGGGCCCTCCTGCGGTACGGGCGGGCGTCCGCCGGCCGGGCGGATGGCGAGGAGCTGTTCGTCGGAGAGGGCGTACACGACGCGGCGGAGGCCCGCCTGCCGGATGACCGCTTCGCACATGCCGCACGGCTGGCAGCTGGTGTACATGGTGGTCCTGGCCGCCGTGGCCGGGTCCAGTTTCCGGGCCGCCCACCGCGCGAGCTTCAGTTCGGGGTGCGCGGTGATGTCCCGGTCCGTGAGCGTGGTGTTGCGCTCCTCTGCCAGGACCGTCCCGTCCGGGGCCGCGAGGAGCGACCCGAACGGGGGATCGCCGCCCTCGCGCGCCTCGGCGGCGAGGGCGATGGCGCGGCGGAGGAGGGTGTGGTCGTCGGCTGTCGTCATGACGGCTCCGTTCGGGTGCGGTGTCGGGAGGGGCGGGCGGCCACGGCGGGGAGTGTCCGCGGCCGCTTCCGGGTGCGGCGGCTTGAGGAGTCCGGGGTCGTCACGGCCTACCGGGCCGAGGCGGGTCCGGAGCGGATCGGGTACGCGATCCTCGTGGTCGGCGGGGTTCGGCGGCACGACCGCCGGCCTCGTCCTCAGCGGTCCCCCGTCGGCCCGCGTCCCGAGTGGACCTCCGCCTCCCCGGTCCGGACGCCGGGCCCGGCGGTGGCCTGCGGGCGGGTGAGGTCCGTCGGGTCGGTGTTGGCTCCGCAGAGGACGACGCAGATCTTCTCGCCCGGCGCCGGGCGGTAGCCGGTTCGTGCGCCGGCCGGGGTGGCGAGGGCGGCCAGGGCCGTGGCGGCGGCGTGCTCGACGGCGAGGCGGCGGTCGTCCCAGAGGGCCTGGCGGGCGCGGACGATGTCGGTGTCCGTCACCAGGACGGAGTGGACGCCTTCCCGCTGGGCGGCGCTCACCGCGAGGGGGGTGGCGCGGCGGGCGCCGAGCGCGTCGGCGGCGACGGAGTCGACGGTCACGTCGACGGGGTGTCCGGCCCTGAGGGCGGCGTCGAGGGCGCGGCAGTTCTCGGGCTCGACGGCGACGGTGCGGATGCCGTGGTGCCGGGCGGCGGTGGCGACCCCGGCGAAGAGTCCGCCGCCGCCGACCGCGACGACGACGGTGTCGAGGTCCGGGATCCGCTGGTGGATCTCGTCGAGGAGGGTGCCGGCCCCCGCGGCGATCAGGGGATGGTCGTAGGCGTGGGAGGCGAGGGCGCCGGTGTCGGCGGCGAACGCCTCGCAGGCTGCGAGCGCCTCGGCGTACTCCGTCCCCACGAGCCGTACGTCGGCGTCGTAGCCGCGCAGCTTGTCGATCTTCACCTGGGGAGCGGTGGCGGGGAGGAAGACGGTGGCGCGGACGCCCTGCCGGCGGGCTGCCCAGGCGCAGGCCAGGCCGGCGTTGCCACCGGAGGCGATGGTGACGCCGGCGGCGGGAAGGGTGCCCTCCTCCCGGTGGGCGAGGAGGAAGTTCTGCGCGCCGCGGGCCTTGAAGGAGCCGGTGTGCTGCATGAGCTCCAGCGCGAGGTGGAGCTCGTACGGCCCGTCTGCGGGCTCGGCGGGGGCGACCGTGACGGGCCGGACGTGGCCGCGGATCCGGTCGGCGGCGGTCTTGACGTCGGCGTACGCGAGGGTGTGCACCAGATGCTCCTGAAGGGGCCGGGGCCGGACGGTCGTGCCGACGATCTTCTCAACGTCCGGTGCGTGCGGGAAGGTTCCTCCCGGGAACGCCCCCGTACGCCTGTTCCCCTGCTGCGAGTCGCGAGGTGTCGGATAGCGTCGGAGGCACCCGGGCCGGCACCGCCGGACGCCATCCGAAAGGACACGCACCATGCCCCTCGAAGGCGAGTACGAGCCCAGCACCACGAAGTGGGTGCGCGACCAGGTCGAGCTGTACGAATCGTCCGGCGGCACCGAGGGCACGACGATGCGGGGCCTCCCCGTCGTCCTGGTCACGAACGTCGGCGCCCGGAGCGGCAAGCTCCGCAAGACCCCGCTCATGCGGGTCGAGCACGAGGGCGCGTACGCGCTGGTCGCGTCCAACGGCGGCGCGGTCAAGCACCCCGTCTGGTACCACAACCTGGTGGCCACGCCCCTGGTCGAGCTGCGCGACGGCACGCAGGTGTGGGACATGAAGACGCGCCTGGTCACCGGCGAGGAACGGCAGGCGTGGTGGGAACGGGCCGTCGCGGCGTTCCCGGACTACGCCGACTACCAGCGCAGGACCGACCGGGAGATCCCCCTCTTCGTCGCGGAGCCGGTCGTCCAGGACGCGTAGGCCTGCTTTGCCCGACGAGCCTCCTGACGGCGCTTCAGGAGGTCTCGTGCGGGCCGGAGTCAGGGCGAGAGCACCGCCAGGAGGTGGGATACCTCGCGGGCCACGGCCGCGCGGGCCGGGGTCAGGTACGTGCGGGGGTCGACCGTCGTGGGGTGCTCGGCGAGGTGGGCGCGGACGGCCTCGGTGAAGGCCTTGTTCAGGTGGGTGGAGACGTTCACCTTGGTCATGCCCGCCGCGATCGCCGCGGTGAGGTGCGGGTCCGAGACGCCCGAGGAGCCGTGCAGGACCAGCGGGGTGTCGACGGCCGCGCGCAGCCGGGCGATCAGGCCGAAGTCGAGGACGGCGTCACGGGTGACCATCTGGTGGGCGCTGCCGACCGCGACCGCGAGGGCGTCGACGCCGGTGGCGGCGACGAAGGCGCGGGCCTCCTCGGGGTCCGTGCGCACGCCCGGGGTGTGGGCGCCGCCCTTGCCGCCGACCTCGCCGAGTTCGGCTTCGACCCAGACGCCGTGGCTGTGGCAGTGCTCCACGACCTCGCGGGTCGCGGCGACGTTCTCCGCGTACGGGAGCTTCGAGGCGTCGAACATGACCGAGCCCAGGCCGAGCGCGACGGCCTCCCGGACGAGGTCGGGGTTCTCCGCGTGGTCGAGGTGGACGGCGACGGGG
Organism: Streptomyces sp. NK15101; assembly: GCF_020400725.1. GTDB lineage: Bacteria > Actinomycetota > Actinomycetes > Streptomycetales > Streptomycetaceae > Streptomyces. The sequence continues at coordinate 52,558 of NZ_JAINVG010000046.1, read as the reverse complement.
GTCTTGGCGGTGCGGGCGACGGCCAGGGAGGCGAGCGCGACCGGTTCCAGGGCGCCGTGGTAGCGGACGGTGTTCTCGCTGATCTGGAGGACGACCGGGCGGTCGGCGTCCTCGGCGCCGGCCACGATGGCCTGGGCGTGTTCGAGCTGGAGGACGTTGAACGCCCCCACCCCGGTGCCCGCGGCGCGGGCGCGGCGGACGATCTCGTCGGTGGGCGTCAGCGGCATGGTGCTTCTCCCGGGCGGTGAGCGGGGGCGGAGGGGCGGTCAGGCACGGACGTCGGTGAGGACGACGGAGCGGGTCAGGTTCCGGGGAGTGTCCGGGTCGAGCCCCCGGTCCTCGGCGACGGCGACGGCGAGCCGCTGGGCGCGGACGAGTTCGGCGAGCGGGTCGAGGTCGCTCTCGGCGAGGGTGCCGCCGACCTTGCGCACCTCGTCCGCGAGTCCCGCGGGCAGGGCGCCGAAGCCCCAGGTCACCCGGCCGGGGCCGGTGATGCTGATCGGGCCGTGGCGGTACTCCATGGCCGGGTACGCCTCGGTCCAGGCGCCGGCCGCCTCGCGCATCTTCAGGCCCGCCTCCAGGGCGAGTCCGTAGGTCCAGCCGGTGCCGAGGAAGGTGAACTGCTCCGCCGTGCGCACGCTCTCGTCGAGCGGGGAGGCGAGGGCCCGCTCGGCATCGCGGGCGGCGTCCTCGACGGTGGCGAGCCCCTCCGGGAGGGCGTCCTCGGACTCCAGGTGCGCGCGGAGCAGGGCGAGCACGGTGGTCGCGAAGCGCGTCTGGACGACGGACTCCTCGTCGGCGAAGTCGAGGACGGCGACCTCGTCGGCCAGGTCCATCACGGGGGTCGTGGGGTCGGCCGTGATCGCGCCGGTGGGGACCGTGCCGCGCAGCCGGGACAGGACGGCGAGGACCTCGCTGGTGGTGCCGGAGCGGGTGATGGCGAGGACCCGGTCGTAGCGGCGGCCGTAGGGGAATTCCGAGGCCGCGAAGGCGTCGGTCTCGCCATGGCCGCCGGATTCGCGCAGCTCCGCGTAGGCGAGGGCCATGAACCAGGAGGTGCCGCAGCCGATCACCGCGACCCGCTCGCCGCGTCGGGGCAGGGCCGCGACGTGCTGGGACAGGGTGCGGGCCGCCTGGCGCCAGGTCGTCGGCTGGGAGTCGATCTCCACGGCTGTGCGAGTGGGGGTCATGCCGATCTCCTTGCAAGAAGAGTGCGCGATGATGATGGAAGATGCTTGAAGATGCGCTTATTCAAGCAGCAACCTGCATCCTCTTTCCATATCCCACGCCCGTCGGCGACCAGGATCGGATGTGCGGACGAGCGGGGTGGTCATGCGTCGCGCCCCCGGTGGAGGAAGGGACCCATGGCCAGGCACGAGCGGCGGAACACACTTCTGGAGCCGCTCGCGGCCTCGGGGAAGCCGGAGGTGGAGGAGGCGGCGACCGCGCTCGACGTCTCCGTCGCCACGATCCGCCGGGACCTCGACGAGCCGGCCGAGCAGCAACTGCCGGTGCGGACGCGGGGCGGGGCGGCCGTGCACGGCGTCTCGTAGGAGTTGCCACTGCGCCACAAGTCCACGCGGCACGCGCCGGAGAAGCGGCGGATCGCGGAGACGGTGGCGGATCCGGTCGCGCCCGGCGAGGTCGTCGGGCTCAGCGGGAGCACGACGACGACGGAGGTCGCGCGGGCGCTCGCCCTGCGGCTCGCGAGCGGTCACACCGAGCCTCCGGGAACCGCCGTGCCGACGGGGCCCGCGCCGACCGTGGTGACCGACTCCTCGAAGACGGGCCGCAGGGCGTTCGCGCGGATCTGCGGCCCGGACCGGATCGACACGCTCGTGACCGACACCGGCGTCGCCCCGGAGACGGTTGCGCAGTTCACCGGAGCCGGAGTGGAGGTCCTCGCCGTCCGGCTCCTCGTCGACGCCCGGCCGATCGCCCGACACCGACCCATTGGTCCGACACCCAGCCCATTGGTCTGATCTCTGACCAATCCAGTACTCGGTATCTCAGGTCCTGCGCGTATTCATCGAGTAATTACCGCGCGGCTGTATACCTTTAAGCTCCCCTCCCCCATCATGGCTCGGGCGTGCCGCTGGGGCACACCGTGACAGGAGGGGCGAGGCATGATTCCCATCAGCCGCAGGGGGTTCGTCGGAATCGGCGCGGGGCTCATGGCGGGAGCCGCGCTCCCGCCGGCCAGGGCCTCCGCCGCCGCGAGCACCGCGACCGGCACCCTCGCCGACGTCCGGCACGTGGTGATCCTCATGCAGGAGAACCGCAGCTTCGACCACTACTTCGGCACCCTGAAGGGCGTACGGGGCTTCGGCGACCGCGCCGCCGGCAACCTGCCCGGCGGCTGGGGCATGTTCAACCAGCCCAACTGGGGCGGTCGCCAGTACCCCTGGAAGCTCAGCGACACCCCGCCCGCCGGCGGCGTCGACGGCGAGACCCTCGCGCAGTGCAACGGCGACCTGCCGCACAGCTGGACCTCGCAGCACGCGGCATGGAACAAGGGACGCCTCGACAACTGGGTCACGGGCGTGGGCAACACCCGGACGCTCGGTCACCTCGACCGCGGGGACATCCCGTTCCACTACGCGCTCGCCGACCACTACACGATCTGCGACGCGTACTTCTGCTCGGCGCTGAGCGCCACGGGCCCCAACCGCACGTTCCTGTGGAGCGGGAAGATCGACGGCTCCAGCAAGGACGGCGGCGACGAGTCGGGCCTCACCTGGGAGACGTACGCCGAGGCCCTCCAGCGCGCCGGGGTGAGCTGGAAGGTCTACCAGAACGCCCAGGACAACTACGGCGACAACGGCCTCGCTTACTTCAAGAGGTTCGCCGACGCACGGCCCGGGGACCCGCTGTACGACCGGGGCATGGGCTCGGTCCCGAAGGTGACGGGCTCGACGCCCGACGACATCGCCGCGGCGATCCGCGCCGACGTCGTCGCGGGGACCCTGCCGCAGGTGTCGTGGGTGGTCGCGAGCGAGGCCTTCTCGGAGCACCCCTACGCCCCTCCGGCGGACGGCGCCCACTTCGTCGACCTCGTCTACCGCGCGCTGGCCGCCGACGCCGAGGTGTTCGACTCCACGGTGCTGTTCCTCAACTACGACGAGAACGACGGCTTCTTCGACCACGTGCCGCCTCCGGTCGCCCCGCCGGGCACTGCGGGCGAGTACCTCGACGGCGTGCCGATCGGCCTGGGCTTCCGCGTCCCGATGATTGTCATGTCCCCGTGGACCAGGGGTGGATGGGTGAGCTCCGAGGTCTTCGACCACACCTCGGTGCTGCGCTTCATGGAGAGCTGGACGACGGCGCTCGGCACCCCGGCCACCTGCCCCAACATCAGCGCCTGGCGGCGGAAGGTCACCGGCGACCTGACCGGGGTCTTCGACTTCGCCCACCCGGTGTACGGAGTGCCCGCCGGCCTTCCGTCCACGGCGAAGGTGATCGGGCAGGCCACCTGCGGCCCGCTGCCGAACCCGGCGCCGCAGAACAACGCGCTGCCCGCCCAGGAGTCCGGCACCCGGCCGGCGCGCGCCCTGCCCTATCAGGTGAACGGCAACCTCGACCGCTTCGAGTTCGGCCCCGCGGGCAAGATCCTCGCCTGGTTCTCCATGACCAACCAGGGTGCGGAGGCCAAGCGGTCGGCGCACTTCTCGATCCACCCGCATCAGTACCGGGACACCGCCGCCTGGCAGTACACCGTCGACCCCGGCGGCACGGCCACCGACTACTTCAACATCGGTCTCGGCTCGGGGTCGGGGAAGTACGACATCTCGATGATGGGCCCGAACCGTTTCCTGCGCCGCTTCGTCGGGGACGCCTCCAAGGCGGGCAAGGCCGTCGAAGTGGCGGCCCGGTTCGCGCCCGACGCGGGGACCGGCAAGACGGCCCTGTGGTTCAGGATGACCAACACCTCGGCCGGGCCCGTCACCTTCACGATCCGCTCGAACGCCTACCGCTCGGACGGTCCGTGGACGTACACGGTGCCGGCGAACTCCAGCCGCGAGGACTTCTTCAACGCGGTGGCGTACAACGGCGGCTGGTACGACTTCACGATCCTCGCCGACATCGACGGGAGCTGGTCGCGCCGGTACACCGGCCACATCGAGACGGGAGCCCCGAGCGTCAGCGGCTGATCCCCTCCCCCGCGTGCCGGGCGGCGGCCTTCCGGGCGGCCGCCGCCCGGCACCGGGGGCGCGACGTCGGCGACAGGCGCGCGGTGCCGGCGGCCGGCGTGCGCGGTGTCAGCGGCCGGCGTGCGCGGCGCGGCGGACCGTGGCGTCGAGGAGCGCCACCGCGTCCGCCCCGGTGCGGCCGGGGGCCCTGTTCCACGGCCCGATCAGCCCCTGCCACCCGCGCGACCGCAGCTCGGTCATGATCCAGGCGGCCGCCTCGTTCATGGTGTCGGCGCTGCCGTAGCCGAGCCGGTGGGCGGCGAGGAGAGCACCGCAGACACACCGGGCGCCCCGTGCGTCACGCAGCTTGTACGGGGCGTTCTGCCAGCCCCACTCCGTCAGCACCAGGCGCGCGTAGCCGAGGTGGACCGAGGGGCGGAGCTCGGTCTGCCCGATGCGGCGCCAGGTGTGCAACCGGTCCGGTAGTACAGCGCCGAGCCGCCCCGGGATACGGCGCTCGGCGGGGAGCTCCGGGGGCAGGGCGGCCAGGGCGTCGGCCACGAGCCGGTCCACCGGCACGCTGAGCAGCGCCCGCCAGCCCTCCTCCGCCGGCGGCGACTCCTGGGGGGCGGTCCAGTCCGTGACGATCCGCTGCCAGGTCGCGCTCTCGAAGAGGGCGGCCGCCTCGCGGTCGAGGGTGTCGGGGCTGAGCAGGGAGGTGGAGGGCGGCATAGGAGTGTCTCCTGGGTCGACTCCCTCCATCTTTCAAGATGGAATGTCGGTTTTGCGACTTTTGCTCTTACGCGGAGAGTCGCCCATCTCACACCCTCTTCCCCCCTCCCGACCAACCCCCCATCGGGTGGATTATCACCTCATTTACTCATGAACGGAATTACACACCATATAGGACATTGCGCTTCGAGTGACGCGACTCACTCACGCGGCCCCACGGCCCGGCACCGCCCTCCCCCGCCCCGTACCGGGCAAGGAAGTTCGCCACCTCCCGGAGGGCATCGATCTTGAATTCTCCGAATTATGTGATCCATTTCCGGATATCCGGCACCCACTCCCCTTGTTATCCGCCGCATTACTGGCCTACGGTCACCTCCATTCGAGCGGAACGCCCAATCCTGCCGCCGCTCGGTAAACCTCCCTTTTCACCCGACGGCAGGAGCGGGGGACCCACGAATACGCCGGTCCGGAATCCGGAACGGCTCGGGGTGAAGCCGCGTGCGCGCGGCCGGACATCTCCCGTCCGAACCCGACAGCTCACCCCGCAGGCGCCGGAGAGGAAACCGTCATGCCTGCTCACGGTAAGCACCGCCGCCCCCGCCGCAGCCGCGTCTCCCGCGGCCTCGCCCTGGTCGGCACGGGTGGCGCCGCACTCACCCTGCCGCTCGTCACCCCGGCCGTCGCCGGCGCCGCGCCCGTGTCCGGCGCCCCGGAGATCGCCACCCAGTCCCTCGCCGCTCCCGCCCCGCAGGCCGCGCCCAAGGCCCCCGCCGCCCCGGCCGCCGCGCACACGTACACCGTCGTGAGCGGCGACTCGCTTTCCCTGATCGCCCACAAGAAGGGAATTCAGGGCGGCTGGAAGAGCCTTTACCGCGCCAACAAGAGCACGGTGGGTGACAATCCGTCACTCATTCACCCCGGTCTCGAACTGACGATCCGTCGGGATTCCGCCAAGGCCGCCCCCACGCAGGCGAAGGCCAAGAAGTCCGCCACGACCGAACGGGCGAGCCGCTCCGAGCGCCGGCCGGCCGCTCCCGCCGTCGCCACCGGCACGGGCGCCTCCGCCGCGCAGGCCGCCCCGGCCGCCGCCCCCGCCGGTCAGGCGGCCCCCGCCGCCGCCACGAACTACGCCGACAACCTCGACGGCTGGATCCGGGAGTCCCTGGCCATCATGGGCCAGCACGGCATCCCCGGCTCCTACGACGGGATCCTCCGCAACATCATGCGCGAGTCGTCCGGAAACCCCCGGGCCATCAACCTCTGGGACTCCAACGCGGCCGCCGGCACCCCCTCCAAGGGCCTGCTCCAGGTCATCGAGCCGACCTTCCTCGCCTACCACGTGCCCGGCACCTCCATGGACCTGTTCGACCCGGTCGCCAACATCACCGCCGCCTGCAACTACGCGGCCGACCGCTACGGCTCCATCGACAACGTCAACTCGGCGTACTGATCCCCCGAGGCCGGAAGTGCTCGGCGAACCAGGAGGTGGCGAGGTCCGCCACCTCCTCCAGGGCTCCCGGCTCCTCGAAGAGGTGGCCGGCGCCCCCCACCACGGCGAGCCGGTTCTCACAGCGCAGCAGGGCCAGGGCCCGCCGGTTGAGGTCCAGGACCATCGGGTCCGCGCCGCCCACCACCAGGAGCGTCGGGGCTCGCACCCCGGCCAGGTGCTCGGCCGCGAGGTCCGGCCGGCCGCCGCGCGAGACGACGGCGCTCACCGGTGACGCGGGGTCGGCGGCCGCCCACAGCGCGGCGGCCGCGCCCGTGCTCGCGCCGAAGTACCCGAGCGGGAGTCCCGTGCCCTCGGGTCTCCCCGCCAGCCACTCCGTGGCCCCGGCGAGCCGCCCGGCGAGGAGCGGGGTGTCGAAGACGCGCTCCCGGTCCCCCGCCTCCTCCTCGGTCAGCAGGTCGAAGAGGAGCGTCCCGAGGCCTGCCCGGTTGAGCACCCCGGCGACCGCCCGGTTCCGGGGGCTGTGTCGGCTGCTGCCGCTGCCGTGGGCGAACAGGACGACGCCACCGGCGCCGCCGGGCACCGTGAGCCGTCCGCCGAGGGTGACGCCGGAGACCGGGATCCGCACGTCCGTGCCCTGTCCGACGGGTTCCCGCGCGGCTCTGCTCCGTTCCAGGCAGGCGATGACCTCGGCGTCCGGGGTCTGCGAGAAGTCCCCGTAGAACTGCCCGATCGCGAAGAAGAGGTCCGGCGTGTGCACGCTGACGGCCTCGTCGGCATCGTCGCCGACGCGGGTCGTCCAGCCCCGGGGTGCCACCGGGACGGCGAGGACGATCCTGGCGGCGCCCCGGGCCCGGACCACACGGCAGGCCGCCAGCGCCGTGGCCCCCGTCGCCAGTCCGTCGTCGACCACGACGACCGTCCGGCCGTCGAGGGGCACGGAGGGCCTGGCGCCCCTGTACCGGCGGGCGCGCTGGTCGAGCTCGGCGTGCTCACGCTCCTCCACCGCGGCGAGGTCGCGGTCACTCACCCGGGTCTCGCGGAGCACCCGCTCGTTGAGCACCCGCACGCCTCCCTCCCCGAGCGCCCCCATCGCGAGCTCCGGCTGGTGCGGCACACCGAGCTTCCGCACCAGACAGATGTCGAGCGGCGCGTCGAGGGCCTCGGCGACCTCCGCCGCCACCGGCACACCGCCCCGTGGAAGCCCGAGGACCACCACGTCATGGCCCTTGAGGTGGTCGAGCCTGGCGGCGAGCTGCCGCCCCGCGTCGGTGCGATCGCTGAAGAACATGGTCCGCCGCCCTTCCGCTGGTGCGCGGCTCGGGCGCGGGGAGGAACGGAGTGCCCCGTCCCCTGCCCGTCTCTCCAGGGTAGACGCGTCGCCCGGGTCGACGAGGTGCCCGGACCGCGGGCCTGCAGGGTCGGTGGGGCGGCCGGTCAGCGGGGTCGGTGGGGCGGCCGGTCAGCGGGGTCGGTGAGGCGGCCCGGTCAGCGGGACTGCAGTGCGTCGAGGGCCACGGTCTGGGCTATGGCGAGCCGCCGGTCGAGCTCCGGATCGGCTATGTCGAGCACGTACCGGTCCCGGATGCCGAGGAGCTTGTCGACGGACATGACGGGCCGCCCGCCGTCGGCGAAGTCGAAGTGGTACGGCACCACGAACGGGACGAGGTCGACGAAGGGCAGGAGATCCCAGGCCCGTCGCAGCAGCGCCACCGCCCGGTTCCGCTCCTGCCCGGTGGCCTCCCCCTCCTCGCCCTCCCGGCTCAGGTGCCAGGTGCTCCGCAGCAGGGACGCGCCGAAGTCCTTCCGGAAACCGCCCAGTCGGGCGCCGGAGGCGCCGGCCACGTCGTAGGTCGCGCCGAGGTCGACGACCTGACGGGCCTTGAAGGTGAAGAGGACCTGACGCCGGGACTCGTCTGTGTAGAAGGTGACGTGCTCCTTGAGCGCCATCCTCTTCTGGTGGGCGAAGGCGACGAGTTCGCCCTCCCTCCCGTCCGGCCCGACAGTGTGCACCAGGTAGCGGTTGGCCATGGGCGTCACCTTCTGCCGGACGAGGAAGCGGTGTTGCGACTGTGCGAGGCCCATCGGTCGTGCTCCTGCCGGTCGTGGGCGGTCCCTGCAAGACCGCCCCCTGAGGTCGTGAGCACGATGATCCGTTGCCGAGGAGCCCCGCCGCTGTCCTCGAAAGTCGTCGGCTCCGTCGACCTTCGGATGAGGCCGGAAGCCGGGACCGGGAACCTCAGGCGCCGAGGAAGGCCTCGATGGCCTCGGCGAGTGCCTGCGGGGTCTCCTCGGGGGCGTAGTGACCGGCGTCCTTGAGGACTTCGAGGCGGGCGTTGGGGTACCAGCGCAGCCAGGTGGCCTCCATCGCCTCGGACCCGAGCGCGGGGTCGTGGGCGCCGACGACGAGCAGGACGGGGGTGGGGTTGTCGCGGACCCGCTCGTGGAAGTCGGCGCGGGACCAGGAGTCCAGGTAGGCGCGGAAGGCCGTCGGGGACGAGCGGGTGACGGAACGGTCGACGAGTGCGCTCAGCCACGCGTCGTCGTAGCGGCCGCCGGTGGTGTTGTCGATGATCGCGCGCCGGTTGGCCGGTTCGTCGGCGGCTCCGGCGAAGAGTTCCCAGGTCTCCCCGTCGAGCGGGAAACCGGCGGCGGAGACCGGTGAGACGCCGATGATCGAGCTGATCCGGTCGGGGGCGTCGAGCAGCATCAGCTGGGCCGCCTTGCCGCCCATCGAGTGGCCGATGACGGAGAACGAGTCCCAGCCGAGGTCGTCGGCGACCGCCAGGGCGTCGGCCGCGACCTCCTCCATGGTGTACGCGCCCGCGTGGTCGAGGGCGTCGCCGTAGCCCCGGCAGTCGAGGAAGGCGTACGTGCCGAAGCCGCCGTCCAGATGGGCGCGCAGCGGGGCGAAGCTGGTCCGGTCGCCGAACCAGTTGTGCAGCACGAGGGTCCTCCGAGGACCCTCGCCGTGTACGTCGTACGGAAGAACCTGCCCCGTCATCATGCCCCCTGCTCGCGAGGTCGTGCCGCCGCGCGCCGACGGCGGCGGTCGACGACCGAGTGTGACGGCGCGGGCGCGTGGGGTCAACACCATCGGGAGGGGCGCGCGGGAGCGCGTCGGATCCGGGGCGGGAAGACACCTCGACACGTCCGGGTCCGGGGCGGGGAGACACCGCGTCGGATCCGGGGCGGGGAGACACCGCGTCGGATCCGGGGCGGGAAGGCGCCTCGGCACGTCCCCGGTCCCGGACACCGGCACGCCTCATGACCGGGATCCGGGTGCTTTCGCGTCCCTCCGGGTACGGGGGCATCCTGGCTGTGTGACCTCGCACGGCGCGTCCGGCCCCGGCCCGGCGGGCGGCACCGGGAGTCCGTCCGGGAACGGAGCCGACAACGGGCCTGCTTCCCGCGCGCTCACATGGGTCCTCGCCGAGGCGGCCCTCGCGGCGGTGGAGGAGGTCGGTGGTTACGCGGGCGGGGTGTACCTGCGCTCCGGGACCCCGGGGCTGCTGCGGCTCGCGGTCCTGGTGGGGCTGCCGGGGCCGCTGTTCCGGCCGTGGTGGCGGATGCACGCGAACCGGCCGTTCCCCGTGGCGGAGGTGCACCGCTCGGGCCAGTCCGTCCATCTCGCCGACGTCGAGGAGGCCATGCAGCGCTTCCCCCAGCTGGTGGCGAGCCTGCCGTTCCCGTTCGCCTCGCTGTACGCGCCGGTGGTCGCGGGCCGCGAGCGCTTCGGCGTGCTCGTGGTACTGCGGGCGCCGACCCCGGGGGTGCCGGTGAACGCGCGGGACCGGAACCGGATGACCGGGGACGCGCTCCGCCTCGGTGAGGCCCTGGCCGATCTGGCCCGGCGGGGGACCGAGGTCGAGTGGCCCGGGGATCCGGTGTGCGTGCAGCTGCCCACCGCTTCGGGACCGCCGGTCCGCTTCGGCTCCTTCGCCTGGGACCTGGACACGGGCACGGTCACGCTGGACGAAGGGCTCCTCGCCGTCCTCGGAGCGGGTGTCTCCTCGCCCTGTTCGATCGAGGTGCTGACGTCCTTCCTCGATCCCGAGGACGGGTACGCGCTGTGGGCGGCGGCCCGGCAGGCGACGGGCACGGACGGCCGGCCGTCGGTCCGCAGGCTCCGGCTGCGAGGGCCGGACGGCGGCCTGCACCTGCTTGAGGTGTCCGGGCGTGCGCGGCGGAGCGGGCCGGGCACGGAAGCCACGGGCGGCCGACTGGAGGGGACGCTGGTGGACCTCGGTACGGGGCTGGTCGGCTCGGACGCCACGGACCGGCTGCCGCGGGCCATCCTGGCCGTCGACCGGCTCGGCCGCGTCACCTACCTCAACGAGCAGACGGAGCACCTGCTGGGCAGGCCGCGGGGGGCTCTGGCGGGGCGGCCGCTGTGGGAGGCGCTGCCCTGGTTCGGTCACCCCTTCCACGAGGAGCAGCTGCGCGCCGCCCTGCTCTCCGGCGAGCCGGTGCACTTCCTGGCCCGTCCGGAGCGGGGCCGGTGGCTGTCGGTCTCGCTCCACCCGGGCCGGGACGGGGTGACGATGGTGCTGGTGCCGGAAGAGGATCCGGCGCCCCCGGCTCCGACGGCGAGCGAACGGCGGACGGACGACGTCCTGTCGGCGCCGGACGACCGGGCGGCGGCGCTGTACCGGCCGGTGGCCCTGGCGATCGCGCTCTCCGAGGCGGTGACGGCGCGCCAGGTGTCGGCGGTGGTGACGGAGGAGCTGCTGCCGGCCTTCGGCGGACGGCAGCTGGCGATCTACCTGCTGAGCGACCGACGGCTCTATCTGGCCTGGGAGACGGGCTTCCCGCCGGGTTTCCTCGAGCCCTTCGACGGCGTGGCCCTGGACTCCCACGTGCCGGGGGTGGAGACCCTGACGACCGGCAGGCCGCTCTTCTTCGAGTCCATGGAGCAGCTGGGGCGGGCCTATCCGGATCTCCCGATGGACGCGCACTCGGGCGCGCGGGCCTTCCTTCCCCTGATCGCCTCGGGCCGGCCGGTGGGCTCCTGCATCCTCGGCTTCGACTCGCCGCGCGGCTTCAGTCCGGAGGAACGGACCGTCCTCACGGCGCTGGCGGGGCTGATCGCGCAGGCGCTGGAACGGGCGCAGCGGTACGACACGGAGTCGGCGGTCGCGCGGGGGCTGCAGGACGCGCTGCTCCCGCACCGGCTGCCGGTGCGGGAGGGGGTGGAGACGGTGGGCCGCTATCTGCCGGGCACGCAGGGCATGGACGTGGGCGGCGACTGGTACGACGTGATCGAGACCGGACAGGGGCGGCTCGCCCTGGTGATCGGCGACGTGCAGGGGCACGGCGTGGCGGCCGCGGCCACCATGGGGCAGCTGCGCAGTGCCGTCCGGGCGTTCGCGCTGGGGGGACACCGGCCGCAGGACGTGATGCGCGGCACCAACCGGCTCCTGATCGATCTGGACCCGGGGCAGTTCGCGAGCTGCTGCTACGTGCTGCTCGACCCGGAGACGGGTGACGCGCGGGCGGTGCGGGCGGGACATCCGCAGCCGCTGCTGAGGCGGCCGGACGGCACGGCGCAGCAGGTGGAGCTGGCGGGCGGGATGGTCCTGGGCGTCGACGTCCGGGCGTCGTATCCGGTGACGCGGTTGCGGCTGGCCCCGGGGGCGGTCCTGGCGCTGTTCACGGACGGTCTGGTGGAGCGACCGGGCCAGGACATCGACGAGGGAATCGGGCAGCTGAGCCGCGCCTTCGCCGCGACGGGCTCGCTGTCGCTCACGGAGACGGCCGACCGGCTGATCCGGGAGGCCAGGGCCGCCACGTCCCGCCCGGACGACATCGCGCTGCTGCTGGCGGCGCGGTGGACGCACGGCGGCTGAGCCGATCGGGCGGGTGTCACCCGGTCGGGCCCGTGGCGCTGGTCGGGGACCGGGGGGCCGGGGAGGCTGGGGGTGCCGTGCCGATCAGGCCGGACGAGTCAGGGCAGCAGCCCGAGGAGGACACGTGCAGCAGGACAAGCAGCCCGACTACCGCCCCGTTGTGTTCCGTGACCGCTCGGCGGGGTACGCGTTTCTGACGCGGTCCACCGCGACCAGCGACCGGACCATCGAGTGGGACGACGGCGAGACGTACCCCGTGATCGACGTCGAGATCTCGTCCGAGAGCCACCCGTTCTACACGGGCAAGGCGCGGACCGTGGACTCCGAGGGCCGCATCGCCCGGTTCGAGCGCCGCTACGGCGAGGAGAAGTGACCCTGCCGCAAATCCGTCCGTGAAACTGGCCAGGAGGTGGCCGGTTCGCCTTCCAGGATGAGGTCACGAAGACGGCGGGGCGTTCGCGCTCCGCCATGGACTCCCTGGAGGGGAACAGCTGTGATCGTGGTGACCGGAGCGACCGGAAACGTCGGGCGACCGCTGGTGGAGATGCTGGCCGCGGCCGGCGAGGAGGTCACGGCGGTGAGCCGCCGTCCGGCCGAGGGGCTGCCCGTCGGTGTGGCGCACCGGCAGGGCGACCTGGCCGATGCGGAGGGCCTCAAGGGGCTGTTCGAGGGCGCGGAGGCCGTGTACCTGCTCGTCGCGGGCCTCGGGGACGAGCTGCGTCCGCGCGAGATCGTGGCGGCGGCGGTGGCCTGCGGGGTGCGGCGGATCGTGTTCCAGTCCTCGCAGCTGGTGGGGACGCGGACCGATTCGGCGTCGCACGAGATCCTGCGCGCGTTCGAGACCGCGGTACGGGAGTCGGGTGTCGAGTGGACGGTGCTGCGGCCCGGCGGCTTCGCGTCCAATGCCTTCCTCTGGGCCGAGCAGGTGCGCTCGGCCCGTACCGTCGCGGCCCCGTTCGCCGATGTGGCGCTGCCCTTGGTGGATCCGGCGGACATCGCCGGGGTCGCGGCCGCCGCGCTGCGCGACCCGGCGCACGCCGGGCGGACGTACGTCCTGACGGGGCCGACCGCGGTCTCGCCGCGGGAGCAGGTGCGGGCGCTGGCCGAAGCGCTGGACGCGCCGGTGGAGTTCGTGGCGCAGAGCGCCGACGAGGCCCGGTCGCAGTTGACGCGGTTCCTGCCGGAGGTGGCCGTCGACGGGATGCTGTCGGTGATGGGCGAGCCCCGCGCGGACGAGCAGCGGGTGAGCCCCGATGTGGAGCGGGTGCTCGGGCGGGCGCCCCGGCCCTTCTCGGCCTGGGCGGTGCGGAACGCGCCGGCCTTCGCCTGAGGCGTCGGGGGCGGGAGCCACGGCGGGGCGGGGGCTCGCGTCCGATGGACCGCGTTCCCCGCCCCGTCCGGGTTGGGCGAGCGAGGGCGCAGGGGCCCTCCGCTCAGCTCCGAAGGGCGATCAGGCCTTCACGATGCCGGACTCGGCGACCTCGATCTTGGCCTTGGTGGCGCCGGAGTCGGAGCCGAGGGACTCGATCTGCTTGACCAGGTCCTGGCCTTCGACGACCTCGCCGAAGACGACGTGCTTGCCGTCGAGCCAGCTGGTGACGACCGTGGTGATGAAGAACTGCGAGCCGTTGGTGTTCTTGCCCGCGTTCGCCATCGAGAGCAGGAACGGACGGTCGTGCTTCAGCTTGAAGTTCTCGTCCTCGAACTTCTCGCCGTAGATGCTCTTGCCGCCGGTGCCGTTGCGGCGGGTGAAGTCACCGCCCTGCAGCATGAAGTTCGGGATGACGCGGTGGAACGGGGAGCCTGCGTAGCCGAAGCCGTGCTCGCCGGTCGCGAGCTCGCGGAAGTTCTGCGCCGTCTTCGGGACGACGTCGTCGAACAGCTTGAAGGTGATGCGGCCCGCGGGCTTGTCGTTGATGTTGATCTCGAAGTAAACGTTCTCGTTGCTCATGGGGACATCCTGTCATTACTCACGCACGGCGCGCGCACGGGCTGCCTCCTCCCGGGTCACGGCGTGCCGGTGCCCCGCGTCCGTCGGGAACGCGGGGCACCGGTCGCCACCTGGGACGAGGCGTCAGAGCAGCCCGCCACCCTGCTGGTTCTGGAGGGCGCCCTCGGCGCCCTGGACGGTCTCGTGGAGGACGGTGGCGGTCTGGTCGTCCTGGAGGAGGCCCGTCGTGCCGGCGAGAGGGTTCTCGGTGGCGCTGGCCTGCGGCGGCGGGGTGACGATGGCGGTGACGACGCCTGCGGCGAGGGAGGCGATGGCGAGCATGCTGCGCTTCTTCATGCCCGGGTCAACTACTGAGAGGCCGTCGGGTTACGGCCGACCGGGCTCGGATCCTCCGCGGATGTCACCGGGCGTCGGCGACGGGTCCAGACGAGCAGCAGCAGCGAGGCGGCCGCCGCGAGGGCGCACCAGGTGGAGACGAACTCGGTGCGCCACAGGAGGGCACAGACGGCCGCTCCGAGGCCGGTGAGGAGCCCGAGGATCCGCAGGAGCCGGTCGCGGGCGAGGAGCAGCGCGCCGACGGTGGCGAACAGGTATCCGACGAGGACCAGCGGCGCGTGCGGCAGGTCGACGGCGTAGCCGAGGGTGTGGCCCCGGATCTCGGCGGAGACGGGGCGGACGGTGAGGCGGTACGCGAGGACGGAGGCGGTGACGAGGCCGGCGGCGAGCGGCGGGAGCAGGAGCGGCCGGTCGGCGGGGCGGGCCGCGGAGAGGACGCCGAGGGGCACCCAGAGGGGCAGCAGGGGGAGCGCGATCACGGCCCAGGCGAGGGTGGCGGGCCCGGTTCCGCCGCCGGCGTGCCAGACGGCGGCCTCCACGACCTGGTGGGCGCCGAGGAGCAGGGGCAGGGCGGCGAGCGGCGCGTCCCCGGGGCGGCGTACGGAGGCCAGGGAGGCGCCGCCGACGGCGGCGATCCCGAGGCCCGCCCAGAGGTCGGCGGTCGCGCTCCAGCACATGGAGAATTTTTACCCCATATACCCTGAAAAGGGTGGAACCGTATCGTTGTGGTGGTTGTCTCTGCCAGTGACACCACTGTCCCCGGAACCGCAGAAAATGGGGGACGTCATGCATCACCGCCACACCCTCGCGGCCGTCGCCGCGGGAATCCTGCTGACCGCCGGGATCGGCGCCACGATCCCGGCGGGCGCGGCCGGCACCCCGACCCCGAGCGCCTCGACCCCGGCCACGGCCCTGGTCGTCAACGCCCGCTGGGGCGGCCACGCCACCTTCGACCGGCTCGTGATCGACGTACGGGGTGCCATGCCCCCGGTCACCGTCCTTCAGTCCCGCTCGCTGCACTACGACGGTTCGGGAGAGAGGGTCCCGCTCGCGGGGAAGTACTTCCTGGAGATCAAGCTCTCCCCCGCGGCCGCCCACGACGACGCCGGCCGGTCCGTCTACCAGGGCCCCCGGCTGCTGAAGATCTATCTGCCCGCGCTCAAGGGGGTCGCCCTGACCGGCGACTTCGAGGGCGTGGTCGGCATCGGAGCCGCCTTCGACACCAAGCCCGCGTACAAGACCTTCCGGCTGCACTCGCCGGAGCGCTTCGTCGTCGACATCGCCCACCCGACGGTGGGCTGCCGGGCCTGAGCGCGCACGGTCGGGGCCCGTCCCGGTGGACGGGCCCCACACTCACGTCGCGGTGCGTCCGCTCTCCACGTACACGGTCGAACCGGTCCTTCGCGCCCGGTCGATCGCGGCGAGGCGGGCGAACTCGCGCGGGTTCATCTCCCGCTCCCACTCGTCCAGGGTCCGCAGGCGGTACTCGCTGTGCTCCTCGGGGTCGAGGACGACGGCGGCGATCTGTTCGTCCGTCAGCTCGCCCCCGTCGAAGATGAAGCCGATGTGGTTGGCCGGCCAGTCCGCGCCCCGGTCCGTGACGAAGTGGGCGGCGAGGAGGCGCGGTTCGCCGGTGAAGACGATCCCGGTCTCCTCGTGGCACTCGCGCACCGCGGTCTCCCACGGGGTCTCTCCCGGGTCCATGTTGCCGCCGGGCCACTGCCACGGCTCGGTCGGGTAGGCGGCCCGGAGCTGGAAGGGGCGGCCGGCGGTGTCGGTGAAGTAGAGGCAGGCGTACGCGGTCGCTCTCGGCAGCGTGTGGACGTACTCGGCGGGTGGCAGCCAGGTGTTCGCCATGGGCGGCTCTCTCTCGACGGACCGGATGGGTCGCCTCCATCCAAGCGGGCCGTGACGGGACGGCCGGCGGCTCGCGAGTGGATCACCGGATCGTGTGAGCGCCGCCGGGGCCCTCAGGCGGCGGAGACCAGGCCCGCCTCGTACGCGATGATCACGAGCTGCACGCGGTCGCGGGCGTCCAGCTTGGCGAGCAGCCGGGTGACGTAGGTCTTCGCGGTGGCGATGCTGATGTGGAGCGCCTCGGCGATCTCGGCGTTGGAGAGGCCGCGCCCGACGAGGGTGAGGACCTCGCGCTCGCGGTCGGTGATCCCCTCGGCGCGGCGGCGCGGGGCGGGCGGGGTCCTGGGGCGGTCGGTGAACTCCTTGATGAGGCGCCGGGTGACGCTGGGCGCGATGAGGGCGTCGCCGGAGGCGACGACGCGGACGGCGGCGAGGATGTCGTCCAGGGCCATGTCCTTGACGAGGAATCCGGACGCGCCCGCGTGGAGCGCCGCGTACACGTGGTCGTCGTCGTCGAAGGTGGTGAGGACGACGACACGGGCACCGGTGGGGTCCCCGGTGATGATCCGGGTGGCCTCGATGCCGTCCGTGCCGGGCATCCGCAGGTCCATGACGACGACGTCGGCGCCGGTCTCCCCGACGAGGCGGACGGCCTCGGCGCCGTTCGCGGCCTCGCCGACGACGACGAGGTCCGCCGTGTCGGTGATGACCATCCGGAGCGCGGCGCGCACCAGGGGCTGGTCGTCGGCGAGGACGACGCGGACCGGCTGCCCGGTGGTGGTCTGGCTCATCGGTCGGTGACTCCTGTGGGCAGGGGAAGGCGGGCGGTGACGCGGAAGCCGCCGCCGGGGCGGGGTCCCGCGGTGAACTCTCCGTGCAGCACCGCGACGCGCTCCCGCATCCCGGTGAGGCCGTACCCGGAGCCCGGGCCGGGGCTCACGCGCGCGTGGCCGGGGGCGGGGCCGCGGTCCTCGACGGTGACGGTGAGGTGTCCGGGGTCGTGGTGGTCGACGGTGACCGTGCAGGAGTCGGCGCCCGAGTGCCGTACGACGTTGGTGACGGACTCCTGGACGATCCGGAAGGCGGAGAGGTCGAGGTCCGGGGGCAGCGGGGACGGGGTTCCGACCCTGCGGACGGCGACCCGGACGCCGGCGTTCCCGGTGAGTTCGGCGAGCCGGTCGAGCGCGGCGAGACCTGGCATCTCGGGGAGTCCCCGGGCTCCGGCGGAGATCGCGGTACGGCCGGGGGAGGTCTCGGCGCCGCCGGTCGCGGCCGTCGTACGGCCGGGGGCGGCCGTCGTGGATCCGCCGGCGGTCGCGGTGCTGCTCGGGGCGGTCGTCGTACGGCCGGGGGCGGCCGGGGTCGTCTCGGGCCGGGTCTCCGTCTCCCTGTCCGCCGTACGCAGGGCGCCGAGCATCCGGCGCAGGCCGGCGAGGGTCTCGCGGCTCGCCGTCTCGATCTCGGTGAGGGCCTGCCGGGCCGCCTCGGGCTGGGTCGTGATGACCCGGCGGGCGGCCCCGGCCTGGAGGGCGACGATCCCGATGCTGTGGGCGACCGTGTCGTGCATCTCGCGGGCTATCCGGAGGCGTTCGGCGGTGACGGCCTGCGCGGCGGCCTGGGCGCGACTCCGCTCCGCGTATTCCCGGGCCTGTCCCTCCGAGCGGCCGAGGAGCCAGGCCACGAGGGCGGTCAGGGCGACCGCCAGGGTGCTCGTGGTGCCGGCGCTCCAGCCGGCGAGCAGGCGAACGGCCACGTAGACGACGAGCAGTCCGAGAGCGAGCAGGAGCGCCCGCAGGGCCTCGGGGCGGGGGCGGGCGGCGGCGACGGCGTAGAGCGCGACGTCGACCGCGAGGTACTGGGCGAAGGGGATGGCCGTGACGCCGAGTGGGGTGGAGGCGATGACCGAGGCGACGAGGAGGTGGTTGAGGGCGGCGGTCGGACGCCGGGCGAGGAGGGCGCTGCCGCGCAGGGTGAGGAGGGTGGCGACGGCCAGCATGGACAGGCCGTCCCAGCGCAGGATGACGAAGCCGGGCAGGACGTCGGGCCCTTCCTGACCGGGCACGGGGATCCTGAGGAGGGCCGTGAAGGCGATGCCCGCGCCCCAGGCCACGGCGGCCCACCCGCCGGGTGCGACCCTCTTGTAGAACGGTGCTGACGGGGTGGCGGACATGCGGTGATCGTAAACGGCGGCCCCTGCCGCGGGCATCGGACCAGGGGTGTACGACCTGGGGTGACAGGGCCCGCCGCGGATTGTCCCTGCCGGTCCGATGCCCGGCGCGGAGCCCGGACGGCACGGTGGTGCCCATGATCGAAGTCAGGGAACTCACCAAGCGCTACGGCGCCACGACCGCCGTCGACGCGCTCACCTTCACCGTCCGGCCCGGCCGGGTCACCGGATTCCTCGGCCCCAACGGCTCGGGCAAGAGCACCACCTTGCGGATGGTCCTGGGCCTGCACACGCCGACGAGCGGGTCGGTGACGGTCGACGGCCGGCCGTTCACGGACCGGCCGCGCGGCCTGCGGCACGTCGGCGCGCTCCTCGACGCCGGAGACGTGCACGGGGGCCGCACCGCGCGGGCGCACCTGGCGGTCCTGGCGCGCGGCAACCGCATCCCGCTCTCCCGGGTCGACGAGGTCCTGGAGGAGGTGGGGCTGGCGGGGGCGGCCAGGCGCCGGATCGGCGGGTACTCGCTGGGCATGCGGCAGCGGCTCGGCATCGCCGGGGCGCTGCTCGGCGACCCGCCGGTGCTGCTGTTCGACGAGCCGCTGAACGGCCTCGACCCGGAGGGCGTGAAGTGGGTGCGGGGGCTGTTCCGGCGGCTGGCCGCGGAGGGCCGCACGGTGTTCGTGTCGAGTCATCTGATGACGGAGATGGAGCACACGGCGGACGAGTTGGTGGTCATCGGCCGGGGGGCGCTGATCGCGGCGGAGAGCCTGGCGGAGTTCGCCGCGCGGGGCAGGCGCCCTGGCGTGACGGTCGGCACGCCGGACCGGGCACGCCTGACGGCGCTGCTGCTCGGCGAGGGCGCGGAGGTCGATGAGGAGGCCGGTCTGCTGACGGTGACCGGGCTGCCGGCGGCCCGCATCGGCGAACTGGCGCTTGAGCACCGGGTGCTGCTCGACCGGTTGACCACCCGTACGGCCTCCCTGGAGGAGGCGTTCATGGAACTGACCGCCGACAGCGTCGAGTACCCGGCAGGAGACGCCCGATGACGACCTTCGATGCTCCCGTGGCCCCCGTGGTGGAGCCCCGTGCCCGTTTCCGTGACCTGGTGGGGTCGGAGTGGCTGAAGCTGTGGTCGCTGCGCTCGACGGGCTGGTCGCTGCTGCTCGGCGCGCTCGCCGTGGTCGCCTTCAACCTCGGCACCGCCTGGGACCACTACCGCTACTGGCTCCAGTACGACGAGGGGGGCCGGGCCGAGTTCATGGCGAACGGCATGGCGCTGTGGGACGCCTTCACGTACAACGCGGCGCTGGTCCTGATCCTCGCCTCGGGCGCCATGGGGGCGGTCGCGGTGGTCGGCGAGTACGGCAGCGGGCTGATCCGTACGACGTTCACGGCGGTGCCGGCACGGGGCGCGCTCATGGCGGCGAAGGTGCTGGTCGTGACGGTGGTGCAGGTCCTCTTCGGGGCGGTGGTCGCGGCAGGGTCGTTCTGGTCGACGCAGGCCGTGCTGTCGGCCCGGGACATCGGGCTGCCGATCACCCACCCGGGAGCGCTGCGCATCGTCGTGGCCTCGGCCCTGCTCGCCCCGGTGTGCGCGGTGGCCGGGATGGCGGTCGGCGCGCTGCTGCGGAAGAGCGCGGTCTCGATCGTCGGCGCGTTCGTCCTGCTCCTGCTGCTGCCCGCGGTGCTCTCGGACCGGCGTCACCTGACGGCGGTGCTCGCGCACGCGACCCCGCTGCACGCCTGGCAGCGGCTCGCGGACGCGGGGCCGCCCGCCGAGGAGCTGTTCCCGTGGTCGGCGGGCGGCGCGTGGCTGGTGTTCGCGCTGTGGGCGCTGGGCGGGGCGGCGGTGACGGTCCTCGCGGTGCGGGGCCGGGACCAGTAGGCGCCCGTCACAGGCGGCGCAGTCGGCGGCGTAGGAGGTGTTCGTGGACGAGGCGTCCGACGAGGGCGCCTCCGTACACGACGAAGCCGACGCCCACGAGCCAGGACTGGAGGACGAGGACGGTGCCGAACTGACCGTACGTCACGGCGTTCGAGGCGATCAGCGGGGAGAAGACGAGCTGCGAGAAGATCCGCAGCCCGAGCAGTCCGAGGGCGGTGAGTACGGCGCCGGGGGCGAGGGCGCGCCAGCGGATGCGACCGCAGAGCAGGAAGCGCTGGGACCACCAGAAGAAGACGAAGGTGCCGAGGAGGTCGCCGAGGGCGACGAGGGCGGTGACGCCCGCCGGCGCGTTCTCGGGTGCGGGGAAGGCGACGAAGAGCAGCAGGGACGCGACGAGGACGGCGAGCCAGACGACGTGCCGCCACATGGTGTGCCAGCGCGCGGTGGGGAGGTCCCAGACCCGCTCGTACCCGGTCTGCACGGCGGAGCCGAAGGTGACGCCGAAGGCGGCGAGGGCGGCGAGACCGAAGGCGGTGGTGCGCTGCAGCGCCTGTCCCGGCTGGCCGAAGAGCCGCTCGACCTCCTCCTGCGAGACCTCGGAGACTCCGAGGCCCTGGACCAGCCAGCGGGCGAAGCCCTGGCCGCTGGCGAGGTCGGCCGCGGCGACGACGATGAGCAGGGGGACGAGGGTGAGCAGGCTGAGCGCCGCGAAGCCCATGGCGCGGTGCATGAGTTCCATGGCCCGGCCGCGGCTCCAGGCGAGGCCGACCGAGGAGGCGAGGACGCGCGCGTGGAGCCGTGCGAACCAGTGGCCGTGTTCGGCGGGGGGACCGTCGCGCGGCGGACCGGATGTGGAGGGCATGCCTGGTGAGGTACCCGGCGGGGCGCCGGGACATCTCAGGGGTGGGGCCGAACGGGTGGGGCCGGCGGAGTACGGTGACCGTCCGGCTTTTGGCTTCCGCACGGCGCACGGGCACGGGTCGAGCGGGATCACGGTCGGGGCAGAAGCGCGGGTTCACGAGTTCCAGGAGTTGAATCGGTCGATGGACGTGTCCCACCGGGAGATCCGTCTCCCCCTCGACGAGGTCGTCTCCGTCCTGCGGGACCTGAACGAGTTCGTGGTCTCGCTCGACCGGATCGGATCCCGCATGGCGTCCGGAACCGCTGACGCCCACACCCTCGGCACGTTCGTCCTCGACTGGGACGTCGCCCGGCGCCTGTCCCGTGCCCGGCACGTCATCGGCGTCGCGCTGGACGGACAGTTGAGCGAGGAGGAGAACGCCGAGATCGACGCCCTCTGTGAAGAGGGCCGCTTCTACGGTGCGGACGGCACCCCCGCGGATCGGTCCGGCTGAGGCGGTCCGGCTCGGTTCAGCGGGCCGGGAGCGGGCGGGCGCCGGGGCCGGGGCGGACGGTGACGTCTCGGGCGGTGAGGGTGGCCCGTTCCTCGCCCTCGCACTGGACGACGACGCGGACGGGGGCGCCGCAGTCGGTGTGCCGGATGTCGAGGACCGGCCCCTCGGGCTCGGCGGCGTGGGTGTCGCCCCACTGCTTGAGGGCGAGGAGCACGGGCCAGAGGTCGACGCCCTTGCGGGTGAGCCGGTACTCGTGGCGGGTGCGGGCGCCGGGTTCGCGGTAGGGCTCGCTGCGCAGGACCCCGGCGGCGACGAGCTTGCGGAGGCGGTCCGCGAGGACGGCTTCCGAGAGGCCGAGGTGGTGGCGGAACTCGTCGTACCGGCGGACGCCGTTGAAGGCCTCGCGCAGGATGAGCAGGCTCCACTTCTCGCCCACGACGTCCAGGGCACGGCGAACCGGGCAGTTCTCCGTATCCGTCTCCAGCCAGTTCATCCGCCCACTGTAGCCAGCTGGCTCTGTCGTTGACAGTCAGCCGGCACCGAGGCTAGCTTCGCCATACAGAGCCAGATGGTGAGCGGAGTGGAGTGGCGATGGGGCGGTCACGCACGGTCGAGTGGGAGGACGCCGGGGTCACCGCGCGCGCCGCGATGTCGATGGCGGGCATCGACTTCCTGCGGGAGATGGTGGCGGGCCGGCTGCCCGCGCCGCCGATCGCCGCCCTGCTCGGCTTCACCCTGGAGGAGGTCGAGCCGGGGCGCGCGGTGTTCGCGCTCGAACCCGGCGAGGAGCACTACAACCCGATCGGAAGCGTGCACGGCGGGGTCTACGCGACCCTGCTCGACTCGGCCGCCGGCTGCGCGGTGCACAGCACGCTCCCGCTGGGCACGGCGTACACCTCGCTCGACCTGTCGACCCGCTTCCTCCGCCCGGTCACGATGGACACGGGCAAGATCCGGGCCGTCGGCACGGTGCTGTCGCAGGGGCGCCGCACGGCACTGGCGGAGGCTGGCCTGTACGACGCGGAGGACCGGCTCCTCGCTCACGCGACGAGCACGTGCATGCTCTTCCCGGTCCCCTCGTAGTCCTGCGGCGACTTCCGGGGGCTCAGCGGGTGCGGGGGACCGGGAGGGTGCGGGTGCAGCCGTCCGGAGCGGCGTCGGGGACGCCGTTGGCCTGGAGGGCGGCGCTCACCAGGGTGGCGAGCAGGTCGATGTCCGAGCCCATGTCCAGACGGACCGTCACCCAGCCCGATCCGGCCCGCAGCCGGACGGCGCTCGACCCCAGGAGGGCCGGGCGCAGCTTCGCGACCATGGCGCGTGTGAGGTGGACGTCCGCCTCGTGTTCACCGTGGAAGTGGACGATCTCCTGCGTCCCGGTGCCCAGTCCGAGCTCGGCGCCGCAATGGGCGCGGCCGGGGGTCAGCGAGGGCCAGCTCATCAGACGTTCACTGGCATGCCGGGCCGTGTTCATACGAGGAGCGTGCCGGGCCCCGGGGCCACGCACAAGCGTCCTGCCGCAACAATCACGCCACGGCGTGAAACAGGTAGTCGGCGGGGGTGGCGTGACCGTGCGTCACGGCTACGCGTGGGGATGAGGTGACCCTGTGTCACGGTGTGGGGCGGGCGCGGACGCGGGCGGCGAGGACGGCCACGTCGTCCTCCGCGTGATGCGCGTCGAGGCGGTGGAGCACCTCTTCGACGACCTGCTCGGGGCCGGAGCCCGCGGGGAGCCGGAGGGCGGCGAGGCGGGCGAGCGAGAGGTCGATGTCCTCCCCGCGCCGTTCGACGAGGCCGTCGGTGAAGATCAGCAGGGTCTCGCCCGGGGCGAGCGGGCGCGTGGTGGGCTCGTAGCCGCCGACGCCGGTGCCCAGCGGCGGCCCCACCGGGAGGTCGACGAGCTCGGCGGAGCCGTCCGGGCCGAACACGACGGGTGGCAGATGCCCGGCGCTGGCGAAGGTGGCGGTGCCACGGGCCGGGTCCACCCGGACGAGCAGGCAGGTGGCGGGGCGACGGGCGTCGTCCCCGGCGACCACCGAGTCGAGGTGGCGCAGCACCCGGTGCGGCGGCAGATCGGTCGCGGCGACCTCGCGGAGCGCCGTGCGGTAGGCGTTCATGTCGACGGCCGCGTCGAGCCCGTGGCCCATCACGTCGCCGACGACGAGAAGGCTGCGGCCGAAGTGGAGGCGCACGGTCTCGAACCAGTCGCCGCCCACGAGGGCGCGGGGGCCCGCCGGGAGGTAGCCGCCCGCGATCTCCAGGTTGGGGTGCGGCCGGCCCGGTTCGGCGACGAGGGCGCGCTGGAGGTGGAGCGCGGTGTCCTCGGTGGCGACGAGGCGGCGGGCATGACCGAGGTGCCGTGCGGCCAGCCGGGCCGCGTGCCGGAGGACCGCGAACTCGTCGGCGGAGAAACCGGGCCCGTGACGCGTGACGATCACGGTCCCGAAGGGCTCCTCGTCGTGGACGGCGAGGGGTACGGCGAGACCGGGGGCGTCCGGGGGCCCGGCGGAAGCTGCGGAGACGGCCCGCTCCTCGGGAGAAGCCCCGAAGGCCGCCGGGCCGGGGGCGGAAGCTTCGGAGGCGGACGGGCCCGTGGCGGAAGGCCGGGACGCGGCCGGGATGCCGGTGGGAGATCCGGGGCCCTGCGGGTCGGCCGACGCCGCGTGCCGGGGCCGGCCTCCCGGTTCGTCGAGCAGGTCGACCGTGACGGAGCCGTGGAGGTGGCGGGCGAGGAAGGACGCCAGTTCGCGGCAGGTGGTCGTCTCGTCGAGCGTCGTGCCGATCTCGCCGATCGCCTGCTCCAGGGCCCGTGCCCTGGTGAGGAGGGCCTCGTCCCGTTCCGTCACGACACCTCCACCGCCGTGCGGGCCTCCGGGTGGCACACCCGGTCCCCCCATTGCACCAGTGCCCGCCGCCCCGCGCTCGGCACGGAGCTCGCGCGGGACGGTTGTGCGGTGGTGCCCGATCTGATCAAGTACAGCTGAGGCTACTGGCCAGTAAGAGATTCCGCTTCCCCGGGGGGACAGCCATGACGACCGGATTCTTCACCTCCGTCGACGACGTCGCCGAACGGCTCGCCACGACCGGCTACCTGGCGTCGCCGGCCGTCGCCACCACCGTCTTCCTCGCCGACCGGCTGGGCAAGCCGCTGCTCGTCGAGGGCCCGGCCGGCGTCGGCAAGACGCAGCTCGCCAAGGCCGTCACCGAGGTCACGGGGGCACGTCTGGTCAGACTGCAGTGCTACGAGGGCGTGGACGAGTCCCGCGCGCTCTACGAGTGGAACCACGCCAAGCAGCTGCTGCGCATCACGGCCGGGCGGGGCGAGTCCTGGGACGAGGCGCGGACGGACATCTTCGGCGAGGAGTTCCTGCTCCCCCGGCCGCTGCTCACCGCGATCCGGTCCGAGGAGCCGACGGTGCTGCTGATCGACGAGACCGACAAGGCCGACGTCGAGGTGGAGGGGCTGCTCCTGGAGGTCCTCAGCGACTTCCAGGTGACCGTGCCCGAGCTCGGCACGATCAAGGCGACGCGGCGGCCGTTCACCGTGCTCACCTCGAACGCGAGCCGCGAGCTGTCCGAGGCCCTGCGCCGGCGCTGCCTCTTCCTGCACATCGGCTTCCCCGAGGAGGAGCTGGAGCGCAGGATCGTGACCCTCAAGGTCCCCGGCCTCGACGCCGGACTCGCCGCGTCCGTCGTACGGGTCGTGGGGGCGTTGCGGGCGATGGACCTGCGGAAGGTGCCGTCCGTGTCGGAGACGATCGACTGGGCCCGCACGCTGCTCGCGCTCGGTGCGGACCGGCTGGACGAACGGGTCGTCCGGGAGACCCTCGGCGTCCTCCTCAAGCACCAGGAAGACATCGCGAAGGCGGCGGCCAAGCTCGACCTGGACACGGTGTGAGCCCGGCGGACGGGGACCGACCGGCGGACGCCGCCGGGGTCGCGGCGAGCCCGGCCGGCACGGACCGTCCGGCGGACGCCGCCGGGGTCGCGGCGCGGCTCACCGGGCTCGTCGCGGCGCTGCGCGCGCACGGATTCGGGATCGGGACCGGGGAGACCGTGGACGCGGGGCTGGCCCTCGAAGCCGTCGGCTTCACCGACCGGGAGCGGGTCCGGGAGGCGCTGGCGGCGACGCTGCTCCACGGAGAGGGCCGACGGAGGGTGTTCGACCAGGTCTTCGACCTGTACTTCCCGCTCGGCACCGCTCCCGGACCGGCCGAGGCGTACGGGGACACGCCCGCGGACCTCGCCGCCCTGCGCGACCGGCTCGCGGAGGCCCTCGCCGCCGGAGACGGCGCCGCGCTCGACCGGCTGGCCGCCGAGGCGGTGGGCGGGTTCGGCGGCTACGGCTCCGGTCCGGAGTCGGACGGCTGGTCCTCGTACCAGACGCTCTCCCGGCTGCGCCCCGAGACGCTGCTCGCCCGGGTGCGCGAGCGGCTGCGTGCGACGGCAGCGGCCGAGGGTCCCGAGTTCACCGAGCGGCTGCTCGACGACGAGATCCGGCGGCGCGTCGAGGCCTTCCGGGAGCGCGTGCGGACCGAGGCCCGGCGGCGCGTCGCCGAGCGGCAGGGCCGTGACCGGGTCGCGCGGCGGGCGGTGGCGGGGACGGCGGACGGCGTGGACTTCCTGCTGGCGGGGCGGGCGCAGCTGGACGAGCTGCGGCGTACGGTACGGCCGCTGGCGCGGAAGCTGGCCACCCGGCTCGCGGCGCGGCGGCGCCGGGCGGCGCGCGGGGAGATCGATCTGCGGCGGACCCTGCGCGGCTCGCTGTCGACCGGGGGCGTGCCGGTGCGTCCGGTCCTGCGACGGCGCCGTCCCCGGCGCCCCGAACTGGTCCTGCTCTGCGACGTGTCGGGTTCGGTGGCCGGTTTCGCGCAGTTCACGATGCTGCTCGTGCAGGCCTTGCACGACCAGTTCAGCCGGGTGCGGGTCTTCGCCTTCGTCAACCGGGTGGACGAGGTGACCGGGCTGATCGCGCGGGGCGCGGCCGACCCGGCGGGGCTCGGCGACCGCATCCTCGCGGAGGCGGAGCTCACGGGGTGGCACGGGCAGAGCGACTACGGGACGGCGCTCGGGGAGTTCGCCGAGCGGTACGCGCAGGCGATCGGCCCGCGCACGGTCGTCTTCGTCCTCGGCGACGCCCGCACCAACGGTGCCGACCCGAACCTCGCGGCGCTGCGTCTCATCGCGGACCGCGCGCGCCGGGTCCACTGGCTCAACCCCGAACAGCCCTCGCTCTGGGGTACGGGCGACTCGGTGGCCCCGGCCTACGCCGAGCTCGTGGAGATGCGCCCGTGCCGCAACGCCCGTCAGCTGGGGGAACTGATCGGCCGACTGCTCCCGGTGTGAGCGGCCCGCGCCGTTCGCCGGCCTCCGGCTCCCCCGCGTGGCACGACCGGTCCATGGCCGAGGCGTCCGACCGGCCCGAGACGGACCTCCCGCGCGGGATCGGCGCGCCCGCAACCCACGCGCCCGCCGCGGCCGGGTGCACCCGGCTCGACGGCGTGCCCGCGGCCGAGCTCGCCGCTCTGGGCGGCGTGGGGCCGAAGGCCCTGCGCGTGCTGAGCGAGGCGCCCGCGGAACAGGGCTCTTCCCCGGGCTGAGGCCCGCCCGGTTGTACGACGGGCGGGCCCTCGAACTAGCGTGGGCCCCATGGAACTCTTGGGAGAGATCACGGCCGACCGCCCCCTGCTCGTCCTCGCCGTCAAGGAGGAGGCGCAGTTCCTCGACACGGAGCTGCCCGTCCTGCTCACCGGCATGGGCAAGGTGAACGCGGCGACCGCGCTCGCGACCGTCCTCGGCCGGGGCCCGCGGCCGTCCGGGATCGTGAACCTCGGGACGGCCGGGGCCCTGCGGCCGGGCTGGACCGGGACGCACGTCGTCGGCACGGTGGTGCAGCACGACCTCGACGGCGAGCTGCTCGCCACGCTGACCGGCGAGACGTACGGCGCTCCGCTGACGCTGCCGGACGGCGGTGACGTGGTCCTGGCCACCGGCGACACGTTCGTCTCGGACGAGGCGGCCCGCGCCCGGCTCGCCGAGCGGGCGCCGCTGGTCGACATGGAGGGGTACGCGCTGGCCTCGGCGGCTGAGCTCGCCGGGGTGCCGCTGCGCATCGTGAAGCACGTCAGCGACGAGGCCGGCGAGGGTGCCGCGCGCACCTGGCGGGAATCGGTCGCCGAGTGCGCGCGGGCGCTGGCCGACTGGGCGGAGGCGAACACCCCGTACCGCTCCTGACTCCTGGCCGGCAGCGGCTCAGCGGTGCTGGAAGTGGACCTCCGGATTCGCGGGCGTCGGGCCGTCGAGGACCGGGCGCGGGAGCCCGCGCAGGTGCTGGTCGAAGAAGGCCGCGACGTAGGTCCGGGTGACGGCGACGGCCCGGTCGGCG
Organism: Streptomyces sp. NK15101; assembly: GCF_020400725.1. Lineage (GTDB taxonomy): Bacteria > Actinomycetota > Actinomycetes > Streptomycetales > Streptomycetaceae > Streptomyces. Next base: position 24,467 of record NZ_JAINVG010000046.1, on the reverse strand, counting down.
GGAAGTTCCGGTTGGGGCAGGCCGAAGTGGCCTTGGATCACGGGGCCGTCGGAGAAGGTGAAGTGCTCGGATCCGGCGACCGTGATCCAGCGCTTCCAGCCGTCGAGCGCGGTCCACGCCCGGTCCCAGCTGGCGTCCTGCCCGCCGGGCAGGTGCATGCTGTCGTGCGTCCCGAGCATCATGAACGGGCGGCCCCGCAGGCCCTCCGCGGGGAGCTCCTCCCAGAAGGAGCCGTCCATGTTGATCCCGGCGTCGATGCGCGGATCGGCCACCATCGCGGAGGCCGCGCTCGCCCCGCCGATGGAGTGCCCGGCCATGCCGACGCGGCGCGCGTCGATCGCGTCGGCGTACCGCCAGACGGGCTTCGGCCCGGTCAGCCGGTCCAGGACGTACCGCATGTCGGCGGCGCGCGTGGAGGTGACGACACTGCCGTGCACCCCGCCCTCGTCGAGGGCCGTGCAGGCGACGCAGGTGAGGGTGCGGCCGCCGGGAAGGCTGGTCCCGAACGACTCGTAGGCGTGGTCGACGGAGGCCACGACGTAACCCCGCGAGGCGAGGTCCTCGGCGAGATGGGTGAGCGTCCAGCGGGAGACGCTGAAGCCCGGCGAGAGCAGCACCAGGGGGTGCCGTCCGGGCGCGGGCCGGGCGTCGGTCCTGCCGTGGGTGCGCGTGCGGGCGAGCACGTCGCCGGAGACGCCGGGCCCGAGCTGCTCGGCGAGCAGCCGCGCCTCCTCCCGTGTGGCGTACGGGGCGGGGCGGCCGCCACCGGGACGGGCGGCCGGGTAGTGCAGCGTGACCATGAGCGCACGGCCGTCGGCGGTGGGCACCCAGGGGTCGGTACGGGAGCGGTCGACGAGCGGCAGGACCGTGCTGCCGACTGAGTACGGTCCGGTGGGCGCCGGCAGCGTGGCGGCCCGGGCCGCCGGTGCCGTACCGGCGACGGCCGGAGCGCCGGTTGCCGGTACGGCCGCCGTGGCGATGCCGGCCGGTAAGGCGAGGGAGCAGACGAGAACGGCGGCCGCGGCCGCCCTGGTGAATCGGATCATGGGGGCACGCTAGGCGCCGGCGCCGGGCCCGCGCGTCCGTCCACGGGCCGACCTTCCGTCAGCCCGGGGTCTGACACGGGATCCGGCCCGAGGGGGAGCGTGAGGACGGAGCGGGACCAGGACGGGTGTCCGGCGGACTACGGGACGGGACCGGCGGGATCCGGGACGGGACCGGCGGGCTGCCGGTCCCGCTTCCCTCCCACCTGTCCCGACACGACCCGCTCCCCCTGTCCCGCTCCCAACTCCCCTCCTCCTCCGGCGCCCTGACGTCCCGGCGGTCGGAACGGTCTTGACAGTGCGGAAGGCGGCCTGCCTATGGTGAGGCGTCCCCGTCCGCACACCTGGACGGGACCGGAACCGGGGGGAGGCGCACGTGTCGGCAGTGGTCGCCGTGGCACATGTCCCCGCCCGTTCGCGTGCCCGTCTGGTCTGCCGCCGGCACGTCGACTTCTGCCGTACCTCCTCGGCCATCTGTCCTTCCCCTCGCGCCTGACCCCGCCCCGCGTGGGTCCGCGCGTCCCGTGACGTCCCGTCGCCCGGCCCCGTGCAGCCGTGCCCCGCGCCGCTGCCGTGCCGTCGCGCGTCCCTGTCGTTCGGAAGGACTCCCATGCCCCGCCCTGCCCTGCACCTGGCCGTCGAGATCGACGGCGACGGTGCCCATCCCGCCGCGTGGCGCCGCGCCGCCCACTCCCCCGGCGAGCTGCTGACCCCGCGTCGGCTCGCCCGGGTCGCGGCCGTCGCCGAGAACGCCGGGTTCACCCTGGTCACCCTGGAGGACTCGATCCTGCCGCCCGGTTCCGGGAACGGCTCCGGTCCCGTCGGCCGGATCGGCGCGGTGGAGCGGGCCGCGTTCGTGGCCGCTTCGACGAGCGTCCTCGGCGTGGCGCCGGTCGTGGCGACCACGTACGCCGAGCCGTTCCACGTCTCCTCGCAGCTCGCCTCGCTCGACCACGTCTCGGCCGGCCGGGCCGGCTGGGTGGTGGGGGTCGAGGAGGATCCGGCCGCCGCGCGCGCCTGGGGACGGCCGGTCGTCGAGGGGGCCGATGCCCTCGCCCGGGAGGCGCACGACGGTCTCCGCGTCGTACGGGACCTGTGGGACTCGTGGGAGGACGACGCGGTGATCCGATCGGTGGCCACCAGCCGCTACCTGGACCGGTCGCGGCTCCACGCCATCGACTTCACGGGGGAGACGTACTCCGTGAAGGGGCCGTCGATCGTGCCGCGCCCGCCACAGGGCCGCCCCGTGGTCCTCTCCCGGCCGGGTCTCGTCCCGGCCGGTCTCACCGATGTGGCCCTCGTCGGCGGGCCGACGCCGGCCGGGGCGGGCGAGGCGGCCACCGCCGCGGGCGCGCCGCTCGCCTTCGCCGAGCTGGAGGTCGCCCTCGACACCCCGGGCGAGACGGCCCGGGAGCGGATCGCCGACCTGGAACGGTACTCCCCGTGGGAGGGCGGCCCGGACCGGCTGCGGTACACCGGTCCCGCGGCCGGTCTCGTGGACCTCCTCGCGGAGCTGGGCGGTCATGTCGACGGGGTGCGGCTGCGGCCGCTCGTCCTCGACGAGGACCTGGCGGTGCTCTCCCGCCTCGTCCTGCCCGAGCTGTTCGCGCGGCGGATCGCCGCCCGCCCGCTGCCGGGCACCACCCTGCGCACCTCTCTGGGCCTACCCCGGCCCCTCAGCCGCTTCACGACCGACGGCGCCGCCGCGCCCGTCCGGGAGGAGACCCGATGACCCGCGCCGATGCGAACGACGTCCCGCGCCCGGACGCCCGGCTGCACTTCGGGGTGTTCTTCCAGGGCGTCAACCACTGGACGATCTGGTCGGACCCGTCCAGCGGCTCCCAGATCGATCCGGCGTCCTTCCTGCGGGTGGCCAGGACCGCCGAGCGCGGACTCTTCGACGCGTTCTTCCTCGGGGACGGGCTGCGGCTGCGCGAGTCGGAGGGCGGCATCCACGAGCTGGACGTCGCCGGCCGCCCGGACTCGATCACCCAGCTTTCGGCGCTCGCCGCCGCCACCGAACGGATCGGTCTGGTCGCCACGTCCAACACCACCTTCAACGAGCCCGGCGACCTCGCCCGGCGGCTCGCGGGACTCGACCTGCTCTCCGGCGGCCGGGCCGGCTGGAACGTGGTGACCACCCACAACGCCTGGACCGGCGAGAACTTCCGGCGGGGCGGCTTCCTCGACCACGCCGACCGCTACCGGCGCGCCGAGGAGTTCCTCTCCGTCGCGCGCGCCGTGTGGAACGGCTGGGCGGAGGGCGCGGTCGCCGCTTCCGCCGGGGCCCGGACCTGGTCGGTGCCGGGTGCGGTGGGTCGCGTACGGTCGCGGACCGACCACTTCGACGTCGATCTGGCACCGACGCTGCCGCGCAGCGCGCAGGGGCATCCGGTGATCTTCCAGGCGGGCGATTCCGGCGAGGGGCGGGACTTCGCGGCTCGCAACGCGGACGTGATCTTCTCCGCGCACGGTACGGACTTCGACGACGCGCTGGCCTTCGCCGAGGACGTCCGGGGCCGGCTGCGGGCGGCCGGGCGGCCCGAGGACGCCCTGCGGATCCTGCCGGGGACGGAGATCGTCATCGGGGCCACCGAGAAGGAGGCGGAGGAGAAGGCCCGCTGGGTCCGCCTCGAACAGGTCACGCCCGCCGTCGCGCTGGGCATCGCGAGCCGGCTGTGGGGCTTCGACCTGTCCGGGCGGGACGCGGACGGGCCGCTGCCGGCCGAGGATCCGGTGGTCGCCGAGTACGACGGGAAGTTCGGCACCCGTCAGCTGGGCGAGACCTTGGACACGGTGGCCGAGTGGCGGGCGAAGGCCGACGCCAACGGCTGGTCGCTGCGCGAGACGGTCATCGAGCTCGGTCCGCAGCGCGGTCACGTCGGCACCCCGGCCGGGCTCGCGGAGAAGTTCGCCCGGTTCGCCCGGTACGGAGCCGTCGACGGATTCAACATCTCGCCGTACCTGGTGCCGGACGGACTCGACGACGTCGTCGACCTGCTCGTGCCGGAGCTCCAGGAGCGGGGCGTGTACCGCACGGCGTACACGGGGACGACGCTGCGGGAGCATCTGGGGCTCGCGCCGGCGGTGTGACACCGCGCCGCGGGTGCCCGAGGAACCGGGCACCCGCGGCGCGGCCTCCGGTCTCAGCCCAGCGGCAGTTCGAGGAAGGCCGGCGCGCCCTCCGGGGAGCTGAGGACCGTCTGCGTCCAGGTCACGGAGGCGTCCCCGTACAGCGGGTCCTTGCTGTCGAGGACCAGCATCAGACGGTGTCCCGGGGGGATGTCGTACGCGGCGGCCTGGAGCCGCCAGGTCACGGTGCGCTCCTGGTCGGGCGTCAGCCCGTGGACGTTGAGCGGCTCGTGGGTGATGATCCGGGCCGTGCCGTCCTCGGCGACGTCGAAGAGACGGGCGACGAGACCGGCGGAGCCGGCCGTGGAGCGGACCGTGAGGCGCAGCCGCGGGGCGCCCCGGACGCGGCGGCCGGCCGCGCCCCCGCCGGCCAGGGGGGCGAGCGGTGTGGTGGTCCAGACGACGGCGTGCCTGCGGTCGATCTTGCGGGTGTCGTAGGTCCTGGGGTTGCCGGCGCGTTCCGCCTGGCCGGTCCCCATGGGGCCGTCCATGACGGTGGCCTCGGTCTCCACGCCCGCGAGGAACGCGCGGCGCCAGCCGGTGACCTCCGCGGGAGTCGTCGTCTCGCCGGCGGGGAGGAGCCGGCCGTCGGTGCCGCCCGCGCCGTCGCCGGTGAGGCCGAAGACCTCGACGCCGGTGGTGACCCGGCCCCAGTCGGCGCGGCTCTCCCGGGAGGCCTCTTCGACGATGCGGTTCTCGCCGGTCGGCTCGCCGGTGCCGGGGTCGAGGACGGGTTCGGTGACGTACGTGAACATCACCTGGCCGCAGACCTGTTCCCAGTGTTCCACCCCGTTGCGCTCGCCCTTGAGATGGTGGTCGAGCCAGGCGTACGCCTCGGCCAGGGGGAGGTTCTCCTCGTCGGGCTCCGTGCCGACGAGTCCGGGGCCCTCGGGGGCGGAGTGGTCGCCGATCCAGAGGTTGAGCCGTTTGGGGACCCGGAGGCCGTCGAAGGTCTCCAGGAGCTGGTTGACGGCGAAGAGGCCCTCGTGCCAGGTGTTCGAGAAGAAGGTGGGGGTCTCGTTCTCGTTGGTGAGGTGGAGGTACGACTCGGGGGCGCGCAGCCGGCCCCACTCGACGAACCGGTCGAGGTTCCGGCCGGCGAGGAAGTCGGCCAGGACCTCCTGGTTCGCCTTGTCGAACTTGGTCTCCACCGGGCCGCCGGTGAGCGCGAGGAGGGCCTTCACGGCCGCGAGGTGGCGGGTGCCGTGGTCGTGGAGGCTGGTGGCGAGGTTCCCCCAGGTGCTGAGGGCGACGACGGCGGTGACCCGGTCGTCGTGGGCGGCGACGAGCTGGCTGATGCCGGAGCCGTAGGACTCGCCGAGGAAGCCGATCGCGCTCGGGGCGAGGTAGTCGGTCGCGAAGTCGATGACGGCGGAGCCGTCGGCCCAGTCGTGGGGCCCCGCGACGTCGACGAAGCCTTCGGAGGTGGAGGGCAGTCCGGGGGTGCCGAGGCCGCGGGGCGTGTAGGCGAGGACGTGGTGGCCCCTGCGGGCGAGGTCGAGGTAGGACCAGAGGAACAGCGGCCAGCCGAAGGGGGTCCAGCCGGCCGGGACGACGACGAGCGGGTGGGGGCCGGGGGCCGACTGCCGGAGGCTGAGGGCGGAGAGGCGGATGCCGTCCGTGGCCTCGATGCGGTGGTACGCGGGCAGGGCGAGGTCCCGTACCTCCTCGACGCGCGCGGCGAGTCCGTCGGGGAGCGGGGCCTCGGGGCCGTCGCCGCCTCCGTTCAGGAGGGCGGTGGCGAGGGTGCGGCCGAGACGGACGACGTCGGGGTCGACGGTGCCGTCGGCGGTCCAGAGGCCGCGGCCGGTGATGCGGGAGGCCTCGGCGGCGGTGAGGCCCGTCGTGATGCCCGGGAAGCCGGGGAATTCTTCGGACGTTCCGTTGGCGAAGGGGTTGTCCTGGGGCACGGGCACCCGTTTCCTCTCCACTGGGGCTGCTGGCGGTCCGCTCTGCGGACGGTCGCAAGCCTCACGTACCGGGAACGGAGCGACCAGAGCGCACGAACGGCGCACGGGACGCGCAACCGGGTGGCAACGGCACAAGCCGCCCCGAGCACGGTGTTCGGGAGGACACGGGGACCCGGGCCCGTTGCGGAAGCGGCTGGAGACGCCGGGCCAGGGCCGTGGTGAAAGCGGCTGGAGACGCCTGACATCCGTACTCCGGCGCCGTCCGCGCGTACCACCCGGGCCGCCGCCCCCGCCCGCCGGTCCACCGGCGGGGCGGGCGTCACCCCCTCTTCCACGGCCGGAGCTTCTCGGGGTTGAGCACGGCCCAGATCCGTCGGATCCTGCCGTCCGCGATGTCGAACGCGTACACCGACAGGACGGCGCCGTCCAGGTGGGCCGCCAGGCCGGGTTGACCGTTGACCGTGCACTCCCGGACCACCAGCCGCCCCGGGCGGGTCCGGCCGGCGAAGAAGCGGGCGATCCGCTCGGCGCCCTCGATCGGACGGAGCAGCGCCGTGACGAGGCCGCCGCCGTCCCCGACGGCGGTGGCGTCGGGATCCAGCAGGCCGATGAGGGCGCTGATGTCCTGGGCCTGCCACGCCCGTTTGAACTCCCTGACGACACGGGCCCGCTGGGTCGTCGGCGCCGAGGGGGCCCGCGAGGCGTCGACGCGGCGGCGGGCCGAGGCCGCCAGCTGGCGACAGGCCGCCGGGGTGCGGCCGACGATGTCGGCCACTTCGGAGAAGGGGTAGCGGAAGACGTCGTGGAGGACGAACGCCACGCGCTCCGCCGGGGTCATGGCCTCCAGCACGACGAGGAAGGCCATGCCGACCGACTCGTCGAGCGTGATGCGATCGGCCGGATCGGCCGTGCTGTCGTCCGTTCCGCCGCCGGGCCACTCGTCGCGGGCGGGCAGCGGCTCGGGAACCCATTCCCCCACGTAACGCTCCCGCCGCACCCTCGCCGAGCGAAGCACGTCGAGGCAGATGCGGCCGGCGACCTTGGCCAGCCACCCCCTGGGGGACGCCACCGCCTCCTGCTGTCGCCGGGACATCGCGTACCAGCGGGCGTACGTCTCCTGGACGACGTCCTCGGCCTCGGCCAGGGAGCCCAGCATCCGGTAGGCGAGGTTGAGCAGCCGACGGCGTTCCTCCGTGAGCGCGCTCGACATCGGGTCGAGTCGGCCGTCCTGCGGCGCGGTCGAACTGGGCGTCATGGTCGTGAGGCTCCCTCGGTCGGTTCTTCCCTCACCTCTATGACGGGGCGGCGCCCCGGAATGTGAGATCGGCGCTCCGCCTCACATTCCGCCGGGCCGTCTCGTCCTACCTGACAACGGAACGTGGCGGAAGCAAACGGAGGTACACCGGCATGGAGCCCGTGAACGTCGCAGTCGTCTACTACAGCACCAGCGGCAACGTGCACGCCCTGGCACGAGCCGCCGTCGAGGGCGCCGAGAAGGCCGGCGCGTGCGTCCGGCTCCGCAAGGTGGCCGAGACGGCTCCGCCCGAGGCGATCGACGCCCATCCGGCCTGGGCCCGGCACCACCAGGACACCGCCGATGTCGCCGAGGCCGGGCACGGCGACCTGGAGTGGGCGGACGCGGTGCTGTTCGGTACCCCGGCCCGCTTCGGCAACCCCGCCGCCCAGCTGCGGCAGTTCATCGACACCACCGGGCCCCTGTGGTTCGAGGGCAGGCTCGCGGACAAGGTGTACTCGGCCTTCACCGCCTCCAACAGCGCCCACGGCGGCCAGGAGTCGACCCTTCTGGCGCTCGGCAACACCTTCTATCACTGGGGCGGCGTCATCGTGCCCCCCCGGCTACACCCACCCGGTCCAGTTCAAGTCGGGCAATCCCTACGGGACCTCGCACGTGGTCGGCGACGGGGAACCCGGCGAGGTGAGTCTGGAGGCGGCTCGCCACCAGGCCCGTCGTGTCGTCGAGGTCGCCGCCGCGCTCAAGGCCGGCCGCGCCGCCTGATCACGTCCCGCAGCACACCACAACCGAAGGAGTACGCGATGACCACCCACGAGTCCGAGATCCGGGCGCTCCTGGCGAGCCGCGCCGACGCCCAGCAGACCAAGGACATCGACCGGCTCATGTCGTTCTACGCCGCCGACGCCGTCTACTACGACGTCGTCCCCCCGCTGCGGTTCACGGGACCCGACGAGATCCGGCGCAACTTCCTGCGCTGGTTCGACGGATACGTCGGCCCCATCAGCCTGGAGACGCACGACCTCACCCTCGCGACCGGCGGGGACACCGCGTTCGCGCACATGCTCCACCTGGACTCGGGGGAGCGCAAGGGCGGGCTCCAGGCCTCGATATGGGTACGGGAGAGCGTCTGCCTCCAGCGGTCGAACGGCACGTGGTCGATCACGCACGAGCACATCTCGATCCCGATCGACCCGGCGACCATGACGGTCTGGCTCCCTTCCGACAAGGACCAACCCGCCTGACCCCCGGCCCGACCGTCCGGGGCCGGGCCGGCCGACGACCCGGTCCCACCGCAACCGCGCCCACCGCAGGCGCGCGTCAGGAGTCCCGCGTCGAAGGCGTTCGCCCATGGAATTCACAGTGAGGAGCATTCGTCATGGTCACCAGCGGTTCGGGTTCCACTCTCGCGCATCGGGGGGAACGGCGGAATCCGCGCGGACGAGCGACGCTCATGACGTTCGTCGCGGCATCGCTCGCCGCGGTCGCGGTGGGGGTCTGGGCCGTCGACAGCGCACACGCCGGAACCCCGGAGAAGGGGCGTGTCGAGGTTCTCGAACTCGAGGTTCGGAACGATCAGTACACGGCTTCCGACCTCGGCCCCGCCGGGCCGAGCCTGGGTGACATGGACGTGTACTCCGGCACCGCCCTGAAGGACGGGCACAGTGTCGGACGTGGGGGTGGATCCTGTCAGGTCATCCATCCGAAGGGCGAAGAGCTCACGTCGCAGTGCCTGATCACGATGGAGGTCGAGCAGGGTTCCCTGACGATGCAGTCGTTGTGGACGAGGGGAGCGGCCTCCCTCGACATGGCCATCACCGGCGGTACGGGCGTCTACCGTGGCGCGCGGGGCATCGCCCGCTTCTGGGACATCGCGACGCCGGACGAGAGGGTGCGGCTCGAAATCCTGCGCTGAGAGCGCGATCGCGGTGACCGGATCGGACTTCCCGGGTACGGGGGTACGTTCCGGCCGGGCCGGGCCGGGCGCGAATCGTCAGGCGGGCCCTGCGGGCGGGCGGACCACGAGGACGGCGGCCACGTCGTCGTCGAGGCCGTCCGCCCCGTAGGCGGACAGGTCCCGATGGAGGAGCTCGGGCAGCTCCGCGGCCGGTTCCCGGGCCCAGCCGCCCAGCCGCAGCTCCAGCGGGTAGAAGGTGCCGGCCCGGTCGCGGGTCTCGCTGACGCCGTCGGTGTAGAGGAGCAGCCGGTCCCCCGGTCCGAAGGGCACCTCCTCGATCCGGTGGTGGCTGTCGGCGAGACCGGCGAGGTTGACGGGGAGCGAGGGGTCGGCGAAGTGCACGGGCTCGACGCCGGTCGCCCGCTGGAGCAGCGGGGCGGGGTGGCCGCAGCTGAGGAGCCGTGCGACGTCACGGCCGTCGGGAAGCTCCACCAGGACGACGGTGGCGAAGCGTTCGGCGGCGTCGGAGTCAGGGTCCCAGGCACCGTAGCGGGCGAGGCCCTCGTCGAGCCGGTCCGCGAGGTCCGCGAGGTCGCGGGCTTCGTTGACGGCGGCACGGAAGGAGCCGAGCAGGACGGAGGCGGTCTCGACGGCGCCGAGCCCCTTGCCCTGGACGTCGCCGAGCATGACGCGCACCGCGCCGGGGATCCTGACGGCCTCGTAGAAGTCGCCGCCGATCCTCGCCTTGGCAGCGGCCGCGACGTACAGCAGGTGCAGGTCGAAGCGGCCGAGGCGCTCGGGCAGGGGACGCAGGACGACCCGCTGGACGACCTCGGCGACGGCGGTCACCTCCCGCAGGTCCCGCTCGTAGCGGGTCCTGACCCGGCTGACCCAGGCCGCGAGGGCGGTCACGGCGGCGATGACGGCCTCGCTGACGAGGAGCTCGCGGGTGGGCGCCCCCCGGGTCGGGACGAGGAGCAGGCGGACGACCATGGCGAGCAACCCGATGCCGACGGTCCCGCGCACGCTCCAGGTGACGGCGGCGAGCGCGGGCGCGATGACGAGGAGACGGTCGAAGCGCTCCCCGTCGGGGGTGGCGAGGTCGGCGACGACCGTCAGGATCAGGGCCAGGAAGGGCAGCGCGCGACCGAGGTTGAACTGGGTGCGCGCCGTGCCGGGAGGACGGCGGTGACCGGCTGCGGGCATCTCATGATCGTACGCAGGGCCGTCCGCCGGGCCGGGGTGCCGCCGGGTCCGGGCGTGTCCCCCGGCGGTCGGCTCGGCCGGGCAGGGCCAGGGCGGCCGGGAGGGCGAGCGCGGCGAGCGTCGCCAGGGCCGGGAGGGCGGCGCCCCGGGCCGGTACGAAGCCGCCGTCGGGCACGAGGGCGAGCAGGAGGGTCGCGGTGGCGACGCCGAGCGCCGGGCCGACGTTCATCGCGGTCTGCTGGAGGCCGCCGGCGACCCCGGCATGGGCCTCGGGGGCTCGGTGCACGACGACGGAGGTCGCGGTGACCATGAGCGTGACGAACCCGGCGCCCAGGAGCGCGGAGGCGACGCCGACGGGGGTCGCCCCGGCGGTCGCGTCGAGCCGGGAGAGCAGCAGGACTCCGAGCGTGAGCAGCGCGGCCCCGGCCGTGGCGGTGCGCCGGGGGCCGAAACGGCGCTGGAGCGGCGGGCAGAGCGGCGCGCCGAGGACCATGAGGACGGCGAGGGGCAGGACGCGCAGCGCGCAGTCGAGGGGATCGAGCCCCTGGACGTCCTGGAGGAAGTACGTCGCCACGAAGAGCGCGCCGAAGAGGGCCGCGGAGGCGGCGAGGAGCGCGGCGAGGCCGGCGACGACCGGCACGCTCCGGAGCAGCGCCGGGGGCAGCAGCGGGTCCGCGACGCGCCGCTCGTGCCGGGCGAAGGCCGCCCCGGCGCCGAGAGCCGCGCCGCAGGCGAGGGCGGCGGCACCGATGCCGCCGGGACGGGAGGCCTCGTCGAGGCCGTGGACGAGCAGACCGAGCGCGGCGGCGAGCAGGAGGGCACCGAGCGGGTCGAGCGCGGCGGGGCCGGAGGCGGGGCGGTGGGCGGGGTCCGTCGATGGGTGGTCGGGCGAGGCGGGGCCGGACGCCGGGCGGCCGGGGGAGCCCGTCCGTCGGCGGTCCGGTGGGGCCAGGGCGAGGAGGCCGATGGCGAGGGTCGGGGGCACGCCGAGGAGGAAGACCGCGCGCCAGCCGTACGAGGAGACCAGCGCGCCGCCGACGAGGGGACCGGCCGCGGCGGCGAGACCGATGGCGGCGGTGCGGACGGCGATCGGGGTCGCGAGCCGCTCGGGCGGGAAGGCGGTGCGCAGCATGCCGAGGGTGGCGGGCTGGAGGAGCGCCCCGCAGACGCCCTGGAGCACGCGCAGCGCGATCACGGTGCCGATGCCGGGGGCCAGGGCGATCCCGGTGGAGGCGGCGGCGAAGCCGAGGGCGCCGACGGCGAAGACCCGGTGGTGGCCGTACCGGTCGCCGAGGCGACCCGCGAGGACGAGGAGGCTCGCGACGGCGACGAGGTAGCCGGTGCTGGTCCACTGCACCTGGCCGACCTCGGCGCCCAGGTCGCGCTGGAGGGCGGGCTGGGCGACGGTCAGGACCGTGCCGTCGAGGGCGACGACGGCGGCGCCGACGACGCTGCAGGCGAGGGTGCGGTTCACGGGGCGGGCTCCACGGGGCCGAGGTGGGCGTCGAGCGCGGTGGCCAGGAGGGGTGCCGGGTCGTCGCCGCCGGTGGCGAGGCGGAGGCTGCCCCAGTGCCAGAGCTGGGCGAGGCCGTGCAGGTTGGCCCAGAGGGCACCGGCGAGGAGGGCGGGGTCGGCCGCCGGGCGGACACGGGCGACGAGCCCGGCGAGGTGGGCGAAGAGCGGCAGGCTGGTCTCGCGCAGCCCGAGCCGTCCGCTCTCCAGCAGGTCGTGCCGGAACATCAGCTCGTACATGCCGCGCCGGGTGCCGGCGTAGTCGAGGTAGACGCGGGCGAGCACCCCGATCCGTTCGCGTGCCGTGGCCCCTTCGGGGTCCTCCTCGGCGACGCGGGCGGCCAGTTCGGCGAAGCCCTGGCGGGCGATGGCGGAGAGCAGCTCCAGGTGGGTGGGGAAGTACCGGCGCGGGGCTCCGTGGGAGACGCCGGCGCGGCGGGCGATCTCGCGGAGCGAGAGGGCCTGGACGCCCTCGGAGTTCACCAGTTCGACGCCGACCCGGACGAGCCGGCCGCGCAGCCCGTCCTCATGTTCCTTCAGTGACATGGACACTGTCTACCAAGATCGAGTAGACAGTGTCTACTCACCTCCGCGCTCCCGTCCGTTACACTGGGCGACAGCGAAGGGGAGTAGCCCTGCGAACCGGTCGTCGACACACTGGAGCCTTCGGGTTCCCGGTGACCGGGTCCGCGGATCACGCGGACGGGCGAGACCTTCGGCCAGGCAACAGCCGCGTCCGCGTTCCCGTGGGCGTGGTCCGTCATGCCGGGCCGAGTGGTCCTCCCGTCGCCCACCGAGGTGTCGTGCGGAGCCATGGGGCCCGGACCGAGCAGAGAGCCCCGGTATGCACCTCGACCCCTTGGCGATCCTCACCGCCTTCGGGCTGATCTTCCTCGCCGAGCTTCCCGACAAGACGATGTTCGCGTCCCTCGCCATGGGCACGCGCATGCGTCCGCTGTACGTGTGGATCGGCACCTCCACCGCCTTCCTGGCCCACGTCGCCATCGCGGTGGGCGCCGGCAGCCTGCTCGGGCTGCTCCCGGGCTGGACCGTCAAACTGGTCTCGGCCCTGATGTTCGGCTTCGGCGCCTTCATGCTGCTGCGCGGCGGGGGCGATGACGACGACGCCGACGAGGGCGGCCGGACGGTCAGCGGCTTCTGGCCCGTCTTCTCGACCGCGTTCACGGCCGTCTTCATCAGCGAGTGGGGCGACCTGACCCAGATCACCACCGCCAACCTGGCCGCCACCAACGGCACCTGGTCGACGGCGATCGGTTCGTTCGCCGCCCTGACGACGGTCTCCGCCCTCGCCCTGATCGCCGGCCGCTTCATCGCCAAGCGCGTTCCCCTCAGGACCGTGCAGCGGATCGGCGGCGTCTGCATGGCGGGACTCGCCGTCTGGTCGCTGACCGAGGTCTTCACCGGCTGAGCACGCCCACTGCCCGGCGCATGCCCCTTCCCACCCGGGAAGGGGCGTGCACCGTCCCGCACCGGCCGGAAACACGCGTCCCGTGGCCACCGTCTCCGAACCGGCCGACCCCCTCACGGCGTTCGGGAGCCGGCTCGTCGACGTGCGCCTCCGGCTCCGCGAGGAACTCGCCCGCCTCCGCCAGGAGCTGGACTCCTTCCTCTCCGGCGGCGCCCGCCCCGCGACCTGACCGGCCGCCGACGACTGGAGTTCCGCGTCGCGGTGACGTCCTCGCCCGCCCTCTTGATGAAGAAGTGAATCACTGCTTCACTCCTTCCATGCCCTACCGACGCACCCCCGCCGTCCAGGCCCGGCTCGACGCCCAGCGCGCGTCGGTCGTCGACGCGGCCCTCGGGCTGCTCGCCGAGCAGGGGTACGCGGGCTGCACGATGGCCGCCGTCGCCGCGCGCGCCGGCATCGCCACCGGCAGCGTCTACCGCCACTTCCCGAGCAAGGCCGAACTCGCCGTCGAGCTGTTCAGGACCGTGGTGAGCCGGGAAGTGGCGGCCGTCTCCGAGGCGGCCGGGCACCCCGGGCACGGTTCGGCGGCCGAGCGGGTGGTCGCCGTGATCGAGACCTTCGCCCAACGGGCCCTGAAATCGCCGCGCCTCGCCTACGCGCTGCTCGCCGAACCGGTCGACCCGGCCGTGGACGCGGAGCGGCTCGTCTTCCGGCGCGCGTTCCGGGACGTGTTCGCCGAGCGCGTCCAGGAGGGCGTGCGCTCGGGCGAGCTGCCGCCCCAGGACCCGGTCCTGACGGCCTCGGCGCTGGTCGGAGCGGGAGCGGAGGCACTCGTCGGACCGCTCGCGGAGGGGTCCGTCGGCCCCGGGACCGTACCCGCCCTCGTCACGTTCACCCTGCGAGCACTGGGAGTTCCCGATGCCGACCACGCATGAGGTCACCAACCAGGTACCGCCGCTGACCGGTCACGACGTCTCCGCCGACCCCGCGCTCCTGGAGGCGCTGCGCCGGGAGGGCGCGGGCTGGGCCGAGGCCGAGGTCCGTGAGCTCGGGGCGAAGGCGGGAGGCGAGGAGGCCCAGGAGTGGGGGCGGCTCGCCGAGCGCCACTCCCCCGTCCTGCACACCCACGACCGGTTCGGGCACCGGATCGACGAGGTCGAGTTCCACCCGTACTGGCACGAGTTGATGGACACGGCCGTGCGGCACGGACTGCACGGCGCCCCCTGGCGCGACGAGCGGCCGGGCGCGCACGTGGCGCGCGCCGCCAAGGTGTTCGTGTGGGGGCAGGCCGACGCGGGGCACCTGTGCCCGGTCTCCATGACGTACGCGGCGGTGCCCGCGCTGCGCGTCCAGCCGGAGCTCGCCGAGGTGTACGAGCCGCTGCTCACCTCCTCCGCGTACGACTTCGGGCTGCGGGTTCCGACGGAGAAGCGCGGGATCATCGCCGGGATGTCGATGACCGAGAAGCAGGGCGGCTCGGACGTCCGGGCGAACACGACCCGTGCCGTGCCGACGGGAGAGCCCGGGCAGTACGCGCTGACCGGGCACAAGTGGTTCACCTCGGCGCCGATGTCGGACGTCTTCCTCACCCTGGCGCAGGCTCCCGGCGGACTGTCCTGCTTCCTGGTGCCCCGGGTGCTGCCCGACGGCAGCCGCAACGCGATCCGGCTCCAGCGCCTCAAGGACAAGCTGGGCAACCGGTCCAACGCCTCCTCGGAGATCGAGTACGAGGGCGCCCTCGGCCGGCTGGTCGGCGAGGAGGGGCGCGGGGTGGCCACCATCATCCGGATGGTCAACATGACGCGGCTCGACTGCGCCATCAGCTCGGCCTCCGGCATGCGCCTCGGGCTCGTGCAGGCCGTGCACCACGCCACGCACCGCGAGGCGTTCGGGGCGCGCCTGGTGGACCAGCCGCTGATGCGGAACGTCCTCGCGGACCTGGCGGTGGAGGCGGAGGCCGCGACGGTCGCGGCGCTGCGGCTGGCCGGGGCGGTGGACCGGGCGGCCCGCGGTGACGCCGAGGAGGAGCAGCTGCGCCGGCTCGGTCTCGCGGTCACCAAGTACTGGGTGTGCAAGCGGGCCCCCGCGCACGCGGCCGAGGCGCTCGAATGCCTCGGCGGCAACGGCTACGTCGAGGACTCGGGCCTGCCGAGGCTCTACCGGGAGTCGCCGCTGCCGTCGATCTGGGAGGGCTCCGGGAACGTCGCCGCGCTCGACGTGCTGCGGGCGATGGCCCGTCAGCCGGAGGCGGTGGAGGCGTACTTCGCGGAGGTCGACCGGGGCGCGGGCGCGGACCGGCGTCTCGACGCGGCGGTGGCGGGCCTCCGCAAGGACCTCGCGGGGCTCGGCGACCCGGACGCGGCGGCGTACGGGGCACGGCGCCTCGTCGAGCGCCTCGCCCTGGCCCTGCAGGGTTCGCTGCTCGTCCGGCACGGCCACCCGGCGGTCGCGGACGCGTTCTGCGCCTCCCGCCTGGACGGCGACCGGGGCCTCGCGTTCGGGACGCTGCCGGCGGGCGTGGACACGGCGGCCATCATCGCGCGGAGCGGCCCGGAAGCGGTGGGCACGCCGGCCTGACCGGTGCCGCGCACACCGCCTCCGCCTCTCGTGCGGCCACCGGGGACGGCGGAACGCCGCACGGCCCGCCTCGTCCCGACGCGTCCTCGGTGGCAGGCTGGTGGCGCACGGTTCCCCGGCCACGGCGCCAGCCGGCACGAGAGGGAGTTCCCCGTTGGGCAGCGAGGCGATCCACGACGAACTGGACGAGCGGGCGGCGAAGACGGCCGATCAGGTGGTGGCCTGGCGGCACCACCTGCACCGGCATCCGGAGCTGTCCAACCGGGAGGTGAACACGGCCCGCCTGGTGGCGGACCACCTGCGCGCCCTGGGCCTCGACGAGGTCCGTACGGGCATCGCGGGGCACGGGATCGTGGGCGTCCTGCGCGGGACGGCGCCGGGCGGCGGGCGGGTCGTGGCGCTGCGGGCGGACACGGACGCCCTGCCGGTGAAGGACCTGTGCGGGGCGGACTTCGCCTCCGACGTGGTGGACACCGCCTATCCGGGCGGCCCGTTCCCCGTCTCGCACGCCTGTGGGCACGACTGCCACACGGCCATGCTGATGGGTGCGGCGACGGTGCTCGCGGGTGTCCGCGAACGGCTTCCCGGCACGGTCCTCTTCGTGTTCCAGCCCGCCGAGGAGGGGCCACCGGTGGCGGAGCGGGGCGGGGCGCTGGCGATGGTCGAGGCGGGCGCCTTCGCCGACCCGGTGCCGACGATGGCCTTCGGCATGCACGTGACGCCGTATCCGAAGGGGTACGTGGGGTACAGGATCGGCAACCAGTACGGCGCGTCCACCCTGGTCCGTGTCGTCGTCACCGGGAAGCAGGTGCACGGCTCCACGCCCTGGGAGGGGATCGACCCGATGCCGGCGGCCGGCGCGGTCCTCACCGGCATCGGCCAGCTCTACCGGCAGGTCTCGGCCTTCGACCCGGTGACGGTGACGATCGGGCACGTCGAGGACGTGGGCCGCTTCAACATCATCGGTCAGACGGTGACCCTGTGGGGCACGGTCCGCTGCGCCGTGGAGTCCGACATGGCGGAGGTCCGGCGCCGTCTGACGACGCTGGCCGAGCACTCCGCGGCGGCGTACGGCGCGACGGCCACGGTGGAGTACCTGCAGTCCGTGCCGCCCGTGCACAACAGCGGGCCGTGGGTGGAGGCCGGGTTGCCGACCCTCCGCCGGGTGGCCGGCGGGGACCGCGTGGTGGAGACGGGGGCGACCCTCGGGTACGACGACGTCTCCGAGCTCATCGGCCGGTTCGGCGGCCTGTACGTGATGCTCGGCGTCCAGGACGCCACGCTGGACGCCCTTGGCGGACCGGTTGCGGAGGAGGGCGGGCGCGGGCTCGTCACCAACCACAACCCGCACTTCTACGCGGACGACGACACCCTCGTCACCGGCGTCCGCCTCCACGCGCACGTGGCGTACGACCATCTGGCGGGGACCCTGGTCCCGTGATCACGCGTGCGGGCGGGGCTTGCGGAGGGCGCCGAGGTAGACGCCGGCGAGGATCAGCGGGGTACCCATGAGCAGGGAGGCGGTGAGGGGTTCGTCGTCGAGCCGGGCCGAGAGGACGATCGTCACGACGGGGATGACGACGAAGACGTACGCCGCCCGTGAGGCGCTCCAGCGGTGCACGACGAAGAGGAACAGCACGAACGTGAGGACGGAGCCGGCGACCACGAGGTAGGCGAGCGCCCACCAGGTCGCCGCCCGGTCCGGCAGGCGCCGGGTGTCGCCGGCGGCGAGGGATCCGGCGAGGAGGAGGACGGACGCGACGCCCATGCCGACGGCGTTCATCGTCACCGGGTGCACGTGCGGGAGACGGCGGACGAGCACCGTGGCCTGTGCGAAGGACAGCATGCCGCCGAGCAGGGCCAGGAAGGACAGGACGGGGACGGACCCGCTCGGGGTGGCCCCGGAGACGACGGCGACCCCCGCGGCGGCCAGGACCGTTCCGACGGCCGCGGCGGGCCGGAACCGTTCGAGGCCCTGGGAGACCGCGAGCAGCAGGGTGGCGAGCGGGACGAGCGAGAGGATCGTCTGGCCGATTCCGGCGTGCAGGCGGACGAGGGCGTAGTACACGAGGGCGGACGTGACGCCGAAGTTCAGCGCCCCGAACAGGACGGCGCCGCGCAGCGCCCTTCCGCGCGGGAAGGGGAGCCTCAGGACCGCCATGAGGACGAACAGGACGATCGACGCGGCACCGAACCGCAGCGCGGCTCCCCACAGCGGGTCGAGCTCGCGGTTGCTGAAGCGGACGCCGACCGCGTTGCCCCCGGCGAGGAGCGCGGCGACCGCGAACGCCACGAGGGTGGCCTGGTCGGTGGTGGCGCGTCGCACCGGTTCACGGTAAGCGGCGGGGGCCCCGGAGCCGGCCGGGACACGGCTCCCCGGGCCTGTCACACGGTGACGGCGGCGACGAAGGCACGGAGGAGGGCGGACTCGGCGGCGGTCGGCCACACCAGTCCGTACTCCATGGGCGGGCAGTCGCGCAGGGGCACGTAGGCGATGCCGGGGCGCGGGTGGTACCGGGCGCCGCGGGCCGCGCCGGGGGACGCGCCCCGGCCCGCGGTCACGTGGGAGAGGACCTCCTGCCAGGTGGCGGCGGCCGGCCCCCGGCCGACGGGCGCGCCGGACGGGGTGCTGCGGGGGTAGTGGTGGTCGACCCAGTAGCGGGGGACGGCGCCGCCGGGGGCGATCAGGTCGAGGCCCGCCAGGTCCTCCGGGCCGAGGGACGCGCGGCCGGCCAGCGGGTGGCCGACGGGCAGGAGGAGCACCCGCTCGTCGGTGACGACGACGGGGCCGGTGGTGAGGTCCGGCTCGCGGACGGGGAAGGCGGCGAACTGGACGTCCAGCGTCCCGTCCTGGAGGGCGTGGACTCCACCGTCCAGGGGAACCTCGTGGACGGTGATCTCGCAGTCGGGGTGGAGCGCGTGCACGGCGTCGGCGGCCGCCGTGAGCAGTTCGCCGCCCCACGGGGTGGCGAAGCCGGCGCTCAGCCTGCCGTGGACGCCGCGCCCGGCTGCGGTGGCGCGTTCGAGGGCGGCCCGCATCTGCCGGTGGGCGGGCAGGAGGTCCTCGTACAGGGTGTGGCCGACGGGGGTGAGCCGGACGCTGCGGCTGGTGCGGACGAAGAGCGGGGTGCCGACGCGGCGTTCCAGCTTCTTGACGGTCTGGCTGATCCGGCCGGTGGAGACGCCCAGGCGCTCGGCGGTGCGCCCGAAGTGGAGTTCCTCGGCGAGCGTGAGGAACGCTTCCAGTTCGTACCGTTCGAGCACCGGCCCGCTCCTTGACGTCCGCTGATCGTTGAGTGTGGCTCAACGCCGGTTTCATGATGACACCTTGATCGGCCGGGGCGGCGACCGGGAGCCTGGGGGCGTCCCCCTCCCCGTACGGAAGAGCCTCCGTGGTCCTGCGCTCCCCCGCCCCCGTCGCCGCCTCCGCCCCGCGCGTGAACGTCCTGCTCCTCGCCGTGGCCGGAGCGGTCACCGTCGCCAACATCTACTTCCCGCAGCCGTTGCTCGCCGCCGTGGCGCGCGGCCTGGACGTGTCGGAGCGGACGGCGGGTCTCATCGCCTCGGCCGCCCAGATCGGGTACGCGCTCGGCATCCTGCTGCTCGTGCCGCTCGCCGACTCCGCGCGGCTGCGCCGCCTCGCCTCGGTGCTGCTCGCCCTGACCAGTACCGCCCTGCTCGTCGCGGCGGCGGCGCCCGACGTGGTCACCCTGACGCTCGCGACCCTCGCGCTCTCCACCACGACGGTGCTGCCGCAGATCCTCACCCCGGTGGCGGCGGTGCTCGCCGGGCCCGGACGGCAGGGCCGCGTCGTGGGTCTGGTGGGCCTGGGCCTGACGCTGGGCTCGACGCTCTCCCGGACGGTCTCGGGCGCCGTGGCCGACGCGAGCGGCAGCTGGCGGGGCGCCTACGCGGTGGCCGCCGTGGCGACGGCCGCGCTGCTCCTCGTGCTCCCCCACCGGCTGCCCGAGCGGCTGGGGCCGGGGGGAGGCACCTCGTACGCCGGGCTCCTGGCCGGGCTTCCCCGGCTCCTGGCGGTCCACCGGGAGCTGCGGACCTCGGCGCTGCTGGGGGCGTGCGTCTTCGCGGCGTTCAGCGTCTTCTGGTCCGTGCTCGCCTTCCACCTGGCGGCCCCGCCGCTCGGGTACGGGCCGGGGGCCGCGGGCCTCTTCGGGGTGCTGACCCTGCCGGCGGCGCTGCTCTCGGCGGCGGCCGGGCCGCTGGCCGACCGGTACGGGGCCTCGGCGGTGAACGCCGGGGGGCTGGTGTGCGCGGGGCTCGGCCTCGCGGTGGCCGGCCTCGCCCCGTACTCCCCCGTGGCCCTGGTCGCCGGGGCGAATCTGCTGGTGGTGGGGGTCAGCTCGTGTCAGGTGGCCAACCAGGCGCGGATCTTCGGGATCGGCCGGGCGGTGGCGGCGCGGGTCAACACGGTCTTCATGCTGGCCACGTTCGGCGGCGGGGCCGTCGGCTCCCTCGCCGGGTCCTGGCTGTATTCGGCGCACGGCTGGCCGGCCGCGCTCCTCGCCGCGGGGGCGTGCGTCGCCGTCGGCGGCCTGGTGGTGGTCTCCGCGCGACCGGCGGTCCCGAGTTGCGTCCGGGACGCCACACGGGAGGCTGGGGGTATCCGCCCGCGCACCCCGCAGGGAGAGTCATGATGCTGGACCTCACCGCCCTCGCCGACGAGCACCTGTCCGCGGCCCGTACGGCGCCGCACGGACGCAGCGCCCATCTGGTGATGCACGACGGAGTGCTGCGGCAGACCGTCATCGCCCTGACCTCGGGCACTTCCCTGGACGAGCACAACGCGCCGCCGGCGGCGAGCATCCAGGTGCTGCGGGGCCGGGTGAGCCTGACGGCGGCCGGGCGGGCGGAGGAGCTGCGCGCCGGCACGCTGCGGATGCTCCCCAAGGAACGGCACGGGCTGACGGCGCTGGAGGACGCGGTGGTGCTGCTGACGGCCGTGAACGACTGAGGCACCGGTCCCGGTCGGCGGATATTCGCTGCGCTGCCGGACCGTGGACGTGCAGACTCGCCCCATGGCAGACACGAGGGCGTTGGCGGACACGAGGGCGTTCCGGGACGAGGTGGGCCGCTGGGCGGTCGGCGATTCCGGCGGAGACACGGCGCGGGACCTGGCCGTGGGTCTGGGACTGCGCACCGCGGTGCTCCTGGAGGGCCCGAGCGACTTCGCGGCCGTCGAGACGCTGGCCGCGCGGCGCGGGCGGGACCTCGCCGCGGAAGGCGTGTGCGTGGTGTCCATGGGCGGGGCGATGAGCATCGCCCGTTACGCAGAACTGCTCGGCCCGCCCGGTCTCGACCTGCGTCTGACGGGCCTGTGCGACGAGCGTGAGCGGGGCTTCTACGAGCGCGGTCTGACGCGGGCCGGCGCGCCGCGCGAGGACTTCTTCGTCTGCGTGGCGGACCTGGAGGACGAACTCATCCGCGCGCTGGGCCCGGCGAGGGTCGAGGAGATCATCCGGGCGGAGGGCGACCTCCGCCCCTGGCAGACCTTCCTGAGCCAGCCCGCCCAGCACGGCCGGCCCCGGCACCAGCAGCTGCGGCGCTTCCTCGGCACGAAGAAGGGCCGGAAGATCCGCTACGGCGCCCTCCTGGTGGAGGCCCTGGACGCCGGCCGGGCGCCGGCGCCGCTCGACGACCTCCTGGCGCGTGTGTGAGCAGCTGGAGGCGCGACGTCACCGGCCCGTACCGAAGGCGCTGTTGTGGACGTCTCCCGACAGGGAGTCCACCCACCGCACGTCCGTCGTGGCCGGGTCCGGCGGGGACGCCGTCCGCTCCCCCGCGCCCGCCGTGAGGTTCACCAGCCACTCCGGACGCCAGGTGCCGCCCCTTTCCACGGCCTTGAGCGCGAACGCCTCGAACCGGACGTCGTCCGGGACTCCCCTCCCCTCGGACCGTGCGACGAAGTCCTCCCACACGGCTCGCTCCGCCTGCTCCGCGCTCAGCTTCGCCTTCTCGAGGTCCAGGCGCGCGGGCCCGCGCGTCACGTCGAGCTGGGAGACGCGGCCCTGCCGGTCGACCTCCACGTCCAGCGACCGGGGCATCAGGACGCCGTCCTGCGTCCAGGTCCAGCGGGTCGTCCACCCGAACTCCGCCTCCTTCCCCATGGGGTACGTCTCGTGGGCCCCGGCCTCCCGCGCCCAGGGATGGTGCGCCCGCATGTACGCCCGAGCCGTCTCGTACGCCTCCTTCCCGGTGGAGGGCGCCTCGGCACCGGGAACCGGGAACCCCATGACGGTGGGGCGGTCGCCGTCCTCGAACGAGATGTTCGGGCGTTCCCCGTCCGGCCAGGACAGCGTCCCGTTGCCGTACCCCTCCGGATGCGCCTCGTCACGGCGGAAGAGACCGAACACGACATTCGTGCAGGGCACGTCCGCGCACGGCTGGTCGTACGTCTTCCCCAGGACGTACCGGTCGCCGAACGCATCCCCCAGCGCCTTCTCCACCGCCTCGCCCTGGTCTGTGTCGGCGGTCGAGAGGCCCGTACCGTCCACATGGGTGAAGGTCACCGCCGGACGCGCCACCCCCACTCCGATCAGCAGGAGGGCCGCGGACGCGAACAGTGCCGCCTTGGCGCCGGCGAGCCAGTCGACCCGCCCCGGCGTGGTGAGTGCCACGAGGGCGAGGGCAGCGCCCGCGATGCCTCCCAGGACGTTCATCTCGGCGTCCGCGCTGTCGCACAGACGCCCCAGTCCGTCCACGGTCCCCTGGGTGAACTCGACGGCGAGGGGCAGCGAGACGACACCGACGAGTGCGGGGAGGGGGCGGCGCGACGCGAGCACGGCGAAGAGTCCGAGCGGCACCGTCATCGCGAGGTTCCACAGGCCCTGAGTGGTGTGGAACGGTTCGAGGAGGTCGTGGTTGACGACGCATTCGCCGCCGGCATCACCGCTCCCCATGAAGGTGACGCCGAGCATGGCGGTGAGGGTGGCGGCGAGCCCCGCCCACCATCCGCCATGGGGGCTGCCCAGCCGGTGGGCCGTCCACCACGCCGCCGCCGCGAGGGCGAGGGCGACGAGTGCGCAGCCGGCCAGGTAGGCGTAGTGCTGTTGGAAGATCGCGGTGAACACGGGTGCGTTCCTTGCCGGTTCGGGACGTGAGAAGGCCGAACGGCCCCGCACCGGCAGACGGAGCCTTCGTGATGAACGGTTTCGGCAGCCCCTGGGCTATGTCAGGTCGCTCCCCGCGGAGGGGGGGGCGCCCGGGCCTCGGCGGTTCAGTCGTCCGCCGTCACCAGGACGAGCGGCGTGCCCCCGCAGGGCCGCAGGCGCAGGCCGTCGGCGCGGTGTTCGGCCGGCGGGCCCGCGAGGACGGCGGCGAAGTCGGGGCCCTTGGTGAGGGAACCGGCGAGGTGGGCCGGATCGGTGGAGGCGGCGACCCGGCCCCGCGCGTTGACGAGCCGGGCCGGTGCGGGCAGCCGCTGGAGCACGGGGAGCACGGCCGCTTCGAAGTGCCGCAGGTAGACGTCGGCGGCGGCCACGCCCACGAACCGGCCGTCGAGGGCGACCGGCGCGGAGAGCGTGAGGCTGTACTCGTCGGAGCACAGGTAGTCCACGTACGGGCCGGCGACGGCCCGGCGCCCGGTCTCGCGGGGCAGGGTGTACCAGTCCCAGTGGGTGTAGTCGGAGTAGGCGGAGTGCTCGGGGTCGAGGTCGAGGAGGAGCGGCCGGACGGTTCCGTCGGGGCCGCGCTGCCACCACTCCAGCCAGCCCGGTGCGTCGGTGAGGAGGCCTGGAGCGGCGACGAAGCCGACGCCCGAGACCAGCGGATGGGAGGCGAGCCGGGCGCGCAGTCCGGGGCGCAGGCCGGCCAGGTCGGCGGCGACGGGCGCGCGGTCCGGTCCGGTCGCCCCGGCGAGCAGCGCGCCCGTGTCGGCTCCGGTCTCGGCGACGGCGGTGAAGACCCCTTCGAGGGTGTCCCGGACGCGGCCGACGACCGCGCCGACCGGGTCCGTGTCAGCGACGGCCCCCGCGGGGCCCGCGAGCCCGGTGCTCCTGCCCATGCGTGTCCTCCTCGGGACGAGGCTCGGTTGCGCGGCCGGGGGTGCCGAGGCGCAGCGCGATCAGCCGCCCCACTGACTCCCGTACGCACGTCTCGGCGAGCGTTCTGGCCCGCTCGTCGGCCTCATCCTGCACGGCTGAGATCACGGCGCGGTGACGATCCGACACATTGCCGATGTGGGCGGGGTCGTCGAGGACGAGACAGAGGAGCGCGCCCAGGTCCGTCTGGAGGGCGATCTCCTCGCGGGTGAGGCGGGCGGACTGGGCGGCGGCGGCGAGTTCGACGTGGAAGCGGCCGTAGAGCCTGCTGCGGGTCGCCGGATCTTCGGCGGCGGCGAGCTCCTCGACGGTACGGGTGAGGGGGCGCAGGTCTCCGGGCTGGGTGCGGCGGGCGGCGAGCAGGGCGGCGGCGCCGGGGGCGGCGGCCCAGCGGTCGCCGCGGTCGCGGCGCTCCCCCGGGGACCCGGCGGCGAGGCGGGCGCCCAGCCGCT
>NZ_JAINVG010000045.1 GCF_020400725.1 Streptomyces sp. NK15101 | reverse complement strand
CCCGCGTACACCCGCTCCAGCTCGGACCGTACGAACTCCGGCCGGGCCGCCCGGATCAGCGCGAGGCCCTCCTCCCGCGTCCCGCCGAGGACGTCGAGGAAGTACGGCGCCGCCCCGCCCGGCACCAGGTCCGCGAGCGGTTCGGCCGCGCCCGGCAGGGCGCGCAGGAGCCTGCCCCGCCAGCGGCCGAAGAGCAGCTCCTCGTGCGGGGCGCCCAGCATCGCCAGGGCGGCGTGGAGTTCCGGCACGGGGGAGGGCCGGGGGGCGAACCGTACCCGGGCGAAGTCCTCCGCCGTGAAGTGGATGTGGAGCATCCCCGTCCTTTCCCCGTCCTGTCCCTCCGCCCTTCCGCAAGCCTTTCGGTCAGGGCCTGAACCTTCGCGCACGGTCCCGTCCCGCCCAAGGATGCCGTCCATGACCCAGCACTCCGCACCCAGCCGCCGCACCGTCGCCAAGGGCGCCCTCCTCGGTGCCGCCGCCCTCCTCGGCCCCGCTGCGGCCTCCGCCTCCGCCGCGGCGGACGGGCCGGCCGTCCTCCGGCTGCCCGCCCCGACCGGCCCCCACCCCGTGGGCCTGCGCACCTTCGTCCTGGCGGACACCTCACGCGACGACCCCTGGGAGCCCGCCGCCGGGGTACGGGAGGTGAAGCTCGGCGTCCTGTACCCGGCCCGCTCGGCCCGTGCCGTCCGCGGCTTCCCCCGCGCCCCGCAGCTCACCCCCGACGAGGCCCAGCTGTTCGCCCTCCTCGCCCCCAGCGTGCACCCCGGGCTTCCCAAGGCGGGTGTCGACTGGGGCGCGGTCCTCACCCACGGGCACGTCGACGCGCCCCCGCTTCCCGGGCGCCGCCCGGTGCTGCTGTACTCCCCGGGCGGCGGCGACTCCCGGACCCTCGGGACGACCCTCGCCGAGGACCTCGCGAGCCACGGCCACGTCGTGGTCCTCGTCGACCACCCGGGCGACGCCAGTCAGGTGGAGCTGCCGAGCGGGATGCGGGTGACCGTCCTCCGGGGGGATCCGGACCCGGAGACCTTCCGCACCATGATCGACACCCGGGTCGCGGACCTCCGCTTCGTCCTCGGCCGGCTCGGGGACCTGCCCCTCGCCCCCGTCATGGACCTGGGCCGGATCGGCGTGCACGGGCATTCGGCGGGCGGCACCGCCGCCGTCCACGCCCTGGCCGGCGACGACCGGATCACCGCCGGCGTCAACCTGGAGGGCCACCTGGACCTGGACCCGGACCTCGTGGCCGGCCTCGACCGGCCGCTGCTCATGTTCCGTACGGACGGCTTCGAGTTCGCCGCCCGCCTGGAACGCTCCTGGGCCGGACTGCCGGCCCGGCGCGTCCTGCTGAACGACGCGGGCCACTGGGTCTTCAGCGACTACGCGCACCTCGTCCCGCAGCTCCAGGCCGCCGGACTGGTCACCGCCGGGGCCAGGACCGCGCTCGTCGGGCCTGGGGACACGGCGGCGACGACGGCCCTCGTACGGCGCGGGGTGCGGGCCTTCTTCGACCGCCGGCTCCGGGTGCCCGCGCCCCCGGCCCGGTCCCGGCGAGCGCCCCAGTAGATTGGGGGCGTGCTCTCCAGCCTCTCCCGTCCCCGTGCCCTCGCGCTCTGCGCCCTGCCCGTCGCCGCCCTCTTCGCCGTGGTCGGGCTCGCGCCGCTGCCGTACGCGATCGCGCAGCCCGGCACGACCGCCGACGTGCTCGGCGAGGACAAGGGCCAGGAGGTCATCACCATCACCGGCGCCCCCGTCCGGCCCGTCAAGGGGCAGCTGCGGATGACGACGATCCTCGCGACCGGGCCGTCCACCGACGTGGACCTCGGCGACGTGGTCGACGCCTGGTTCCGTACCGACCGGGCCGTCCTGCCGCACGACTCCGTCTACCCCCCGGGGAAGTCCGACGCCGAGATCGAGAAGCACAACCTCGGGCAGATGAAGGAGTCGCAGGACGCCGCCACCCTCGCCGCGCTCGGGTACCTGAAGAAGGATCCCGAGAAGGTGAAGGTGACCCTGCACCTCGCGGATGTCGGCGGCCCCAGCGCCGGGCTGCTCTTCTCCCTCGGCATCGTCGACAAGCTCGACGGCGACGGGGGCGGCGGCGACCTCACCGGCGGGCGGATCGTCGCCGGTACGGGGACGATCGAACCGGACGGCACGGTCGGCGCGGTCGGCGGGGTCTCCCTGAAGACGCAGGCCGCCGCCCGGGACGGGGCCACCGTCTTCCTCGTCCCGAAGGACGAGTGCTCGGACGCCCTGGCCGAGCGGCCGAAGGGCCTGCGGCTGGTGCCCGTCACCGAGCTCAGCGACGCGGTGGCGTCCCTGAGGGCCCTGGAACAGGGGCAGGAGTCGAAGGTTCCGTCCTGCTGACGTCCTCGGCGGCGCCGTCGACGGGGCCCTCGGCTGGGCCGGCCTTCGGCGGGGCGTCCATGCCGCGCCAGGCCGGGAAGAGCATCGGCGAGAGCGTCACGAGGAAGTAGAGCGTCCCGATCCCGAGCAGCGTCGCCGTCAGCCCGGCCCGCTCGACCAGGAGACCCGCCGCGAGACCGCCCAGCGGATTCGTGAGCAGCACTCCCGCCGTACTCGCGCCCATGACCCGGCTGCGCAGCTCGTCGGGCACCTGCTCGTAGGCGACCGTGGTCAGGACCGGATTGAGGACCCCGACTCCGAGCCCCGACGCCGCGAGCGTCACCAGGAGCGGCGCGGTGGTGTCGGTGAGGGCGGCCACCACGTACGGCGGGGCGCCGCCTATCAGGAAGCCCGCCGTGAACACGGCCCGGCGCGGGAAGCGCTCCCCGACCGCCCCGTAGAGCAGGGCGCCCGCGAGGGCGCAGCCGGCGAAGGCCGAGACGAGCAGGCCCTGCGCGGCGGGCCCGCCGAGCTCCTCCCGGGAGTGGACCGGCAGCAGCACCGAACTCCAGCTCTGGCTGAGGCCGTTGGTCACCATCACCATGACCGTGATCCCGAGCATCAGCCGGGCGCGGAACAGGAAGGAGTACCCCTCGCGCAGATCGGCGCGGTAGCCGGCGGCGGAGAGGCGGGGGCCGTCGCGCAGCGGCTCCGCCGACGGCACCCCGCGCAGGGTCGCCGTGACGAGCAGCGCGGAGACGGCGAAGGTGGCCGCGTCGACGTACAGCACGGTGCCGGGGCCCATGAAGGCGACGAGCAGTCCGGCGATCGCGGCGCCCGTCATCCGGGCCCCGCGCGCCACCGCGTCGTACAGGCTGGCGGCCCGGGTGAGCGAGGTCCCGGCGCGCCCCGCCAGGTCGGGGACGAGCACGTGCCGGGCCATCTCGCCGGGCGCGTGGAAGAGTCCCGTGACCGCCATCAGGGCGCAGAGCATCCAGAACCGGAGGAGGCCGGTCTGGTGCAGGAGCGGGATCGCGGTGAGCGCGAGGCCGCAGACCAGGTCGGACGTGATGCTGACCCGGCGGCGCCCGATGCGGTCGATGACCGGGCCGCCGGCGACGGCGGCGAGCACGACGGGGGCGGCCGCGAAGAAGGCGACCAGTCCGGCCTTGCCGGGGCTTCCCGTGGTCTCGAGCGCGAACCAAGGGACGCCGATGAGCGTGAGTGAATTGCCGGTGACCGACACGGCGTTGGCGGCCAGGACGCCGGCCAGCGGAGTGCGGTCGTTCTGTTGCGTCGTCACGTGGTGTCCCCCCCGGCCCCCCGGTCCGGTCACGCGGCCAGGGCGGCCGGGTGACGGGCGGGCGTGACCAGTCGCAGGCCCAGCTCGACGAGCTTCCAGCCCAGTCGGGCGCGGAGGGCGGGGACGCGGGCGGGGGCGTCCGGCCGGACGGCGGCGGCCTCGTTCCGCAGCTCCTCGGCGGTCAGCGCGTGCAGCTGGAGGTGGATGTCGGCATGCATGATGCGGGTCCTTCCGTGGTGCGGGCGATGACGGTGCGGGGCGGTGCGGGCGGTGCGGTGGGCCCGGATCAGTCCTCGCGCTGCGGGAACGCGTGGAAGTGGATCCGTACGCGCTCCGCGTCCGGCGCGTCCTTCTCGGCGACGTCCCGGTACGACTCGATGAGCGCGTGTATCCGCTCGTCGAGCTCGCGCAGCTTCTCGGCCGGAAGGCGCAGCGTGAAGTCGCTCATGTCGGAGGCGCCGAGCCAGCTCTCGTGCCAGTCGTGCCGGGTGCCGAGGTAGGTGTTCAGCTCCTGGGTGTGGATGTTCGCGATCTCGTGGGTGTAGACCGCGATGGCGCCCCGGATCTCCGGGTCCGGGTTCTTGTAGAGCGACTCGTCGAAGGTCGTGCTCTGCAGGGTCGCCTTCCACCACCGCTCCCGGCCCTTGCCGCGCGTCGGGTCGTCCTCGACGAAGCCGTGGGCCGCGAGCTGGCGCAGGTGGTAACTGGTCGCACCGCTGGACTCGCCGAGCCGCTCGGCCAGTTGGGAGGCGGTGGCGGGACCGCTCCGGCGCAGGACGCGCAGCAGCTGGATGCGCAGCGGGTGGGCGAGGCCGCGCAGGGTGCGCGGGTCCAGGGTGCGGCTCAGGTGTTCCTCGGGCTCGGACATGCCTGAATCGTAGAGTTGCAAAGAAGAGGTTGCAAGGGGTTCTTTGCAGCTTCTTCTTTGCAGAGACCTTTTTGCGTCGGATTCTTTGCGCCTACTCGCCCGCCGCCTGCTCCACCAGCGGGATGATCCGCAGCGGCACCGGGTTCTCCATCACGATCGCCGTCGACGCCCGCACGATCCCCTCGAACGCCACCACCTTGTCGATCACCCGCTGCAGGTCCGCGTTCGAGCGGGCGACGAGCCGGCAGAGCATGTCGCCGTGGCCCGTCGTCGTGTGCAGCTCCAGGACCTCCGGCACCGTCGCCAGATGGCCCCGCACGTCGGCACCCTGGCCCTGCTTGATCTCCAGGGTCGCGAAGGCCGTCACCGGATAACCGAGCGCCGCCGGGTCCACCTGCGGTCCGAAGCCGCGGATCACCCCGTTCGCCTGCAGCCGGTCGAGGCGCGCCTGCACCGTGCCGCGCGCCACCCCCAGACGCCGGGAGGCCTCCAGGACCCCGATGCGCGGCTCGCGCGCGAGCAGCGCGATCAGCCGGCCGTCCAAATGATCGATCGCCACAGCGGCCTCCCCATGGTCAGGATGTACAAGTCGCACGACCATACTCGCCGGTCGCTGTACAACCTGACCAGCGGATAAGCGAACTCTTGCGCACCTTGCCGAACGGCGGGACATTGCTGCCATGACTGAGACCATCGATCACACCCCTTCCACCGCGCGTGAGGCCGATCCCTTCCCGGTCAAGGGAATGGACGCGGTCGTCTTCGCCGTCGGCAACGCCAAGCAGGCCGCGCACTACTACTCCACGGCCTTCGGCATGAAGCTGGTCGCCTACTCCGGACCGGAGAACGGCAGCCGCGAGACCGCCAGTTACGTCCTCACCAACGGCTCCGCCCGTTTCGTGTTCACCTCCGTCATCAAGGTCGCGACCGACTGGGGCCGCTTCCTCGCCGAGCACGTCGCCGAGCACGGCGACGGCGTCGTCGACCTGGCGATCGAGGTGCCGGACGCGCGCGCCGCGTACGCCTACGCCGTCGAGCACGGCGCCACCGGCATCACCGAGCCCTACGAGCTGAAGGACGAGAACGGCACCGTCGTCCTCGCCGCCATCGCCACGTACGGCAAGACCCGCCACACCCTCGTCGAGCGCTCCGGCTACGACGGCCCGTACCTGCCGGGCTTCGTCCCCGCCAACCCGATCGTCGAGCCCCCGGCCAAGCGGACCTTCCAGGCCATCGACCACTGCGTCGGCAACGTCGAGCTCGGCAAGATGAACGAGTGGGTCGGCTTCTACAACAAGGTCATGGGCTTCACGAACATGAAGGAGTTCGTGGGCGACGACATCGCGACCGAGTACTCGGCGCTGATGTCGAAGGTCGTCGCGGACGGCACCCTCAAGGTGAAGTTCCCGATCAACGAGCCGGCGATCGCGAAGAAGAAGTCGCAGATCGACGAGTACCTCGAGTTCTACGGCGGCGCCGGCGTGCAGCACATCGCCCTCGCCACCAACGACATCGTGGCCTCCGTGCGGGCGATGCGGGCCGCGGGCGTGCAGTTCCTCGACACCCCCGACTCGTACTACGACACGCTCGGCGAGTGGGCGGGCGAGACGCGCGTGCCCATCGAGATCCTGCGCGAGCTGAAGATCCTCGTCGACCGCGACGAGGACGGCTACCTGCTGCAGATCTTCACCAAGCCGGTCCAGGACCGCCCGACCGTCTTCTTCGAGATGATCGAGCGCCACGGGTCGATGGGCTTCGGCAAGGGCAACTTCAAGGCGCTGTTCGAGGCGATCGAGCGCGAGCAGGAGAAGCGCGGCAACCTCTAGCCACGGCCGGTGAGGGGCTCCGGGGCGACTCCCGGAGCCCCTCACACATGCGCCCCTCGCGCCCCGTTGTGGGCGGTCGTTCCGCTGGGGCAAGGGGGTCCCCCTGCTCGAGCGGAGCCGAGAGCTCGGGGGAGGGTGGGCGCAACGGAACGGCGCCCCTTGCCGGGCCCAGGCTCCCGCGCCCGAACCCGCACCGGACGTGCGCCGCCCCTTGTGGTGCGGGTCCAGGCGCGGAACGCGGGGGCCCCGCTGAAGGGCGCCGTCCCCGTGTGCCCACCCGTCCCGCCCCAGCGGGACGATTGCCCACACGGGCGGGGCACCGCCCAGCCGGGCGCGCGGGCCCCGGCCCATACGGGGGATGGGCCGGGGCTCGCGCGTTCAGCTGCGGCGTGGTGGCGTCGGCTTCGAGAGGAGCTCCGCCGGGAGCCCGTCCGGGAGTTCTCCCAGCGCCGTCAGGGCCCCCTCCGCCCGCCGGGCGTGCAAGGGGGAGAACTCCGGGTTGATCCGCAGGGCCTCCGCCAGGTGACGCCGGGCCGGACCGGTCTGTTGGAGCGCCCGCTCGATCTCGCCCCGGTGGTACGTGAAGAGCGCGCTCCGCAGCCCCTCCTCCGTGGCGGTCCTCGCGTACCCCAGCGCCTCCTTCGACGCCCCCGAGCGGTGCAGGGCCCACCCCAACGCGTCCGCCACCCGCACCGAGCGGTGGCCCCGCGCCCACTCCGCCCGCATCCGGACGACGGCCGCCGCCGGGTCGCCGTGGTCCGCGTCGAGCAGCCCGAGAGCCACCTCCGCGTCCGTCCACGTGCCCGTCCGCAGCCGCTCGTACAGGGCCCGCGCGTCCCCGTCGAGGCCCAGCGACTCGTACAGTTCGCCCGCCTCCAGGAGGTACTCCGGCAGCTGCGGCCCGGCCAGGGCCGCCCGCCAGTCGCGCACCGCCTCGTCCGTGCGGCCGAGGGCCGTGAGCGCGCGTGCCCGGCCGGCGAGGGACGGCCCGTGGTCCCGTACGAGCCGCAGCGCCGCCCCGAACCGCCCCAGGGCCTCCTCCGGTTCGCCCCGCTCCCACGCCAGGTCCCCGAGCCGCGCGAGGGCCGCCGCCTTCTCGGCGTCCGTCTCCGCGAGCGCCGCCGCGTCCAGGGCCGCCGCGTCGGCGTCCTCGCGCCAGCCCCGGTCGCGGTAGGTCTGCGCGGCCCTGGCCCGCACCACCGCGCCCGTGTGGAGCTCCTCCAGGCTCTCCATGGCCTCCTGGGCCGCCTTGTACTCCCCGAGGCCGTTGTACGCGTCCATCAGGACCGGGTACACGGGCCACCGGCGCGGATCGGCCTTCCGCACCCGCTCGCCCCACTCCCTGGCCGTCTTCCAGTCGCCCCGCGCCCCGGCGAGCGCTCCGAGCCCCAGCTGCGCGTCCAGGTTGCCGCGGGCGGCGGGCCGTTCGGCGAGCGAGCGGCGCAGGGCCCGCTCGGCCCGCGGATAGTCCCGCACGTCACCGAGCCGGCTGCCCCGCTCCGTGTACGCCGCGCCCAGCTCGGCCCAGGACGCCTCGTCGTCCGGATGGTCCCGCAGCCACTTCTCCCGGTCGGTGATCAGCGCGGCCAGGTCCGGCAGCGCGGCCTGCGCGCCCGCGTGGGCCGCGCTCGCCGCCCGCTCCGCCGGCCCGGGCGGGGGCGGCGCGCCCTGGCCGGCGAACTCCGGGACGTACAACAGGGCCGTCGCCGCGAGCACCGCGCCCACCCCGCCCGCCAGGACCGTCCTCGACACGTTCTGGGTCTTCATGGCGCTCACTGTGCGCCCGCCTCCGCCCGTACGAAGAGCACACGAAGCGCTCGCTCCGGCGGGTTCACACCGATGGCCCCGGGTGCCACGCTGGACGCATGGACGATCTTCAGAGGGACGATCTTCAGGTGCTCCACGAGGCCCTCGGGGCCGGGCTCCCGGCCGAGGCGCTGCTCACCGATCCGGACGTGACGGCCTCCTACGCGCGCGACATGGCGAGTTTCTGCGCGGCCGGCGCCCCCGCGGCCGTCGTGCTTCCGCGCACGGTCGAACAGGTCCGGCACGTCATGCGCACCGCGACCGAACTCCGCGTC
The DNA here is from genome assembly GCF_020400725.1 of Streptomyces sp. NK15101. GTDB lineage: Bacteria > Actinomycetota > Actinomycetes > Streptomycetales > Streptomycetaceae > Streptomyces. Next base: position 49,570 of record NZ_JAINVG010000045.1, on the reverse strand, counting down.
CCCGTCGTCCCGCAGGGCGCCCGCACGGGCCTGTCGGGGGGCGCCAACGCCTCCGACGGCTGCATCGTGCTCTCCCTGGTCAAGATGGACCGCATCCTGGAGATCAACCCGGTCGACCGGATCGCCGTCGTCGAACCGGGCGTCGTCAACGCCGTGCTGTCCCGTGCCGTCGCCGAACACGGCCTGTACTACCCGCCGGATCCCTCCAGCTGGGAGACCTGCACCATCGGCGGGAACATCGGCACCGCCTCCGGTGGTCTGTGCTGCGTCAAGTACGGGGTCACCGCCGAGTACGTCCTCGGCCTGGACGTCGTCCTCGCCGACGGGCGGCTCCTGCGCACCGGTCGGCGCACCGCGAAGGGCGTCGCCGGATACGACCTGACCCGGCTCTTCGTCGGCTCGGAGGGCAGTCTCGGCATCGTCGTCGGGGCCGTGCTCGCGCTCAAGCCGCGGCCGCCGGCGCAGCTCGCGCTCGCCGCCGAGTTCCCCTCCGCGGCCGCCGCCTGCGAGGCCGTCTGCGCGATCATGGAGCGCGGCCACACCCCTTCACTGCTCGAACTCATGGACCGCACCACCGTCCAGGCGGTCAACAGGCTGGCGCGCATGGGTCTGCCGAACACCACCGAGGCGCTGCTCCTCTGCGCCTTCGACACCCCGGACCCGGCCGCCGACCTCGCCGCCGTCGGGGAGCTGTGCAGGGCGGCGGGCGCCACCGAGGTCGTCCCGGCCGCGGACACCGCCGAGTCCGAACTCCTCCTCCAGGCACGCCGGCTCTCCCTCACCGCCCTGGAGACGATCAAGTCCGCGACGATGATCGACGACGTGTGCGTGCCGCGGACGCGGCTCGCCGAGATGCTCGACGGCACGGCGGCGATCGCGGAGAAGTACCGCCTGACCATCGGCGTCTGCGCGCACGCGGGCGACGGCAACACCCATCCCGTCGTCTGCTTCGACCACACCGACGAGGACGAGTCGCGGCGGGCGCGGGAGTCCTTCGACGAGATCATGGCGCTGGGGCTCGCGCTCGGCGGCACGATCACCGGCGAGCACGGCGTGGGCGTCCTCAAGAAGGAGTGGCTGGCACGGGAACTGGGCCCGGTCGGGCTGGAGCTCCAGCGCGGGATCAAGGCCGCCTTCGACCCGCTGGGGCTGCTCAACCCCGGAAAACTCTTCTGAATCCACCGGATCCACGCGTACGCGCGCGGGGTCACAGTTCGCCGTCCTGGGACTCGTCCGACGGCCACGGGTCGCGCAGCCACAGCTCGTCGGCGATCACGGTGGTCGCCAGGAGCTCCGCGAGCCCGTCGTCGATGCCGAGCCGCTCGGACTCGGTGCCCGGCGGCACCGTGCGCAGGGTCCGCTCCAGCCACGCGGACACCTGTGCGGACGGGGCTTCGAGCAGGGCGTCGCCGTCGGGGGAGGAGAGGGCCATCAGGATGACGCTGCGGCCCTCGACCTTCGTGGGCCAGATGCGGACGTCGCCGTGGCCGCAGGCCCGGAAGACGCCCTCGACGAGCAGCTCGCGCGCGAAGGTCCAGTTGACCGGGTGGTCCGTGCCGACGTGGAAGGTGACGTGGACGGCGTACGGGTCGTCGGTCCGGTAGGCGAGCCGGGCGGGGACGGGGACGGAGCGCTCGGGGGAGAGCACCAGCTTCAGCTCCAGCTCGCGCTCGACGGTGGTGTTGTCGGTGTTCTGCATGGCCGTGCTCCTTCTCGTCGGCGGGCCCCGGGCGGGCCTTCACCTGGAGAGAGCGGGGCGGTTGCGGTTCATTACGCGACTTCGGGAAGTTTTTTTCGGGAAGTTTTTCCGGGGGCCTTCCGGGCAGGATGCAACGGCCCGAACATCACGGGGAGTGATCGGTTCCGGTGCGCGTCCCCCTCGAAGGCGGGCTTTCTCGTGGGCTCTTTGTTTCCTCGGGGACGTTCTTCGTTACTGTCCTCCTTGGGTGCGGCACGCCCGGCGCGCGGCCGTGCGGATCAAAGGCGTTGTGACTGAACGGAGTCGGGGCAGTGGCTACTCCTCCTGGAGGCGGCGGAGAGGTACCGCAGGCGGGGTACTACCCGGACCCGTCCATTCCCGGATACATCCGGTACTGGAACGGGGGCGCGTGGGTGCCCGGCACGAGCCGGCCCGCCCCCGCGGACGGCGAGGTTCCGCCGCATCCGCCCGCCGCGGCGATCCCGGCCGGTCCGATCCTGGCCTCCGGCCCGGCCCCGGCCCCGGCGGTGACGCCGGCGCCCGCACAGTCCGCCCATCCGGCCGCGGCGGCTCACTCGGCCGCGCCCGCACAGTCCGCCACCCCTGCCCAGTCGACGGCGCCCGCGCAGTCGGCCGCGCCCGCCGCGGCTCCCACGCGGGTGCAGGCCCCCGCGCAGGTGCAGGCCCCCGCGCAGGTGCAGGCCCCCGCGCACGTGCCGGCCCAGGCGCAGCCCCCCGCCTCCGCGCCCGCCCCTGCGCCCGCCCCCGTACCCGCGGTGGAGGAGACCGGGCCCGTCTTCCTCGACGAGGAGCCGCTCGCGCCGGAGCCCGCGTCGGCCTGGCAGGCGGACTCCTCCCGCCAGACCGGCTTCGGCGGCGACCGCGACCAGAAGGTCTCCTGGGGCGCGCCCCGCACGCCCGACCCGCGCACCCCGGCGGAGTGGCCGGTCGCGGGCGCGAGCGAGCCGGAGGAGGAGCGGTCCGCCGCTCCGGCGTCCGCCGCCCCGGCACCCACTTCCCCCGCCGCCCCGGCGCCCGCCCAGGACCCCCGGGCGACCGGGGGAGCGGCGCGCCTCGGAGGCATGCCGGTCACCCCGATCCCGACGCCCTCCCCGACCCCCCAGCCGGCCCCGGCCCCGGCTCCCCAGCCCCAGTCGGCCCCCGCCCCCGCCCCGGCTCCCGCCCCCGCCCCGGTCCAGACGCCCGTCCCCGCACCGGCGACGCCCTCCACCCCCTCCTGGGCCCAGCAGCCCCACCCCCAGGCCCAGGTCCAGCCCCAAGAGCAGCAGCCCGTCGTGCCCTGGAAGCCGCCCGTCGAAGACGTGTTCCAGCAGGCGGCCCGGGCGCAGGCCGCCGCACGTCCCGCCGGGCTCGGCAGGCGGCTGGTCGCCCGGCTGATCGACAGCGTCGTCCTGGGCGCCCTGGTGGGCGCGGCCTCCGTGCCCTTCGTGACCGCGGCCGTCGACCACATCGAGGGCAAGATCGAGGCGGCCAGGCAGTCCGGCACCACCGTCCAGGTCTGGCTGCTCGACTCCACGACCTCCGTCCAGTTCGGCATCGCGCTCGCCTCGCTGTTCGTCCTCGGCGTCCTGTACGAGGCGCTGCCCACCGCCAAGTGGGGCCGCACCCTGGGCAAGAAGCTGTGCGGGATCGAGGTGCGGGACATCGAGGCGCACGAGCCGCCGACGTTCGGGAAGGCGCTCCGCCGCTGGCTCGTCTACAGCGTCCTGGGGCTCCTGGTCATCGGGGTCCTCAACGTCCTGTGGTGCCTCTTCGACCGTCCCTGGCGCCAGTGCTGGCACGACAAGGCGGCCCGCACCTTCGTCGCGCGCTGAGCGGGCGCCGTCCCCCGAACGGGCGGTGATTCCTTGCGGGGCCGCCCCGCCCGGGATGCACTGCCCCCATGAGCACCGACCAGCCGCCGCCCGGCCAGCCGCCCGAGGACGACCCCTTCAGCAAGAGGCCTCCGGAGCCGCCGCCGGGAGGGCCGCCGCCGTCGGGGCCGCCCCCCGGAGGACCTCCGCCGGGCGGCCCGCCGCCGGGGAGCCCGTACGACTCCCCGTACGGCGGCGGCTCGCCGTACGACAACATGCCCCCGCCTCCGTACGGCGGTGGATACGGAGGCGGTTACGGCGGAAACGATCCGCTCTCCGGGATGCCGCCGCTCGCGGACACCGGCCGGCGCGTCCTCGCCCGGCTGATCGACTGGGTGATCATCGCGGTGCCGCTCGCGATCATCGGCATCCCCTTCGACATCTACCAGCGGGCGACCCGGGACGGCAGCGACTTCGGGGACACGGTCAACAGCCTCAACGGCGGCAGCCAGCTCGTCTTCCAGCTCATCACGATCGTCGCGTACGTCGCGTACGACACCGTGCTGACGGCCAGGAACGGCCAGACCATCGGCAAGAAGCTGATGAAGCTGCGGGTCGCGATGCTCAACGACGGGACGACGCCGCCGATGAGCCAGTCGCTCTTGCGCGCCGTCGTGCTCTGGCTGCCCGCCCTGATCTGCTGCGCCTGTCTGTGGCCGCTGCTGATCCTGATCCTGATCGTGGTCGACAAGCCGTACAAGCAGGGTCTGCACGACAAGGCGGCGAAGACGGTCGTCGTCACCGTCCCTCAGTGATACGGACGAAGTGTCCTCAGAGACGGACGAATCGCACTCAGAGGCGGACGAATCGTCTTCGGAAAAGGACGAATCGCCCTCGGCGACACGGACGAAGCGTCACGAACCGATCCGGGTATCGGCCCCCGCGCCCACGCGCTCGGCCGGCACCCGGATCCCTTCTGTCGCGGGGGTGTTGACGGGCCGCTCGCGCACCGGCATCGTCACGGCCACGAGGGCGCCGAGCAGCAGGCCGGCGGCGCAGATCACCGCGACGCCCAGGGTCGTCGTCGTGCCGGAGAGCAGCAGCAGGGCGACGGTCGCGAGGACGACGGTGGCCGAACCGTAGGTGATTTGTGCGGCGTTCGGACGCTGCATGACGGGTACCGTCCCTCCAGGCTTCGCGGTTCGACTCTACGACGGTGGATGCCCGGAGGGTGTGACAGGTAAGCGTGACCTTACCCACGGTGGCGGTGCACGGGGGGCGCACGGGATCACGGAATCGTCAATCTTCCTCAACGATGCGCCCACTGGGTGTTCGATAATCGGAAAACGAGTCCTGCATAGTGCAGTTGACCCGTTCAAGTCAAGATCTGTCTTTTCTCGTCCCACTCCGGTCGAATGTCGTCACTTGTGACGCGCGACCCCGCCGGACGGACACCCCACCTTCGGTCCGTCGGCGCGGGCGCCGGGGAGGACAACATCAAGTGACCAACAGACGACGGGCGATCAGAGCGTCCGCAGTCGTCGTGGCGCTCGCGGCCACCGCTGCCACCGCCTCGACCTTCACCACCGCCTGGGCCGAGAACCACGACAGCGTGACGCCGGCCGGCATCCAGACCGTCGACAAGACGGCGGTCGACCACGACCTCGAAGGCCCCTTCAGCGCCAGGCAGGAGCAGCAGCGCAAGGCTGCCCTGGAGCAGGTGCTGAACGGTGACGCCAAGGTCGAGAAGCGGGGCGGCTCTCAGGTCGTCAAGCTCGGCAGCAAGAAGTACGTCGAGCTGGCCCGCGAGAAGACCGACAAGATCTTCACGATCCTCGTCGAGTTCGGCGACCAGGTCGACAACACCACCCTCGTCGACCGCGAGGACGACGAGACGTCGGAGCTCAAGCCGAAGTACGGCGGCACGCCCGGCCCGCTGCACAACTCCATAGCCCAGCCGGACCGTGCGAACGACAACTCCACGGCCTGGCAGGCGGACTACGACCGGCAGCACTTCCAGGACCTGTACTTCGGTACGGGCAAGGACGCCGACGGCAAGCCCAAGGAGTCCCTGAAGACCTACTACGAGCGGACCTCGTCCGGTCGCTACTCGGTCGACGGCACGGTCTCCGACTGGGTCAAGGTCCCGTACAACGAGGCCCGTTACGGCTCGAACTGGTGCGGCGACCACAACTGCAACAACGTCTGGGACACGGTCCGCGACGGCCTCAACGCCTGGGTCGCCGACCAGAAGGCCAAGGGCCAGACCGACGCTCAGATCAAGGCCCAGCTGGCCACGTACGACCAGTGGGACCGTTACGACTTCGACGGCGACGGCAACTTCAACGAGCCCGACGGCTACATCGACCACTTCCAGCTCGTGCACGCGGGCGAGGACGAGTCGGCCGGCGGTGGCGCCGAGGGCGAGGACGCCCTGTGGGCCCACCGCTGGTACGCCTACGGCACCGACGCGGGCAAGACCGGCCCCTCGAACAACAAGGCCGGCGGCACCCCGATCGGTGACACCGGCATGTGGGTCGGCGACTACACGATGCAGCCGGAGAACGGCGGCCTCGGCGTCTTCGCGCACGAGTACGGCCACGACCTCGGTCTGCCGGACCACTACGACACCTCGGGCGGCGAGAACTCCACCGGGTTCTGGACGCTCATGTCCTCCGGCTCCTGGCTCGGCCAGGGCAAGGACGCCATCGGCGACCTGCCCGGCGACATGACCGCCTGGGACAAGCTCCAGCTCGGCTGGCTGAACTACGCCAAGGTCAACGACTGGCAGCGTGGCACCAAGACCACCCACAAGCTGGGCGTCTCGGAGTACAACACCAAGAACCCGCAGGCGCTCGTCGTCGAGCTGCCGAAGAAGTCCGTCACCACCGATGTCGTGGCCCCCGCCGAAGGCGCCAGCCAGTGGTGGAGCAACATGGGTGACGACCTCAAGAACACCCTCACGCGTTCCGTCGACCTGACGGGCAAGTCCTCGGCCTCCCTGGACCTCCAGGGCTGGTGGGACATCGAGAAGGGCTACGACTTCCTCTACACCGAGGTGTCCACCGACGGCGGCGCCAACTGGACCGCCCTCGACGGCACCGCCGACGGGGTGGCCCTGCCGCGCGACGCGAGCGGCGCTCCGTCGCTGACCGACGTCTCCGGCGCGTACAAGAAGCTGTCGTACGACCTCGGTGCCTACGCGGGCAAGAAGTTCGACCTCCGCTTCCGCTACCAGACGGACGGCGGCGCGGGCGGCAAGGGCTTCACCGCCGACGCCATCACGCTGACCGCCGACGGTGCCGCCGTCTTCTCGGACGGTGCCGAGAACGGTGACAACGGCTGGGTCGCCAAGGGCTTCTCGCGGATCGCGAAGGGCTTCAGCAAGGAGTACGAGCAGTACTACATCGCGGAGAACCGCCAGTACGTCTCGTACGACAAGACCCTCAAGGTCGGCCCGTACAACTTCGGTTTCACGGGTGACAAGGCGAGCTGGGTCGAGCACTACCCGTACCAGAACGGTCTGCTCATCTGGAAGTGGGACCTGTCCCAGAAGGACAACAACACCTCCAAGCACCCGGGCGTGGGCCGCGTCCTCCCGATCGACGCCCACCCGAGCCCGCTGAAGTGGTCCGACGGCACGCTGATGCGCAACCGCATCCAGGCCTACGACTCGCCGTTCAGCATCTCCCGCACGGACGGCTTCCAGCTGCACAACAAGGGCGTCGCCACCTGGGTCCCGTCGCAGGCCGGCAACCCGACCTTCGACGACCGCAAGGGCGTCTACTGGTTCGCCGAGACCCCGCGCGCCGGTGTCCAGGTAACTGACACCAACACCAAGATCCAGGTCGTCAAGGAGCCGAAGGATGGCCAGACGATCACGGTTCAGGTCGGCCCCTCGACCAATTAATTTGTAAAACCGCAGGTCAAAGCATGATCGGCCGTCGCCCTCTAGCGGGCGGCGGCCGATCGTGTTTAGGTGCGTCTGACCGCTGTTCTTATTGACATCCGATCCACGGGGGGAGTGGTTCCGCATGCCCAACGGAGGGTTCTGCAAGCTGCCGGGAGGCAGCGTGGTCGTCGCCATAGGGCTGCCCAGCCCGGCCGGCGACGGCGCCACCGTCCGCTTCCTGGTCCACGCCGCCAACCGCGCCCGCGCCCTGACCAGGCTGCGGAACCTGGGGCTGCGGGCGGTCTACCTCCGCGGCAACTCGGAGCCGCCCACCCCGGACGAGGTCACCGCGGTCCTGCACCACCCGGACGGCCTGCTGTGGAGACCCACCCCGGGCGCCGCCCAGGAGCTCTGGCATCCCGTGCGGTCCCTCCCGAGGGAACCCGCCGCGTAGGCCTACGCGACGACCGGCCTGCCCGTCAGTTCCACGCCCGCCGTCCGGAGCTCCTCCAGGGCCCGGGCCGTGGTCTCCTCGGCCACGCCGGCCGTCAGGTCGAGCAGGACGTGGGTGCGGAAGCCCTCCCGGGCCGCGTCCAGGGCCGTGGCCCGGACGCAGTGGTCGGTGGCGATGCCGACCACGTCGACCTCGGTGACGTCCCGCGAGCGCAGCCAGTCCGCGAGCGTCTGCCCGTTCTCGTCGTACCCCTCGAAGCCGCTGTACGCCGCGGCGTACGCCCCCTTGTCGAAGACGGCGTCGATCGCCCCGCTGGCGACGGCGGGCGCGAAGTTCGGGTGGAAGCCGACGCCCTCCGTGCCGGCCACGCAGTGCACCGGCCAGGAGGACTCGTAGTCCGGCGCCTCGCCGGCCGGGGCGAAGTGCGCGCCCGGGTCGACGTGGTGGTCGCGGGTGGCGACGACGTGCCGGTAGGAGGTGCCCGCCGTCTGGCCCACCAGGTCGGTGATGGCGGCGGCGACGTCCGCGCCGCCGGTCACCGCGAGGCTGCCGCCCTCGCAGAAGTCGTTCTGAACGTCCACAACGATCAATGCGCGGTGCATGGCGGGTGTCCTTAGCGGGTCGGGAGGAAGACTTCGAGCCTAGAGACTTCCCCCTCCCGGCGGGAGGGGGCGTCACCGAGCACTCCTGCGTGTCCGGGATCGGGCGTGCGGCACCGAGGGCTGCCGCGGGTCCGGGGTCGGGCGTGCGGCACCGAGGGCTGCCGCGGGTCCGGGGTCAGGCGTACTCGGTCGGCAGGACCGGCTCGCCCCGCGACAGCTGCATCGCCGACATCGGCAGCCCCTCGCGGGCCGCGATGTGCCGGGACCTGGCGGCCTCCAGGGGCTCCCGGGCCACCACGTCGCCGCCCTTGACCAGCTCGACGAGCAGCTGGTGGTCGGCGAGCTCCGGCGGGACCGGTCCGGTGCCCACGACCTCCGCCTCGGCGACCCCGGCCGCGTCGGGCCGGCGCGCCGCCCACTTGCGGCCGCCGACGGAGGCCTTGCCGCCCAGCGACTTCTTGGCCACCGGCACCAGGGGCGCCTTCGGGTCGGCCGAGGCGGCCCGGGCGACCAGCTTGTAGACCATCGAGCAGGTGGGGTGACCGCTGCCGGTGACCAGCTGCGTGCCCACTCCGTACGCGTCGACGGGGGCCGCCGCGAGCGAGGCGATGGCGTACTCGTCGAGGTCCGAGGTGACCACGATCTTCGTGTCCCGGGCGCCCAGCTCGTCGAGCTGCGCCCGCACCCGGTGCGCGACGAGCAGCAGGTCGCCGGAGTCGATCCGTACGGCCCCCAGCTCGGGTCCGGCGATCTCGACGGCGGTACGGACGGCCTCGGTCACGTCGTAGGTGTCGACGAGCAGGGTCGTGCCGCGCCCCAGGGTCTCCACCTGGGCCCGGAAGGCGTCCCGCTCGCTGTCGTGGAGCAGGGTGAAGGCGTGGGCGGAGGTGCCGACGGTCGGGATGCCGTAGCGGAAGCCGGCCGCGAGGTCGGAGGTCGAGTCGAAGCCTCCGACGTACGCGGCGCGGGAGGCGGCGACGGCCGCCAGCTCGTGGGTGCGGCGGGCGCCCATCTCGATCAGGCGCCGTCCGCCGGCCGCGGCCGACATGCGGGAGGCGGCGGCCGCGATGGCCGAGTCGTGGTTGAGGATCGAGAGGATCACGGTCTCCAGGAGCACGCACTCCGCGAAGGAGCCCTCGACGCGCAGCACGGGGGAGCCGGGGAAGTACACCTCGCCCTCGGGGTAGCCCCAGATGTCGCCGGAGAAGCGGTAGCGGGCGAGCCATTCCAGGGTCGGCTCGTCGACGATGGAGCGTTCCCGCAGGAAGCCCAGGACGGCGGGGTCGAACCGGAAGTTCTCGACGGCGTCCAGGACCCGGCCGACGCCCGCGAGGACGCCGTAGCGCCGCCCCTCGGGCAGCCGCCGGGTGAAGACCTCGAAGACGGAGCGCCGGTCGGCGGTGCCGGCCCGCAGGGCCGCCTGGAGCATGGTCAGCTCGTACTGATCGGTGAAGAGCGCGGTCGACGGCACGTCCACCGGCAGCCCAAGGTCCGCAGCGTTCATGTCAGTGATGCTAGCGCAGAAATCGTCAGAGTGACGATTTCTATCGCGGGGAGTGCACCGCCGTTCGGCAGGCGTGGGCGCGCCCCGTTTGCGCGACCGCCCCCCAGGGGTGACAACATGGGGTGAGTGAGCGTCGCGCCTATTGAGATCGAACGTACGGAATCGGCCGAGGAGGTCTCCGCGGTCGTCGAACCCGACGTGCCCTGGGTGACCCTCGTGCACAACGATCCGGTCAACCTGATGAGCTATGTGGAGTACGTCTTCCAGTCGTACTTCGGATACTCCAAGGACAAGGCGCACAAGCTGATGCTCGACGTGCACAACAAGGGCCGCGCGGTGGTCTCCAGCGGCACCCGCGAGGAGATGGAACGGGACGTGCAGGCGATGCACGGCTACGGCCTGTGGGCGACCCTCTCCCAGGACCGCGTCTGATGGCCGGGCAGTTCGAGGCCCTGCCGGGCGGCGGCGCGGCCGTCGCGCTCGACGACGTCGAGATCTCCATCCTCCGCTCCCTCGCCGTCCAGCTCATGGAGCTGATCGGCCCGGGCGACGAGCCCGCCGCGGACGAGGACCCGCTGGCCGCGCTCTTCGCCGAGGGGCCGAGCGAGCCGCCGTCCGACCCCGCGCTGCGGCGCCTCTTCCCCGACGCGTACGGGGACGACAGCGAGGAGCTGCGGGCGGCCGCCTCCGACTTCCGCCGCTACACCGAGAACGACCTGCGGGCCCGCAAGCGCGAGGACGCCCTCGCGGTCGTGCGCGCCCTGGACTCCCTCTCCGCGGAGGCGGCGGGGGAGGGCGGCGCGATCCTGAAGCTCACCCCGGACGAGTCCCGGTCCTGGCTCGGCGCGCTCAACGACCTCCGGCTGACCATCGGCACCCGCCTGGAGGTCACGGACGACGAGGACAGCGAGCAGCTGTACCGGCTGCCGGACTCCGACCCGCGCAAGCCGATGGTGATGGCGTACCTCTGGCTGGGGGCGCTCCAGGAGTCGCTCGTCGCGACCCTGATGCCGTAGCGCCATCCCCGCGACAGGGGGCGTTCGCTCAGCGGACGCTCAAATCCGGATAACGAATGCGTTATCAGAGCGTCCGCCTGGCCATCTTGCGCTCCCTTTGTCCGTATTTTTTTGTGGTGTGCGCCACACGCAACTCCGTCGATCACCTCCCACGCCGTGATAAATCTTCACGACCACTCGGGCACGCCACCCCTGTTCCCGAGGGCGCTCGGGCCGGCTGACCGCCGGTAGCACTCCATCCACATCCGGGGGGATCAGGATCTGATCCGCGGCAGACGCACTCGCAGTCGCGCGGATCAGCATGGAGAAAGGCGCACCACCATGACCTCAGTGCAGGTCGACAAGCAGCACGACGGCAATGAGGCCGCGGACTCCGCCTCGGGCGAGGGTTACCACCGGGCACTCGGCGCCCGGCAGATCCAGATGATCGCGATCGGCGGTGCCATCGGCACCGGGCTCTTCCTCGGCGCGGGCAAGGGCATCTCCATCGCGGGACCCAGCCTGATCCTCGCGTACGCCATCGCGGGCCTCGTCATCTTCTTCATCATGCGGGCGCTCGGCGAGCTCCTCATGTACCGCCCGGTGTCGGGCTCCTTCTCGGAGTACGCCCGCGAGTTCATCGGCCCCTTCGCGGGCTTCGCGACCGGCTGGACGTACTGGCTCTTCTGGGTCGTCACCGGCATCACCGAGGTCACCGCCGCGGCCACCTACATGACGTACTGGTGGGACATCCCGCAGTGGCTCTCCGCCCTCGTCTTCACCGTGATCCTCTACGGCGCCAACCTGATCTCCGTGAAGCTCTTCGGTGAGCTGGAGTTCTGGTTCTCCATGGTCAAGGTCACCGCGATCATCGGCATGATCCTGATCTGCGCCGGCATCCTCACCCTCGGCTTCTCCGACGCCGGCGCCACCGCCTCCGTCACCCACCTGTGGGACCTCGGCGGCTTCTTCGCCGGCGACGACGGCATCTTCTCGACCCTGATGACCCTCCAGATGGTCATGTTCGCGTTCCTCGCGGTCGAGCTGGTCGGCGTGACGGCGGGCGAGTCGAAGGACCCCAAGACGGTCCTGCCGAAGGCGATCAACACCGTGCCGTGGCGCATCGCCGTCTTCTACGTCGGCGCGCTGATCATGATCCTCTCGGTCGTCCCGTGGACCGCGTTCAAGCCGGGCGTCAGCCCGTTCGTCGCGGCCTTCGAGAAGATGGGCCTCGGCATCGGCGCCGCGATCGTCAACTTCGTCGTCCTCACGGCGGCCCTGTCCTCCTGCAACTCGGGCATGTACTCCACCGGCCGCATGCTGCGCGACCTCGCGCTCAACGGCCAGGGCCCGAAGGTCTTCACCCGCCTGACCAAGTCCGGCACCCCGCTGGTGGGCACCACGTTCTCGGCCGCGCTCATGATGGTCGGCGTCTGGGTCAACTACCAGTGGCCCGGCGAGGCGTTCAACTACGTCGTCTCCTTCGCCACCATCTCCGGCATGTGGGCCTGGATCGTCATCCTGATCTGCCAGATCCGCTACCGGCTCAAGGCCGACCGCGGCGAGCTGCCCCAGTCCTCCTTCAAGGCGCCGGGCGGCATCTGGTTCAGCGTCTTCTCGCTCGCCTTCATCGGCATGGTCGTCGTGACCATGGGCATGGACGCGGACAACCGGGTCGCGCTGTACGGCGCGCCGGTCTGGGGCCTGGTCCTCGCCGTCTCCTACCTGGTCCTCAAGGCCCGCAACCCCGAGGGCGCGGCCTTCGCGAAGCGCTCCTGACCTGCAAGGTCTCAGCATCCGGGCCGTTCCGTACCAAACATCGGTACGGAACGGCCCGTCTGCTTATCCTGTCGGCATGCTGACCATCACCCAGGCCCTGTACGACCAGATCGTGGAGCACTCCCGCGCGGACCACCCCGACGAGGCCTGCGGCGTGGTCGCGGGCCCCGTCGGCAGCGGACGCCCCGAGCGGTTCATCCCGATGCTCAACGCCGCCCGCTCGCCCACCTTCTACGAGTTCGACTCCGGGGACCTGCTCAAGCTCTACCGCGACATGGACGACCGGGACGAGGAGCCCGTCATCGTCTACCACTCGCACACCGCGACCGAGGCCTACCCGTCCCGCACGGACATCTCCTACGCGAACGAGCCGAACGCCCACTACGTCCTCGTCTCCACCGCCGACGCCGACGGCGCCGGCCCCTTCCAGTTCCGCTCCTACACGATCGTCGACGGCGTCGTGACGGAGGAGGAGGTCAAGGTCGTGGAGGCGTACGAGTAGGACGCGACCGGCGGCCCCGGCGAGCAGGGCGCCGTCGGAAGTGCGCGAGAGGGACGGAGGGCCCCCCCGGCATGCCGGACGGACGCCCTCCACCCCGCGCGAAGGGCCCCCTCCACTTGTGCGGTCCGCCAGTCGGTCAGAAACCATCCACAGTGTGAGATCACATTCCGAAACCCGGACCGGGAATCGATACGATGAGCCCATGGTTTCCCACGACGTGAGCGAAGAGACTCCGAGCACCACCCTGCTCGTGGCACGCCTGCACGTCGACCTGTGCCGCCTCGCCAGCGCGATCTGTACTGCACGCCGTACCGCACGCGCTGCGCTCTGAGCGACCGGCCGAGCGCCCTCACCGTACGACCCCCTCCGCGCGGGGCCACAGAAGCGCGCCCATCACGCCACTTCCGACAGGAGAGCCCACGCCATGGCCATCGAGGTCCGCATCCCGACCATCCTCCGCACCTACACCGACGGCGAGAAGGCCGTCGAGGGCAAGGGCGGGACCCTCGCCGAGCTCTTCGCCGACCTGGAGACCCGCCACACCGGGATCGAGGCGCGCATCGTCGACGGCGGCAAGCTCCGCCGCTTCGTCAACGTCTACCTGAACGACGAGGACGTCCGCTTCCTCGACGGCATCGAGACCAAGCTCACCGACGGCGACAACGTCACGATCCTGCCGGCCGTCGCCGGCGGCATGGTCTGATCCATGCGTTACGACTCCTCGCTGGCCGCCGTCGGCAACACGCCGCTGGTCCGCCTCCCCCGGCTCTCGCCCTCGGACGACGTCCGCATCTGGGCGAAGCTGGAGGACCGCAACCCCACCGGCTCGGTCAAGGACCGCCCCGCGCTCCACATGATCGAGCAGGCGGAGAAGGACGGCCGCCTCACCCCCGGCTGCACCATCCTGGAGCCGACCAGCGGCAACACCGGCATCTCCCTCGCCATGGCCGCCAAGCTCAAGGGCTACCGCATCGTCTGCGTCATGCCCGAGAACACCAGCGAGGAGCGCCGCCAGCTGCTCGCCATGTGGGGCGCGGAGATCATCTCCTCCCCGGCGGCCGGGGGATCCAACACGGCCGTACGGGTCGCCAAGGAGCTCTCCGAGGAGCACCCCGACTGGGTGATGCTCTACCAGTACGGCAACCCGGACAACGCGGGTGCCCACTACGCCACCACCGGCCCCGAGATCCTCGCCGACCTCCCCTCCATCACCCACTTCGTCGCCGGCCTCGGCACGACGGGAACGCTGATGGGCGTCGGCCGCTACCTGCGCGAGCACAAGCCCGACGTCAAGATCGTCGCCGCCGAGCCGCGCTACGACGACCTCGTCTACGGCCTGCGCAACCTCGACGAGGGCTTCGTGCCCGAGCTGTACGACGCCTCCGTCCTCACCACCCGCTTCTCGGTCGGCTCCGCCGACGCGGTCACCCGCACCCGCGAACTCCTCCAGCAGGAGGGCATCTTCGCGGGGGTCTCCACCGGCGCCGCCCTGCACGCGGCCATCGGAGTCGGCAACAAGGCGCTCAAGGCGGGCGAGTCCGCCGACATCGCCTTCGTCGTCGCGGACGGCGGCTGGAAGTACCTGTCGACGGGCCTCTACACGGCCAAGACGACGGAGGAAGCGATCGAAGCGGTCCAGGGCCAGCTCTGGGCGTAGGAGGCGCAGGAGGTGCGGGCGATCGTCCGCCAGGGGCGAGGGGGATCCCCCTGCCCGAGCGAAGCCGAGAGCTCGGGGGAGGGCGGGCACACCGGACGGCGCCCCCTGCCGGGCCCGGGCTCCTGTCGCCCGGCCCCGCACCCGTAGGCCCCGCACCCGTAGGCGCCCCGCGGAAAGCTACCGCGTGAGATGGCGGACCTGGTCCCACACGACCGGGTCCGCCGTCCCCACCCTCCGCCGGAACTCCCACACCGGCACGTCCCGCAGCTCGTCCGTCTCCAGGAAGCTGGGCCGCCCCTGGGCGTCGCCCACGGAGCCGGGCGGGAGCGCGATCACCCCCGGCCGCTCGTCGTGGTACTTGCTGGTGATCTTGGCGACGAGCGCGTTGTCCCCCCGTACCGCGAGCACCAGACAGGGCCGGTCCTTCGACCCGGGCCCGTCCTCGTACGGCACGTCCGCCCACCAGATCTCCCCCGCCCGAGGAAGCCGCTCCGGCACCCGCCCCCGCGGCACCGGCCGCGCCGGCGGCCGCGTCCGCCCCGCCGGCCGCCGCGAAGACCGCTTCCGCCCGTCGGCGAGCGCCACGGCCAGCGCGATCACCACGACCGCGACCAGCGCGGGCCACCACGACGTGTCCATACCTCAAGAAGGTACCGGGGCGCGCACCACCCCGCCGCCGCGGCCCGCCATCCATCCGAACCGGTGACAGAGCCCGTGAGTTCGCCCACAACGGGCCACCACGAAGGAGCGCCGGGCCCGGGCGCGCCTTACGCTCGACAGACCGCACAGCCTCCCCTCCCTCAGCGCGCTTCCCGCACCCGTCCACGGAGGTTCACGCTCCATGAAGCTCACCGTCGTCGGCTGCTCCGGGTCGTTCCCGTCCGCGGACTCGGCCTGTTCGAGCTACCTCGTCGAGGCCGACGGCTTCCGGCTGCTCCTCGACATGGGCAACGGCGCCCTGGGCGAGCTGCAGCGCCACATCGGTCTGTACGACCTCGACGCGATCTTCCTCAGCCACCTGCACGCGGACCACTGCATCGACATGTGCGGGTACTTCGTCGCCCGCTACTACCGGCACGAGGGCGGGCGCTGCGACGCGCTCCCCGTCTACGCGCCGGAGGGCGCCGAGCAGCGGCTGACCACGGCGTACGCCGACACGCCCTCGGCCACCTCGATGAGCGAGGTCTTCGACTTCCACACGCTGAAGTCCGGCGGCAGCTTCCGGATCGGCCCGTTCTCCGTCCGTACGGAGAAGGTGTGCCACCCGGTCGAGGCGTACGGCATCCGGGTCGAGCACGGCGGCCGTTCGCTCACGTACTCCGGGGACACCGGGGTCTGCGACGCGCTGCACGACCTCGCCGAAGGCGCCGACCTCTTCCTCTGCGAGGCCTCCTTCACCCACGGCAAGGAGGAGGTCCCGGACCTCCACCTCAACGGGCGGGAGGCCGGCGCCCACGCGGCCCGGGCGGGGGTGGGCCGCCTGGTGCTCACCCACATCCCGCCGTGGACGGACGGCGAGCGGAACCTGCGGGACGCCCGCGAGGTCTACAAGGGCCCGTCGGAGCTGGCGAGACCGGGCGCGGTCTACGAGGTCTGAGGACTTCCGAGGACAGGGGAAGGGCCCCGGAACCGTGCGTACGGTTCCGGGGCCCTTCGGCCGTGCGGGTGGGGCTCACGCCTTGGTGAGGTCCTCGACCTCCTCCTCGGGCTCGCGGCCCGGGGTGGGGAGGTTGAACTTGACGATCGCGAAGCGGAAGACCACGTAGTAGATCGCCGCGAAGACGAGGCCGATCGGGATGATCAACCACGGCTTGGTCGCGAGGTTCCAGTTGAGCAGGTAGTCGATGCCGCCGGCGGAGAAGGTGAAGCCCGCGTGGACGCCGAAGGCCCAGGTGACGGCCATGGACACGGCGGTCAGGACCGCGTGGATCGCGTACAGGACCGGCGCGATGAACATGAAGGTGAACTCGATCGGCTCGGTGATGCCCGTGACGAAGGAGGTCAGCGCGAGGGAGATCATCATGCCCATGACGGCCTTGCGGCGCTCGGGGCGGGCGGCGTGGGCGATGGCGATCGCGGCGGCCGGGAGGCCGAACATCATGATCGGGAAGAAGCCCGACATGAAGATTCCGGCGCTCGGGTCACCGGCGAAGAAGCGGTTGAGGTCACCGTGGACGACCTCGCCGGCGGCATTGGTGAAGTCGCCGATCTGGAACCAGGAGACGGTGTTCACGAACTGGTGCATGCCGACGGGGATCAGCGCGCGGTTGATGAGGCCGAAGAGGCCGGCGCCACCGGCGCCGAGTCCGGTCATCCACTCGCCGAAGCTGGAGATGCCCTCGCCGATCGGCTCCCAGACCAGGCCGAAGACGACACCGACGGCGGTGCCGACGAAGGCCATGATGATCGGGACGAGACGGCGGCCGTTGAAGAAGCCGAGCCAGTCGACGAGCTTGGTGCGGTGGAACCGCTGCCACAGGACGGCCGAGAGCAGACCCATCAGGATGCCGCCGAGGACACCCGGGTTGTTGTACGTCGCGGCGACGTCGACGCCCTTGTTGGCGGTCGTGTTGACGACGGCCTCGGTGATCGGGAAGGCCTTCAGCACGTTGCTGTAGACCAGGAATCCGACGAGCGCGGCCAGGGCGGTGGAGCCGTCCGCCTTCTTGGCGAAGCCGATGGCGACGCCGATGCAGAAGAGCAGGGGCAGGTTGTCGAAGACAGCGCCGCCGGCCGTGGCGAACACGGAGGCGACCTTGTCCCAACCGAGTCCGTCCTTGCCGAAGACGTCGGGCTGGCCGAGACGGAGCAAGATACCCGCGGCCGGCAGCACGGCGATCGGCAGCTGCAGGCTGCGACCGACCTTCTGCAGGCCCTGGAACAGGCCGGATCCGCGCTTCTTCGCGGGAGCGGCGGCCTGGGCGGTGGCCGTACTCATCAACTTCCTCCAGTAAGGCAAGGCGCCGCCAGAGGACATGAAAAGGGGGTGACGGCGGCGTCTCGTGGAACGCGGTGGTCTGGACCGCGTGGTCTACACCAATGAGTGGTGTAGACCAGTTGTAGCACGTGAGACTTAGATAAGGAACCTGTGAATTCTGTGCGCTCAGCCATAGCTGGAAATGCACGACAAAAGGCCCCCGGACGGTCAGGTCCAGGGGCCTTTCACGGGCCTTGCGAGGGGGCCTCGCGAGGAGGCGAAAGCCCCGAAAGCGGCCGGGCTCCGGCGGGTGACCGCCGGGCTACTTGACGTTGTCGCGCTCGATCTCCTCCTCGACCTCCTCCGGCTCGCGGCCGGGCGTCGGAAGGTCGAACCTGACGATCGCGAACCTGAAGATCACGTAGTACACGACCGCGAACCCCAGACCGATCGGAATGATCAGCCACGGCTTCGTCGCGAGGTTCCAGTTGATCACGTAGTCGATCAGGCCGGCCGAGAAGCTGAAGCCGTCCTTCACGCCGAGCGCCCAGGTCACCGCCATCGAGACGCCGGTCAGCACGGCGTGGATCGCGTACAGCAGCGGCGCGATGAAGAGGAACGAGTACTCGATCGGCTCGGTGATGCCGGTGACGAACGAGGTCAGCGCGACCGAGAGCATCATGCCGCCGACCGCCTTCCGGCGGTGCGGCTTCGCGGTGTGGGTGATCGCGAGCGCCGCGGCGGGCAGCGCGAACATCATGATCGGGAAGAAGCCCGTCAGGAACTGCCCGGCGTTCGGGTCGCCCGCGAGGAACATGGGGATGTCGCCGTGGACCACCGTGCCGTCCGGCTTGGTGTACGTGCCGAACTGGAACCAGATCGGCACGTTCAGGAACTGGTGCAGGCCGATGACGAGGAGCGCTCGGTTGGCGACGCCGAAGATGCCCGAGCCCCACGCGCCGAGCCCGACCAGCCAGTCGCTGAAGTTCTCCAGTCCGTCGCCGATCGGCGGCCAGATCCACAGGCAGATCGCGGCGAACGCGATCGCGACGAACGTCATGATGATCGGGACCAGGCGGCGGCCGTTGAAGAAGCCCAGCCAGTCGACCAGCTTCTTGCGGTGGTAGCGCTGCCAGAACCAGGCGGCGAGCAGACCCATGACGATGCCGCCGAAGACGCCCGGGTTCTGGTACGTGTACCCGGTGAAGACCTCCTCGGGGGCGAGGCAGCCGCCGCTGATGTCCTTCGTGCCCGGCGGGCAGTCCTTCGGGAACTGGCGCAGCACGTTGTAGTAGACGAGGAAGCCGACCACCGCGGCGAGCGCGGTCGAGCCGTCCGCCTTCTTCGCCATGCCGATCGCGACACCGATGCAGAACAGCAGGGGTAGGCCGAGGTTGCCGTCGAGCAGCGCACCACCGGCGCCCGCCATCACCTTCGCTACGTTGTCCCAGCCGAGACCGTCGGCACCGAAGACGTCCGGCTGCCCCAGGCGGTTGATGATGCCGGCGGCCGGGAGGACGGCGATGGGGAGCTGGAGGCTCCGGCCCATCTTCTGGAGACCCTGGAAGAGCCCGCCCCACGAGACGGACCGCTTCGGCTTCGGCTCCGGTGCCGCCGCGGCGCTGTCGGTACTCATCGGCGTCCTCCCTGCCCGGAACAGGCCGGGCCCGCATCTCGTTGCACACTGGTGTAGACCAGTTGCGGTAGGCTCCGGGAGCCCGCTGAGGACAGGCCGCCGGTGATCGTCATCATTCGGCAGAACGGCTGTCCTTGCTCGCGAAGTTGGGCCAACCGTGGGTTACCGTGACAAAACGGACCGCAGGTGCGCCGAGATTCGCGTCCTCGCGAACGGAACGGACAGGGAGAAACACATGGCCAGCAAGGCTGAGAAGATCGTCGCCGGGCTCGGCGGCATCGACAACATCGAAGAGGTCGAAGGCTGCATCACCCGCCTGCGCACCGAGGTCGTGGACGCCTCCCTCGTCGACGAGGCCGCCCTGAAGGCCGCCGGCGCCCACGGCGTCGTCAAGATGGGCACCGCCATCCAGGTCGTCATCGGCACCGACGCCGACCCGATCGCCGCGGAGATCGAAGACCTGATGTGAGCCACCGGCTCACGGACCCGAAGCGAGCCTGAGCCATCCGCTCGCTTCCCCAGGAGGGCCCGCTCCGGCAGGGGAACGGGCCCTCCGCCATGTCCGGCTAGGCTCGTCCCATGTCTCGCATCGACGGCCGTACCCCCGAACAGCTCCGCCCCGTCACCATCGAACGCGCCTGGAGCAAGCACGCCGAGGGCTCCGTCCTCATCTCCTTCGGCGACACCAAGGTCTTCTGCACCGCCTCCGTCACCGAAGGCGTCCCGCGCTGGCGCAAGGGCAGCGGCGAAGGCTGGGTCACCGGGGAGTACTCCATGCTCCCCCGGGCCACCAACACCCGCGGCGACCGCGAGTCCGTCCGCGGCAAGATCGGCGGCCGCACCCACGAGATCTCCCGCCTCATCGGCCGCTCCCTGCGCGCCGTCATCGACTACAAGGCCCTCGGCGAGAACACCATCGTCCTCGACTGCGACGTCCTCCAGGCCGACGGCGGCACCCGCACCGCCGCCATCACCGGCGCCTACGTCGCCCTCGCCGACGCCATCACCTGGGCGCAGAACAAGAAGCTGGTGAAGGCCGGCCGCAAGCCCCTCACCGGCAGCGTCGCCGCCGTCTCCGTCGGCATCGTCGACGGCGTCCCCCTCCTCGACCTCTGCTACGAGGAGGACGTCCGCGCCGAGACCGACATGAACGTCGTCTGCACCGGCGACGGCCGCTTCGTCGAGGTCCAGGGCACCGCCGAGGCCGAGCCCTTCGACCGCAAGGAGCTCAACGCCCTCCTCGACCTCGCCTCCGGCGGCTGCGCCGAACTGGCCGAGATCCAGCGCAAGGCCCTCGAAGGAACCCTCTGACACCTGGCTGCGTCCTGACGGGCGGGCACCCGGTACGATCCGTGCGCCCGCCCGTCCGCACGTCTGTACGCACCTGGGGGAGGACCCGCCTTGAAGCGCCGTCTCGCACTCGCCATGGCCACGGCCGCCGCGCTCACCACCGTCCTGAGCGGCTGCGGAGCCCTCGACACCGCCATGGACTGCGTCAAGACCGCCGACGCGATAGCCACGTCCGTGCAGAACCTCCAGCAGGCGGTCTCGAACGCCTCCAACGACGTGACGCAGATCGAGGAGTCCCTGAACCAGATCTCCACCGAACTGGGCAACCTCAAGAACACCACGGACAACGCCGACCTCTCCAAGGCCGTGGACGACCTCACCAAGGGCGTCGACTCCGTCCGCACGGCGGTCAAGAACGGCGACACGACCCCCGACATCACGCCGGTCACCGACGCCGCGAGCGAGGTGGCCAAGGTCTGCACCCCGGGATAATCGGGGGCATGACCCGACAGCGACTGATCCTCGCCACCCGCAACGCGGGCAAGATCACCGAACTCCACGCGATCCTCGCCGACGCGGGCCTCGACCTCGAACTCGTCGGCGCGGACGCGTACCCCGACGTCCCCGACGTCAAGGAGACGGGCGTCACCTTCGCCGAGAACGCCCTCCTGAAGGCCCACGCCCTGGCCCGGGCCACCGGCCTCCCGGCCGTCGCCGACGACTCGGGCCTCTGCGTCGACGTCCTGAACGGCGCCCCCGGCATCTTCTCCGCCCGCTGGGCCGGCACCCACGGCGACGACAAGGCCAACCTGAACCTGCTCCTGGCCCAGCTCTCGGACATCGACGACGCCCACCGCGGCGCCCACTTCGCCTGCGCGGCGGCCCTGGCACTGCCCGACGGCACGGAACGAGTGGTGGAAGGCCGCATGCCGGGCACCCTCCGCCACGCCCCGGTCGGCACGAACGGCTTCGGCTACGACCCGATCCTCCAGCCGGAGGGCCACGACGTGACGTGCGCCCAGCTGACCCCGGAGGAGAAGAACGCGATCAGCCACCGCGGCAAGGCGTTCCGGGCGCTGGTGCCGGTGGTGCGGGAACTGGTGGGCTGAGGACGCGAAAGGCGCGGCACCTTGTGGGTGCCGCGCCTGCGACGTAGGCCCGGTGGGACTCGAACCCACGACGCACCGCCTCTAAAACGGCGTCCTCTAACCAGCTGGGATACGGGCCCGTCGCCCATACCTTACCGGCCCTGTCGGCTTCGTCCTCCCCTGCACCAGGTGTCAGTGGTTGCATGGCAGTTGGGGCACAGAAGCCGCAGGTTTTCGCGCCGGTCGTCGCTCCAGTCCCCGTTGATGTGATCGATCTCCAGGGTTATCGATGTCCCGAGCCATTCGAGCCCGGTGCCGCATTCGGCGCACTCCTCTGGCACCCCCACCTCGCGGAGCGCCCGCCGGAGTAGGTACGTCCTGGTCCTGCGTCTGCCGTCGTGCCGGACCAGAATCTCCGTCGCCGGCCTCGTCGGCCCAGGTTTGCCCCGTTGGTGGGCCTGTCCTAGGAAGTGTGCGGTGCTCAGGCCGTCCTCCGTTGTCCATCGCCGGAACAGGTCCCGAGCCTGCCCACTGTCAGGTCTGCCCAGGAGGCGCAGAGCGCCAGAGACGGAGAGGGATCCCTCGACCGCGCTCCGCAGCTCCTCCGCCGTCGGACGGAGCAGCTGCCTGCCGCGTCGGCGGTGTGGGAAGTGCGAGATGTCGATGCTGTAGTGGGCGAAGCGCTTCAGGAGGTAGCGTCGCAGCTTGTCGTACGGCTGCACTCCGAAGAAGTCCATGACCTCGTTGATGTCCGCGCATCGCGAGGCTGCTTCGGTCAGCCGCTCGCGCGTGTACCGGATGCCCTCCCTCACCGACGCCGCCCCTTCCCCCGGCCCCGGTAGTTGTCCGTTGCCGAGTGGCAGTTGGGGCAGAGGAACCGCAGGTTCTCGATGCGGTTGTTGCGCCAGTCGCCGTCGACGTGGTCGATCTCCAGCCGGAGAGGGCGGCCGCGCCACAAGCCATCGTTGCCGCACATCGCGCACCGCTTCTGGGCCCCGGACTCCGCCAGTGCCCAGGCGAGACGGTCGCTGGGGATGCGCCGGGTCTGCGGACCGGTCTGCTCCACGAGCAGGGTCTCGGGTGTCCGGGGGCGCCAAGGCTTGCCCTGGCGGGATGGTGCGCGGAAGTGCGAGACATCGATTCCGTACGCCTTGATCCGGCGGCTGATGTGCGTGTGCTGCCCGCCCACGACCTCCACCCCAAGCCGCCGCAGCACCTCGCACATGTTCGTGGACGCCGCCACCGCCTCAGCCAAGACCTCCCGCGTCCACCGCACTCCTTCCCGCTCGAAGTGCGACGTGTCCACCCCCAGCTTCCGCATGCGGTCGTGCAGATAGCGCCGCGACCCGCTCCTCGGGTCCACCCCCAGCCGCTCCAGCGCCTCCGTCAGCGTCCGCGCTCCCCGTGCCGCCGCTTCCAGCCGTTCCTTCGTGTACGCGCTCGTCCCCATGGAGCTCCCTCCCCAGTACGGATCTCGTACGGACTAACGACCCGAATATCGGACGGTCACGCCATATCGCGTACGTATCGCGTGCGGAAAACGGAACGGCCCGCACCGGACGCGCTCCGGTGCGGGCCGTTCCGACGGCGGAGGGGGTCAGAACCTCGGTTCCGGTGTCCGGGCCAGGATCAGCTCGGCGGCCTCCTCCGGGGTCGCCACCGACGGCGGCGATCCGTCCAGGGGGCGCCGGGCCGTCTCCTTCATGCAGGCCACCGCGATCACGCCGACGAGCGCCGCGCCCATCGCGTAGTACGCCGGCATCAGATTGCTGCCGGTCGCGCCGATCAGGGCCGTGATGACGAGCGGGGTCGTACCGCCGAAGAGGGAGGTCGACAGGTTGTAGCCCACCGACAGGGAGCCGTACCGCACGTCCGTCGGGAAGAGCGCCGGGAGCGCCGCCGACATGGTGCCGAGCATGCAGACCAGCGAGAGGCCGAGCATCAGCATGCCCGCGGTGATCGCCGGTACGCCGCCCCGCCCGATCAGGAGGAAGGCGGGCAGGGAGAGCAGGAGGAAGCCGAGCATGCCGGCCATCAGGACGGGCCTGCGGCCGAAGCGGTCGCTGAGGCGGCCGACCTGGGTGATGACCAGCATGAGCAGGACCATCACGAGCAGGAGGATCAGCAGGCCGTGGGTCTCGCTGTAGCCGAGTTCGTCGGAGAGGTACGTCGGCATGTAGGACAGCAGCATGTAGTCGGTGATGTTGTACGCGCCGACCAGGGCGACGCACAGGACCAGCGCGGGCCACTGCTGCCGGAAGATCTTCGCCAGGTCGCCCTTGGTGGAGGTCTCCACCGGGTCCGCCGCCTCCGAGGCGCGCGCCGACTCGTTCTCCAGCTTCTGGAAGGCGGGCGTCTCGTCCAGCCGGAGCCGCAGGTAGAGGCCGACCAGGCCCAGGGGGCCCGCGACGAGGAACGGGACGCGCCAGCCCCACGCCTCCATCGCGTCGGGGCCGAGCCACGCGGTGAGCGCCGTGACGAGGCCCGCCGCGCCGACGTAACCGGCCAGGGTGCCGAATTCGAGGAAGCTGCCGAAGTAGCCGCGGCGGCGGTCGGGGGCGTACTCGGCGATGAAGGTCGAGGCGCCGCCGTACTCGCCGCCGGTCGAGAAGCCCTGGAGCATGCGGAAGAACACCAGGAGCGCCGGTGCCCAGAAGCCGATCGAGGCGTACGAGGGGATCATGCCGATCGCGAAGGTGCCGACCGCCATGAGGATCATGGTCAGGGCGAGGACCTTCTTCCGGCCCAGCCGGTCACCCATCGGGCCGAACACCATGCCGCCGAGGGGGCGGACCAGGAAGGCGACCGCGAACGTCGCGAACGACGACAGCAGCTGGACCGTGTCGTTCCCGGCCGGGAAGAAGACGTGCCCGAGGGTGACGGCGAGGTAGGCGTAGACGCCGAAGTCGAACCACTCCATGGCGTTGCCCAGGGAGGCCGCCCTCACCGCCCGCTTGACCGCCGCCTCGTCGGTGACCGTGATGTCGGTCCGCCGCAGTCTGGGCCGCCGGCGCCGGGTGGCGGCCTTGAACAGGTGCGGGTGGCGTCTCAAAGCCTCGGGATCGCCCGCGGGGGAGCGGTCTGTGGCCGGCATGACCGTACGTCCTCTCTGGGGGTGAGCAGACTCCAGAGGCACTTCTGCGCGGTCATGCCGTTCGCAAACGGGAACGATCCTGGAATGAGACGCCCGTCACACCGGGTGGGGATCAGACGCCCAGGTCGCGCATGATCTTGGCGACGTGGCCCGTGGCCTTGACGTTGTAGAAGGCGTGTTCCACCTTGCCCTCCTCGTCGACCACGACCGTGGAGCGGATCACGCCCGTCACCACCTTGCCGTACAGCTTCTTCTCGCCGAAGGCGCCGTACGCCTCCAGGGTCGTCTTCTCGGGGTCGCCGACCAGGGTGACCTTCAGGTTCTCCTTCTCGCGGAACTTCGCGAGCTTCTCCGGCTTGTCGGGGGACACGCCGATGACGTCGTAGCCCGCGGCGGCCAGCACGTCCAGGTTGTCGGTGAAGTCGCAGGCCTGCTTGGTGCAGCCGGGGGTGAGGGCCGCCGGGTAGAAGTAGACGATGACCTTGCGGCCCTTGTGGTCCGCGAGGGAGACCTCGTTGCCGTCCGCGTCGGGAAGGGTGAAGGCGGGGGCGGTGTCGCCGGGCTGCAGTCGCTCGCTCATGGCTGGCTCTCCTCGGGGATGTTCGCTTACGCGTCCAGAGCCTAATGGGGGTCTGAGGCGACCCGATGGCGGCGGAGCTGACAGACTGTCCACAAGGACCGATCAACGACCGGATCACGACTACGGAGGCAGCGCGGTGTCGGAGGCCAGGACCCCTGCGCAGATCGAGGCGGACATCGTCCGCCGGCGCGAGCAGCTTGCCATCACGCTCGACGAGATCGGCATTCGGATGCACCCGAAGACGATCATCGGGGACGCCAAGGCGAAGGTCGCCTCGACCGTCGACCAGACGGCCGGACGCGCCTTCGTCGCCGTCAACCGGGTCGTCTCGGACGTGAAGGCCCGCCTCACGACCGAGGACGGCGCGCCCCGCCTGGAGCGGGTCGTCCCGGTCGCCGTCGTGGCCCTCGCCGTCGTCGGCCTGATCGTCTCCTCCTCGCGGCGGCACAAGGCGTGAACCGCCCCGGGTACGGGCGACACGCCCGGGCAGGTAGGTTCGGGGCGTGAGCGAGAACACGCACGACAAGCTGCCCATCCGGATGCTCCACGACCGGGTCCTCGTCCGCACCGACTCCCCGGAGGGGGAGCGGCGTTCCGGCGGCGGCATCCTGATCCCGGCGACGGCCGCCGTAGGCCGTCGCCTCGCCTGGGCCGAGGTGGTCGCGGTCGGCCAGAACGTCCGTACCGTCGAGATCGGCGACCGGGTGCTGTACGACCCCGAGGACCGTGCCGAGGTCGAGGTGCGGGGCGTCGCGTACGTCCTGATGCGGGAGCGCGACCTGCACGCGGTGGCCGCGGACCGGTTCCAGGGGACGACGGACTCGACCGGGCTCTACCTGTAGGAACCGGGCTCTACCTGTAGGAAGAAGTGCGCGAAGGCCCCGGTGACCGTAGTCACCGGGGCCTCTGCCCGTTCTTTGCTAGCCTGGACGCACCCCGACGAGACGCGCCGTACCGGGTTCACGACAAGACGACGCACCCCTGTTGATCCGTCTCGCGGAGGTGTCTCGTCATGGCCTGGGTCCTGCTGATCGTCGCCGGTCTGCTGGAGGTCGGCTGGTCCGTCGGTATGAAGTACACCGACGGTTTCACCCGGTTCTGGCCCAGTGTCCTCACCGGCGCCGGGATCGTCGCCTCCATGGTGCTGCTGTCTCAGGCGGCCAAGACGCTGCCGATCGGTACGGCGTACGGCGTGTGGGTCGGCATCGGCGCGGCCGGTGCGGCGGTGCTCGGCATGGTGGTGCTCGGTGAGCCGGCGACCGCCGCCCGCATCTTCTTCGTCTGTCTGCTGCTCGTCGCCGTGGTGGGGCTCAAGGCGACGAGCGGTCACTGACGCGTTCCGTGTGGCGGGTACGACGGGTACGGCGGATGTGTCGGGCCCGGGGTGCGGCGCGCCGCGCCCGGTCCCGCCTCGCCCGTCTCGTACCAGTCCTCCTCCTCTTCGGACCCGTCCGGCGTCGGCGGCGCCGGCGGCACCGGCTCGGCCCCCGGCATCAGCCGGAGCTCGAAGTCCCGGGGCGGCGTCCCTTCCAGCGCCTCCCGGGTGAACCGGCCCCAGATCTCGGCCGGCACCCCGCCGCCGTTCATGCGCGGCTGGCCCAGGGCGCCGTACAGCGGTTCCTGCGATCCCGACTCGGGGTCCTGGCCCATGAGCGCGACGACCGTCGCGAGCTCCGGGGTGTAGCCGGCGAACCAGGCGGCCTTGTCGTCCTCCGCCGTGCCGGTCTTGCCGGCGGCCGGGCGTCCCGCCGCCTGCGCGGCCGTGCCCGTGCCCGTCTCGACGACGCTCTTCAGGATCGACGTGGTCGTGTCGGCGGCCTCGCGGCTCACCGCCTGGCGGCGGGCGACGGCCGGGAGGTCGAGCGGCCTGCCGTACCGGCTGATGTCCTCGACGAGGGAGTACGCGCCGTTCCGGCCGTGCGCGGCGAGCGTCGCGTACGCCGAGGCCATGTCGAGGACGCTGGCGGTGGCGGCGCCGAGGGCGATGGACGGGGAGGCGGTGAGGTCGGGGGTGGAGCCGGGCAGACCGAGGGCGATCGCGGTGCGCCGTACGTCCGCGGGGCCGACGTCGACCGCCATCTGGGCGTACACGGTGTTGACCGACAGATCGGTGGCGGCGCCGACGGCGATGTCGCCGTAGCTCGCGTCGTCCTCGTTGGCGGGGTCGTAGGGGCTGCCGTTCCAGCCCTCCACGGGGCGCCGGTTGGTCCCGTCGTAGACGGTGTGCGGGGTGATGGGCAGGCCCTGTTGGGTCCGGGCGCCGCTCTGGACGGCGGCGGTGAAGACGAAGGGCTTGAAGGTGGAGCCGACCTGGTAGTCGCGGCGGGTGGCGTTGTTGACGTACTGCTGGGTGTAGTCGACGCCGCCGTACATCGCGAGGACCTTGCCGGTCGCCGGGTCGACGGCCGCGGCCCCGACCCGCACGTACCGGTCGGCGGGGGCGCTCGCCGGGTCGAGCCGGGAGACCACCCGTTCCTCGACGGCCTCGACGAGGGCCTCCTGCTTGGCGGGCTCCAGGGTGGTGGTGATGCGGAAGCCGCCGCCGGCGAGGGTCTTCTCGTCGACGATCCCGCGGTCGGTGAGGTACTCCTCGACGGCCTGGACGAGGTAGCCGCGCTGGCCGGAGAGGGCGGTCGCGGCGCGGGCGGTCTGGGGGACGGGGAAGCGGGCGGCGGCGCGGGCCGCGGGGCTGAGCCACCCCTCGCCGACCATGCCGTCGAGGACGTAGTGCCAGCGGGCGACGGCCTTCGCCCGGTTCTCGGGGTGGGTGGTGACGTCGTAGGCGCTGGGGGCCTTGAGGAGGGAGGCGAGGTACGCGCCCTCGGTGGTGTCGAGCTGCTGGACGTCCTTGCCGTAGTAGGCGCGGGCGGCGGCCTGGACGCCGTAGGCGTTGCGGCCGAAGTAACTGGTGTTCAGGTAGCCCTGGAGGATCTCGTCCTTGCTCTTCTCGCGGCCGAGTTTGATCGCGATGAAGAACTCCTTGGCCTTGCGGGTGAGGGTCTGCTCCTGGCCCAGGTAGTAGTTCTTGACGTACTGCTGGGTGATGGTGGAGCCGGACTGGCGGCCCTTGCCGGTGACGGTGTTCCAGGCGGCGCGGACCATGGCCTTGGGGTCGACGGCACGCGAGGTCCGGAAGTCGCGCTCCTCGGCGGCGAGGACGGCCTGCCGGACGGGGAGCGGGACCTGGTCGAGGCGGACGCTCTCGCGGTTGACCTCGCCGTCGCGGGCGAGCGGGGTGCCGTCCCGGTAGAGGTAGACGTTGGACTGGGCGACGGCGGCGGCGTTGGCGGGCGGGATCTCCACCAGGAGGTAGCCGGCGGCGAACGCGCCGGCGAGCAGCAGCGTGCCGAGCAGGAGGAGGCCGAAGAGGGTCCGCAGGACACGGCGGGGGCGTCTCGTGGGGCCGGGGTCGGCGAGGGTGGGGTCCCTCGGTTCCCAGCCGCTCGGGTGGGGGTCGTCGTCGCTCGTGCCGCTCATACCGCTCGTACCGGAGGAAGGGGACATGGCATTACATACTGCACGGAACGTGCCGAAACTCCCTCAAGCGACCCGAAGGTGGCGAGAAAACCGCTCGCGGCGCGCGGGGCGAACCCACTAGGGTCGTGCGCTTCGCCATCATTCGTGCCGGTATCCGTGCCGTCATTCGTGTCGGCATCAGTGCCGGTATCAGTGTCGGCATCGATGCCGGTGTCCGCGTCGGCATCAGTGCCGGTGTCCGTGTCGGCGTCCGTGCGGGAAAGGGAGCCCCATGCTGCGGCTGTACGCGATGGTGGCCGCGGGCGGGTTCCGGCGCTTCGCCGCCTACCGCGTGGCCACGGCCGCCGGCGTCTTCACCAACACCGTCTTCGGCTTCGTCCTCTCCTCCACCTACATCGCCCTCTGGGACGAACGGCCGCGGCTCGGCGGCTACTCCATGGACGACGCCCTCGCCTACGTCTGGATCGGCCAGGCGCTGATCACCGTCTGCGGGCTGATGGGCGGCGGCTTCGAGGACGAGCTGATCGAGCGGATCAGGACCGGCGACATCGCCGTCGACCTCTACCGCCCCGCCGACCTCCAGGCCTGGTGGTTCTCGGCCAACGCCGGCCGCTCCGCCTACCAGCTGCTCGGCCGCGGCGTCGCCCCGATGACCGTCGGCGCGCTCGTCTTCGACTTCACCCTGCCGTCGGGGCCGGGCGCGTGGCTCGCGTTCCTGGCGGCCGTGGCGCTGGGCTCGGTGGTCGGCTTCGCGATCTGGTACCTGGTGGCGATGAGCGCGTTCTGGCTGCTCGACGGCCAGGGCGTGGTGCAGGTGGCCTGGCTGGCGGGCCTGTTCTTCTCGGGGATGCTCCTCCCGCTGAACGTCTTCCCGGGCGCGCTGGGCGAACTCGCGCGACTGCTGCCGTGGGCGTCACTGCTCCAGGTGCCGGCCGACGTGTACCTGGGCAGGTACGAGGGCTGGGAGCTGGCGGAGGCGTACGCCTTCCAGGGCTGCTGGGCGCTGGTCCTGCTCGGCGCGGGGCGGGCGGCGCAGTCGGCGGCGACGCGGAAGGTGGTGGTGCAGGGTGGTTAGGTCACCGGCGGCCGGTTCCCGGCGCACGTACCGGGAGACGGGGGTACGGGCCTCCGGGCGCACGTACCGCGAGACGGGGCTACGGGCCTCCTGGCGCACGTACAGGATGGTGGCGGGCATGTGGATCCGCTCCACGATGGCGTACCGCTCCTCCTTCGTCCTGACCGTCGTCACCAGCTTCTGCGTCACCTTCTTCGACTTCGTCGTCATCCTCCTGATGTTCGGTCAGGTGCGGGGTCTCGGCGGCTTCTCGTTCGCGGAGGTCGCCCTCCTGTACGGGACGGCCGGCACGTCCTTCGGGATCGCCGACCTGACGATGGGCTCGCTCCAGAGGATGGGGAAGCGGGTCAGGGACGGCTCCCTCGACACCTTCCTGATGCGTCCGGCGCCGCTGCTCGCGCAGGTCGCGGCGGACAAGTTCGCGCTGCGGAGGTTCGGCAGGGTCGCGCAGGGCCTGATGGTGCTGGTCTGGGGCCTGTTCCTGCTGGACGTGGAGTGGACGCCGCCGAAGGTGCTGCTGCTGCCGGTGACGGTGGTGTGCGGGGCAGTGATCTTCGGCGCGGTGATGGTGCTGGGGGCGTCGACCCAGTTCTGGATGCAGGACGCCGCAGAGGTCACGAACTCCTTCACGTACGGCGGGAACACCCTCCTCCAGTACCCGCCGACGATCTTCGCGCAGGAGCTGGTGCGGGGCGTCGTGTACGTCGTGCCGCTGGCGTTCGTGAGCTGGCTGCCCGCGCTGTACGTGCTGGGGCGGCCGGCCCCGGCGGGGGTGCCGGAATGGGCGGCGTTCGCGTCGCCCCTGGTGGCGGCGGCCTGCTGCGGGGTCGCGGGCCTCGCGTGGCGCGCCGGAATCCGCTCTTACCGATCGACGGGAAGCTGACCGACCATGCCCTTCATCGCACTCGACTCGCTGGAGAAGACCTTCACCGTCCGCCGGAAGACCGGCCTGCTCCGCCGCGAGAAGAAGGAGGTCAGGGCGGTCGACGGCATCTCCTTCACCGTGGAGCGCGGGGAGATGGTCGGCTACATCGGCCCGAACGGCGCCGGGAAGTCGACCACGATCAAGATGCTCACCGGCATCCTCACCCCCAGCGGCGGCCGGCTGCGGGTCGCGGGCATCGACCCGGCGCGGGAGCGCACCCGTCTGGCCCAGCGGATCGGCGTGGTCTTCGGCCAGCGCACCACCCTGTGGTGGGACCTCCCGCTGAAGGACTCGTACCGCCTCACGCACCGCATGTACCGCATCCCCGACGACCGCTACGAGGAGAACCTCGCCCGCTGCGTGGACCTCCTCGACCTCGGCGACCTCCTCGACGTGCCCGTACGGCAGCTCTCCCTCGGCCAGCGGATGCGCGGCGACATCGCGGCGGCGCTGCTGCACGATCCGGAGGTGCTGTACCTGGACGAGCCGACGATCGGCCTGGACGTGGTGTCGAAGGCGAGGGTGCGCGAGTTCCTGAAGGACCTGAACGCCACCCGGGGCACCACGGTCCTGCTGACCACCCACGACCTCACCGACATCGAGCAGCTCTGCTCACGGGTGATGGTGATCGACCACGGGCGCCTGATGTACGACGGCGAACTGGCCGGCCTGCACGCCGTGGGCGAGAGCGAGCGGCTCCTGATGGTGGACCTGGAGCGCGAGCTGCCCCCGATCACGGACGTGCCGGGAGCCCGGTTCGTACGGTCGGAGGGCCCGCGCCAGTGGCTGGCGTTCCCGGCGACGACCTCGGCGGCCCCGCTGGTGGCGGCGGTGGCGGCGAGACATCCCCTCCTCGACCTCTCGGTGCGGGAGCCGGACATCGAGGCGGTGATCGCGAAGATGTACGGGGGAACTCGGGACGAGCGCCGGGAGTCCCTGATGTAGGAGGTCGAACCGATGGTGAGTTTCTCGTACACGGCGGCGGACGAGGAGAAGAGCAGGGGCGTCCGCCGCATGAAGACGCTGGCGACGTCCCTGCTGCTCGTCGTGGCCGTGGTCTACGCCCTGGCGACCTGGGCGCGGAACGAGGGCTGGGGCGCCTGGGCCGGCTACGTCGCGGCGGCGGCGGAGGCGGGCATGGTCGGCGCGCTGGCGGACTGGTTCGCGGTCACGGCCCTCTTCCGGCGCCCCCTGGGACTCCCCATCCCCCACACGGCGATCATCCCGACGAAGAAGGACCAGCTGGGCGCGTCGCTGGGCACGTTCGTGGGAGAGAACTTCCTCTCGGCGGACGTCGTACGGGGCAGACTGCACGCCCTGGGCATCGGCAGCCGGCTGGGCACCTGGCTGGCGGACCCGGCCCACGCGGACCGCGTCACGGCGGAACTCTCCACCGCCCTGCGCGGCGCGCTGACGGTCCTCCGGGACGCGGACGTGCAGGCGGTCGTCGGGGAGGCGATCACCCGCCGCGCCGAATCGGCGGAGATCGCCCCGGGCCTGGGCAAGACCCTGGAGCGGATCGTCGCCGACGGGGCGCACCACCGGGCGGTCGACCTGGTCTGCAGCCGGGCCCACGACTGGCTGGTCACGCACGGGGACTCGGTGATGGACGCGGTCCAGGGCGGAGCCCCGGGCTGGACCCCCCGCTTCGTGGACCGCCGGATCGGCGAGCGCGTCTACAAGGAGCTCCTCCGCTTCGTCACGGAGATCCGGGACATGCCGGGCCACCCGGCACGGGCCGCGATCGACCGCTTCCTCGCCGACTTCGCGGCCGACCTCCAGGCCGACACGGACACCCGCGCCCGCGTGGAACGCCTGAAGGCCGACCTCCTGGCCCGCCCGGAGATCCAGGACATCATCGCCTCGGCCTGGTCCTCGATCCGGTCCCTGATCATCGCGGCGGCCGAGGACGACCACAGCCAGCTCCGCCTCCGCGCCCGCGCCTCCCTGATCTCCCTGGGCACCCGCCTGGCGACGGACCCCCGCCTCCAGGGGAAGGTCGAGGGCTGGGCGGAGGACGCGGCGGCGTACGTCGTCACGACGTACCGCCACGAGATCACGTCCCTGATCACCGACACGATCGCCGGCTGGGACGCCACCCAGACCTCCCGGAAGATCGAGGCCAACATCGGTCGCGACCTCCAGTTCATCCGCATCAACGGCACGGTGGTCGGCGCCCTGGCGGGCCTGCTGATCTACACGGTGAGCCGGGTGGCGGGGGGCTGAGACCCGCTGACCGGAGGCTCGGCTCGCCTCGCGAGGCCGGCCCCGCCTGCGGGGTCAGGCCTTCCCGCGGGTCACGGCCCAGGAGGCGGCGGCCATGCCCCCGGCGACGGAGAACACGGAGGGCCAGGCGCCGATCTTCTTGGCGAGCGGGTGGGACCCGGCGAAGGCGGCGACGTAGGCGGCCGTCAGCCCCACGGAGGCCTTGACCCCACCCACCTGCTGCCACTCCCGAGCGGCCACCCCACCGGCCACGGCGAGCACGGCACCCCCGAGGGGCCGCTTCTTGGTCCACCGGGCGACGGCGTAACCGCCCACGAGACCGGCGGCGGCTATGGCGGGGGAGGGGATGCGGGGCATGGCGGGGCCTTTCGGGTCGACGGGTGGTGGTCCTCCGAGCGTACGGGAGTCAGCTACGGGTGCTGGGGACACACCTGGGGCAGAGTGTCTCGTCGCCGACCGGACGGAAGAGGGTCGTCTGGGTGTGGCTGCCGACGCACTCCCGGGCACCTTCGAGCCGAGGCGAAAGCCGGTTGCCCGGTGCGGGTACGGGTGCGGGCCCGGGTGGTACGTCACGCAGGAGGTAGCGGACGAGCCCGCCGGGGTGGTGGACGGGCGTTCCGACAGGGGGCAGGCCGCGACGGATGTGTTCGTGGACCTCGGCGGGGGTGTGGCCGGTGTCGAGCCAGCGGGCGGCGAGGCGGGTGAGTTCGGCGTGCATGCCGGGCGGGACGTGCCGCAGGGCGGGGGAGAGGGCGGGCAGGGCGCCGACGAGGGCGCGGGCCTCCTCCAGGCGGGGTGACTCCTCGACGGCGTCCGCCTGCGGCGGAAGGTCGGAGGTGTCCTCCTGGGGGTCTTTCTTCGGATGACCGTCGGCCGACGGGGATGTCGGCTGACCGACGGCCGGTTTACGGGGACCCGGTGCGACCTGCGAGGACGCGACGGGTTCCCGGGCGAGGAGCTTGGCAGCCTGGGCGGCGGTCAACGGGGAGCCGGAGATGAGCTGTTGGGTGACCCATCGTCCTCCGGCGACCTGCACGCGCCGCTCGTGCACGAAGCCCTCCTCCTTCAGCTGCCGCTTGGCGCGTCCGAAGGCGCATGCCCCGATCCGGGCACGTTCGGCGGTGCGGGAGAGTGACTCGCGGGCGCCCCGGGGGAGGGAGAGCTGCCAGGTCAGGAGGCGAACGGCGTCGGAGCTGAGGCGGGGATGCCGGATGATGTCGTGCGAGAACTGGGTGAAGGCGCGCGCGGGCGCGTTAAAGTGCCGATAGATCACAGTGGAGTCGCTTTCCACGAGTGGTTCAGGCCCTCGCTGATGGTTGGCGCCATCAACGGGGGCCGTTTTGCGCGACCGTAACGCACCAATCGCATTCGAATGAACACGTTGAGTGAAGAACGCCCGTGTGGGTGACCGACTCCAAGCGAGGCTTATGCGTGGGGCCCTGCCATGCTCAATTCCTTATCGGGATAAGGGGTGTGGCGATGAAGACGATCGGGCTGATCGGTGGAATGAGCTGGGAGTCGACGGCGGAGTACTACCGGTCGCTGAACGAGTTCACGCGCGACCGCCTCGGCGGGCTTCACTCGGCGCGGTGCGTGCTCTACTCGGTGGACTTCGCGGAGATCGAGCGGTTGCAGGTCCAGGGCCGCTGGACGGAGGCGGGCGAGATCCTGGTCGCGGCTGCTCGGGCCCTTGAGGCGGCCGGCGCGGACATGGTGCTGATCTGCACCAACACCATGCACAAGGTCGCCGACCAGGTCGAGGCGGCGGTTTCGATCCCGCTGCTGCACCTGGCCGACGCGACAGCGGAGGCCGTACGGGCGTCGGGTCTGCACCGAGTTGGGCTGCTGGGCACGGCGTTCACGATGGAGCAGGACTTCTATCGAGGCCGTCTGGAGGCCGGCGGCCTCGACGTACGCGTCCCGCCCGCCGACGGGCGCGCGATCGTCCACCGCGTGATCTACGAGGAACTCTGCCTGGGCGTCGTGCGGGAGGAGTCCCGCGCCGCCTACCAGAAGGTGATCACGGATCTGGTCGCCGACGGAGCGGAAGGCATCATCCTGGGCTGCACAGAAATCGAGCTTCTCATTGGGCCCGAGGACAGCCCCGTCCCGGTTTTTCCCACTGCCCACCTCCACGCTGAGGCTGCCGTACACGCGGCACTGTTCGACGAGGCGCCAACGCCGAGGGCGTAACGGGGCCGCTCGGGTCGATCCGGCTTCGTGGGATTCTGGTGCGGCCACCCTCTTCCGAGTGCGGCGGGGCCGGCAGTGACGGGGGTAGGAAGGCGGCGGCAGGGGTGGGGGCGCGGCAGTTGAATGGGGCGGCCCAAGTCGCCTGGCGGCCGACGGCGGTCATGTGGCTGTGATCCAGGCCCCGCCGGTCGTTCTCGCTGGGGGAAATGGTGCCGACGGCCGCCCGTCATGAGACGGACCCCGCTCCGAGCAGGAGCTAGGTGGACGCGGCCGCCGATCTGTTCCCCAAGCTTGTCAGCACCCGAGGTGGGAGAAGCGTAGCCGGGGATGGGGAGGGGGCGCGCGCGAATAACCTGCACCTACTGGCGGCAACCGGAAGAGAAAAGGTGGCATATCGGGCGCCTCAGTTCACTCGGCGGGAGCTGTTGCGCGTTTCCTCGCCTGGGAGCCGCCCTGCCCACCGGCAGCGACCAGCGGAGCCTGGAGCCCAGCAGCAGACGGCCGTCAGCTGCTGGAAGGAGCGACTCTCGGAAAGAGGGCGGTCCCGCCTGAGGCCCACGAAGCAGGCCCACGCCAAGGGGCCGCCCTCAGCGTTCGGAGGCGTCTCGCCAGTAGTCCGCGAGCATCTCGCCCGGCCAGGTCGGCTGAGTGACGGGCCCACGAGGAAGCATTTCTTGGAAGACGGCCACGAGATCGACGACCTGGGTGCCGTCGTCGGCGTCCAGGTCCACTACGTGCAGGTCTCGCCCGTCGACCTTGAGCAGCCTCGGGAAGGAAGTGGCCAGCCGGGCCGGGCGTCGATGGTTGTGGTGAACGAAAGTGCCGGTCGCCGGCCATGCGGGATTGTCGCGGGGACTGCGTGCGTGAAGTGCGACATCGTCGGGGGATCCCAGGTTGAAGAACCACGTGACCTGGAGGTGGGAGAACTGCTCGATGCCCTGCAGGGTCTCCAAGGGGAACTCCGGCCGCAGGCGGATGACCGATTCCACGCCGCCCTTGAAGTCGTCGAGCCGCCCGGTGTGGCCTCCGACGACGTCTGCGATGACCGGCACCTCGATGAACTGTGCAGGCACAGTTTGCCCTTCTTCCTTATCGGCGGCGCCACTTGCGGGGCACGGTGACTTCGGCGCCGTCAGATTACTCGCCGAAGCGTGCCCCGGGCGCGCTCGTCCACCTCGGAGACAGAAGCGATCCCACGACTGCGGAAGGGGGACAAGGTCGTCCGCATGGTGACGACCGCTTCCCGCGTCCTGCCGGACTGAACGCCGTCCATGGCGTCCAGGGCGCGGGACCAGGTCTGGCACGCCGCCTCGATATTGCCCTGCCCGGCCTGGACGGTGCCCATGTAGCCGAGCGTGACAGCGTGAGTTCGGCTGAAGGAGTCCGCCCTACGGAGACGAACGCTGGTACGGAAGTGGCTCAGGGCGCCGCCGAGGTCGCCCAGGGCCCATAGCGTGCGGGCGGTCTCATGGGCGAGGGACGCTTCTTGGAAGAACCAGACGCGCTGAGGTTCGTCGTCTCCCGCCGCGGCCTGGTCGAGGTCGGTCTCGGCCCGGCGGATCGCGGCGATGGCGTTCCGCCTTTGGCCGTCCACGGCCAGCACCCGCGCACGCACGACGCCGATCAGGGCTCGTTCGCGTGGGGTGGCGTGGTCGTACCTCTTGCGCTCGATGGACGCGGTGGCGAGGTCCAAGGCGGCCCTGGTGTGTCCCAAGTCCATGGCCTGATGGGCCATCGCCCGCAGGATGTGCCCGGCAAGAGGAGAGTCGTCGGCTTCGGCGGCAAGCTTGAGCGCGAGGGTGAAATAACGTCGTGCGGGCTCGTGTTGGGAGGCGTCGAAACTCATCCAACCGGCCACGTACACGGCCTCGGCCGCCGCCGAGTACAGAGAGCGGCGGGAGGCCTCACTGCCGAAGACTCCGCTGACGTACCGGGCGACGTCGTCGACGATGTACTGGTAGAGGGCGGTTCGACCATCGACACCGCCGTGCCGTTGATCGCGTCGGGCGAAGAAGTCGGTCATCTCGCGTACGGCCCGCACTTCGGTCTTGCCGACTCTGCGGTTCGGGCCGGCCGCTCGGGAGCGCGCTCGCTGGGGAGCTTCGTCCCACCACGGATCCCTGGGCAGGACCAATCCGCCGACGGAGTAGACGGCGGCACCGGCGAGGAGTCGGCGGCGTTCGCGATCCATGCTGTTTCTCCCCAGATCGACCAGAGTCGTCAGCGTGTCGGTGTCCCACT
Source organism: Streptomyces sp. NK15101 (assembly GCF_020400725.1). Lineage (GTDB taxonomy): Bacteria > Actinomycetota > Actinomycetes > Streptomycetales > Streptomycetaceae > Streptomyces. The sequence continues at coordinate 11,930 of NZ_JAINVG010000045.1, read as the reverse complement.
CGGACCCGGTGACCGTATCCGAGGCGTTCTCCGCGAGGCCGATCTCCGCGAGTGTGAGGGGACGTCCCAACCGCCGCGACAGAGTTTCTCGCAGGACGTCGGCCGCCCGGCCACGGGGCCGGGTCCCGGAGACCCACATGGCGACGTGCGAGCGTGTGACGCTGAGGAGTTCGTCGATCCCGGCCTCCGCTGCGACACGTACCACCGCGGCAGCCACCGTGGGCTGCGACCAGCCTGTCTCCGCGATCACCGCGGCCAGTTCGTCGTTTCTGCGCGCCATGCTGCGCCCCTGTTCACAAGAGAACGATCTTTGACGGGTTTGACGGCATCGAGGCCTCGATGGGGATGTCCACCCATCGCGAATCACGGTTCGCTGAGGGGACACGAAACCACCAACCGGCGACGACGGGAGGGCAACTGGTGACTTTCAGCCACGTGGGTGATGAGGAGAGCCGAGCGGCCGAGTTGTCGCCATCGACGAAGCCGACCTCCTTGCGTCCCAAGCCAGTTGCCGTGGAGCGCCGTGACGGCAAGGGCGCGCGAGGGGGTGAAGGGAGTGAGCAGCCCGTACCCCCGCCCATCGGAGTCCTTGCCACGGCGGCCGTCACGTCCTGCCCGACAGGCCACCCCGCCTACTCGCAGAGTCTTCCGCGCGAGGCGCGGAGCGCAGCGGCCGCTCGCCGGCTGGTCCGCACCGCGCTGACGGTCTGGGGCCTGGACTCCTTGGCCGAGGACGCCGCGCTCGTGGTCACTGAGCTGGTGACCAATGCGGTCGACCACAGTCGACTCCCGTGGATCCGAGTGATCGTCTCCAGGCCTTCCACGGACAGGGTCCGCTTGGGTGTTGTCGACCGGTCCAGGACTCCTCCGATGCTGAGGCCGGATCCTTGTGGGGATCAGTTCCGGGGACGAGGACTGTTGATCGTTGACGCGCTGACGGAGCGATGGGGCGCCGAGCTGTACCGGTGGGGCAAGCAGGTCTGGGCCGAATTGTGGGACGAGGAGATGGTGTGAATCCGGACGGATGCATGGCGCGCGAGCCGTGGGAGCTCGCGTTCCCGGCCGAACCGCGAAACGTCGCCGACCTCCGTGCGGTGCGGCTTCACTTGAAGTCTTGGGGACTGCCACGTCAGATCGAGGCGGCTCAGCTCTGTGTCAGCGAATTGGTCACTCATGTGATCCGTCACGTGGGAATGGGCGCCCCAAAGTCGCTCCGTTTGTCGATGAACGGCACATATGCGTGGATAGAGGTAAGCGATGCACGAGGTCTTTTTGAGATCGCGCCGGCCATCGCCGTACCCGAGGAGGGCCGGGCAGGAATCTGGCCGCGGTGGTGGGGCCGTCGACCGTGGGGTGTGCTGGTCGGCGTGGACCGCAAGATTGCCGTGATCGAGATGATCGTGGACCTTCCGCGCTGGACACAGGTCCATGGTTGCGACGCCGGCGATGTCTTGGACTCGACTCAAGTGCGCTTTGACGCCCTGCCGTGAGGAGCCGGGGAAGGTGACGAGGTAGTACGGGTTTGTACCTACGCTGAGCCGCCTTGATCTAGATTCCCCCGCATGGGGATTCGAGACTTGCTCGGCGAGGTCGCGAGCACGTACGACCGGACCGCTGGTTCGAGAAAAGACGTTGTGGGGCAGCAGGTGCTGCGGGGGGTGGCCAGCCGCACGGACCTGGCCCTTCCATACGGCTACAAAGCGGAAGGGCATGGCGGTCAGACCACCCCAGCGGCGACGCCTTGGATCGGCATCTTCGCCGAGGAAGGCAACAAGGACCCCAAGAGGGGCCTGTACCTCGCTTACATCTTCAGTGCTGACCTGAAGAACGTGACGCTGACCTTGCAACAAGGCATTACCTGGCTGGAGGAACGGCTGGGAAAGGGACGCGCGCGCGAAGAGCACCTCCGTCATCACGCGGCCAGGCTCCGCCGAGCCGTGAGGCGACAGGAGCGGCAGGGGTGGGTAGACGAGCCAGAGCTTCGGGACAAGGCTGCTCGACCGCGGGCGTACGAGGCGGCCAGCGTCATCGCCAAGACGTACGACACGGCTGCCTTGCCCAGCGACGTCACGCTCATGGAAGACCTGTTGAACGGCATCGCTTTTCTGCACCAGGTCCAGGAGGCGGACCGCGTTTGGTGGCTGAGTGACGACACGGACGCTCTGCAGATGTCCTACGAGCCTGAAGGCCAGGTGCGCCCCGCCACTGACCCGCTTGCGGACTTCCGTCCGAAAGACAGCAGTGACTACGTGGCGGAGATCAAAGCTCGGCAGCAGGTCAAGCGCCGAACCCACGAGAAGCTCGTGGAGGACTTCGGCGCCCACATAGCGGAGCGCGGATATACCCCCATCACCCGCCTACAGCACCCCAAGGACCTTGTGCTTCGACGGCAGGGTGAGGAGGAGGGTGGCGGGCAGGAGTGGCTAGTGGAGGCGAAGGCCGTTCGCAACGGAAACCCGACGGCAGCGGTGCGCGAGGCGCTCGGTCAGCTCTACGAGTACCGACACTTCCTCTACCGAGAACAGTCCGAGCCTCTTCTCATAGGGCTGTTCTCAGAGGAGATCGGTGTCTATGCGCCGTACCTGGAAGAGCAGGGGATCGCTTCGGTCTGGCGGTCCGATGACGGCTGGGGCGGTTCCCCCAGGTCACAGGCCTGGGGGATGACGACGGACTAGCGCTGGCGCAGGTCAGGCGCCCCCGTGGCACCCCCCATAAGTCCGCCCCGACCCGCACCAGCACTCCGCCCCCCGCGCCGGAGGCCAAGCCGTCGCGCGGCCTCGGGCCGCCAGGGTGGTGGCGTACTGGGGGAGGAGGTCCGCGTTCGAGGGGTGGGTGGATTCCGAGGCGGCGAAGGCTTCGTAGGAGGGGACCGTGGCGCGGACGATGCCCAGGTTCGGGGTGCCCGCCTGGGACAGTTCGCGGAGGGACGCCTCGATGTCCGTCAGGTGGGCGCGGTACGTGGGGTACTCGGCCTCCAGCTCCGGGTAGGCCGTCAGGAGCTCGTTCAGTTCCGCTTCCGGCCAGTGGAGGACCGCGACCGGGAAGGGGCGGGAGAGGGCCGTGCGGTACGTGCCCAGTTCCGAGCGGAGGCGGGCGATCTCCGCCCGGAGCTCCGCCGGGTCCGAGGAGCCGAGCGACCACAGGCGCTTCGGGTCGTGGAGTTCGTCCAGTCCGACCGTGCCCGTGTGCAGGCGGTCCGCCAGGTCGTCCCGGTCGTCGTGCGGGAGCGCCAGCATCCGGCGGATCCGGTGCCGGGTGGTGATCAGGGAGCGGGTCGCGTGGGGGAGGTCCTCCGGCGGGGAGGCGACCAGGAGGTCCGCCGCTTCCGTGAGCGTCGACTCCGCGGTCTCCAGTTCGTCGTGCGCCTCCAGCGTCTCCGCCGTGATCTGCCACGCCGCCGCGTCCGACGGCTTCGTCCGCCGGATGCCGTCGATGATCGCGCGGGCCTCGGCCTCGTGGCCGTACTCCCACAGGTTCGCCGCCTTCAGCGCCCTGATCAGGTGCGGGTTCGCCGGCTCCCCGGAGAGGAGCTCGTCGTACAGGGCCGTCGCGCCCGGGCGGTCTCCCGCCAGTTCGCGGTGGGCCGCGGCCCGGAGGTACAGGGGTTCCCGGTCTCCCGGGTACTGCGCTGCCGTGCGCAGCAGACGCTCGGCTTCGGTGGTGTGGGCGGCAGGCGTGTCTGGGCGCATGCCCTCCACCGTACTGCTGTACGGGCCTGGAGAGTTGGCGCCTCAGCGCTTATCGTGCCCCGCGTGCGCGTCACACGACGGGAGCGGGTGCCGGTCGTCGTCCAGCGGCGAGGACGATGCCGTACGGGCGCACGCGCGCTGTGGCTGGGCGCCGAGACCGTCGTCACCTGCGGGGTTCTCGTCCTGCTCCTCGTCGCCCACCAGCTCTGGTGGACCAATCGGGAGGCCCGCGCCGAGGCCCTCGACCAGGTGCGCGTCCTGGAGCGGGAGTGGGATGTCTCTCCCCCCGCCGCTTCCGGGAGCGGTGTCCCCGGTGAATCGGCCGGCGGTTCCGTCGAGGGGGTCGGTGGGCCTTCGGTCCCGGGGCCGTCGAGCGCCGCGCCCCCGCTTCCCGCGGCCTCCTCCGAGTCCGCCCCCGGGTCCGCCGCCGCCTTCGCCGTCCTCCGTATCCCCCGTCTCGGGCTCACCGTCCCCGTCGCCGAAGGCGTCTCCAAGCGGTCCGTCCTCGACAAGGGGTACGCCGGGCACTACCCCGGTACCGGCGGTGTCGGGCGGGTCGGGAACTTCGCCCTCGCCGGGCATCGGAACACGCACGGCGAGCCCTTCCGGTACATCAACCGCTTGAGGGACGGGGACGAGATCTCCGTGCGCACGCGCGCGCGTACCTACGTCTATCGCGTCGATCTCGTGCTGGCGTCGACCTCCCCCCGTGACGTCGGGGTCATCCGGGACGTTCCCCGGTCCCTCGTCAAGCCCTCTTACGGGTACGAGGATCCCGGCGCCTACCTCACCCTCACCACCTGCACCCCCGAGTTCAGCAGCGCCCACCGGCTCGTCGTCTGGGCGAAGCTGGTGTCGGCCGGGTGATCACCCGCGCCCCCGGCCCAGGGCGAGCGTGAGCGCCGCGCCCGTCAGCGCCAGGGCCGCCGAGACGAGGAGTGCGGTGTCCGGGCCCGTCGTCACCAGGGCCAGGGTCAGGGCCACCCCGGCCGAGGAACCGATGTAGCGGGCGGTGTTGTTGGCGCCCGAGCCCATCGCCGCCCGTTCCGGCGGCACGGAGTCGACCGCGAGCCGGGGCAGCGCCGCGTTCAGGAGGCCGCTGCCCGCGCCCGCCACCAGGAGGCCGGGAACGAGTCGCGGCCAGGGGCCCGCCAGGCCGCCGAGGAGGGCGAGGATCCCCGCCGCGGAGAGCGCGAAGCCCAGGGCCAGTTGACGGGCCGCGGAGAGCCGGCCCGCCAGCCGGCGGGCCTGCAGCGCCGCCGCGAACGCCGTGCCCGACCAGAGGAGGAAGAGCCACGCCGAGCCCAGCGGTGTCATCCCCGCCCCGCCCTGCAGCAGCGCGGGCACCACGCTGAACAGGCCGATCACCGCCAGGCCCGTGAACAGCGCCCCCAGCGTCGACGCCAGGAACGCGGGTCGCCGCAGCAGCGCCAGGTCCACCATGGGCGCCCGGCTCCGGTGCTCGACCGCCGCGAACAGCGCCGTCAGGGCGGCGGCCGCGAGCAGCAGCAGGCCCACCGGGGCCCGCAGCCAGCCGTCCCGGCCGAGCGTGAGCGCGGTGAGCAGCGCCGACATCGCGAGACCGAGGGTGACCGCTCCCGCGAGGTCGGGGCGGGTCGCTTCCGCTCCTCGTGTCCCGTCCTCCGGCAGCGTCCGCGCTCCCGTCGCCGCGATCGCCAGTGCCGCCGCCCCCAGCGTTCCGTACGCCAGCCGCCAGTCGGCCAGGCTCAGGGCTCCCGCGAGGAGCGGGCCCAGGGCGATGCCGGCGCTCACCGAGGCGCCCCAGATCCCGGTGGCCCGGATCCGGTCCCGGCCCGCCGGGTAGGCGTGGGCGAGGAGGCCGAGGCTGCCCGCCAGGACGGCCGCGCTCGCCGCGCCCTGGGCGATCCGGGCCAGGGTGAAGGCGAACGTCGAGCCGGCGAAGGCGCCGAGCGCGGTGGTGAGGCCGAGGGCGAGGGTGCCGAGGAGGAAGATCCGGCGCCGTCCGTGCGCGTCGGCGAGGCTGCCGGCCACCAGGAGGAGGACGGCGAGGCCGAGCGGGGTGCCGTTGAGCAGCCAGGCCTGCGCCGAGGCCGGGGTCCCGAAGGCGGCGGCCGTGTCGGGGAGGGTCAGCATCGGCGCCGTGTAGTTCATCAGCGCGACCGTGGTGGCCGCGGCCGTGACGGCGAGGGTGGCCCGGGGGCGGGCGGCGCGAGGGGCGGTCCCGGCTGGGGCCGTGGCGGTGAACGGGGGCATGGCGGAAACCTCCACCTGTCGGTTCGGTGAATGAACCTTAAGGTAGCAGCAAGGTTCGTTCACCGAACCCGGTATGCGTACGATGGGTCCCATGGCTCTCGGCAAGGACTACGCCCGGCAGCAGTGCTCCATCGCCCGCGCCCTGGAGGTCATCGGCGAACGCTGGACCCTGCTCGTCGTCCGCGACGCCTTCTACGGCGTCCGCCGTTACAACGACTTCCTCGTCCACCTCGGTGCCCCCCGTGCCGTCCTCGCCGCCCGCCTCCAGGCCCTCGTCGAGGCCGGCGTCCTCGACCGGCGGCGCTACCAGGAGTCGCCCCCGCGCGACGAGTACGTGCTCACCGAACGCGGCCTCGCCCTCTGGCCCGTCCTGCGCTCGCTCGGCGCCTGGGGCCTGGCCGAGGTCCCCGGAGCCGCACCGCTGCGCCACTTCCACCACGCCGACTGCGGCACCGAGCTCGGCCCGTACGGCGAATGCCCCTCCTGCCGCCTCCCCGTGCCGCTCCCCGACGTCGAGATGCGGCCCGGCGCCGGGCTCGACCCCGACCCCGCCGACCCGGTCAGCCGCGCCCTCCTCCGGCCCCGCCGCCTCCTCGTCCCCCTGGAGCCCGCGAGTTCCTGAAAAGGCGACGCGCACCGAGGGAACTTCCCGGCCCCTCCGTGCGTCCTCACCGTGGGACGACCGGCGAGGAGGTGACGGGATGACGATCAGGGACCTGGTCCTGCGCATCGTCGCGCCGCTGTTCTTCCTGCTCGCCCTCGCCGACCTGCTCCTCTCCGACGGCGCGAGCCTCTCCACCGCCGTCGCCCTCGCCGCGACCGGCGTCTTCCTCGCCCTCCTCGGCGCCCGTACGGCCCCCGCCGTACCGCCCACCGCCGTGCGCACCGCCATCCGTGACCGCGAGCGGCGCACCGCCTTCCTGCCCCAGCGGGACCCCGACGCCGCCGGGCGCCGCAGACCCCGCGCTCCCGGCCGTCCCCTCCCGACGGCCGCGTAGGGAGCCCGTACCCGTACGACAAGCACCTCTCGCGGATCCGTCATGCCGAATTTCCCCGCTCCGGCACGACGAGACCCCACGGAGGGCTCCCTATGAACGTCTTCGCTTCCCTGGTCGAGCGGCTCGCCGACCTGCTCCAGCCGCTCTTCGCCACCACCGCCACGGCCGCCGCGATCGTCCTCTTCACCCTGCTCGTACGGCTCGCCGTCCACCCGCTCTCCCGGGCCGCCGCCCGCGGCCAGAAGGCCCGCACCCGGCTCGCCCCGCAGCTCGCCGCCCTCCGGAAGAAGCACGCCAAGAACCCCGAGCGCCTGCAGAAGGCGATCCTGGAACTGCACGCCCGGGAGAAGGTCTCGCCGCTCGCCGGCTGCCTGCCCAGCCTGCTCCAGGCGCCCGCGTTCTTCCTGATGTTCCACCTCTTCTCCAGCGGGCGGATGGCCGGGCACGGCCTCTTCGCCGCCCCGCTCGGCGACCACTACGCCGACGCCCTCGCCCACGGCGGCGTCCTCGGCCCGGCCGGCCTGGTCTACCTCGTGCTCTTCGCGATCGTCGCCGCCGTCGCCACGTACAACTACCTCCGGGCCCGGCGGCAGCCCGCGCCGGTCGCGGTGGAGCCCGGACAGCCGGGCGCCGGAATGGCCGCGGGCCTGGCCCGGTACCTGCCGCTGCTCTCCTTCGCGACCCTGATCTCGGTCGCCGTCGTGCCGCTGGCCGCCGCGCTCTACATCGTCACCAGCACCACCTGGTCCGCCGTCGAGCGCGCCTTCCTCTACCGGGACATGCCGCAGGCCGCCCTGGTTACTCCCGCGTAAGGGTCCAGTGTGTGAACGGGGTCTTGCAGAGTGACCCGTCGTCTTGGACGATCGACCAATCCTCCGATGGCCGCACTCCATCGGCCGGGGCACCCTCTGGGCCTTCCCGGGCCCACCTCGACCACAGGGAGAAGACCATGAAGCTGCTGCGTGTCGGCCCGCCCGGAGCCGAGCGTCCCGCCCTGCTCGACCAGGACGGAACCCTCCGCGACCTGTCCGCCCTCGTCGACGACATCGACGGCAGCGTGCTCGCCGACGCCTCCGTCCTCGACCGCATCCGGGCCGCCGCCGGCGCCGGCGTGCTGCCCGCGCTCGACGCCACCGGGCTGCGCGTCGGCCCGCCGGTCGGCCGCATCGGCAAGGTCGTGTGCATCGGGCTGAACTACCACGGGCACGCCGCCGAGACCGGGCAGGCCACCCCCGCCGAGCCCGTCGTCTTCCTCAAAGCCGCCGACACCGTCGTCGGCCCGGACGACACCGTGCTCGTGCCGCGCGGCTCGGTGAAGACCGACTGGGAGGTGGAGCTCGCGATCGTGATCGGCCGCACCGCCCGCTACCTGGAGACCGACGAGGAGGCCCTCGCGCACGTCGCCGGGTACGCCGTCGCGCACGACGTCTCCGAGCGCGAGTTCCAGATCGAGCGCGGCGGCACCTGGGACAAGGGCAAGAACTGCGAGACCTTCAACCCGCTCGGCCCCTGGCTCGTCACCGCCGACGAGGTGCCGGACCCGCAGGACCTCGGCCTGAAGCTGTGGGTCAACGGCGAGCTCAAGCAGGACGGCCACACCTCGGACCAGATCTTCCCGGTCGCGGAGGTCGTCCGGTACGTCAGCCGGTTCATGACCCTGTACCCGGGCGACATCATCAACACCGGCACGCCCGCGGGCGTCGCCATGGGCCAGCCGGAGCCCAAGCCGTACCTGCGCCCCGGCGACGTGGTCGAGCTGGAGGTCGAGGGCCTCGGCCGGCAGCGGCAGGAGCTCAAGAGCGCCTGAGCCCACGGGGCGCCGACACCTCCGGTGCGGGCGCCCCGCCTGTGGCCGGTCCTTCTTGGCGGCCGGTCCTTTCGGCGATCGGTTCTTCCGGTGGTCGGACCTTCTGGCGGTCAGCCCGTGCCGCCGGCGTACGAGGCGAGCAGTCGCTCCAGCGCCTCGACGACCAGGGCGTGGTCCTCGGCCTGCGGCAGCCCCGAGACCGTGACCGAGCCGATCACGCCCGCGCCCTCGACCGCGATCGGGAACGAACCGCCATGGGCGGCGTACCGGTCGGGGTCGAGGCGCGAGGACGCCTCGAACGTCGTCCCCTTGGCCCGGAAACGGGCCCCGACCAGGAACGAGCTCTCGCCGTACCGCTCGACGACCCGCCGCTTGCGGTCGATCCAGGCGTCGTTGTCCGCGCTGGACCCCGGCAGCGCGCAGTGGAACAGCTGCTGCGCCCCGCGCCGGACGTCGATCGCCACGGGGGCCTTCCGCTCCCTGGCCATGCCGACGAGGAGGGTGCCGAGCGTCCAGGCGTCCTCGTACGTGAACCGGGGGAGCGTCAGACGGGCCTCCTGGGCCTCCAGTTCGGCGATCCCGGTCACAGCTTCACCGTGATCCCCTCGCGCGCCGACCGCCGTGCCGCCTCCAGGACGTCGAGGGCGGCGGCCGCCTCGTGCGCGGTGACCGGGTTCCCGCCGGTGCCGCGCACCGCGGCGGCGACGGCCGCGTAGTACGCCGGGTAGTCGCCGGGCAGCGACTCCACCGGCGTGCCGCCGCCGGTCAGCGGCGACTCGCCGGCGCCGAGCCGGCCCCACAGCTCCTCGGGCTCGGCGCCCCAGACGGCGCCCGGCTCCGGCCTCAGCCCCTCGCGGAGGGCGGCCTCCTGCGGGTCGAGCCCGTACTTCACGAAGCCCGCGCGCTGCCCGAGCACCCGGAAGCGGGGGCCGAGCTGGGCGGTGGTGGCACTCACGTACAGGTGGGAGCGGACCCCGTTCGCGTGGGTGAGCGCGAGGAAGGTGTCGTCGTCGGCCTCGGCGCCCGGCCGGCGCACGTCCGACTCGGCGTACACCGAGACGACCGGGCCGAAGAGGACGAGGGCCTGGTCGACGACGTGGCTGCCCAGGTCGTACAGGAGCCCGCCGATCTCCTCCGGCGCGCCCGACTCGCGCCAGCCGCCCTTGGGTCGCGGGCGCCACCGCTCGAAGCGGGACTCGAAGCGCTGGACCTCGCCGAGCGCGTCCTCGTCGAGCAGCCGGCGCAGCGTGCGGAAGTCGCTGTCCCAGCGGCGGTTCTGGAAGACCGAGAGCAGCAGGCCGCGCTCCTCGGCGAGGGCGGCGAGCGCGCGGGCCTCGGCGGCGGTCCCGGCGAGCGGCTTGTCGACGACGACCGGGAGACCGGCCTCCAGGGCGGCCGTGGCGACGGCGACGTGCGTCTTGTTGGGGGAGGCGACGACGATCAGGTCCAGCCCCTCCGCCCCCCGCTCCCACAGCTCCTCGACGCGGGCGACGACCCGGACGCCGGGGTGGGCGGCACGGGCCTCGGCGGCCCGCTCGGGGTTGCCGGTGGTGACGGCGGCGAGGACGAGGTCCTCGGAGGCGGCGATCAGCGGGGCGTGGAAGACGGAGCCCGCGAGGCCGTAGCCGACGAGTCCGACGCGGAGCGGGGTGCGGGGGTCGGTGCCAGTCATGCGTTCCACTTAAGCAACGCTGTTGCCAAAGCGCAAGCGACGGCGACAATGGGGGAGTGAAGAGGGATGCCGTGGGAGTGAACGTGCCGGCCTTGCGCAGCCACAACGAGGCGCTCGTGCTCGACCTGCTGCGCACGGCGGCGGGGACCGGGATCAGCCGCCTGGAGCTGGCGGAGCGGACCGGGCTCACCCCGCAGGCCGTCAGCAAGATCACCGCGCGGCTCCGGGCCGAGGGACTCGCCGCGGAGGCCGGCCGCCGCGCCTCGACCGGCGGCAAGCCCCGCACGGTCCTGCGCCTGGTGCCCTCCGCCGCGTACGCCGTCGGCGTCCACCTCGACCGCGACGAGCTGACGACCCTCCTGACCGACCTCGCGGGCACGGCCGTCGCCCTGCGCCGCCGCCCCGTGGACCTGGGCGCGGGGACGGGCCCGGTCCTGGACGCGGTGGCGGAGGAGGCACGGGCGCTGCTCGCCACGGTGCCGGCGGCGGACGGGGGCGCACCTGGTGCGGGCCTGCCGGAGTCGGCCCTGTCCGGTGCGGGCCTGCCGAGTACGGCCTCGCCCGGCGCGGGCCTCCCGGGTGCGGGCCTGCCCGCCGCGGGCCCGTCCGGCGAAGGCCTGCCCGCCGCGGGCCCGTCCGGCGGAAGCGCACCCCCCACGGGCTTCGGCTCCGGCCCCCGTCCCGGGCGCGTGCTCGGCGTCGGGGTGGCCATGCCCGGGCCGCTGGATCACCGCGCCGGGGTGCCCGGCCGGGTGACCGGCTTTCCCGAGTGGGCCGGCCATCCCGTACGGGACGAGCTGGCGGCCCGCCTCGGACTGCCCGTCGTCCTCGACAAGGACACCAACGCCGCCGCCCTCGGCCTCGCCCTGCGTCCCGCAGCCCCCGGCTCCTTCGCCTACGTCCACCTCGGTACGGGTCTCGGCGCCGGCCTCGTCCTCGGCGGCGCGCCGCTGCGCGGGGACAGGACCGGGGCGGGCGAGTTCGGCCACCAGACTGTCCAGCTCGACGGCCCGCCGTGCGGCTGCGGCGGGCGCGGCTGTCTGGAGGTCCTGTGCCTGGCGGCCGTCGAGCGCGGCGAACTCGCCGAGGCCGCGCGGATCCTGGGCGCGGGCGCGGCCAACCTCGTCCGGCTCCTCGACATCGACCAGGTCCTCCTGGGCGGCCGGGTGGTGCTGGCCGCGCCGGAGGTCTTCGCGGCGGGGGTACGGGAGGTGCTGGCCGGCCTCGGCCTGACGACCCCGGTGGGCCTCACGACCGGACGGGACGCGGTGGCGGAGGGCGCGGCGTGGCTGACACTGGCGCCGGTCTTCGGGAGGTGACCGGGCCCGGCCCGGTACCGGACTTCGGAAAGTGACCGAGCCCCGGTTTCCGGAAGCGCCCAGGCCCTGGCTCCCGGGAGGCGCCGAGGTCCGGCCTTCGGGAGGCGCCCAGGCCCCGGCTCTCGGGAGGCGCCCAGGCCCAACCTCCGAAAGGCGCCCAGCCCCATTCCTCCGAAAGGCGCCCAGCCCCCGGCCCTCGTGAAGCGACCA
>NZ_JAINVG010000044.1 GCF_020400725.1 Streptomyces sp. NK15101 | reverse complement strand
GTCCTGTCTGATAATTGATCTTGTGGTGGGTCGTGGTGAGCTGACGGATGCGGCGTGGGGACGGATAGCGCCGTTGTTGCCGGGTGTTGACGGTCGTGGGCGGCCGTGGCGGGATCACCGACAGGTGATCAACGGGGTGTTGTGGCGGTTGCGGACCGGTGCTCCGTGGCGTGACCTGCCGGAACGCTACGGGCCGTGGCAGACGGCCTATGAACGGTTCGCCCGCTGGGAAGCGGACGGCACCTGGGCCCGTCTGCTCGAACAGGCCCAGGTCCGTGACGACTCCGTCGGAGCCGTGGAGTGGACCGTGTCGGTCGACTCCACGATCAGCCGGGCCCACCAGCATGCCGCCGGCGCCCGCAAAAGGGGGCGGGGCCGGGGGACGAACTGGAAGATCCGGCACATTCGTCGGCTGGCCAGGCGCTCGGACGGTCCCGCGGCGGGCTGACCACGAAGATCCATCTCGCCTGCGACGGCCGGGGCCTGCCCCTGGCCGTCGTCGTCACGGCCGGCAACGTCAACGACTCCACCGTCTTCAAGACGGTCATGGCCGAGCTGAGGGTGCCCCGGACCGGCGCCGGACGTCCCCGCCGCAGGCCCGACGCGGTCATCGCGGACAAGGCGTACTCGTCCCGGGCGATCCGCCAGGTTCTGCGCGGGCGGGGCATCCGGACAGTGATCCCGGAGCGGGCGGACCAGAAGGCTAACCGCCTGCGGCGCGGGAAGGCCGGCGGCAGACCGCCGGCCTTCGACCGCAAGCTCTACAAAGCCCGCAACGTGGTCGAACGCTGCTTCAACCGACTCAAGCAGTTCCGCGCGATCGCCAGCCGCTTCGACAAACTCGCCGCCCGATACAAGGCCGGAGTCCACCTCGCCTCACTCATCCTCTGGCTCCGCGAACCCATCCAAGATCCTTTGTCAGACAAGACCTAGGGGATTCCGCCGTGACTGCGGCGGAGGGGCGCCGGAGGGGACGGCCGCCGGTGGCCGTCAACGGCCTTACGGATCCGAGCGGTTGCCGGACACGGCCCTCCGGCTCTTCGCCGAGAAGGGTCTCCACGGGACGTCGGTTCAGGACGTGGTGCGCGCCGCGATGGGGCGGCGCCCCGAGGGCGAGGCCTCGGCCGACGAGGTCGCCCTCGCCTTCGCCGAGCTGTTCATCGCGGGCATCGCGGCCCGGTGAGGAGAGCCGTCGGCACCGCGGCGCGACGTACGCCCGTCGGTGCCCTGTCCACATGACATAAGTCATTCCGCCCCACCCCGCTCGCCTGTTGACGCCCGTCCACCGCTCGCTGCACAGTGGGCCCACCTTGGGTAAGCAACCGCTTAGCATGTAAGGGAGGCTTCGTGCCCGAAGCAGTGATCGTCTCGGCCGCCCGGTCCCCGATCGGCCGTGCCGGCAAGGGGTCCCTGAGGGACATGCGCGCCGACGAGCTGACCGTCCAGATGGTCCGGGCGGCCCTGGCGAAGGTGCCCGAGCTCGACCCGCGCGAGATCACCGACCTGATGCTCGGCTGCGGTCTGCCCGGCGGTGAGCAGGGCTGGAACATGGGCCGCAACGTCGCGGTGCTGCTGGGGTACGACCACCTGCCCGGCACGACGATCACGCGCTACTGCTCGTCCTCGCTGCAGACCACCCGGATGGCGTTCCACGCGATCAAGGCCGGCGAGGGCCACGCGTACGTCTCCGCCGGCGTGGAGTCGGTCAGCAACTTCGCCAACGGCACCAGCGACCACATCCCGGGCCACGACATGCTCAACCCGGCCTTCGGCGACGCCGGCCGGCGCACCCACGACCGCGCGCAAGGCGGCGAGCCCGACTGGACCGACCCCCGCGAGACCGGCGCGCTGCCGGACGTCTACATCTCCATGGGCCAGACCGCCGAGAACGTGCAGCAGGTCCTCGGCATGTCGCGCGAGGAGCAGGACGCGTTCGCCGTCCGCAGCCAGAACCTCGCCGTCCAGCGCATCGAGGAGGGCTTCTGGGCCCGCGAGATCACCCCGGTCACGCTCCACGACGGCAGCGTCGTCACCGCCGACGACGGCCCGCGCCCCGGCACCACGCTCGAAGGCGTCAGCGGCCTCAAGCCGGTCTTCCGCCCCGACGGCACCGTGACCGCCGGCAACGCCTGCCCGCTCAACGACGGCGCCGCCGCCCTGGTGATCATGAGCGACGTCCGGGCCGGGGAGCTGGGCCTCACCCCGCTCGCGCGGATCGTCTCGACCGCCGTCACCGGCCTCTCCCCGGAGATCATGGGCCTCGGCCCGGTCGAGGCGATCCCGGCCGCGCTGAAGAGCGCCGGCCTCGGCCTCGACGACATCGACCTCTTCGAGATCAACGAGGCGTTCGCCGTGCAGTCGCTCGGCTCCGCCCAGCAGCTCGGCATCCCCCTGGAGAAGCTCAACGTCAACGGCGGCGCCATCGCCGTCGGCCACCCGTTCGGCATGACCGGCGCCCGCATCACCGCCACCCTCGTCAACTCGCTCCAGTGGCACGACAAGCAGTTCGGCGTCGAGTCCATGTGCGTCGGCGGCGGCATGGGCATGGCCATGGTCGTCGAGCGTCTGAGCTGAGCACGTCCGAGCCGAGCACGTCCGGACCGAGCACGTCCGGACCGAGCACGTCCGAGCCGAGAAGGAGTACGGAAGAGATGAAGCGTTTCGAGGGAAAGACCGCGATCGTCACCGGTGCCAGCCGAGGCATCGGCCTGGCCATCGCCGAGCGGCTCGTCGCCGAAGGCGCCCGGGTCGTCGTCACCGGCCGCACCAAGGACACGCTCGACCAGGCGGTCGCCGCCCTCGGCGGTCCCGCGCACGCCCTCGGCGTCGCCGGCAAGGCCGACGACCCCGCGCACCAGACCGACACCGTCCGCCAGGCGATCGAGGCGTACGGCAGCGTGGACCTGCTGGTGAACAACACCGGCATCAACCCGGTGTACGGCCCGATGATCGAGCTCGACCTGGCGGCCGCCCGCAAGATCGTGGAGACCAACTGCCTCGCCGCGCTCTCCTGGACCCAGACGGTCCACGGCGCGTGGATGAAGGAGCACGGCGGCGCGGTGGTCAACGTCTCCTCGGTCTCCGGCGTCCAGCCGGCGCCCATGATCGGCATGTACGGCGCCAGCAAGGCGATGCTGATCTCGATGACCGAACTCCTGGCCGTCGAGCTGGGCCCGGACATCCGGGTCAACGCGATCGCGCCGGCCGTCGTCAAGACGAAGTTCGCCACCGCCCTGTACGAGGGCCGCGAGGAGCAACTCGCTTCCCGCTACCCGCTCAAGCGGCTGGGAGAGCCCGAGGACATCGGCGGCGTCGTCGCCTTCCTGCTCTCCGAGGACGCCGCCTGGCTCACCGGCCAGACCGTCGTCGTCGACGGCGGAGTCACGCGCGTCGGAGCAGCCGAATGACCGGCGCCGCCGTACCCCCGGCCGCACCGGTCGAGGCCGTCGTCCTCGACTACGGCGGTGTGCTCACCCTTCCCGTGAAGGAGTCGATCGCGGCCTGGATCGAGGCCGACGGCATCGACCCGCAGTCGTTCTCCCGGACCCTCAGGGCCTGGATGTCCCGCGACGCGCCCGTCGGCACACCGATCCACCGCCTGGAGACCGGTGAGCTGAGCGTCGCGGAGTTCGACGTCCTCCTCGCCGCGGAGCTCACCACGGTCGACGGCCGTCCGGTCGATCCGGTGGGCGTGCTCTCCCGGCTCTTCGCCGGGATGCGCCCCGACCCGGCGATGTTCGCGCTCGTCGAGGAACTGCGCGCGCTCGGCGTCCGGGTCGCCCTCCTCTCCAACAGCTGGGGCAACACCTACCCCCGCGAGCGGATCGACGCCCTGCTCGACCCCGTCGTCATCTCCGGAGAGGTCGGCCTGCGCAAGCCGGCGGCCCCGATCTACGAGCTGACCCTCGCGCGCCTCGGCGTCGCCCCCGCGAGCGCGCTCTTCGTCGACGACGCCGAGCCCAACGTGCTCGGCGCACGAGCCGTCGGGATGCGGGCCCACCTGCACGTCGACGCCCCCTCCGCCCGCGCGGCCCTCGCCGCGCTCGTCCCGGGGCTGAGCCCCGCGCCGAACGGGGCCCCCGGAGGATGACCACCCCGAGAACGATCGACGGCCTGACCGAAAAGGTCAGGTTCCCCGCGCCCGTTCCGGTCGGCTCCCGGGTGCGGGCCGGTGTCGAGCTCCTCGAAGTGACCCCCGGCGGCGGGCGCCACCAGGTCGTCACCCGCATCACGATCGAGCGCGAAGGCGGCGACAAGCCGGTGTGCGTGGCCGACACCGTCACCGTGGTGGTGCCGTGGCGCCCGAGGGGGGCGGAGCCTAGGAGCGCGACGAGTCGCGCGTCAATATGAGCTATCCCCTTCGAACCGCCGGTGTCGTGGGGAGACCGGGGACCCCTAACGTGAGCCCATCCTCGACCAGGAGCCCCGGTGAGTCCGCCGTGCCCGCGGGACGGTCACTCACGATGGGTAGGTGAAGTGGTGTGGCATTGATCACCGCCGGCACGCTTCCGGTCGAGGCGGGAGCGAGCCGATTCTGATGGGGTCGAGACTCGAACCAGAGTCGAAGTAGAGAACAGTCGTCGACGGCAACTGCAGCGAACGGAGAACACTCGTGATTGTCGGAGTACTCAAGGAGGCGCGGGCAGGTGAGAACCGTGTCTCGGCCACACCCGCCACGATCGAGCCGATCCGCAAACTGGGTTACGACGTCGTCGTCGACTCCGGCGCGGGTGTCGCGGCGGGCTTCACGGACAGCGCCTACGAGGCCGCCGGTGCGACCATCGGCGACGCGACGGCCGCGGACGTGGTCCTCGGGGTCAACGCCCCGAGCCCCGCTCAGCTGGACGGGGTACGGCCGGAGGCGACGGTGATCGCCCTGTTCGCCCCGGCGTTCGACCCCGAGATGGTCGAGGACCTGGGCCGCCGGCCGTTCACGGCACTGTCCATGGACGCCGTGCCGCGCATCAGCCGGGCGCAGTCGATGGACGTGCTGTCGTCGATGGCGAACATCGCCGGCTACCGGGCCGTGGTCGAGGCGGCGCACACGTTCGGGCGGTTCTTCACCGGCCAGGTGACGGCGGCGGGCAAGGTGCCGCCGGCGAAGGTGCTCGTCGCGGGCGCCGGCGTCGCGGGACTGGCCGCCATCGGTGCGGCGGGCTCGCTCGGCGCGATCGTACGGGCGACCGACCCCCGGCCCGAAGTCGCCGACCAGGTCCGGTCGCTGGGCGGCGAGTACCTGTCGATCGAGTCCGCCGAGGTCGAGGTCTCGAAGACGGGCTACGCCAAGGAGATGGGCGACGACTACAAGGCGCGCGAGGCCGAGCTCTACGCCGCGCAGTGCCGTGAGGTCGACATCGTCATCACCACCGCGCTGATCCCCGGCCGTCCCGCGCCGACGCTGATCACGGCGGAGATGGTGGCGAGCATGAAGCCGGGCTCCGTGATCGTCGACATGGCGGCCGCCAACGGCGGCAACGTCGTGGGCACCGTGAAGGGCGAGAAGGTCGTCACGGACAACGGCGTGACGATCATCGGCTACACCGACCTGGCGGGCCGGCTGCCGGCCCAGGCCTCGCAGCTGTACGGCACGAACCTGGTGAACCTGCTGAAGCTGATGACCCCCGGCAAGGACGGGCGGCTGGTCCTCGACTGGGACGACCCGGTACAGCGCTCGATCACCGTCGTCCGCGAGGGCGAGTCGGCGTGGCCGCCCCCGCCGGTCCAGGTCTCGGCGGCCCCGGCCGCCGCGCCCGCGGCGGCTGAGACGGCGCCGCCGAAGCCGAAGAAGGAGCCGATGACGCCGGCCCGGCGGTTCGGCGCGGTGGCCGTCGGCGCGCTGGCGCTGTTCCTCACCGCCGGGTTCGCGCCGGCGGCCCTGCTGCCCCACGTGACCGTCTTCGTGCTCGCGATCGTGATCGGCTACTACGTGATCGGACACGTGCACCACGCCCTGCACACGCCGCTGATGTCGGTGACCAACGCGATCTCCGGGATCATCGTCGTCGGCGCGCTGCTGCAGATCGGACAGACGAGCACGGTGGTCACGGTGCTGTCGTGCGTGGCGATCCTCCTGGCCAGTATCAACGTCTTCGGCGGCTTCGCGGTGACGCGTCGCATGCTCGCCATGTTCAACCGGAGCTGACATGTCTGCGACCCTCGCCGCACAGGCGGCCTACCTCGTTGCCGCGCTGCTGTTCATCCTGGCGCTGGCAGGACTCTCCAAGCACGAGTCGGCACGGCTCGGCAACGCGTTCGGCATGCTCGGCATGGGCGTCGCGCTCGTCGCGACGATCGTGCTCGCGATCGACGGCGACATCAGCGGCGCCGGCCTCGGCCTGATGGCCGTGGCGATGCTGATCGGCGCGCTGATCGGTCTGCAGCGTGCCCGCGGCGTCGAGATGACCGGCATGCCCGAACTGATCGCGCTGCTGCACTCCTTCGTCGGTCTGGCGGCCGTGCTGGTCAGCTGGAACGGCTACCTGAACGTCGAGCACGAGCCCGACGGGCACGAGGCCGTGGCCCTGGACGCGCTCGGCACGCTGGGCATCCACCACGCCGAGGTGATCATCGGCCTCTTCATCGGCGCGGTGACCTTCACCGGCTCGATCGTGGCCAACCTGAAGCTCTCGGCGAGGATCAGCTCCAAGCCGCTGGTGCTGCCGGGCAAGAACGCGCTGAACCTCGGCGCGCTAGGCCTCTTCGTCGCCCTGACGGTGTGGTTCGTGATCGCGCCGGAGCTGTGGCTGCTGATCACCGTGACGGTCCTGGCGCTCGCCCTGGGCTGGCACCTGGTGGCCTCGATCGGCGGCGGCGACATGCCGGTCGTGGTCTCGATGCTCAACAGCTACTCCGGCTGGGCCGCGGCGGCCTCCGGCTTCCTGCTCGGCAACGACCTGCTGATCATCACCGGCGCGCTGGTCGGCTCCTCCGGTGCCTACCTGTCCTACATCATGTGCAAGGCGATGAACCGCTCGTTCATCTCCGTCATCGCCGGCGGCTTCGGCATCGAGGCGCCCTCGGGCTCGGACGTCGACTACGGCGACCACCACGAGATCACCGCCCAGAGCGCCGCCGAACTCCTCGGCGCGGCCCGGTCCGTGGTCATCACGCCCGGCTACGGCATGGCCGTGGCACAGGCGCAGTACCCGGTCGCGGAGCTCACCTCGAAGCTGCGCGCGAAGGGCGTCGACGTACGGTTCGGCATCCACCCGGTCGCCGGCCGCCTCCCCGGCCACATGAACGTGCTGCTCGCCGAGGCCAAGGTGCCGTACGACATCGTGCTCGAGATGGACGAGATCAACGAGGACTTCGCCGACACCGACGTCGTCCTCGTGATCGGCGCCAACGACACGGTCAACCCGGCCGGCGCCGAGGACCCCAGCAGCCCGATCGCCGGCATGCCGGTCCTCACCGTCTGGGAGGCGAACAAGGTCATCGTCTTCAAGCGCTCGATGGCCTCCGGCTACGCGGGCGTGCAGAACCCGCTGTTCTTCCGCGAGAACACCTCCATGCTCTTCGGCGACGCGAAGGAACGGGTCGAGGACATCGTCAGCGCGCTCTGACCCGCGGGGCCGGAACCCGTCGGGCCCCTCCTGGGCCGAGCACGGCCCAGGAGGGGCCCGTCACAGGTCGTCCGGCGTTCCGTCGACGGCCGGACCGCAGCCGTCGGGCAGGTTGCCTACGACACCAGCCCCTGGCCCTCCAGTTCGGTGAGGCGCACGGTGCACAGGCCGCCGCGCTCGGTCTTCACGTCCGTCACCTTCAGCTGGGTGCCCGGGGTGAGGATGTACTCCTCCTCGCCCGTGAACGCGGAGAACCGCCGGATCCCCACCGCACGCGCCGGCGTCACCTCGAACAGCGTCCGCCGGCCGCGGCTCCCGAGGAAGGCCCGGGCCACGCTCGGCTCGGACGTGCACGACGAGACGCCCCACCACGTCACCGTGCGCCCCAGCGGGTACTGCGACCGCAGGTCGAGCGCCACACCGCGCCACAGCGGCCGCGTCTGCGGCGGCAGCTCGGCGACGGCCGAGAACAGCAGACGCAGGTACGGCAGGTACGGCACGAGGCGCTCCCGGTCCGGGGACCGCAGCACGGCGTTGATCTCGCGGTAGAACGCCGACTCGCAGGTGTACAGGTACAGCGCCGAGATCGCGTCGGCGGACAGACCGCCCGCGGCCCCCGCCTCCGTCGCCTTCGCCTCCGCGAACCGGCTCGACCGCTCCACGTACCGGTCCAGGTTCGCGAGCACCCGCGTCACCGGCTCGACGGCCTTCCGGAAGTCCATCACCGGCGTGTCGAACACCCCGGTGATCGGAGGCAGGACGAGCCCCTCGTCCTTGACGCTCGTCAGCCGCTCCAGATAGAGCTGGTGCAGCTCCATCGTCGACGCGATGAACGCGCCCATGCGCTCCGCGACACCGCCGCCGCCGGTCCCGCCGGTCCCGGCCGGGGCCTGATCCCAGCCCTTGGACGGCAGCCAGTCGACCGGCTCGGCCCCCACCGCCGCCAGGGCGCCGTTCACCTGGGCGAAGTGGTCCCCCTCGCAGAAGACGTCCCCCTGCGCCGCCGGGTTCACGTGGTCCAGGTGCCGGACCTCGACCCCCGGGTACTTCTTCTCCAGCCGCTGCACGACCCGCTTCAGGCTCCGGGCGTGCGCGCCCCACCAGGCGAACACCACCCCGCGGTCCTCCTCCGAGGCGTCCTGCTTCGCCCGGAGGATCTCCTCGACGATCTGCTCGGCCACGGGCCGCCAGAAGGACGTGTGCTGCTCGGTCGGCACGGCCCCGTCCGCGCTCGCCGTGAGGGACGCGTTCAGCAGGAGCACACCCTGGGTGAGCATCGCCTGGAACCACTCCGGCGGCTGAACCGTGTCCTCCTTCTTCAACAGCGCCCGGACGTCGGCGATCGGCGTCTTCTTGGCGATGCCGTACTTCCACATCGCGGCCGCCTTGATGAGGCAGCGGATGCTGACCACCCGGCCGAACTGGCTGTCCTTCCAGTCGTGGAAGGTGTTGTCGAACATCGCGATGCCGGTCGCGCTCTCCGCCCGCGGATACGGGTTCTGCCCGAAGGCGACCACCTTCCACTTGTGCGGCGGATGCGGCTTCAGCGCCTGGAACGTCAGCTCGCGCACCGGAACCACCTCCGGGCTCCGCTTCGGCCCGATGAAGGCACCGGCCCCCGGCTGCGCCTCGATCACCGGGGCGAGCAGCGGCAGCCACGGCTCACCGCCGCCCGTGAACAGTTCGGCCAGCCCCAACGGATCCGAGGCCGCCGCGGCGGACGCCCCGGCCTGCCCCGGTGCCTCCGGGGCGGTGGCGGTGGACGCCCCGGCCTGCCCCGGTGCCTCCGGGGCCGTGACGGCCGGCGTCTGCTCCGGCACCTTGATCCGGACCCGCTGCGCCGGCCCCGCGCCCTCGATGTCGGCGAGCTGTCCGAGCACCGCGGCCCGCAACTCGTCGTAGTCCGCGAACCCGTGGTCGTGGAAGAGCGTGTATCCCGTCCACATCAGATTGGCGCACACCTGCGCCGGCACCCGGCCCGTCCGCGCGCCCATCCCGACGAGCGCCACCGACCGGATGCTGCCGGGCTTCGCCAGGTTCTGCAGGTGCACCGCCTGGAACGCCGCCGCGCACGCCAACGCCACGTTCATCGTGTCGCTGACGTTCTGCGAGGACTGCCGCATCGTCGGCGTCGAGATCAGATAACGGGGCACGGCCGCCCCGGACGGGACGCAGACCGCGCTGCCCACCGGCAGGCTCCCGCCGAACCGCTCGCGGATCGCCCGCTGCACCCGCACCTGGACACCCGCACCGAGGTGCCGCTTGACGACGGCGTCGACCCCGCCGTCCATCCGGCCCTTGGCGTTGGTGGGGGAGACCCACGCGTCGACGTCCACGTCGAGAACGGAACCCCGCCGGATCTCGACCCCGGGCGTGTCCGCGAACGCGGACCGCCAGGCCGTCACCACCTCGTCGTTGACGTCGACGAGAACGACCTTCAACGCACGCTCGACACCCACGAATTCCCCCTGTCAGGCGATCTTCCGAACGATCTCGAAGCTATCGCGCACCACTGACAACGCCCGTGAGCCGTGTCTCATCGAACCGGTCCACCCTTGCTATGCAACTCGTTGCATAGCAAGATCGAGGGCATGGCGCTCGACCACGCGATCCTCGTGTCCCTGCTCGAGAAGCCCGGATCCGGCTACGAGCTGGCCCGGCGCTTCGAGCGGTCCATCGGATACTTCTGGACCGCCACCCACCAGCAGATCTACCGCGTGCTCAAGCGCATGGAGAGCGACGGCTGGGTGGACGTCCGGGACGTGCCGCAGCAGGGGCGTCCCGACAAGAAGGAGTACTCCGTCGCGGGACCCGGCCGGGACGCGCTCTCCACGTGGCTGCACGAACCGATCGAGCCCGAGAGCGTGCGGCACGACCTCGCGGTGAAGATCCGGGGAGCCGCCTTCGACGATCCGGCCGCACTGATCGGCGAGGTCGAGCGGCACCGGCGGGCACACACCGATCGTCTGGAGCACTACCTCGCGGGCGAGGCGCGCGACTTCCCGCGGACCGCGGCGGACGGTCCGCTCGACGCCGAGCGGGAGCTCCAGCACGCCGTGCTGCGCGGCGGCATCGCGTACGAGCGGATGATGATCGCCTGGCTCGACGACGTCCTCGCCACGCTCGCCCGGTTCGAAGCCGGGCGCTGAAACCCCCTCACCATCCACCCCCATCCCGAGCCGAAAGGCGGACGTCATGGCCGACCCGCTGCTGTTCAACCCGCACACCTACGATCCCGTCCACTTCGACCCGGAGACCCGCAGGCTGCTGCGCGCCACCGTGGACTGGTTCGAGGCGCGCGGCAAGCGACGGATCATCGAGGACTACCGGACCCGCGCCTGGCTCGGCGACTTCCTCGCCTTCGCCGCGGAGGAAGGGCTCTTCGCGACCTTCCTGACGCCGTCCTCCGCCGCCGGCGAGGACGAGGGCGACAAGCGCTGGGACACCGCCCGCATCGCCGCGCTCAACGAGATCCTCGGTTTCTACGGCCTCGACTACTGGTACGCCTGGCAGGTCACCATCCTCGGCCTCGGCCCGGTCTGGCAGAGCGACAACGCCGCCGCCCGCGCCCGCGCCGCCGAACTCCTCTCCCAGGGGGAGGTGTTCGCCTTCGGCCTCTCCGAGAAGTCCCACGGCGCGGACATCTACTCCACCGACATGCTCCTGGAGCCCGACGGCGCGGGCGGCTTCCGCGCCACCGGCTCCAAGTACTACATCGGCAACGGCAACGCCGCCGGGCTCGTCTCCGTCTTCGGCCGCCGCACCGACGTCGAGGGTCCCGAGGGCTACGTCTTCTTCGCCGCCGACAGCCGCCACCCGGCGTACCACCTCGTCAAGAACGTCGTCGACTCGTCGAAGTTCGTCAGCGAGTTCCGTCTGGAGGACTACCCCGTCGCCGCGGAGGACGTCCTGCACACCGGGCGCGCCGCCTTCGACGCCGCCCTCAACACCGTCAACGTCGGCAAGTTCAACCTCTGCACCGCCTCCATCGGCATCTGCGAGCACGCGATGTACGAGGCCGTCACGCACGCGCAGAACCGCATCCTGTACGGCCGTCCGGTCACCGCCTTCCCGCACGTGCGGCGCGAGCTGACCGACGCGTACGTCCGGCTCGTCGGCATGAAGCTGTTCAGCGACCGCGCCGTCGACTACTTCCGCACCGCCGGTCCCGAGGACCGCCGCTACCTCCTCTTCAACCCGATGACGAAGATGAAGGTGACCACGGAGGGCGAGAAGGTCATCGACCTGATGTGGGACGTGATCGCCGCCAAGGGCTTCGAGAAGGACAACTACTTCGCGGAGGCCGCCGTGGAGATCCGCGGCCTGCCGAAGCTGGAGGGCACGGTCCACGTCAATCTGGCGCTGATCCTGAAGTTCATGCGCAACCACCTCCTCGACCCGGTCGCGTACGAGCCCGTCCCGACCCGCCTGGACGCGGCCGACGACGCGTTCCTCTTCCGGCAGGGCCCGGCGCGGGGCCTCGGCTCGGTCCGCTTCCACGACTGGCGGCCGGCCTACGAGGCGTACGCCCACGTGCCCAACGTGGCCCGCTTCCGCGAACAGGCCGACGCCCTCTGCGAGTTCGTGCTCAAGGCCGCCCCCGACGAGGAGCAGAGCCGCGACCTCGACCTGCTCCTCGCCGTCGGCCAGCTCTTCGCGCTCGTCGTCCACGGCCAGCTGGTCCTGGAGCAGGCCGCCCTGACCGGCCTCGACGAGGACGTCCTCGACGAGCTGTTCGCCGTCCTCGCCCGCGACTTCTCCGCGCACGCGGTCGAGCTGCACGGCAAGGACTCCGCGACCGAGCAGCAGCAGCTCTGGGCGCTCGGCGCCGTCCGGCGCCCCGTCGTCGACGAGGCGCGGTCGGGGCGCGTCTGGCAGCGCGTCGAGGCGCTGTCGGGCGCGTACGAGATGACGCCCTGAACCGGTCCCCTCATGCCCCGGGCCGGGTCGGCGTCACCCCTCCCGTCGTCCGGCCCTCGGCGTCCACGATGAGCGTGCTCCAGTACTTGTCCCACTTGTCGCCGACGTGCTCGGGCACCATGCCCTCGGGGTAGCGGACCCAGCCCTCCGGCGGCTCCTGGCCGTCGGCGACGCAGTCCTGGCCGTCGGTGTTGCCGACCGCCTTGACCGGGTAGCGGCCGGTGCCGCAGACCCGCTCCTGGCTCGTGCAGCCCGTCAGGAGGAGGGCCGCCACCCCCGCGGCCACCAGGCCGGGAAGGATGCGGTGGGGCTGACGGGGGCGTCGGGTCTGCTGCGTGGTCACTGTCACGGGCCTCTCTCGCTGGTGCACACAGTCTCGGCGAGCGTGAGGTCTCCGTGATGAGTACGCGTACTCAACCGGCCCTGAGCGGGGGGCCGTCTCCGCCGGCCGTCCGCCCGGGGCGGCCGGCGGAGACGGCAGGAGTGTCACGGCTTGGGCAGGACGCAGCCCGGGCGGTTGAGGTCGATCACGTTGCCGGCGCCGACGCAGGGGACGATCGTGTACGTCTGCTGGGCGTAGTTGATGCCCTGGCGGACGGTGACGGTGCCGTTCTCGTCGACCTCGCACGGGTTGTTCACGGTGCAGCTCTCACCGCTCTCGTTGCCCGTGTTGTTGACGGCGACGACCTTGCCGGTGGTCGTGTCGATCACGGGCGAACCGGACGTGCCGCCGATCGTGTTGCACGTCGAGGTGTAGCGGACCGAGTCCTTCCAGGTCCACCCGCCCTCCTTCAGGCGGTAGACGAAGCCGTCGACGGCGCAGCTGTAGATCCGCTTCCAGTACCCGGAGACCACCTTGATCGCCGAACCCTGGACCGGGTGGGCGTCGTCGAGGGTCAGGGCGCTGATGCCGTACGTGCTCTGGATCTGCGCGTACGTCTTGGTCAGCTGGTAGATCGAGATGTCCGTGTCGGTCATCGTGCCGTACGCGATCTTGCTCGCACGCAGCGTGCCGACACCGGTGCCGGCCGAGTTGAGCAGGGTGAACGAGCGGCTGGACCGCCGGTCCTTGATGACCTGGCCGGGCGCCGGCATGCCGGTCTCCAGGCAGTGGCCGTTGGAGAGGACGAGCGCGGGGTCGCTCGGCAGGGAGCTGGGCGTGCGGACGACGGAGCCGGAACAGTTGCTGAGCGCGACCGTTCCCGCGAAGTCGACGGCGGTCACGGCCTGGGCCCGGGGTGCGGAGGCCGGAGCCGGGGCCTGTGCGACCGTCTCCCGGGGTGTGGAGGCCGCGGCCGGAACCGCTGTCGCGCCTGCCAGGAGCAGGGCGAGCAGGGCGCCGGCGAGAGGCTTCTTCATGTGGGGGTTCCCCTCTGATGGCTGTGCAACCGAAGATCCTTCGGTTGTCATGCACATTCTTTGAAGGGGGAACCCCAACTGGCAAGACCGCGAACGGGGTTGAGGGGAAACGCGTCAGGGCCGCTTCGGAACGGTCCGAAGCGGCCCTGGGGGCGTGGCGGGGATCAGGCGGTCGGCGGCTCCCCGGCGGGGGCCTCGCCGTCCGGGAGGTGCGCGCCGGGGGAGAAGAGGATCTTCACGGCGCCGTCGCGCTTGGTCTGGAACATGTCGTACGCCTCGGGCGCCGCGTCCAGGGGCAGCCGGTGCGTGGCGAAGTCGTCCACGCCCAGGGGATCGTCGTCGGTGAGCAGGGGGAGCAGGTCGTCGACCCACCGCAGCACGTTCGCCTGACCCATGTGCAGCCGGATCTGCTTGTCGAACATGGCGAACAACGGCATCGGGTCCGCGGCGCCCCCGTACACCCCGGAGAGCGACACGGTTCCGCCGCGGCGCACCAGCTCGACCGCCAGGTGGAGCGCGGACAGCCGGTCCACCCCGAAGCGGCGCATCATGCGCCCGGCGAGCCCGTCCGGGAGCAGGGCGACCATCGTGTGCAGCCCCTTGGCGACCGGGGCGCCGTGCGCCTCCATGCCGACCGCGTCGATCACCGCGTCGGGACCCCGCCCGTCCGTGAGGTCCCGCACCCGGTCGATCAGATCGTCGTCGGACGAGTCCAGGACGTGCACCCCGCGGGCCGCCGCCCGGCCCCGCCGCTCGGCCACGGGGTCGATGCCGACGACGAGACCGGCGCCCCGCAGCAGGGCGATCCGCGCGGCCATGTCGCCGATCGGACCGAGACCGAGCACCGCGACCGAACCGCCCGGCGGCACCTCGGCGTACTCGACGGCCTGCCACGCCGTCGGCAGCACGTCCGAGAGGTAGACGAAGCGGTCGTCCGGCGGCCCGTCCGGCACCGGGATCGGCAGGGTGTCCCCGAACGGCACGCGCAGGTACTCGGCCTGGCCGCCCGGCACCTGCCCGTACAGCTTCGTGTAGCCGAACAGGGCGGCGCCCGTGTCGTACGCGTGCACCTGCGTGGTCTCGCACTGGGAGTGCAGCCCCCGCGAGCACATCGCGCAGGTGCCGCAGGACACGTTGAACGGCACCACGACCCGCGAGCCCGGCCGGAGCCGCCGCACCTCCGAGCCCACCTCCTCCACCACGCCCATCGGCTCGTGCCCGAGGACGTCGCCGGCGTCGAGGAACGGTCCGAGCACCTCGTAGAGATGCAGGTCGGAACCGCACAGCCCGCTCGACGTGATCCGGACGATCACGTCCGTGGGCTCCTGCAGCACGGGGTCCGGCACCTGCTCCACCGAGACCTTCCGCCGGCCCTGCCACGTGACGGCCTTCATGGTGGCCACCTTCCCGTCCGTCCGGGACGACGGACGCTCCCCCGTCCCGGAAGCTCGGCGATGTCGCTGCGGCGGCTACCCGGGGGGAGCGGGCCTACTCGCCCCGCCCCGGAGGAGTCGACCGTCCCGTGGTGGGTAGCCGCCTCGGCGAGACCCCGGTCGTGCGACCGGGCTCGACCCGAGGAGCCGGCCGCGATGAACACGCGGATCGACACCCACACCGACGACGGGATCCACAGTCACGATCCCACCCTGCGCACCTGCCGTCCCGCCCGGACGGGGCCGGAAGACCTGACAGCGGACGAGCGGGACGGCAGCGACCCGGAGCGGCACATCGTCCGCGGGGACGACTGACCACAGGCACTCCGTCACGCCACGGCCGCCGCACGCACCACGCGGCGGCCCGCCCGCGCCCTCCCGCCGCGGAGCGAGGCACGGAGCGGCGGGCCGTCTCGGTCCGACACGGTCTCAGTACGACACGGCCGGGCCCAGGACGAAGAGGCCCTCCGTGCCCGTGAGCTCCAGCAGCCGCACCATCTGATGGCTGGGCGCCGCGAGCCTGAGCGTGTGCCCCGAGACCCACGCCCGCTCCCTCGCGGCCAGCAGGGCGTTGAGCCCCGCGGAGTCGCAGAACGACGAGTTCTGCAGGTCGACGACGACCTCCGAGCCGGGGGGCGTCTCCTCGACGGCCCTCATGAGCGCGGTGCGCAGCTCCTCCGCGCTGTTGAGGTCCATGTCGCCGATCACACGGATCACGTACGGATCGTCACGGACTGCCATCGCAAGCCTCCTCGTACATCCGGCCCCTGCCCGGCACGGCCCGCTTCACGCCTGCCGCGGCCGGCCGTGTGGGAGTCCCGCGCGACTCGTACGCATCGTCGAGTGGATCACTCGTTGGTGAGTTCCGCCGCTCCGCCCGCCGGCCGGACGCCACGCTGGGGGGCGAAGGGCGGCAGGGGAGCGGGAGGGGAGCGGACGTGACGCGAGAACCGGGATCCCACGGGGGGCTGGACGAGCGGGCGGTGTTACTGGCGGCGGGTCTCGCCGATCTGGCGGTGAGCACCCTCGGCTCGGGCCTGGGGCTCGTGCGGGGGCTGCTGAGGCGGTCGGACACCGCCGAGATGGCGGCCGAGGCCGAGCGGGACCTGGAGGCGCGCGGCCGCCTCGTGCTCGACCGGTACACGTCCCCACCTCCGGCGCACCTGGAGGTTCTCGCCCGGCACGTGCTGGCGCGGCGGGCCGGCGATGACGGCTGAGCGGTGGGAGCCGGCCGCGTTCAAGGCGCGCGTCGACGGGGTGCTGCGGAATCACGTCGCCCTGGAGGCCGAGGAGCTCACGGCGGTCGACCCGGCCCTGGGCCCGGTGGCGGACCAGCTGGAGGCGGCGGTCGCGGACGGCAAACGGCTGCGGGCCGCGTTCTGCTACTGGGGCTGGCGGGCGGCCGGGCAGCCCGACAGCGACGCGCTGGTGCGGGCGGCGGCGTCCATGGAGCTCGTGCACGCGGCCGCCGTCGTGCACGACGACCTGATCGACGACAGCCCGCTGCGGCACGGCCGGCCCACCGCGCACATGGCCCTGCGCGGCGCGGTGGAGCACCATCCGCGGCCCGCCGCGGGAGCCCGGTCGCTCGCGATGCTGGTCGGCGACCTGCTCATGTCGCTCGCCGGGCAGCTCTTCGCCACCAGCGGCCTGCCCGCCGCCTACCTCGGCCGGGCCCGGCCGCTCTGGGCGGCGCTAGCCCGGGACCTCGTCGCGGGGGAGTCCCTGGAGATCCTGCGCACGGGCGCCGCCCCGGACACGGCGGCCTCGCTGAAGGTGATCCGCTACAAGACCGCC
The DNA here is from genome assembly GCF_020400725.1 of Streptomyces sp. NK15101. Classification (GTDB taxonomy): domain Bacteria; phylum Actinomycetota; class Actinomycetes; order Streptomycetales; family Streptomycetaceae; genus Streptomyces. The sequence goes on along the minus strand of NZ_JAINVG010000044.1, from coordinate 42,159 downwards.
AAGTACACCGTCGAGCAGCCCCTGCTGATCGGCGGCGCCCTGGCCGGGGCGGGCGGCCGTCTGCGCGAGGGCTGTTCCGCGTACGGGCTGCCGCTGGGCGAGGCGTTCCAGCTGAGGGACGACCTGCTCGGCCTGTTCGGCGACCCCGGGGCCACCGGCAAGGCCGACGCCGACGACGTGCGCGGACACCGGCCCACGACCCTGCTCGCCGAGACCTGGCGGCTCGCGGGCGACGAGGAACGCGGACGGCTGCGGGAGCTGCTGGGCCGGCGCGAACCCGACGGGGACGCCCTGGAGGCCGTACGCGAGGTGATGCGGCGGCTGAAGGCGCCCGACCGGGTCGAGGCCATGATCACCGAGCGGGTCGATGAGGCCCTCCGCGCCCTCGACGGGCTGAACCTGTCCGCGGCCCCCGCCGCCGCGCTCACCGCCCTGGCGCACTCGGCCGCGGTCCGCCGTTCCTGACGCAGAACGACGCAGAACGACGCAGAACAAGGAGCCCCCTGCCCATGACCCCCACCGAGGCGTCCATGGACGCCCTGCGGCACGCCGGCGACGAACTCGCCGACGCCACGGTCGCCACCCTCTTCGAACGCGGGGAGGTCGGCACCTTCAACACCCTCATGCGGTACGTCTCCACCGCGGGCTCCCCCCTGCCGGACGGGCTGCCCGAGGTCGCCCGGGAGTACCTCCACGCCACGGGCACCCCGCCGTCCTGGGTGGACTGGGGAGAGATGGAGAAGGCCCGGCTGTTCTTCATCGACAACAACGTGCACATCTCCACCGCGCTCTCCTTCGCCTCCATGCCCGCCTGCTACCTCGTCCCGCACGTGGCGAAGCTGCTGTCGGCGACGCACGGCCTGAAGTACCCCTCCAAGCGGATGGCGGAGACCGGCCAGTTCACCGTCTACCTGATGCGGCCCGACGCCTTCGAGGCCGGCGGCCGCTTCGTCCCGGCCGCGCAGAAGGTCCGCCTGCTGCACGCCTCCATCCGGCACCACCTGCGGCGCGAGAACCGCTGGGACGTCGAGGCGTCGGGGGTGCCGATCTGTCAGGAGGACATGATCGGCGGGCAGATGTTCTTCTCGATGCTCGTCCTCGACAGCCTGCACCGCCTCGGCATCCACATGTCCTCCGAGGGGGCCGACGCCTACTACTACGCCTGGCGCGTGGTCGGCGCGATGCTGGGCGTCGACCAGGAGGCCGTACCGAAGACCCTCGACGAGGCCCGCCGCTTCCTCGACCTCTACATGATCCGCCACATGGGACCGTCCCCCGAGGGCGTCCACCTGACCCGGCAGCTCATCGACCTCTACGAGGAGGTCGTCCCCGGCACCTTCTTCGACCCGATCGTCTCCGCCCTCATCCGTCACCTCGTCGGCGACACCTGCGGCGACTGGCTGGAGGTCCCCCGCACGCCCTGGGACACCGTCGTGAAGGCCGTCCCCCACCTCCTCGGCGTCCTGGAGACCATCGAGGACCGCTCCCCGCTCGGCGCCTGGGCCCTGGACCGCCTCGGCCATCTCGCCACCGTCCTCGAACTGTCCTCCCTCACCCGCGGCCGCGTCATGCACTACGCCATCCCCGAACACCTCAAGAAGGACTACGGCCTCCCGACGGGACCGCCCCGCACCCGCCGCTGGACCCCGCCGGCCGCCACGGTCTCCCCATGACGCTCATGCCCACCCCCGCTGACCACCGGAAACGTGGGTGAAGAGCACCCCGAAGGCCTGGTAGATTGTTCTCTGTCGCCGCGGGGAAACCCCGGAACGACGATCACCCGTCCGGGTGGCGGAATGGCAGACGCGCTAGCTTGAGGTGCTAGTGCCCTTTATCGGGCGTGGGGGTTCAAGTCCCCCCTCGGACACAAGAAGAGCACCACGTGGTGGTCGGGATCACTCCCGGCCACCACGTGGTGTTTCCGCGCGTCGTCACACGTCACCGGGGGTGGCCGATGAGTCCGGGTGGTCCGCGCCTAACGGCGGTCGGGGTCCTGATGGTGCTGGCTCTGGTCGGCGGCTGCGGCGGCGTGACCGGACCGTCGGCCCGTTCGGCCTCGCAGCAACCGCCGGAGGCGAAGGTCGAGACGGACCGGGAGCCGGTGGAGAAGCGGTTCCCGCAGTTCGGGAGGTTCACCGGAGTCGAGTGGGCGGCGGCGCCCCTCGGCCGCGCGGATTCCCGCGCACCAGGGCCCACCGACGTCCGGCTCTCCGGCGTGGCGGCCCTCGCGAAGGCGGACGTCCGGCGGCTCGTCGAGGAGTACGACTGGGCGCCCGCCGAGGAGCCGCCGGACGTCCTGGGCGGCATCGCGCCCAGGGTGCCCGCGGGGACGGCATGGCGGACGAGCCGGGAGTTCACCTCCGAGGTCACCCGGGGCGCGTACACCGGCGAGTTCCACCTGGATCCCGCGGCGGGGCTCATGGTCTTCGACACCGTCAACGCGACGCCCGCCGAAGGCTCCTGACGGTCCGGGGTCCCGACCGGACGGTCGGACGAAAAATGCTTGGACCGAGCGGACGCCCGCACGGGAGACTCCTTTTGCTCACCTTCGGTACGACCACACAGGGTTGGGTATGGGATCACCTGAATCGCACGGAGGTTTGCCGAACAAAGGGTCGGTACTCCTTGCAGTCCGCTTCTACGGACGGGAACTGGTACGCCTCCGACGGCTGACCGCTCCCGCCCTGCTCCTGCCGGCACTCGGCAACATCGGCATCAACTACATCGCCCCTCTCATCGTCGCCAAGCTCGTCGGCCGCATCGCCGGCGACGGCAACGGCGGAGGGCTCGGCCCGCTCCTCCCGTACGTCCTCGGCTTCGCCGGCGTCCTGCTGCTGGGAGAAGCCCTGTGGCGCGTCGGGCTGCACTGCCTGAACCGCCTCGACGCGCGGGGCATCGAGAACCTCTACGTCATCGGCATGGACGAACTGTTCGCCAAGGACGCCGCGTTCTTCCACGACAACTTCGCCGGCTCGCTGACCAAGCGGGTCCTCAGCTTCGCCTCCCGTTTCGAGGAGTGCGTCGACACCCTGACCTTCTCCGTCATGGGCAGCTTCGTGCCGCTGGTCTTCGCCTCGGTGGTGCTCTGGCAGTACGACCCGCTGCTCGTGGCCGGACTCCTGCTCCTCATCACGGTCACCGGCGTGGGCGTGACACCCCTGATCCGGCGCCGTCAGGCGCTCGTCGCCCAGCGCGAACAGGCGATCGCCCGCGTCTCGGGCCACGTCGCCGACAGCCTGACCAACATGGACACGGTCCGGGCCTTCGGCGCCGAGCGGCGCGAGGCCGCCGAACACCGCTCCCGCGTCGCGGAGTCACGTCGGCTCACCCTGCGCTCCTGGGACTACGGCAACCTCCGCATCGACACGCTCGTCGCGCCGATGTCCGTCCTGACGAACCTCCTCGGACTCGTCCTCGCCGTCGCCCTCGGCGGCGGGGAGCACGGCGTGGAGGCCGTCATCGTCGCCTTCACGTACTACGCCAACGCCACCCGGATCATGTTCGAGTTCAACCAGATCTACCGGCGCCTGGAAAGCTCGATGACGGAGGCCGCGCAGTTCACCGAACTCCTCCTCGACAAGCCGACCGTCCTCGACCCGGAGTCCCCGGAGCCCCTCCGGCCCGAGGACGCGAAGGTGCGGTTCGAGAAGGTGACCTTCGCCCACGCGGGCGCGAAGCCGCTCTTCGAGGGCCTCGACCTGGACGTGCCCAGCGGCGCGAAGATCGGATTCGTCGGCCGGTCCGGAGGCGGCAAGACCACCCTCACCCGCCTGCTCCTGCGGATGACCGACATCGACGGCGGCCGGATCACGATCGGCGGCCAGGACATCAGCCGGCTCAAGCAGACCGACCTGCGCAGCCTGATCGCGTACGTGCCGCAGGACCCCGCCATGTTCCACCGCACCCTGCGGGAGAACATCGCCTTCGCCCGGCCGGAGGCCACCGAGGCCGAGATCCGGCGCGCGGCCGAGGCGGCGCACGTCACGGAGTTCGCGGACGCCCTCCCCGAGGGCTTCGACACCATGGTCGGCGAGCGGGGCGTGAAGCTGTCCGGCGGCCAGCGCCAGCGGGTCGCCCTCGCCCGGGCGATCCTCCGCGACGCCCCGATCCTGCTGCTCGACGAGGCGACCAGCGCCCTGGACTCGGAGAGCGAGATCCTCGTGCAGGACGCGCTGTGGCGGCTCATGGAGGGGCGGACGGCGCTCGTGGTCGCCCACCGGCTGAGCACGGTGGCCACCATGGACCGGCTCGTCGTCCTCGACCGCGGACGGATCGTCGAACAGGGCACGCACCAGGAGCTGCTCACCGCCGAGGGCGCCTACGCGAAGCTGTGGCAGCACCAGTCGGGCGGCTTCATCGACGACGCCCCCGCGGCGGCCGGCCTGCGGTGATGTCGGTCCGGGGCGTCGGAAGGAGGGTTGTCCACAGGTTGTCCCGGGCGGGGCCGGGGTGTCGGTGCGGACGGCTAGGCTTCGAGAATGGTCCTTTCCGACGCCCCTGCCGCCTCCGCCGAGACCTCCGACGCCGCTCGGGTGCTCCACCGTGTCTTCGGATACAGCTCCTTCCGCGGGAAGCAGCAGGAGATCATCGAGCAGGTCGTCGGCGGCGGCGACGCGCTCGTCCTGATGCCGACGGGCGGCGGCAAGTCGCTCTGCTACCAGATCCCGGCCCTCGTCAGAGCGGGCACGGGCGTCGTGATCTCGCCCCTGATCGCCCTGATGCAGGACCAGGTGGACGCGCTCCGGGCGCTCGGGGTGCGGGCCGGCTTCCTGAACTCGACGCAGGACCCGTACGAGCGGCAGGCCGTCGAGCAGGCCTTCCTCGCGGACGAGCTGGACCTGCTCTACCTGGCCCCCGAGCGGCTCCGCACGGAGGGCACCCAGCGGCTCCTCGACCGGGGCACGGTGTCGCTCTTCGCGATCGACGAGGCGCACTGCGTCGCCCAGTGGGGCCACGACTTCCGGCCCGACTACCTCGCCCTCTCCATGCTCCACGAGCGGTGGCCGAAGGTGCCGCGGATCGCGCTGACGGCGACGGCCACCGAGGCCACCCACGCCGAGATCGCGAAGCGACTGGGCCTGGAGGACGCCCGCCACTTCGTCGCCGGCTTCGACCGGCCGAACATCCAGTACCGCATCGTCCCGAAGAACAACCCGCTCAAGCAGCTCCTGGAGCTGATCAGGACCGAGCACGACGGGGACGCGGGCGTCGTCTACTGCCTCTCGCGGGCCTCGGTGGAGAAGACGGCGGCCGCCCTCGTGGAGCACGGCATCGACGCCGTCCCGTACCACGCTGGCATGGACGCCCGGACGCGCGCGGCGAACCAGGCCCGCTTCCTGCGTGAGGACGGGGTCGTCGTGGTGGCGACCATCGCCTTCGGCATGGGCATCGACAAGCCGGACGTGCGCTTCGTGGCCCACCTCGACCTGCCCAAGTCGGTCGAGGGCTACTACCAGGAGACCGGCCGCGCCGGCCGCGACGGGGAGCCGGCCACGGCGTGGCTGGCGTACGGCCTCCAGGACGTCGTCCAGCAGCGCAAGCTCATCGACGGCTCCGAGGGCGACGAGACGCACCGCCGCTCCCTGGCCATGCACCTGGACGCCATGCTCGCCCTCTGCGAGACGGTCGACTGCCGCCGCGTGCGGCTCCTCGAGTACTTCGGGCAGTCCGGCAAGCCCTGCGGCAACTGCGACACCTGCCTGACGCCGGGGGAGTCCTGGGACGGGACCGTCGCCGCGCAGAAGCTGCTGTCCACGGTGTGGCGGCTGGCGAAGGAACGGCGGCAGAAGTTCGGCGCCGGCCAGATCATCGACATCCTCCAGGGCAAGAAGACGGCCAAGGTCATCCAGTTCGACCACGACCAGCTGTCCGTCTTCGGCGTCGGGTCGGACCTGGGCACCGCCGAGTGGCGCGGCGTCGTCCGCCAGCTCCTCGCGCAGCGGCTGCTCGCGGTGGAGGGCGACTACGGGACGCTCGTGCTCACCGAGGACAGCGGCGAGGTGCTCGGCGGCCGCCGCCAGGTCCAGATGCGCAAGGAGAAGGCGGCCGCCCCCTCCCGCAAGGAGCCCGGGGCCCGCTCCGGGAAGGGCGCGCGCGTGCCGGTCGACCTGCCCCCGGCCGCCGTGCCGGTCTTCGAGGCCCTCCGTGCCTGGCGGGCCGCGACGGCGCGCGAGCAGGGCGTGCCGGCGTACGTCGTCTTCCACGACGCGACGCTCCGCGAGATCGCGACCCGTCTGCCCGCCGGCGTCGAGGAGCTCGGCACCATCGGCGGCGTCGGCGAGGCCAAGCTCGCCAAGTACGCCGAGGGCGTCCTCGCCACCCTGGCGCAGTCCGGCGGCGCGGATCCCGACGGTGCCACCGGGTCCTCCGCGCCCGCCGGCCCGCCCGCATCCGCGCCCCCGCCGCCCGCCGCCGCGGCAGCGTCCGGTGCCGCAGCCCCGGCCGCCTCCGTGCCGTCGGCGCGCAGGGCGGAGCCGGACGTTCCGTCGTTCTACGACGAGGAGCCGCCGTGGGACGAGGACGGGCTCGAACCGCCGTGGGACGAGGACGAGTAGCCCGGGTCGGCCCGGGCGTCGGAGGCCGTGCCGGAGACGTCCGGCCCGGCCTTCGGCCGGTTTCCGCTCACTCGGGCTGCGGCGTGAGGCGGCGCAGCCCCCTGCGGTCGTAGTAGTGGGTCATGACGAAGCCGAAGGCCAGGGCCCCCACCGTGCCGACCGCGATCATGATCCAGCCGCGGGCGAGCCCCGCGTCGGCCTGGGCGTCGAAGTACAGGATGGACCGGACGCCCGAGCTGAGCTGGTGCATCGGCTCGAAGATCCCCAGGAAGCGGTAGAAGGCGGGGGTGGCCTCCAGGGGGACGGTCGCCCCGGAGGAGGGGAGGGCCAGCGCGATGAAGACGAACATGGACACGAGCTGGCCGATGCCGCCGAAGGCGGCGTTGATGGCCTGGACGCCGAGGCCGACGGCGACCGTCGCGCAGTAGGAGAAGAGCCAGAGCATCGGCAGGTGGTCGGCGTCCATGCCCAGGATCCCGATGGTGGCGACCATGACGAGCGTGGTGGTCAGGAGCGCGATCCCGGCGGTCATCAGCATCTTCAGGACGAGCGTCTGGGTGCGGCTGACGGGGACGGTCGGACGGCGGGTGTGCCAGGGCCCGATCTCGCTGTCGGCGTAGCCGAGCGCGGTGTCGACGCCGCTGTGGATCATGTTGCCGCCGATGAAGCCGCCCAGGACGAGCAGCAGCGTGTAGTAGAAGGCGGTCAGACCCAGGCCGCTGTGCCGGCCGATCGGATGGCCGACGCGGGTGACGACCGCGACGGGGTCGGACAGGAGCACCCGCGTGGTCGGCGCGGCGGAGGTGGCCGAGAGCTGTCTGCCGATGGTCAGCGAGGCCCGGTGGGCCGCGCTCTGGTTGATCTGGGACGCCAGGGACGAGCCCAGGCTGCCGAGGCCGGGGTTGGTGAGCACGGTCAGGGTCGGGCGGACCGTCGCCCGGTTCGTGGTCAGGGCGGCGACGGACGCGGTGAAGTCCGCCGGGACGACCAGGGCGCCGAAGACCTTGCCCGAGGCCAGCGCGTCCTGGGCCGCCGCGCGGTCGAGGCGGCGCCAGTCGACGGCCTTCGACGGGCCCGTCGAGACGATCGAGTCGGTGATCTGCTTCCCCAGGTTCTCCCGCTGCCCCGGCAGCGGGCGGCCCTCGTCCTCGTCGACCAGGGCGATGGGCAGCCGGTCCAGGTGGTCGCTCGGGCTGAGGATGCCGCCCATGTAGAGGAGCGACAGCAGCAGCGACACCAGGGCGCACAGGACGGTCGGTACGAGCCACAGCTTGGCGTGCCGTACGAGCGCGGAGGCGCGGACCTGGGGGCCGGGGGCCGGATCCGGGGCGTTCGGGGAGAGCGCGGAGGTCATGGGGCCATCGTCGGCGGACGGAGCCGCAATCCGGGCATTTCGGGCGCCCGTTCGGGGCGGCGTGTCGGCTTCCGCCCGGGGCGGCGTGCCGGGCGGACCGCCGGTCCCGCTCCGATTGCGGAGCAGTCGGCGCCGGGTTTGAGTGGGTAAGACCCTCTTTCGCCCCTTCAGGAGCTGCCATGTCGATGGCGTTCGGTTCACCCTTCGGTTCGTCGGATCCGTTCAGCGACCTGTTCAACCGGTTCTTCGGCATGTCGCCGGCCTCGTCGCCCCCCGCGGTGCAGCGCGTGCCCATCGGGCGGCTGCTGACCGAGTCCGCCCACGAACTGCTGAACACGGCCGCGCGCAGGGCCGACGAGGACGGCAGCTCCGACCTCGACACCGAACACCTCCTGTGGGCGGCGACCCAGATCGAGCCGACCCGCCGGCTCCTCTCCCAGGGCGGGGTGAACCCCGACCAGCTCGCCGACCGGCTCGCCAAGGTCCTCCCCCGGGAGGCCGCCGAACCGTCCGCCGAACCCGGCCTCACCCCGGCGGCCAAGCGGACCCTCGCCACCGCCCACGCCTACTCGCAGGCGGCCGGCGTCTCCTACATCGGCCCCGAGCACATCCTCAGCGCCCTCCTCGGCGACGCCGACTCCGGCGCCTCCCGCTTCCTGCGGGCCGAGGACCTGGACGTGAAGAAGCTGCGCGGCCTCACCGACCAGTCGGCCCGCCCGGAGCAGGGCGGCGCCCCCGCCGCCGCGAAACAGCCGGCCACGACCCTCGACGAGTACGGCCGGGACCTGACGGAGGAGGCCAGGGCGGGGAGGCTCGACCCCGTCGTCGGCCGGGCCGACGAGATCGAGCAGACCATCGAGATCCTCTCCCGGCGCTCCAAGAACAACCCCGTCCTCATCGGCGAGCCCGGCGTCGGCAAGACCGCCATCGTGGAGGGCCTCGCCCAGCGCATCGTCGCGGACGAGGTCCCCGACACCCTGAAGGGCAAACGGGTCGTCTCCCTGGACCTGTCCGGCATGGTGGCCGGAGCGCAGTACCGGGGACAGTTCGAGGAACGCCTCAAGAAGGTCATCGAGGACGTCCAGGAGGCGAGCGGCGACATCATCCTCTTCATCGACGAGCTGCACACGGTCGTCGGCGCCGGCGCCACCGGCGAGGGCTCGATGGACGCGGGCAACATGCTCAAGCCCGCCCTCGCGCGCGGCGAACTGCACGTCGTGGGCGCCACCACCATCGACGAGTACCGCAAGCACATCGAGAAGGACGCCGCCCTCGAACGCCGCTTCCAGCCCGTCCTGATCCCGGAACCCACCGTCGAGGAGACCGTGCAGATCCTCGAAGGACTGCGGGACGCCTACGAGGCCCACCACCAGGTCCGCTTCGCCGACGGCGCCCTCGCCGCGGCGGCCGAGCTCTCCGACCGCTACATCAGCGACCGCTTCCTGCCCGACAAGGCCATCGACCTGATGGACCAGGCCGGCGCGCGGGTACGGCTCCGCAGCGGCGGCCGCTCCACCGAGGTCGTCAGCCGCGAGGACGAGCTCGCCAAGCTGGGGCGCGAGAAGGACCAGGCCGTCGCCCGCGAGGACTTCGAGAAGGCCAAGGAGATCAAGGAGCAGATGGCCGAGATCGAGGGCGAGCTCGCCGGGATCGAGGAGCGCCGCGAGGGCGTCGTCTCGGTCACGGCCTCCGACATCGCCGACATCGTCTCCCGCCGCACCGGCATCCCCGTCTCGCAGCTCACCGCCAGTGAGAAGGAGAGGCTCCTCAAGCTGGAGGAGGAGATGCACGCCCGGATCGTCGGCCAGGACGAGGCGGTCACCGCCGTCTCCGAGGCCGTGCGCCGCAACCGGGCCGGCATGGGCGACCCGAACCGGCCCGTCGGATCCTTCCTCTTCCTCGGACCCACGGGCGTCGGCAAGACCGAACTCGCCAAGACCCTCGCCGAGCTGCTCTTCGGCGCCGAGGACCGCATGATCCGGTTCGACATGAGCGAGTTCCAGGAGAAGCACACGGTCGCCCGGCTCGTCGGCGCGCCCCCCGGATACGTCGGCTACGAGGAGGCCGGCCAGCTCACCGAGAAGGTCCGCCGCCAGCCGTACAGCGTCGTGCTCTTCGACGAGGTCGAGAAGGGACACCCCGACGTCTTCAACACGCTGCTCCAGATCCTCGACGACGGGCGCCTCACGGACGGACAGGGCCGCACGGTCGACTTCCGCCACTGCGTCGTCATCATGACGTCCAACATCGGCGCCCACCGCATCCTCGCGCACGAAGGCGACGCAGCCGAACTCAAGGACGAGCTGATGGAGGACCTGCGGGGACGCTTCCTGCCCGAGTTCCTCAACCGCATCGACGACATCATCGTCTTCCACAGCCTCACCGAGAAGGACCTGTCGGAGATCGTCGACCACCTCCTCGACCGCAGCAAGCACCGCGTCCACGCCCAGGGCATGACCCTGGAGGTCACCGAGGCGGCCAAGAAGCTGCTCGTCGCCCACGGCTACCAGCCGGCCTTCGGTGCCCGGCCGCTGCGCCGCACGATCCAGACTGAACTCGACAACCGCGTCGCCACCCTCCTCCTCGGCGGCGAGGCGGACCCCGGCGACACGATCGTCGCGGACGTCGTCGACGACTCGCTGCACTGCACGGTCCGCAAGCACGAGGGCGCGGGCAGCACCGCCGTGGCCTGACGGCCGCCGCGCGAGAACCGGGCACGGGGCCGTCCCGAGCGGCCCCGTGCCCCTGCCTCACCTCGGTGCGGAGTCTCCCGGGAGGCGGTCCAGCGTGGCGGCGACGTCGGTGCGGCCCGCGACCTCCCGGAGCGCGCGGGCCAGCCCGGGCTCCGGCTCCCGGACGACCGTCACCAGGCCCATCGACACCGACCGCGCCGGCTCCGTCATCGGCACCGCACGCATGCCGTGCGGCACCCCGAAGACGTGCAGCCACGTGTGCGGCACGATGCTCGTCCAGCCGCCGGTCCGCACATGGGCGAAGAGCGCCGCCACCGAGTCGGTCTCCACCCGCGGCGAGGGCCGCACCCCGGCCTCGGCGAACACCTCGTCGAGCACCTGACGTCCCTGCATGGACCCGGTCAGCAGACAGAGGGGCAGCCGCGAGGCCTCCGCCCAGGTCGCCGTCGTCCGGTGCGCGGGGGCGTCGGCGGTGCCTGTGAGGAGCACGTACCGCTCCTCGTACAGCGGCACCGCCCGGAAGTTCTCCGCGAGCCCCTTGTGCAGGTACGTCACCCCGGCGTCGAGCTCGAAGTCCCGCAGCTGCCGCAGGATGTCCTCCGACCGGAGGTCCGCCGCCACCTCCACGTTCACCAGCGGGTGCGCCAGGCAGAACGGCGCCGTCAGCAGGGCGACCGCACCGGACGCCGTCGGCACCGAACCGATCCTCAGCCGGCCGCTCAGCCCCGTCCGCAGGGCACCGACCTCGCTCTTGAGGGCGTCCCGGTCGGCCAGGAGCCGCTGCGCCCACACCACGACCCGCTCGCCTTCGGGCGTCAGCCCCTCGTACCGGCGGCCGCGCAGGACCAGCGGGACGCCGAGCTCGTCCTCCAGCTTCCGGACCGCCTCCGAGAGCGCCGGCTGGGAGACGTGGCAGACCTGGGCGGCGCGGGCGAAATGGCGCTCCCGCGAGAGGGCCACCAGGTACTCGAGTTGACGGAACAGCACCTCACGGGTCTACCCGACCGCCCGCCGGAACGCCAGTCGGCGCCGCCGTCACCCCACGGCCGCCGGCTCCGCCTCCAGCCGCTCCTCACCGCAGTGGACGTTCATCGACGCACCGCGCAGGAAGCAGGAAACAGGCCATCAGGTCGAAGCCGTCGCCCGGGGTGCGCATCGTCACCGTCAGCGGGCGCCCGCCGACCCGGATCTCCATCGGCCCCTCTCCGGCACGGGGGCACGGGCCGGCTCCAGGCGGACCAGGACGCCCTTGGACGTCGGGCAGTTGCTGATGTCGGCGACGCTGTCCAGCGGCACCAGCACGTTCGTCTCGGGGTAGTACGCCGCCGCGGAGCCCCGGCTCGTGGGGTACGCGACCACCCGGAAGCCCTCCGCGCGCCGCTCCCGGCCGTCGTGCCAGACGCCCACCAGGTCCACGAGCTCGCGGTCGGCGAGGCCGAGGGCGTCGAGGTCCGCCGGGTTGACGAGGACGACCCGGCGGGCGTCGTGGATGCCGCGGTAGCGGTCGTTCGGGGCGTACCAGACGGTGTTCCACTGGTCGTGCGAGCGCAGGGTCTGCAGCAGCAGGTGCCCCTCGGGGACGTGCGGCATCGTGAACGCGTTGCGGGTGAAGACGGCCTTCCCGCTCGGGGTGGGGAAGACCCCGTGGTTCACCGGATGGGGCAGGTGGAAGCCGCCCGGCCGGGCCGCGCGCGCGTTGAAGTCCTCGAAACCGGGCACGACCCGGGAGATCCGGTCCCGGACGGTGCCGTAGTCGCGCTCGAACTCCTCCCAGGGGACGTCCGGTTCGTCACCGAGGGTCCGGCGGGCGAGACGCGCGACGATCGCGACCTCGCTGAGCAGGCCGGGGGAGGCGGGCGGCAGCTTGCCCCGGGAGGCGTGGACGTCGCTCATGGAGTCCTCGACGGTGACGAACTGCTCGACCCCGCCCTGCACGTCCCGGTCGCTGCGGCCCAGCGTGGGCAGGATGAGGGCGGTCTCGCCGCAGACCGTGTGGGAGCGGTTGAGCTTGGTGGAGACGTGCGCGGTGAGCCGGCACCGCCGCATCGCCTCCTCGGTGACCGCGCTGTCGGGGGCGGCCCGGACGAAGTTGCCGGCGACGCCCAGGAAGACCTTGGCGCGCCCCTCGTGCATGGCGCGGATGCCGTTCACCGCGTCCAGGCCGTGACGGGCGGGCGGGGTGAAGCCGAACTCCCGCCCCAGGGCGTCGAGGAAGCCCTGCGGCATCCGCTCCCACACGCCCATCGTGCGGTCGCCCTGCACGTTGCTGTGGCCGCGCACCGGGCACACGCCCGCGCCGGGCCTGCCGATGTTGCCGCGCGCGAGGAGGAAGTTGACGACCTCGCGGATCGTGGGGACGCCGTGCTTGTGCTGGGTGAGGCCCATCGCCCAGCACACGATGATCCGCTCGCTGCGCAGCACCCGCTCGAAGACCTCCTGGATCTCCTCCCGGGACAGCCCGGTCGCCCTCAGGACGTCCTCCCAGGAGATCCGCCGCGCGTGCTCGGCGAAGTCGGCGAAACCGGTGGTGTTCCGCTCGATGAAGCCGCGGTCGAGGACGGTGCCGGGAGCGGCGTCCTCGGCCTCCAGGAGCAACCGGTTCAGGGCCTGGAAGAGGGCGAGGTCGCCGCCGGCGCGGATGTGCAGGAACTGGTCGGCGATCGGCGTGCCGCGGCCGATGATCCCGCGGGCCTTCTGCGGGTGCTTGAAGCGCATGAGCCCGGCCTCGGGCAGCGTGTTCACGGCCACGACCTGCCCGCCGTTGCGCTTGGTCTCCTCCAGGGCCGACAGCATCCGGGGGTGGTTGGTGCCCGGGTTCTGTCCCACGACGAAGACCAGGTCGGAGTGGTGGATGTCGTCCAGGGAGACGCTGCCCTTGCCGACGCCCAGCGTCTCCGACAGCGCGGAACCGCTCGACTCGTGGCACATGTTGGAGCAGTCCGGCAGGTTGTTCGTGCCGTACGCGCGGGCGAAGAGCTGGAGGAGGAACGCGGCCTCGTTGTTCAGCCGGCCGGAGACGTAGAAGAGGGCCTCGTCGGGGGAGGCGAGCGCTTTGAGCTCGCCGGCGAGCAGACCGAGCGCCTCGTCCCAGTCGATCGGCTCGTAGTGCGTCGCACCGGGCCGCTTCACCATCGGCTCGGTGAGCCGGCCCTGCTGGTTCAGCCGGTAGTCGGACATGCCGTCGAGCTCCGCGATCGAGTGCTCGCGGAAGAAGTCCCTCGTGACGCGCCGCGAGGTGGCCTCGTCGTTGATGTGCTTGGCGCCGTTCTCGCAGTACTCGTTCCGGTGCCGCTCGCCCGGCGCCGGCTCCGGCCAGGCGCAGCCCGGACAGTCGATGCCCTTGGGCTGGTTGACGTTCAGCAGCGTCAGCGCGGTGCGCCGCGGGGACGTCTGGCTCAGCGAGTACTCCAGCGCGTGCGTCACGGCGGGCAGTCCCGTCGCCCAGGTCTTCGGCGGGGTGACCTTCAGGTCGTCGACCGGGTCCTCTATGCCGCTCATGCTCTGGTCCGCCTCATTTCCTCGCACATATCGGATTCTCGCCGCAGAGCAGATTCGGCCCGTTCCGGAGCGAAGTCAAAGAGATGTTTTCGATGAGCTGAGAGGTGCGGCCTATCGCTCGCTTTTTCATGCGGCTGACCAGCCCGAAAAGCCCGGACGGGCGATGCCTATGACGTCATCGGAAATGCCTCTTTGACTCGCGAAAGGAATTCGCCGAGGGTGATCGGGTCATGAATTCCTGTCGCCGGCGCCCGCCGGGCGGACCGCGGCGCGCCGCCGCCCGTCTGGGGCGGGCCCTCTCCCCGAGGGGCGCGCTCGCCCTGCAGGGCGTGGACGGCGCCCTGTCCTTCGCCCTGCGCGCCGCGCTCGCCATGGCGCTGCCCGCGCTTCCGATGGCGCTCGCGGGGCGGGCCGACCAGGCCGTCTGCGCCATGCTGGGGTCCTTCACCACCACCTTCGGCCGCAACCTGCCCTACGCGCGCCGCGCCCGTGTGCTCGCCGTCGTCGCCGTGGCGATGACCGCCTGCGTCGGCTGCGGCGCGGCGCTCGCCGCCCGGGCGCAGCCCCGGGACGGGGGAGCGGGCGCCGCGCTGACGGTCGTGGCCACGGCTCTGGTCGCCGGGCTCGCGAAGTCCGCCTGCGACGCGGCCCGGCTGGGCGGCCTCGGCGCGGTGCTGCTGCTGTTCTCCTTCGCGGTCGCCGCCAACGGCGCCCCGTCCCCCGCCGACGTCCTGCCCCGGGCCGGCCTGGCCGCGTGCGGGGCAGCCGTCGCCTGGGTCCTCGCCGTGGCGGGCTTCCTCGTACATCCGGACCGTCCGCAGAGGCTCGCCGTCGCCGCCGCGCTCCGCGAGCTCGCGGAGCTGTGGGAGGCGGGCGGCGGGACCGGGCCCGTACGGCACCGGGCGACCGCCGCCGTCCTCCAGGCGTACCGCACGCTCGGTGTCCTGCCCCCGTCGGGCGCCGAGCGGCGCGGGCGGGGCGACACCTGCGTACGCCTCGCCGACCTGTCCTGGTCGCTGCTCGTCGGCTCGACCCGTCGTCCGCCGGACGACCCCGCCGGCCTGGCCCGCATCCTGCGCCGCCAGGCCGGGCTGCTCGCGGCCCGCCGCCGACGGGCCCCGCGGATCCTGCCCGACCTGATGCTCCCCGTCCCGCTCGCCCGGGCCGGCACATCCGCCCGGCCGGGCCCCGACGGCGAGGCGGCCGGAGCCGGGACGTCCGTCCACGGACCCGTATCTGCACCCGGTCCGGGACCCGCCCCCGGACCGGGGCCGGGGCCCAGACCTGGGCCTGGACCCGGACCGAGACCGGGCCCCGTGCCGGTCGATCCGACCACCCTGCGCGCCGCCGAACTCCGCGCCGCCGCCCTGGTGACGGGACCGGTCCACGGCCGCGCGGCGGTCCTCCTGGTGCCGGCCCTGCGGATGGTCCTCGGCACCGGCCTCGCGGGCGGGGCGGCCCTCCTCCTGGGCCTCGGGCACGGCTACTGGGCGGCGATCTCCGCCGCCGCCGTCCTCCACTCGGTCAACGTGCGGACGGCGGCCCAGCGGGCCGTGCAGCGCACCCTCGGCACGGTCGCGGGCCTGCTGCTCGCCCTCGGCGTCCTCGCCCTGGGCCCCGAGCCCGTGGCGCTCGTCCTGGTGATCGTGCTCCTCGAGTTCCTCCTGGAGTACGTCGTCGCCCGCAACTACGGCCTCGGCGTCGTCTTCCTCACCCCGCTGGCGCTACTCCTGACCGATCTGGCCGCCCCCGCCCCGCCCGGGACCCTCGTGCGGGACCGGGCGCTGAGCAGCGTGCTCGGGGTCGGCGTCGCGCTCGGCTGCGCGCTGATCGTGGTCCACGACCGGGCGGCCGTACGGGCGGAGCGCGCCCTCGCCGCCTGCACGGCGGCGTCGGAGCGGGCCGAACGGGCCCTGGGGGAAGGGGCCGTGCGGTCGTTCCCGCTCGTACAGGCGCGGCTCGCGGCGGCCGCGGTGGAGCTGCGGGAGGCCGACGACGCCGCGGCGGGCGAGTTGTGGCCGGCCGAGATCGACCCCACCGAGCTCGCCGCCGCCGAGCGGCGCGCGTACCTCCTCCTGGACCGGCTGGCCCGCCGGTGGTGACCGGACGTCAGGAAGCGGGCTCGATCGTCACCTTGACGTGCTTCATGATCGGCTGGTCGCTCTGGGTGCTGTAGTCGCCCAGGGCGCACAGCACGTTCATCTCCGGCATGTAGCCGGCCGCGCAGCCGCGCGGGATGTCGTACGGGACGGCGAGGTAGCCGTTCAGATGCCGTCGGCTGCCGTCCTTGGCGGTGCTCGTGATGTCGACGGGGGCCATGTCGGCGATCCCGCGCTCGCGCATGTCCGCCCGGTTCATGAAGACCAGCGTGCGGAGGTTCTCGATGCCCCGGTAGCGGTCGTTGTCGGAGTAGATCGTGGTGTTCCACTGGTCGTGGGAGCGCATCGTGCCCAGGGCCAGGACGCCGGGCTCCGGAAGCACGTCCGGCAGGGGCGGGCTCGCGAACTCGGCCTTGCCGGACGGGGTGCGGAAGACCAGTTCGCGGGCGGGCTGCTTGATGCGGAAGCCGAGGGGGAGCCGTACGCGCCGGTTGAAGTCCTCGAAGCCGTCGAGGACCTTCGCCATGGTGTCGCGGATGCGGTCGTAGTCCTCGACGTACCACTCCCAGGGCGTGGCGCTGTCCGGCAGCGCGGCCCGCGCCATGCCCGCGATGATCGCCGGTTCGGAGAGCAGGTGCGGCGAGGCGGGCCGCTTCATGCCGACGGACAGGTGCACCATGCTCATCGAGTCCTCGACCGAGGTGCTCTGGATCCCCTTGCGCTGGTGGTCCTTCTCGGTCCGGCCGAGGCAGGGCAGGATGAGGGCCCGGCGGCCGTGCACGACGTGGCTGCGGTTCAGCTTGGTGCTGACCTGGACGGTGAGCTCGCACCTGCGCAGCGCCTCGTAGGTGTACGGGGTGTCCGGAGCCGCCAGGGCGAAGTTGCCGCCCATGCCGACGAACACCTTCACGTCGCCGTCGTGCATCGCCTTGATGGTGCCGACGGTGTCCAGACCGTGTGCCCGGGGCGGCTCGATCCCGCAGACCTCGGCGAGCCGGTCGAGGAACTCCTCGCCGGGGCGGTGGTCGATGCCGCAGGTGCGGTTGCCCTGGACGTTGCTGTGGCCGCGCACCGGGGAGGGGCCCGCGCCCTCCCGGCCCAGGTTGCCGCGGAGGAGCAGCAGGTTGACGATCTCCCGGACGGTGTCGACGCCGTGCTCGTGCTGGGTGATGCCCAGGCACCAGCTGATGATCGAACGGTCGGCCTCGCGGTAGACCCGCGCCGCCTCGAGGACGTCCGCGCGGCTCAGCCCGGACTGTGTCTCGATCTCCTCCCACGAGGTCGCCTCGCACACCGCCCTGTACTCCTCGAAGCCGGTCGTGTGCCGTTCGACGAACTCCTGGTCCAGCGCCTTGGGATCGGTCGCCGACTGCTCCAGGATCGCCTTGGCCATCCCGCGGATGAGCGCCATGTCGCCGCCGATGCGCACCTGGAGGTCGAGCGTGGACGTCTTCGTGGCGTGGAAGGTCGCCATGTCCTTGAAGTCGTGCGGGATGATCGCCCGCCTGGCGGCGGCCTCGACGAGCGGGTTGACGTGCACGATCTGCGCGCCCCGGGAGTGGGCCTCGGTGAGGGCGGTGAGCATGCGGGGGGCGTTGGAGGCGGCGTTGACCCCCATGATGAACAGCGCGTCGGCGGTCTCCCAGTCGGCCAGGTCGACGGTGCCCTTGCCGGTGCCGAGCGACGCCTGCATGGCCCTGCCGCTGGCCTCGTGGCACATGTTGGAGCAGTCGGGAAGGTTGTTCGTGCCCAGCTCGCGGGCCATCAGCTGGTAGAGGAAGGTGGCCTCGTTGCCCAGCCGGCCCGAGGTGTAGAACGAGGCCTGGTCCGGGTCCTCCAGCTCGCGCAGGGTGCTGCCGACGAGCGCGAAGGCGTCCTTCCAGGAGATCGGGACGTAGTGGTCCGACACCGGGTCGTACACCATCGGCTCGGTCAGCCGGCCCTCGTTCTCCAGGTCGTAGTCCGTCCAGCCGGCCAGCTCGGTCACCGAGTGGGCGGCGAAGAAGTCGCGCCCGACCCGCTTGCGGGTCATCTCCCAGGTGACGTGCTTGATGCCGTTCTCACAGATGTCCAGGTGCAGGCCCTTGGTGTCGTCCGGCCAGGCGCACCCGGGGCAGTCGAAGCCCGTGTTCTCGTGGTTCATCTTCATGACCGCGCGCGGGCCGTCCACCGGAAGGGCGCCCTCGCGCACCATGAACCGGGTCACGCTCTTCGCCGCGCCCCAGCCCGCCGCCGGATGGTGGTACGGGCGGAACGAAGGCTCTCCCTCGGGCTCCGGGCCCACCCGGTGCTCCGGGGCCACCCGATCGTCCGGGGCGGGGTCCCCGTCCCGGGTGGGGTTCTTGTCCTGGTCGGTGCTCAAGGCGCTTCACCCTCTCGCCCTGCGGACGCATGGGCATGATGGGACAAAGGGACCCCTTCGGGCAGGCTAAGCCCGCCGTCCGGCGCCCGCCACCCCACGGGTGACGGGTGTCCGGGCTGCGTACCGGATCATGCGCACCTACGCTGGCGCTGTCCCTTTCCTCCGTATTTTCCGATCTCTCGTGGGAGCGTCATGGTCGTACCCCAGCCCGTCGTCACCCCGCCCTCGGGGGCGGCCGTCTTCCTGGTGGCCACCGTCAACCCGGGCGGTGAGACCGCGGTGCGGGAGGCGCTCCAGGACCTCTCGGGACTGACCCGTTCGGTGGCGTTCCGCGCCCCCGACTCGTACCTCAGCTGCGTCGCCGGCATCGGCTCCGAGGGGTGGGACCGGCTGGTCGGGGGACCCCGCCCCCGCGAGCTGCACCCCTTCCCGCCGCTGCGGGGACCACGCCACCGCGCCCCGGCCACCCCCGGCGACCTCCTCTTCCACCTGCGCGCCCGCCGCCTGGACCTCTGCTTCGAACTGGCCAGGCACATCGTGGCCGCCCTCGGCACCGCGGTGACCGTCGTCGACGAGGTGCACGGCTTCGCGTACTTCGACGACCGCGACCTGCTGGGCTTCGTCGACGGCAGCGAGAACCCCGAGGGGGCGACGGCCGCCGACGCGGTCCACATCGGCGACGAGGACCCGGACTTCCGGGGCGGCAGCTACGTGGTGGTCCAGAAGTACGTGCACGACATGGCCGCCTGGGACGCGCTCACCGTCGAGCAGCAGGAGCGCGTCATCGGGCGCAACAAGGGGTCCAACATCGAACTGTCCGACGACGTCAAGCCCGCCGACTCGCACGTCACGCTGAACACCGTCACCGACGAGGACGGCGTCCAGCAGCAGATCTTCCGCGCGAACATGCCGTTCGGCCAGGTCGGCACCGGCGAGTTCGGCACCTACTTCATCGGCTACGCGCGGACGCCCGCCGTGACCGAGCGGATGCTCCGCAACATGTTCCTCGGCGATCCCCCCGGCACCACGGACCGCATCCTCGACTTCTCCCGGGCCGTGACCGGCGGCCTCTTCTTCGTGCCGAGCGCCGACCTGCTCGACGACCTCCCCGCCCCGCCGGCCGCCGCGGCACCCGGGGAGACCCTGGGCATCGGCAGCCTGAAAGGAGCCCTCGCCCCATGACGCCCCCCGAGTCCACCAGCAACCTCCACCGCGAACTCGCCCCGATCACCACGGCCGCCTGGGCCGAGATCGAGGAGGAGGCCCGCCGCACCTTCCGCCGCAACGTCGCGGGCCGCCGCGTCGTCGACGTCCCCGACCCGGCCGGACCGGAGCTCTCGGCCGTCGGCACGGGGCACCTCTCCGACCTGGGGGCGCCCGCGCCCGGCGTCAGGGCACGGCTGCGCGAGGCGCGGCCCCTCGTCGAGGTCCGGGTGCCGTTCACCGTCGACCGGGCCGCCGTCGACGACGTCGAGCGCGGCTCCAAGGACTCCGACTGGCAGCCCGTCAAGGACGCGGCCCGCTCCCTGGCGCTCATCGAGGACCGCATGGTCTTCGAGGGATACGAGGCCGCCGGCGTCGAGGGGCTGCGCGGCCGCAGCTCCAACCCGGTGCTGCGACTGCCGACCGAACCCCGCGACTATCCCGACGCGGTCAGCCGGGCCCTCACCGCCCTGCGGCTCGCCGGCGTCGACGGACCGTACGCCCTGCTGCTCGGCGCCGACCAGTACCGGGCGGTCAGCGAGACCTCCGACCACGGCTACCCGATCGCGGCCCACCTCGCCCGGATGCTCGACGGGTCCCCGATCTGGGCGCCCGCCCTCGACGGCGGCTTCGTCCTCTCCACCCGGGGCGGCGACTTCGAACTGCGCATCGGCCAGGACGTGGCGATCGGCTACACCGCGCACGACGCGACCACCGTGGAGCTGTACCTCCAGGAGACCCTGACCTTCCTCGCCTACACGGACGAGGCCGTCGTCGTCCTGGAGCCCTGAGCCGATGGGCCGACGGCTCCTCGGCGCCGTGCCCCGGCTCGCCGCCTCGGCACTCGCCGGGGCGGCGGCCGGCGCGGTCGTCGCCGCCCTGACCCACGCCCCGCTGGGCGTCCTCGCCGGCATCGCCGCGGCCGAGACCCTCTTCGTCGTCACCGGCTGGATCGTCCTGTGGCCCATGGACGCCGCCACGACGCACCACAACGTCCGGCGCGAGGAGTTCCGGCCCGTCGTCGAGGAGCTCGTCGTCGTCGCGACCTCCCTGTGCGGGCTCGTCGGCATCGTCGTGCTGCTCCTGGTCGGCCACACCGACCTGAGCCACGCGGCGGCCGCGACGGCGCTCTGCGGCGTCTTCATGGCCTGGGGGGCGCTCCACCTCATGTACGCCACCCGGTACGCGTACCTCTACTACGCCCCGAAACCCGGGGGCGGGATCGACTTCAAC
This sequence comes from Streptomyces sp. NK15101, assembly GCF_020400725.1. Classification (GTDB taxonomy): domain Bacteria; phylum Actinomycetota; class Actinomycetes; order Streptomycetales; family Streptomycetaceae; genus Streptomyces. The sequence goes on along the minus strand of NZ_JAINVG010000044.1, from coordinate 21,163 downwards.
TCCCAGGCTCCGCCGAAGTACAGCGACTTCCTGTACTTCAGCTTCAACCTCGGCATGACCTACCAGGTCTCCGACACGAACGTCTCCAGCCCCACCGTCCGGGCGGTCGTCCTGCGGCACTGCCTGCTGCCGTACCTCTTCGGGGCGAGCATCCTGGCCACCACCATCAACCTCGTCAACGGGATCGTCACGGGCTGACCGGCGCGGCCGTCAGCGACGCCACCACGGCTCGCGCACGTAGCGGCTCCCGTCGCTCGTGCAGCCGAGCCCGTTGGAGATCTGTCCGGAGTTCAGGTTCCAGCCGACCACGCCGTCCCCCTCGCGGCTCAGCTCGATCAGACGGTCGTTCCCGGTCCGTCCGCCCTCCGCCACGCGGCACTCGACGATCGACGTCCACGCCTGCCCGTCGAGCGCCGAGACGAACGCCAGGAACGGCAGCACGACCACCGTCAGGGACAACGCCGCCCACTGCTCCACACCGGCGGCCCTGCGCAGCCAGGAGGGCGGCCGGTAGCCGGGATCGACGTACCCGGCCCGGTCCCGTTCGTGCCGGTGGTGCGGGCGGCGCCGTCCCGTGCGGTGCTCCACGACCACGCCCTGGCGCAGCGCGAAGGCGGCGAGCCCGGTGGCGAGCCCCCACCACGGCCCGAAGAAACAGGCGTCGATGACCCCGACGGCGATCGGGTTGACGAGCGTGAGCGCCGCCCGCCGCACGGCCCGCGCCGTCCCGCCGCCGAGGGGGACCGCCCCGCGCGCGGCGAACAGGGCGAAGACCACCCGGGAGACGACGACGCCGAGGACGGACCCGAGCAGCGGGTCCGTGATCACCATGCCGACGAGGACGTCCGGCCAGTTCGCCGGCTCCATGCCCACCAGCACGTCGCGCACGGCGTCGCCGCCGCCGACCGTGTACGCCAACTTGGTGACGGGCACCGCGAGGGCCAGTGCCACCAGGACGGTGTGCCCCGGGCCGCCCTTGCGGTCGGCCTCCCGGATCTCCTGACGGCCGGGCCCGGAGGCGGCGGCTTCCGGCACACCGTCAGCCGAGCGAGAGCACGACCGCGGTCGTCCGGCCCTCGGGTGTCTCGTACGTGACGGTGTCGCCGGCGCCGTGGCCGAGCAGGGCTCGGCCGAGCGGGCTGTCCGCGGTGACCAGGGTCGCGTCCAGGGCGTTCGCGAGCTCGCCGATCTGCACGGTCGACTCGGTGCCGTCCTCGAACCGCACGGTCACGGTGCTGCCCACGCCGACCGCGTCGGAGGACGGAGCCGGCGCGGCGGATCCCTCCCGGAGCCGTCCCTCGATCTCCTGGATGTCGGCGTTCAGGCGGTCGAGGTCGTCGGCGCGCTGCAACTCGTCGGCCTGGTCGGCCCGGTCGCCGACCTCGTCGCCACCGCCGTCCCGCAGGGTGGCGGCGACGGCCTCCCGTTCGGCGCGCAGCTCGGCGAGCTCGCGTTCGAGTTCCTCGCGGGCGACGGCGCTGATGGGCTCGGGTCCACCGGTCATTGCTGCTCCCGATTCTGCGGCGGCACGAACGACTGCCGGGGGATCATTCAGGACAAAGAGGAGATTAACAGGCGGGTGGTCGTGGGGTGGGGACGCGCGTCAGCTTCCGCTCGGACTCGGCTTGGGCTCCGTCGCCGGGATGTCGAAGACGTGGTCCGGTGTCACGACGCGGGTGACGGCCCGGCCGAAGAGCGTGCTGGGCTCGTTGCCGTCGTGCAGGACGTCCGTGTTGAGCAGGACGACCAGCGTGGCCCTGGCCTCCGGAAGGTAGATCGTGAGCGACTCGTAGCCCGGCAGGGAGCCGTTGTGGCCGATCCAGCCCTGGACGTCGAAGATGCCGAGGCCGTAACCGGCGCCGGCGAGACCGGTGGGGTACGTCTTCAGCCGCTCGGCCTGAGTCTTCGGGGTCAGCAGGGTCCCGGTCGCGACCACCCTGGCCCAGGTGCGCAGGTCCTGGAGGTTCGAGATCATCGCACCGGCCGCCCAGCCCCAGGAGGGGTTCCAGTCGGTGGAGTCCTCCAGCTTGCCCGAGGCGGTCTGCACGGTGTAGCCGTGGGCGTGCGGGTTCGGGAACGCGGCGTCCGTCGGGAAGACCGTGTGGCGCAGGCCCGCGGGGGCGAGGACGTTCTTCCGGACGAACTCGTCCAGCGGCGTCCCGCTGACCTTCTCGACGACGAGCCCGAGCAGGATCAGGTTCGTGTTGCAGTAGTCGAACTCGGCTCCCGGCTGGAACTGGACCGGGTGCTTGAACGAGTAGGCGAGCAGCTCCTGCGGGGTGAAAGGCCGGTCGGGGTTCGACGTGAGCGCCTTGTAGAAGCCCTCGTCCGCCGAGTAGTTGAAGAGGCCGCTGCGCATGGACGCCAGGTTGCGCAGGGTGATTTCGTCGCCGTTCGGCACGCCGTCGACGTACTTCGAGATCGGGTCGTCCACGCTCACCTTCCCCCGGTCGACCAGTTCGAGCAGGGCGGTCACGGTGAACGTCTTGGTCTCGCTGCCGATCCGCATGTAGAGCCCCGGGTCCATGGGCTGCCCGGTGGCCTTGTCGGCGACCCCGAAGGAGCGGATGTACGTGCCCTTGCCGGGCGCCGAGAGACCGACGGTGACGCCCGGGACGCCCGTCTCCTTCATCACGTCCCGGACCGCCCGGTCCAGGCGGGCGGCGACGGCCGGGGTGAGTTCCGGAAAGCCCGCGTCCGCCGAGGGGGACGGGGATGCCACCAGGGCGACGGGGGCGGGCGCTTCGGCCGCGAGGGCCGCGCCCGTGCCCACGGGGACGACGAGGACCCCCAGGGTCGCGAAGGTCGCGCAGACGCGCCGGATCCGTGTGTGCGAGTACCTCACGGCGGGCCTCCTGCCGGCCGGGACAACACTCCACCTCCAGGCTAGGTCGCCGTGGAGGCCCTCGCACCGCGACCCGTTCCGTCTGTTAGGTTGCGGTCCTTCGGCGACGGACCGAGAGGGAGAAGCGCACCATGGCGGTCATCCACCACACCACGATGCAGCCCACCAAGCTGGAGCTGCTCGCCTCCTGGCTGCCCACCCGCGCCTGGTACGCCGGTGGAGCCGGGGAACCGCGGCCGGCCAGGGCGGGCGGCTTCCGGCTGGACGACCCCGCCGGCGAGGTGGGCATCGAGTTCATGGTCGTCACCGACGGCACCGGACCGGACGCGGTCGCCTACCTGGTCCCGATGACCTACCGGGGCGCGCCCCTGGAAGGCGCCGAGCACGCCCTCATCGGCACCTCGGAACACGGCGTCCTCGGCACGCGCTGGATCTACGACGGAACCCACGACCCGGTGCTCGTCGCCCAGTTGTACGCCCTGCTCGCCGGCCGGGCCGAGGCGCAGCACCAGTCCGTCGACGACACGGCCGACCCCACCGTCTCCGCCTCGCTCGCCCCCGCCGGCACCGACGCGGAACCCGTACGGGTCACGGAGGGCGCCGACCACACCGACGTGGAGGTACGGGAGACCGGCGCGGCCGCACCGCTGACGCTCCGGGTGCGGCGCGTGCTGCGCCCCGGCACGGACGGCACACCGGCCCGCGGTCGGGTCACGGCCGAATGGCGCCTTCCCGACGGGACCGCCGCCCGCGGGACGTTCACCGTGGCCCTCGCCGAGTAGGGGCCGTTCAGACCCAGTTGACCTCCGCCTTCTCCAGCAGCGGGTCGTCCACCAGTTCCCAGAGCGGGACGGCGAAGTTGCCCGTGCGGTAGCGGCCGCCGAAGTGCAGCCCCAGGACCCGGTGGTCGACGAGGTCGAAGACCGGGGAGCCGCTGTTGCCGCCGAGCGTCGAGCAGTCGTGCTTCATCACCAGGCCGCCCGGGGTGAACTCGGTGGCCGCCCCCGGCTGGAGCCGCTTCACGTTGTAGACGTCCATGAAGATCCGGCGCATCGACTCGGGCTCGTTGCGCCGGCCGTCCCAGGCCGGGTAGCCGATCACGTACACCGGGCGGCCCGGCAGGCTCGCGGGCGCGTCCGCCGCGACCGCGAGCGGCGTCGGCAGGCCGTCCTCGGCCGAGGGCTCGACGCGGAGCAGGGCCATGTCGACGTCGGGGTGGATGCCGATGACGTCGGTGATCTCGTACGGCACCGAGGGCCCGGGCGGCTCGCCCTCGAGGGGCAGCTCCTCCGCCGGGTCGACCCGCGCCGACATGCCGAACTCCAGCATCCAGCGTTCGCCCTCCAGACGGCTGAACTCCGCCGCCACGTGGCGGTTCGTCATCACCGTGCGCGGACCGACCAGGAACGCCGTGCCGATCCAGTCCAGACTGGGGTGCCCGGTCACCTCGACCCGGCCGACCCGCGCGAGCGACTCCCGGATCGCGGGCCGCTGCGGCTCCAGGACCGCCCACTCGTCGTGCTGCGGGGCGAAGTCCTGGCGCTGGACCAGGATCGCGGGCCGGCCCTCCAGGAGGACGATCGCCTCCACGCCGAAGACCTCGCCCTCGTCGAGCTCGTCCTCGCGGTGCCCGGCCAGCTTCTCCAGACCGCTGACCCCCGCCTCCAGGACGCGGGCCCGCTCGTCGCGGGCGAAGCGGGAGATCTCGGCCGCCGGCGCCGCGCCGGCGGGCAGTTCGAGCGCGGACTCGACGATCTCCGCCTCCAGTTCCGCGCGCACCCGCGCGGCCACCTCCCGCAGATCACCGAAGATCCGCTCGGTACCGGTCGCCACCGGCGACACGCTCCGTGGTCCGTTCGGCATGGTCGCTCACCTCGGTTCCGCGTTCGCTTTCCCCCGGACCGGCCGCCCCGACTGGGCCGCCATGATCTCCTCGTACAACTCGGGCCGGAACTCCCGCAGATGGGCCAGGATGCCGCTCATCTGGGTGCCCACGTTCACGAACCGCGTCCGGGCGCCCTGGAACTCGACCTCGTCCACCTTCCGCGTCCCCCGGTGCAGCCCCACGACCGTCCAGTCGTCGAGGCAGACCGGGGAGCCGGAGGAACCGCCCCGGGTGTCGGTGAAGTACAGGATGTCGTGCTCGTCCGCCCGGTAGACCAGGTTGTTGCGGAGCGCGACCCGCTTCGGGAGCCCGCCCGGGTGCTGGATGATGTTGACCGGGACGCGCTGCCGCTCCCCGACGAGCAGCGGCCGGGTGGCGATCCGCAGCGTCGGCCGCTCCTCCTGGCCGACGGAGAGCCGCACGATCGCGTAGTCGAGCGCCGCGTCCCAGGCCGCGAGTTCGCCCGCCGTCGCCTCCGGCGCGCCCGCCGCGTCCTCGACGAAGTCGAAGCGGGAGCGCGACATGAGCGCCTGGAGCCGCAGGTCCTCGTCGCTCACGTACGGCCGGACGCCCGACTCCCACGAACGGGCCATCACCACGTGGTGGTTGGTGATCAGCAGTCCGGGGGCGATCATCCAGCCGGTGCCGCCGTGCGGGTACGAGGGGAGGAGCGGCGCGCCCGACTCGTACGGCGGGATCCGCAGCAGCGCGACGGAGGCACCGGCCCGGATGCCGCCCTGCAGGAACCCGTACGGCACGGTGTCGTCCTGGAGGACGATCTCCTCCTTCATCTCCCCGGGCATCATCTCCGCCGGGAGCTCCGCCTCGCCGGTGATCGCACGGGCCACGGCGTCCAGGGCGCCCTGGAGGACGGCGCGCGGGCCCGGCTCACGGGTCTGCTCGACCGCGTTGTGCAGCCAGATCTCCAGGGGCACCAGACCGTCCAGGAGCCGCTCGACCTGGTTCATCGCGTCGAGGTCGGCGTGCGTCTGCTCCCGGGGGTCCGCCAGCGGTTCGAGCGTGGCCGTGAAGTAGCCGGGGACGCCCTTCAGCAGCGCGGGGCGCAGGGCCCGGTCGGCGAGCCCCGCCTCCATGGCGGCGTTGCGGACCCGGACCAGCTCCTCCTGCGGCAGGAACGGCACCTTCCGGAGTGCGGCCCCGGCGGCGTTCGGCGGCGGGCGGGTCCACAGACCGGTGCCTCCCTGCCGGGGACGGCCCCACCGGCCGGTGCCTCCCCGCGGGGAGCGCGGACCGGTTCCCGGGTCCGCGTCGCGTCCGGTCGCGTCGGCTCCGGGCGGAGGTTCCCCGTGAGGGACGGCTCCCGGCGGCGCCGGGCCCGTGTCCATCGCGGCGGCCACCCCGGTCAGCAGGTCCCCGCTGCCGTCCCGGAGGGCCAGCGCCTGCCGGGCGACGCTGTCCAGGGTGCCGCGCCGCCGCGCCTCCCGCAGGTCCCGCTCGATCCGCTCCAGGTCCGGGCGGTCCGCGCCGGGGGAGGGCACGGACCCGGGGGCCGCGCCGGGGGAGGGCGCGGACCCGGCGGCGGACTCCAGGATGCGGGTCAGCGGCCCGCGCAGGCCGGGCTCGTCGGTGAGGGTGGCGTCGATCCAGTGGGCCAGCTCCGTCACCACCGCCTCCTCGTCCGCCGGGAGCCCCACGAGCCGCAGCGTGTGCTCCAGGAGCCGGGGGTCCGCCCGGTAGGCCGCGGCCGCCGCCGTACGGGCCAGGGAGGGCTGCTGGGCCAGGTCCTCGTCCGGCATCCCGCGCAGCGTCCGGGCCAGGCGCTCCTCCGCCGGGGCGGTGTCGACGTCCGCGAGCGCGGCGAGACGCGACCGGGCGACCAGGACCCCCAGCGACTCGTAGCGCAGCCCGAGGCCCGCTGCGATCTCCTCCGCCTCCTGGAGGTCGCGGTCCGCCCCCGCGAAGTCGCCCGTGTCCTGGGCGAGCCGGGCCGACAGCTGGAGCAGTTCGAGCTGGGTCTCCGCGCACCCGGCCTCCTCCGCCCGGTCCACGGCCCGCTCGGCGCCCTCGCGCGCCTCCGCCGTCCGTCCGGAGCGGGCGAGCGTCTCGGCGAGCAGCGCGTGCAGCCTGCTGCACGGCGTCCACGGCCGCCGCTCCGAGAGCCGCTGGCCCGCGGCCTCCACGTATCCCTGGGTGAGCAGGTCCTCGACCTCGCGCGCCGCGATCCGCTCCCAGTCCTCCTGGTCGGCCTCGGTCATGATCTGGTCGGGCACGTGGCCGCCGATCCGGCCGAGGAGGAACGCCGCCGAGCGGTGCGCCATCTCCCGGTACGTCGCCCCGCCCAGGTAGGGCGCGACGCCCGGCTCCCAACGGGCCTCCACCGTCCGTGGGTTCTCGCCGAGCCGGAGCCGGTGGTAGATCTCCTCCGCGCGCTCCCGGGGCCCCTCGCGGGCCGCGTAGTACGCGACGGCCCTCCGGTCCACCGCCCGCATCAGGTCGGTCCGCGCGCTGTCCGAGAGGCGCAGCATGATCGCCCGCAGATCGGTCCGGTGCCGGATGGCCTCCGGTCCCGCCGACTCCATCAGGTCGACCCTGGAGGTGAGCAGCCCGTAGAGCCGCCGGGCCTCGCCGGGGGTGTCGACGCGCAGTCCCGCCGGCCCGGCCAGGACCTCCCGGATCAGGTCGGGGGTGATGAAGCGGAGGGCCAGACCCGCCTGCACGAGGGCCCGGACGTCGTCCTCCGCGATGTGCTTGAGCAATCGGTCGTACAGTGTGCCCTGGATCAGCATCTGGTCGACCTGTCGGTCGAAGTAGCGGCGCCGGGAGGGCAGTCCGCGCAGCAGTTCGCCGAGCGAGGAGGAGCCGGCGCCCAGGACGGCCGCCGTCCGCGCGGCCAGTTTGAGGCTCAGCGGATGGCCGCCGATCCGGTCGGCGAGGTCCTCGGCGAGCGGCTCGTCGGCCACCCCGGAGGACATCAGCAGGTCCACGGAGGCCTCGTGGTCCAGCTCGGTCAGCTCCATCGTGCGCGGGGTCAGGACCCTGGCCGGATGGTCGATCGGCGCGCGCCCGGAGACGATGAACCGAAGCCGTGAGTAGGCCGCCCGCAGGGCCGTCCAGACGGCCCACATGCGGGCGATGACGGGCGAGCCCCGGTACTGGGCCTCCTCGAAGGAGTCGACGACCACGAGCAGCGGCGGACGCTGCTCGCCCGGCGCCGGGCGGACGGCCTCCGCGACCAGGGACGCGACCCGGTGGGCGAGCTCCTGCTCGCGGGCGCTGGCCCGGGCGTGGAAGTCGGACGAGTAGTCGCGGCCGAGCGTCGCCCGGGTGCCGGCCAGCCGGGAGAGCTCGTCGAGTTCGTTGCGCTCGCCGCGCTGGAGTGCCGCCGTCCGCTCGCACTCGTCCGCGAGCTCCTCGAAGGCCGCGCGGTGGGCCGGATGGTGGACGCCCAGCTGCCGTGCCATCTCCGCGAGCACGGTGGCGGGTTCGTGGATGGACAGCGTCGGGCGCGCGAAGTCGATGTGGGCGAAGGGGAATCCGGCCGGGCCGGCCGCGTCGAGCGCGTCGACGAGGAACTTGGCGAGCAGGGTGCTCTTGCCGATGCCCCCGACGCCGTGCAGGAGGACGGGCGGTTCCGCCGGCTCCTCGGGCAGCGCGAGGTAGGCGTGCAGGGCGTCGAGTTCGGCGGTGCGACCGTGGAAGGTCCCCCGGACGAGGCGGCGCATCGGCTGGAGGAGCCGGGCCCGCTCCAGGCGCTGCTGCACCTCGTCGACCCCGGGCAGTCCGGTCACGCCCGGGACCCGCCTCAGCCAGAGCGTGGCCTGCAGCGCGTCGGAGAGCGCCTCGACCTCGTCGTGGGAGTCGGCGTCCGGGTCCGCCGGCTCCGTCCCGGCCGGCTCCGTCCCCGTCGGCGGCAGACCCGCGCCCGTCAGCAGGGCGAGGGCCGTGCGCTCCGGTCCCGGGCCCTCGGGCCGGAGGCCGATGTTGGTCCGCAGGGCGCGCAGGGCGGCGCCGGGGCCCGCGAGGCCGGTCAGCGCCGCGTCGCGGATCTCGGGCTTGAGCGTCCACACGGTGGCCCCGGGCGCCGGCAGGGCCGTGCAGTCGTCGACGAGCTCCAGGACGGCCCGCCCGGTGGCCTGCTCCTCGTCGGCGAGCCTGAGCCGCGCGGGGTCGAACTCCTGGAGCAGACAGGCCGCCTCGCGGTAGGACCTGCGCAGATCGGGCAGGGCGGCGGCGGGGGCGGCGAGGCCGGTGCGCAGCGCGTCCCGCAGCACGTGACCGGCCTCGCCCGGCGGCGGTGACGTCGGCGGGAGCGTCCGGTGGAGCCGTACGACGTCCTCCACGGCCGCGCACAGCCGCCGCATGTAGCTGTCCTCCGAGGACGGCGACTCGACGGCCCGCAGCACTTCGGCCACGGCCGTCTCCGTGAGCTCGTGGACGGTCTCCTCCTGTGCGGCGGGGGCGGTGTCGGTGAAGAACTCCCGGAAGAACGACCGCAGATCGCCCTCGTCGGCGAGGCGGGTCGTGTCCCGGCACTCGTTCTTGCGGATCTCGTACGGGAGTTGCCGCATGGTCGTCGCGTAGCCGAGCAGGACGAGGCGGGGCACGGTCTCGGCGCGGACCGGGGTGTGCTCGTAGATCGCCCGCGCGAGGACGCCGATGCAGTCCCACACGTCCGAGTGCGGGTCTAGCCGGTCACAGTCGTCGAGGACCAGCCAGAAGCGGTCCTCGGCGGCGGTCGCCCGGGCGACGATCCGGTGCGCTGCGTCCTCGAGACAGGGCAGTGGGTCGTTCAGCCGTGTGGGGTCCGGCGGGACCCGGTCGCCCTCCGGGCCCGCCACGAAGGCCGAGATCCGCTCCATCAGCCGCGCCGCCGTGGACGTGCGGGAGAGCGTGACCCGGACCGGCCGGAAGCCGCAGTGCTGGCCGAGGTGGCGGATCAGCTCGTACGTGTAGGAACGGCCGCTGTCCGGGGGGCCGTCGACGACGAACACCGTCTGCTCCGGGTCGGCCAGGAAGCCCCGGAGCTTCTCGCGCAGCTCGCTCCGGTCCAGGAACACCTCCGTGCCGTGCTTCAGGAGCGTGCTGTGGAACGGGTCCCGGGGGGAACGTCGCAGCCGCTCGTCCTCCCGCAGCCGCGTCAGCAGGTTCCGGGCCTCGGCGCCCTGCTCGAAGCCGTGCGGATCGTCGATCGCGGCCAGCGCGTCGAGACCGGCGAGCACGGAGAGCAGCCGGCGCTGGTGGGCGATGTCCCGGCGGGCCGCGGCGACCACGAGCAGGGCGTTCCGGCCGGCGTCCGGGGTGAGCGGCAGGTCCTCGACGAAGTCGGCCGGAAGGCCGGCGCGCAGCAGCCGGACCCGTGGCTCGGGGGTGTCGAGGAGGTGGTCCCGCACCCAGCTGGCGACGAGCCCCCACTCCGTCTCGGTGAGCGGCATACCGCACCTGCCCGGCGCTCTTCGCGCAGCGCCGGTCGCTCCGGCGCCGGACCTGACAGATCAGTCGTGACCGGTCATGTCGGTCGTGACCGGACGTGAACGGTCGAGGCCAGACGAACTGGCTGATCTCTCTCATCGTTTCACTGGCAGGGGACGGTCGCAATCGCTGCTCACGGCCCCGCCGGCGTCAGGGGTGCAGCACCATGTCCGCGTACGACTCCAGGCGCCGCCAGCGCTCCTCCGGGGTGCGGAAGACCGGCATCACGTCCACGTCCGGCAGCGGACCGAACTCCAGCTCGGTGATCTCGGCGACGTCCGAGACGGGCACCTGGTACGTGCGGAACGGGCCCAGCGGCGGCGGCGCGCCGGCCGTGGCCCCGGCCAGCGCCCGCTCGGCGTCCCGGGACAGGTCGGGGCTCTGGTCGAGGACGTACGCGGCTGCGGCGAGCGCCCCGTCCTGGATGAAGGCGGCCACCTTCCAGAACCGCATCGGCACCTGCACCCCGCGGTACGGCGGGTCGGAGTCCTGGAGCACCGGGCCGGTGAGGACCGACAGCTTCCGGTCGTACTCGGCGGCGTGGTCGAGCAGGTGGTTCTCCAGGCCCTGCCAGAGCTGCTTGCCCTGGTTGAAGACGTCCGACTGGGGAGCGGCGTTGGTGAAGTGGAAGGTGTCCGTATTGGCCAGGGCCGCCACGGCGGGCGCGCCCCAGACCGGATCGAGCCGGCGGACCAGGTGCCCCCGGTCGAGGCTGTTGTTCCGGTAGATCTCGTCGCCCGCCTGCTGCTCCTCCGGCAGCCGGGGATCGAACTCCCAGACGTCCTCCCGGGGCATGTCCTCCACGAGGGCCCCGCCCTCGATGCAGACCGCGGTCGAGGCCGCGAGCCGCCGGTCGGGCCGGAAGACCACGGTGAAGTGGGTGTACGGCAGGATCACCGTCTCGATCGTGTCCCGGACCGGGAGCGCCAGCGGGACCACGGGGCCGAGGAAGGCCTCGTCGTAGCCGGAGCGGCCGGCGAGGGCGGCGCGGCGGGCGTCGGGTCCGGCGACGACGGGCGACGCGGGAGGGAGCGGAGGATCGGAAGGATTCATACGATGTAAGTACCGCGTGGAGGGGGTCGTGCTCGGCGCAGGACCACAGGCCACTCGATCAGCCGCCCCGGCGGCGCCGGACCCCGGCATCCCCGCCCCTGGCGCCCCCCTGTCACGGCAGCCCTTTCCCCCGGCGTTTCCTCAGCCCCGGCGTTTCCCGCCCCCCATTTTCCCCGGCATTCCCACCGTTCCCCGCCCCGGCTCTTCCGCCCCGGCATCCTTCCGCTCCGCACGAGGAGGCACCCCATGGCCACCGGACTCTCCCTGCACGTCGGACTGAACCGGGTCGACCCCGCCCGGTACGAGGGCTGGGCCGGCACCCTGATCGCCTGCGAGAACGACGCCCACGACATGGCACGGCTGGCCAGGACCGCCGGCTTCGAGACCACCACGCTGCTCACCCCGGACGGCACGGTCGCCAACGTCACCTCCGTGCTCCGCGAGGCCGCCGCCCGGCTGGTCCCCGGCGACATCCTGCTCTTCACCTACTCGGGCCACGGCGGCCAGGTCCCCGACGTCACGGGCTCCGACGACGAACCCGACGCCCTCGACGAGACCCTCGTGCTCTACGACCGCCAGTTCCTCGACGACGAGGTCCAGCAGGCCTTCCGCGCCTTCGCCGACGACGTGCGGATCGTCGCCCTCTTCGACTGCTGCCACAGCGGCAGCGGCATCGAACTCCCCGGCGGCGGGCCGGACGAGAGCACGGGCCGCTACATGCCGGAGCCGCGGCAGCGGCAGCTCTACGAGCGCGACCGGTCCTACCTCGAGGACCTCCAGCGGACCCTGGCGAAGGACGCCCCCGCCGACGGGACGGGCCACGACGCGCTCCTCGTCTCCGCCTGCCAGGACAACCAGGTCGCCGCCGACGGCGACGTCAACGGAGCCTTCACCGGGGCGCTGCTCCAGGTGTGGGACGAGGGCGCCTTCCGGGGCGACTACCGCACCTTCCACCGGCGCATCCAGCGCCGGCTGCCCCCGACCCAGAGCCCGAACCTCCATCTGACCGGCACCCCGGCCCCGGACTTCCTGAGCCAGCGCCCGTTCACCATCTGAGCGATCCGGTCCGGGCGATCCGATCCGAGTGATCCGGTCCGGGCGATCCGGAGGCGAAAGACCGGAGAAACGACAAAGGCAAGGAGGGACACCCTCTCCTTGCCACTCTCAAGATATAGCGCACCGGGGGCCTTGCGGCAAGGCCCCCGTCGTGCCGCAGAATCCCCGTTCGAAGCGAGGAACCACGGAAAACGGGGCGTACTGATGATTGACGTGATCGTGGTCGGCGGCGGACCGACCGGTCTGATGCTGGCGAGCGAACTGCGGCTGCACGACGTCCGCGTGGTCGTCCTGGAGAAGCTGGCCGAGCCGACCCGGGAGTCCCGCGGCCAGGGCCTGCACGCGCGCAGCGTCGAGATGATGGACCAGCGGGGCCTCCTGGAGCGGTTCGCCGCGGTCAGCGAGAGGTTCCAGGTCGGCGGCCTCTTCGGCGGCGTGATGAAGCCGTGGCCGGAGCGGCTGGACACGGCCCACCCGTACGGCCTCGCCACGCCGCAGCCCGTCACCGAGCGGCTGTTGAACGAGCGCGCGCTCGAACTCGGCACGGAGATCCGGCGCGGTGCCGAAGTGGTCGGGATCGGCCAGGACGAGGACGGGGTGACCGTCGAGCTCGCGGACGGCACCGCACTGCGCTCCCGCTACGTCGCCGCGTGCGACGGCGGCCGCAGCACGGTGCGCAAGCTGCTCGGCGTCGGTTTCCCCGGCGAGCCCGCCACCGTCTGGACGCTCCTCGGCGACATGGAGGTGACCGCCGACCCGGAGACGATCGCCTCCGTCGTCGCGGAGGTCCGCAAGGCGCAGCTCCGGTTCGGCGTCACCCCGCTCGCGGACGGCGTGTGCCGCGTCGGCGTGCCCGCCGACGGGGTGGCCGAGGACAGCGCGGGCGCGCCGACGCTGGACGAGTTCAAGAGGCGACTGCGGGCCGTCGCCGGCACCGACTTCGGCGTGCACTCGCCCCGCTGGCTGTCCCGCTTCGGCGACGCCACCCGGCAGGCCGAGCGCTACCGGGTCGGCCGGGTGTTCCTGGCCGGCGACGCGGCGCACATCCACCCGCCGACCGGCGGCCAGGGCCTCAACCTCGGGGTCCAGGACGCCTTCAACCTCGGCTGGAAGCTGGCCGCCGCGGTCGCCGGCTGGGCGCCGGAGGGACTGCTCGACACGTACGAGGCCGAACGGCACCCGGTCGCCGCCCGCGTCGTGAAGAACACCCGCGCGCAGATGACGCTGCTCGGCACCGACCCCGGGGCGACCGCGCTGCGGGAGCTGTTCTCGGAGCTGATGGACCTCGAGGAGGTCAACCGGTACGTGACCGGCATGATCACCGCCGTCGACGTCCGCTACGACCTCGGCGAGGGCCATGAACTCCTCGGCCGGCGGCTGAGGGACGTGACGCTGAAGCGGGGAAGGCTGTACGAGCTGACGCACGGCGGCCGCGGACTGCTGCTCGACCAGACCGGCCGGCTCTCGGCGGAGGGCTGGGCGGACCGCGTCGACCACGTCGTCGACGTCAGCGAGGAACTGGACGCCCCCGCCGTGCTGATGCGGCCGGACGGCCACGTGGTGTGGGTCGGCGAGGACCAGGAGGAGCTCCGGGGCCGCCTGGCCGAGTGGTTCGGCGCCGCGACGGCCCGAACCGCGTGACGGCGCCCCGACGGGCGGTCCGGTCGACCGGACCGCCCGTCGGACGGGTGTCGGTCCGTCGCGCCTCGCCTAGGGCGTGCCGGCGGGCGGGGGCCGATCCGTCGCGCCTCGGGCTTCGGGGCTTCGGCGCGGGCCTGTCGTGGGCAGGGCCTTCGGGTGGGGCGGGGCGGGGCGGGCTCGTGCCGGCGGAGCGGTCGTGCGGGATGCGGGGCCACCGGGGCGCGGGGGGCGGCGTACCGCCGTCCGTCACGGGCGCAGGGCCGTCGCCAGCTGGGCGCGGGAGCGGACGTCGAGCTTCTGGTAGATGCGGGTCAGCCGCGCCTCCACCGTCTTCACGCTCAGGTACAGCTTCGCCGCCGCCTCCTGGTTGCTCGCCCCCTGGCCCACGAGGCGGGCCAGCCGCAGCTCCGCCTCCGTCAGCGACGAGAGCGCGGAGACCGACTCCTCGCCGCCGGCCCCGGGACCGGTGCCCTCGCCCGCCGGCGTCTCGCTCGCCAGGGCCAGCCACGGAGCCGCCCCCGCCCGCTCGAAGACCGAGGCCGCCTCGTGCAGGGCCGTCTGCGCCGCCGACCGACGCCGGCGACGGCGCTCGACCCGGGCCAGGGCGATCAGCACGCGCCCCCGCTCCAGCGGCAGCCCGGCCCGGCCGAAGCTCTCGGCCGTACGGGTGAGCAGCTCGGCCGCCTCGTCCGTACGTCCCTCCGCCGCCAGGCACAGCGCGTACGCCCGGTCGCAGCCCAGCAGGACCGTGGACCGGCCCAGGCGCTCCGCCACCGGCCGCACCTCCGCCAGGAGCGCCAGGGCCTCGTCGGCCTCGTCCTGGGCGAGCAGCGCCTCGGCCAGCTCCTCGTGCCAGCGCAGCATCGAGGGGTCCACCGTCGACTGGGCGCGCTCGTCGGCCTGGACCCGCCGCAGCGTCTCCAGGGCGGTGGCGACGTCACCGGTGATCAGCTGGACGCGGCCGAGCGCGTACCGGCTGCGGGAGAGGAAGACGCGGTCGCCCTCCTCCTCCGAGGCCTGCACGCTCCGGCGCGCGTAGCTCGCGGCCCGCGCGAAGCTGCCGCCGGCCGTCTCCGCGAGCGCCAGGGTGTACCAGGCGGGGCCGGGGGAGAGGCCGGCCTCCAGGGTGAGGGCGAGCGCCTGCCCCGCGTGCGAGAGCGCGGCCGCGCAGGCACCCCGGCGGGACTCGATCGCGGCCAGCGTGGAGAACAGCTCGATCGTGTCCTCCACCGAGCCGCGCCGCTGGACCAGGGGCAGGAGCGCGTTCAGCTCGTCCCGGGCGTCGTTCAGCCGGTCGTCGAAGAGGGCGTGACGGATCGTCAGGATCTGGGCGGCGTTCCGGATGCCGAGCGGACGCTCGGACAGCTCCAGGGCGCGGGCCTGGGCGAGCACGGCCTCGGCGTCCGGGGTGCCGAGGGCCCGCTCCATCCGCGCCTGCACGGTCAGGGCCTGCGCCGCCAGGCGGGGATCGCCCATCGAGGAGGCCAGCGCGGCCGATTCGACCGCCGCCGTCCGCGAGCGCTCCGGATCGCCGTCCGCGAGCACGTACTTGACGGCGAGCCGCAGCTGCACCGCGGCCCGCAGGGCGGTGTCCCCCTCGGAGTCCTCCATGGCGTGGACGTACATCTCGTCGAGCCCGGTGAGCCCCTGGCCCGCCGTGTCGAGCACGGCGAGCCGCGCCCTGACCCGGTCGGACGGCCCCGCGTCCCGGGCGAGCAGATCGGTGGCGGCCCGCATCGCGAGGTCGGCGCGGGCGGCGCGGGCGGCCTCCTCGGCGGCGTCGACCAGCCGCGTGATCCGCCGGGTCCCGTGCCGGCCGGGCGTCGACTCGGCGGCGAGCATGGCCAGTTCGGCGGCGAGCGCGCTGTTGCCGCGCCGCCGGGCCAGTTCGGCGGCGGCCGCGACCTCGGCGGCGAGCTCCTCGTCCGGCCGCTCGGTGGCCAGCGCCCGGTGCCGTACCGCCTCGACGGGGTCGTCCACGACCTCGGCGAGGGCCGCGTGCCCGGCGCTCCGCTCGGCCCAACCGGCGTCGTGCACCAGGGTGGAGGGCAGCAGTCCGGCGGTGAACGTCACCGAGCCGTCCTCGGAGAGCGACACCAGGTCGGCCCGCTCGGCGGCGGCGAGGTCCGCCTCCGCGGTGGGCCGCCCGGCCCGCCGCACCAGCGTGGCGGAGGGACGCAGCGCGAGCGCGGCGAGCAGCAGCGTCTCGCGCACGGCGGGGGGCGCGGCGCCCAGGAGCTGGCGGGCGAGGTCGCGGGCGCGCCCGGAGAGCGTCAGCGCCTCCGCGTGGTGCACCGGGGTCCGCGCGTCGGCGAGGGAGCGGCCGACGGCGAGCGCGAGCCGTGGATTGCCGCCGCTCGCGCGGTGGATGCGGCCGGCCATCCGGGAGGGCAGCCGGTGGTGGATGAGGAGTTCGGCGATCTCGTCGGCCTGCAGGGGCGGGACGCGCAGCACGTCCGCCTCGGACGGCACCCAGAGGTGCGCGGCGTGCGGGTCCTCGGGACGGTGGCTCTCGCGGTGCGGCTCATGGGTCTCGGCGTACGGCTCCGGGGTCTCCACCGCGACCACCCGCAGCGTGGGCGGGGCCAGATGGAGGGCGAACCGGAGCAGGTCCGCGCTGTCCGCGTCGACGTGCTGCACCCCGTCGACGACGAGCAGCACCGGGCCGCGGCAGGTCAGGGCCCGCAGGATCCGGGCGATGCCGAGGCGCAGCGCGATCGGGTCCCAGCCGCCGGCGTCGATCGGCGCCTCGCGGCAGAGCATGGCGACGGCGGTGCGCTGGGGGCCCGGCAGCTGGTCGAAGACGCCGGAGGAGAAGATCCCGGAGTTGAGCACGCCGGAGGTGAGGATCCCGGAGGCGAGCGAGCCGGGGGAGAGGGGCCCGGAGGCGAGCGCGCCCGCGGCGGCCTGCTCGGCTCCGGACGCTCCGGATCCGTAGGGCTCGGCGGCGGGGACGGGAGGTTCGGGGCGGCTGGTGCCGAGCCCCGGCCAGGTGACGGTCGCCGCCACCGAGGCCACCAGCGCCGCGGCCGCGGCCCCGGGTATCTCGCGGTCGGACGGCAGGGTCGCGAGCCACAGCACGGTTTCGCCGCGCGCCTCCGCGCGGGCCGCCTCGGCGAGCGCGACCTCGGTCTTGCCGACGCCGGCGGGGCCGGTGAGCAGGGCGCGGCCCCGGGTGTGCAGCGCGCGTTCGAGACGGGTGAGGAGTTCCTCCCGGCCCACCGGAGCAGGGCTCTGCGGAGCTGTCGTCACTGTCCACCACCTCCGGCCCCTCGGGGCCCGGCCCATGAACCCCGTGCGCAGAGGATACGGAGCCCACCGGCACAGTCCAGGCCCCTTGTCCGGCATACGGACAGGGGGCCTGGGGTGGACGCGCTCCCACCACGCCAGAACGCGCCAGTGGTGTATACCACTGACGCGTTGCTGACCAGCAATGATGCTGATGTGGGGGGTGGTTCAGAGGTGCTGCGGGCGGTGCGTCAGAAAGTGAGGCTCCACGAGTCGATGTAGCCGGTGTCACCCGAGGCCACATCGCGGACCTGCAGCTTCCAGGTGCCGTTGGCGAGCTCGCTCGACGCGTCGACCGTGTAGGTGGTCAGGACGTTGTCGGCGCTGTCCGAGGAGGACGAGGTCTTCAGGTTGCGCACCGTGCCGTCGGGGGCGACCAGGTCGATGACCAGGTCTCCGCGCCAGGTGTGCTTGATGTCCACGCCGACCTTGAGGGTGGCGGGAGCGTTGCCCGTGAGACCGGTGACGGCGATCGAGGACGACACGGTGGTGTTGTCGGAGATCGTGACGTTCGTCGCGTTGGAGAAGACGGTGCCGGACGGCGGGGTGGTGTTGAGGACCGAGTCCACGGCCTTCGTCGCGTCGGCGATGCCGGTGCCGCAGCCGCCGGTGCAGGTGCCGGGCAGCGGGCGGGCGGTGTTCTTGATCGCGGACTCGATCTCGGCCGGGGTGAGCGTGCTCTTGGCCGACTTCAGCAGGGCGGCGAGGCCGGCGATGTGCGGCGCGGCCATCGAGGTGCCCTGGTAGGGCTTGTAGTTCTCGGTCGACTGCACCGTGGTGCCCGAGTTCAGCGTGGAGTAGATCGCGTTCTCGGGGGTGGTGACGGTGCCGGGCGTGTCGGTGGCGTTGCGGGTCTCGCCGCCGGGCGCGGCCACGTCCACGATGGTGCCGTAGTTGGAGTAGTACGACCGGGCGCCGGCGCGGTTGGTCGACGCCACGGTGATGACGCCGGAGCAGTTCGCCGGGGTGAAGCCGGAGGCGTTGGCGTTGCTGTTGCCCGCGGCGACGACGACCGTGGTGCCGCGGGAGACGGCGCCGTTGATCGCGGTCTGGTAGACGCTCGGGCAGGTGGAGCTCGCGCCGCCCAGGCTCAGGTTGATGACCTTGGCCGGGTTCGGGTTGGCCGGGACGCCCGGCACGGAGCCGCCGGAGGCCCAGGTGATCGCGTCGGCGATGTCGGAGGACGAGCCGCCGCACTTGCCGAGCACGCGCACGGGCTGGATCTTCGCGTTGTACGCGATGCCCGCGATGCCCTTGGTGTTGTTCGTGACGGCGCCGATGGTGCCGGCCACGTGGGTGCCGTGCCAGGAGGAGGTGGAGGCCTTGGAGCCGGTGCCGCACTCGCCGTCGGTGGCGTTCCAGTCGCCCTCGTCCTTCGCGTCCGCGTCGCGGCCGTTGCCGTCGCGGGCGTCGGCGGAGGTCGAGATGAAGTCGTAACCGGCGATGACGTTGGACGCCAGGTCCGAGTGGGCCGCGTAGCCGGTGTCGATGACGGCGACGGTGACGCCGGAGCCGGTCGTCTTGTCCCAGGCCGCGGGAACGTTCATGCCGCCGGTGGCCTCGAAGAGGTCCCACTGCTTGGCGTAGTCGGTGTCGTTCGGGGTGACCGCCATCGCGTAGGCGCGGATGTCGGGCTCGACCGAGGCGACGGCCGGGTCGGCGCGGAACGCGTCCATGACCTCGGCGACGTCCTGCTTGGTGGCCTCGTCGCCCAGGTCGACGAGGGCGCCACCGCCGGCGAGGCGGCGCTCGAAGGAGAGCTTCT
This sequence comes from Streptomyces sp. NK15101, assembly GCF_020400725.1. Taxonomy (GTDB): domain Bacteria; phylum Actinomycetota; class Actinomycetes; order Streptomycetales; family Streptomycetaceae; genus Streptomyces. The sequence continues at coordinate 2,200 of NZ_JAINVG010000044.1, read as the reverse complement.
CGCCCGTCTTCGCGGCCTTCTCCGCCGTGTCGCTCTTCGCGGCGGCGTTGGAACCGGCCTCGGCGGTCCGGTTCTTGTAGGTGACGATCACCTTCTCGACGGGGGCGCTGGGCAGCGTCCCCATCGCCTGCGAAGCCGGAGCCGGCTTCGGGCTGGCAGCGACCGGGGTGGCGGCGAACGCCCCGGAAGTCATGGCAGCGGCACCGAGGATCGCGGCGCTCGCGACCACGGATATGACTCTCCGCCTGGAACCGTTCAAGGTGTGGCCCTTTCAAGTACGACGTAACTGCGGAGCAGTGGCGGCGGCGCGGGGACACACGGGGCGAAGTGGGGTCGCGTCCGCAGTTCCCTGGGCTTGGGGGGCCCGTGCGCCGCCACCGGCGCGACGACCCGGGTCAAGGCCGCCACCGGCGGACAGCACCCTCCGCATGCACCTGTCACGGTGCGCTCGGGGGATGATATCTGCCGGTGCGGAGGACAGTAGGGAACGGGGGGGTGAACCCGATACGGGGAAAACCCTTGTCACCCCTCAGGGGGCGGTGGGGGTCCGGGGAGGGGAGGGGGGTGAGGGGCGCGCGGGGACTGGGCAGGGACTGGGCGGGAGCCGAGTGGGGACTGGGCCGGAGCTGAGTGGGAACTGGGCGGGGCGGAGCCTGGGGCTGGGGCCTGCGGCGGAGGCCGTGAGGGCCCTGGGTGAGGGTGCGGGGAGGCTGTGCGGAGCCTTGGAGGGGCGCGGAGAGGGCTCGGTGAGGCTGCCGGTCGGGTGAGGTGGTCGGCTCGGGCAGGCTGCCGGTCGGGTGAGGTGGTCGGCTCGGGGAAGTCACCGACTCGGGGCCGGTTCCTCCCCGCCTCCCCTTGCCGGCGCGGAGGGCGGCGGGGTCAGCCGAGTTCGAGGGTGGTGACGCCGAAGACGCGCTCCCGTGCGACGGGACGGACCGGGCCGGTGTACATCCGGGCCGTCTCGAACGTCGGCTCCAGGCCGCGCTCCTGGGCCAGCCGGGCCGCCGCCGGATTCGTCTCCGGCATGTCGACCGCGATCCGGGGCGCGCCGAACTTCCGCGCCTCGGCGGCGAGCCCGTCGAGCAGGGCCGCCGCGTCCGCCGGGGTGTCCGCGAACAGCGGCCCCACCCGGGCCTCGTCCTCGGCGGGACGAACCACCCCGTATCCGGTCAATCGGCCATCGGTCACGCGCGCCAGCGCCCGATGGCCGGGGGTGGTCAGCCAGGCGTTCAGGAACCGGGGCCTGTCGGCGTGGTGGCAGAGGCCGTCGTACGCGGCGAGGGCGGCCCGATCGATCTGCTCGGCGGCCACGAGGCCGGTCACGGGGCGGTCGGGAGCCGGGACCTCGCCCACGTACCGCGCGGTGCGGTAGGCGGTGACGAAGCCGGAGCGCCGGTAGTTGTCCTGCTGGTCCGGCACCCCGTCGAGCCCGACGGCCCGGTCGCCGGCGTGGGCGAGCGCGGCCCGCCAGGTGGCCAGTCCGTACCCGAGGCCGCGGAGTTCGGGGCGGACGAGGTAGAAGCCGAGGAAGGCGTAGGAGTCGTCGTAGTCGACGACCGAGACGGCGGAGACGGGCTCCCCGTCGATCCGGCCGAGGAAGAAGCCGGCGGGGTCCTGGGCGAAGAAGGCCGGAACGTCGGAGAGTCCGGGATTCCACCCCTCCTCGGCGGCCCAGGACCGCACGAGCGCCCACTCCTGCGGCGTGGCGGACGAGACGGACAGGGAACCGGAGGGGGCGGAGGCCATGGGGTGTCCTTCGACGGCCGGGGGCGGGCGGACGCCCGGGGGTCGGAACCCGGGCAAAGCGCGCCGAGCATAACGTCGCGCCGGGCCCTGCCGATCGATTCCGGCCGCGCGACGCCCCACCCGTGTGGACCCGCGCCCGGCTGGGCGGTGCCCTGGCCAGCCTCCGTGTGGGCGGTCGTCCCGCTGGGGCAAGGGGGGACCCCCCTTGCCCCAGCGGGACGACCGCCCACAACGGACGACGAGGCGCGGAACGGCCGCCCACAACGGGGGCGGGGGCGCCGCTTCAGTGGACCAGCCGCAGGCGGGAGGGCGCCACGGCGAGGCGGACCGTCTGGCCCCAGGTCAGTTCGAGGGCGTCCGACTCGACGCCGTCGCCGAAGGCGACCAGGCGGTCCGACTCGACGGTGAGCCGCAGCCCCCGCCCCGCCTCCAGGAGGCCTTCGACGCGGGTGGT
>NZ_JAINVG010000043.1 GCF_020400725.1 Streptomyces sp. NK15101 | reverse complement strand
CTCCTCGCGCCCCCCCGCGCGGAGACCCCCTCCCTGCGCGCCCGGCCCCCGGGCCTCTACGGCCCCCTCGTCTGAGCCGCCCCCCCCCCCCCCCCCCGCCTCACCCTTTTTCCGTGCAAGGAGTCCGTACCCCATGACGTCCACGGTGCCCACGACCGCCGTCCCGCACAGCGACGGCCAGCCGCCGATCACCATGTTCGGTCCGGACTTCCCGTACGCCTACGACGACTTCCTGGCCCACCCGGCCGGGCTCGGCCAGATACCGGCCACCGAGCACGGCACCGAGGTCGCCGTCATCGGCGGCGGGCTCTCCGGCATCATCGCCGCGTACGAGCTGATGAAGATGGGCCTCAAGCCCGTCGTCTACGAGGCCGACCAGATCGGCGGCCGACTGCGCACCGTCGGCTTCGAGGGCACCGGCACCGAGGGCCTCACCGCCGAGATGGGCGCCATGCGCTTCCCGCCCTCCTCGACCGCGCTCCAGCACTACATCGACCTGGTCGGCCTGGAGACCAAGCCCTTCCCGAACCCGCTGGCCGAGTCGACCCCGTCGACCGTCGTCGACCTCAAGGGCGAGTCGCACTACGCCACCACCGTCGACGACCTCCCGCAGGTCTACCGCGACGTGATGAACGCGTGGAACGCCTGCCTGGACGAGGGCGCCGACTTCTCCGACATGAACCAGGCCATGCGCGAGCGCGACGTCCCGCGCATCCGCGAGATCTGGTCGAAGCTCGTCGAGAAGCTCGACAACCAGACCTTCTACGGCTTCCTCTGCGACTCCGAGGCCTTCAAGTCCTTCCGCCACCGCGAGATCTTCGGCCAGGTCGGCTTCGGCACCGGCGGCTGGGACACCGACTTCCCCAACTCCATCCTGGAGATCCTCCGCGTCGTCTACACCGAGGCCGACGACCACCACCGCGGCATCGTCGGCGGCTCGCAGCAGCTGCCGCTGCGCCTGTGGGAGCGCGAGCCGGAGAAGATCGTCCACTGGGCGCAGGGCACCTCGCTCAGCTCCCTGCACGACGGCACCCCGAGGCCGGCCGTGACGCGGCTGAACCGGACCGCCGGCAACCGGATCACGGTCACCGACGCCTCCGGCGACATCCGCACGTACCAGGCGGCGATCTTCACCGCCCAGTCCTGGATGCTGCTCTCCAAGATCGCCTGCGACGACTCGCTCTTCCCGATCGACCACTGGACGGCGATCGAGCGCACCCACTACATGGAGTCCTCGAAGCTCTTCGTCCCCGTCGACCGGCCGTTCTGGCTGGACAAGGACGAGGAGACCGGCCGGGACGTCATGTCGATGACGCTGACCGACCGGATGACCCGCGGCACCTACCTCCTGGACGAGGGCCCGGACAAGCCGGCCGTCATCTGCCTCTCGTACACCTGGTGCGACGACAGCCTGAAGTGGCTGCCGCTCTCGGCGAACGAGCGGATGGAGGTCATGCTGAAGTCGCTCGGCGAGATCTACCCGAAGGTCGACATCCGGAAGCACATCATCGGCAACCCGGTGACGGTCTCCTGGGAGAACGAGCCCTACTTCATGGGCGCCTTCAAGGCCAACCTGCCGGGCCACTACCGCTACCAGCGCCGCCTGTTCACGCACTTCATGCAGGACCGGCTGCCCGAGGACAAGCGGGGCATCTTCCTCGCCGGCGACGACATCTCCTGGACGGCCGGCTGGGCCGAGGGCGCGGTGCAGACGGCGCTCAACGCGGTCTGGGGCGTGATGCACCACTTCGGCGGCGGCACCGACGCCACCAACCCGGGTCCGGGCGACGTGTACGACGAGATCGCCCCGGTCGAGCTGCCGGAGGACTGATCACCGTCAGGGCCTGGTGAGGGGCGTGAGCAGCATCCGCCCCACCAGGCCCACCGACCGGTCGAGGCGCTCGGTGAACTCGCCCGCGAGCTCCGGCAGGCCGCGCAGCTGCCAGAGCGAGCGGGCGGCGAGCCAGGCGCCGTCCCTGGCCCGGTCCAGGCTCCAGCAGCCGAGCAGATGCGTGAGCGGGTCCGCGATCTCCAGGAGGTCCGGGCCCGGCATCAGTTCCTCCCGGATGCGCTCCTCCAGGAGGACGAGGATGTCGCCGACCCGGTCGAACTCGTCCTCCAGGTCGGCCGGCGCGCACTCCAGGATCCGGCAGGCGTCGACCACCGCGAGCGCCAGGTCGTGGCCGATGTGGGCGTTGATCCCGGCGAGCGCGAACTGCAGCGGCCGTACGCCGGGATGGCGCCGGTAGTGGAAGAGGGGCCTCCAGCAGGCCGGCGCGGAGCGGCCGCCGGCGACGGCGTCGACCGCCGCGAGGTAGCGCTCGGCGAACCGCACGTCGAGGGTCGCGGCGGCCCGCCGGTCGGCGAAGGTGCCCGCCTCGATGGCGTGGCCGATCTCCTCGGTGACCGTCAGATAGACCCGGTTGAACACGGCGACCCCGTCGGCCGGATGCCAGGCCGCACGGAGCGCCCGCATCCGGTCCACCACGGGGTCGACCGCGACGAACTGGCCGATCCGTTCTTCGGTCCGCTGGGTCTGCGCCATGGGGGCAGGCTCCCAGCCGCCGGGCCCGGGAGGGAGCTCATCGGGCCCGGCTTACCCAGAACGGGCGAATCACTCAGCTCTTCGACACGTCTTCCGCGTCCGTCTCGTACGAACTGGTGCCGGCGTCCAGGAGCGGCTCCTGGGTCTTGAGGTGGGCCGGGGCGAAGGCCCGCAGGACGTGGTAGCCGGTGATGACGACGATCGTGCCGAGCGCGATGCCGCCCAGTTCGAAGGTGTCGGTGAAGGTCAGCTTCACGCCGCCGACGCCGATGATGATGCCGGCGGCGGCCGGGACCAGGTTGAGCGGGTTGCGCAGGTCGACCTCGGCGTTGATCCAGATCTGTGCGCCGAGCAGGCCGATCATGCCGTACAGGATCACGGTGATGCCGCCGAGGACGCCGCCGGGGATCGCGGCGACGACCGCGCCGAACTTGGGGCAGAGGCCGAAGAGCAGCGCGAAGCCGGCGGCGGCCCAGTAGGCGGCGGTCGAGTAGACGCGGGTCGCGGCCATGACGCCGATGTTCTCGGAGTACGTGGTGTTGGGCGGGCCGCCCACGCCGGTGGACAGCATGGACGCGACGCCGTCGGCGGCGATCGCGGTGCCGAGCTTTTCGTCCAGCGAGGCGCCGGTCATCTCGCCGACGGCCTTGACGTGACCGGCGTTCTCGGCGATCAGCGCGATGACCACGGGCAGCGCCACGAGGATCGCGGACCACTCGAAGCTCGGGCCGTGCAGGGACGGCAGGCCGATCCAGTCGGCCTCGGAGACGCCGGAGAGGTCGAGCCGCCAGTGGTCGGTGATCTGGCCGCTCGCGGACTGCGAGTGGATCTTCCCGAAGACGAGGTCGAAGATCCAGGAGATGCCGTAGCCGAAGATCAGGCCGAGGAAGATCGCGATCCGGGACCAGAAGCCGCGCAGACAGACCACGGCCAAGCCGGTGAAGAGCATCACGAGCAGGGCCGTCCACTGGTCCTGCGGCCAGTACGTCGACGCGGTGACCGGCGCCAGGTTGAAGCCGATCAGCATGACGACCGCGCCGGTCACGATCGGCGGCATCGCCGCGTGGATGATCCGCGCGCCGAACCTCCGGACGGCGAGACCGGCCAGGAAGAGCACCCCGCCGACGACGAAGACCGCGCCGGTGACGGTGGCGCTGGTGCCGCCCGAGGCCCGGATGGCGGCGGCGACGCCGACGAAGGAGAGCGAGCAGCCCAGGTAGGACGGGACGGTGCCGCGGGTCGCGAGCAGGAAGATCGCGGTGGCGACGCCGGACATCATGATCGCGAGGTTCGGGTCGAGACCCATGAGCACCGGGGCGACGAACGACGCCCCGAACATCGCGACGACGTGCTGGGCGCCGAGGCCGACCGTACGAGGCCAGGAGAGCCGCTCGTCCGGGCGGACGACGGCTCCCGGAGCGGGTGTTCTCCCGTCGCCGTGCAGGGTCCAGCGCACGCCGAGGTTCATCAGGTCTGCTCCCGTTCTCCGGTTCCGGCGGCCGCGTCGGGACCGCAGAAGATCAGCCACATGGTATGCGCCGCCGCCGGACCGGGGCCTCGCCGAGCCCCGGGCTACTTCACCGGACCGGCGCTCTTCGGGCCGGTGCTCTTCGGACCGGCGCTCTTCGCGGGCGCGGGCGTCCCCGACGCCGTCTCCCGTCCTCCGGTCCCGAGCACTCCCGCGCCGAGCACCAGGCCCAGGGCGAGCAGGGTGACCAGGCCGAAGGAGAAGACCAGGGAGGTCGCGTCGGCGATGCCGCCGATCGCCGAGGGGGCGACGAGCCCCGAGGTGTACGTGATGGTGGCGACGCCCGCGATGGCCTGGCTCGGGTTCGGGCCGCTGCGTCCGGCGGCGGCGAAGGCCAGCGGGACGACGACCGCGATGCCGAGTCCGATCAGACCGAATCCGGCCATCGCGACGGCGGCGTGCGGGGCGAGCACCACCAGGGCCCCGCCGAGGGTGGCGACGGCGCCCCCGACCCGTACCGTACGGACCGCCCCGAAGCGGTCCACCACCCGGTCGCCGACCAGCCGGGCCACCGCCATCGTCAGCGCGAAGGCGGTCGTGGAGGCGGCCGCTAGCCCCGCCGAACTGCCCAGCTCGTCCCGGAGGTAGACGGCCGACCAGTCGAGACTGGCGCCCTCGGCGAAGACCCCGCAGAAGCCGATGGCGCCGATGACCAGCGCGGACCTCGGCGGCAGCGAGAAGCGCGGCGGCGGCTCCTCCTCCGGGGCGCCGCGCACGTCGAGCACGCCCTGGCAGAGGACCAGGCCGAGCGCGGTGAGCACGAGGGCGGCGATCAGGTGGTGCAGCCGGGCGTCGCCGCCGAGGTGGGCGGCGACCGTGCCGGCGGCGGAGCCGAGCAGGGCGCCGACGCTCCACATGCCGTGCAGGCTCGACATGATGGACCTGCCGAGCCGGTTCTCGGTCTCGACGCCGAGCGCGTTCATCGCCACGTCGGACATGCCCGCGGTCGCCCCGTACACGAGGAGCGCGCCGCACAGTCCCCAGACGTTCGGGGCCAGCGAGGGCAGCGTGAGCGAGAGGGTCCACAGGGCGAGCAGGCCGCGCAGCGCCGTGCGGGCGCCGAAGCGGTGCGAGACGGCGCCGGCGAGCGGCATCGCGAGGGAGGCGCCGAGCGCGGGGAAGGCGAGCGCGAGCCCGAGCTGTCCGGCGCTCACGCCCGCGTGCTCCTGGATCCAGGGGATCCGGGTGGCGAAGCTGCCGGTGACCGCGCCGTGGACGCAGAAGACGGCGGCGACGGCGAAGCGCGCCCGCCGGAGGCGATCGGTGCTGGTGACGGTCTCCGCCGCCATGGGCCCTCCCTGTGGTCGTGGTGTGCCGTGGTGTGCCGCGTAAACTATCAGGAACCCTGCCTGATAAATAGACCGCGGCAGAAGGCCCCGCCTCCCGCGCGTCTGAGAGGATCACCGCATGGCCGCATCCCCGAGCACCGCACGGGCCATCAACGACCGGTTCGCCCTGCGACTGCTCCAGGACGAAGGCCCGTTGACGGCCACTCAGCTCAAGACGCTCACCGGACTCTCCCGCCCGACCGTCGCCGACCTCGTCGAGCGGCTCCAGGGCTCCGGTCTCGTCCACGTCGTCGGCGAGGCCGGAGCCGAGCGCCGCGGCCCCAACGCCAAGCTGTACGGGATCGTCGCCGACCGCGCCCACCTCGCCGCCCTCGACGTCCGCACCCGCTCGGTCTCCGTCACCGTCGCCGACCTCCTCGGCACCACGCTCGCCGAGGCCTCCGTCCCCGTCGGCGACGACAGCGGCACGGAACCCGCCGTCGAGAAGGCGGTCGCGCTCCTGGAGCGGACCGTGCGGGAGGCGGGCGCCGACCGGCTGCACAGCGTCGCCGTCGGCGCCCCCGGCCTCATCGACCCCGCCACCGGCGAGCTGCGCGACTCCTCGGGGCTGCCCGCCTGGCACCGCCGGCTCGTCGGCGTCCTCCAGGAACGGCTGCCCGCCCACGTCCTCGTCGAGAACGAGACCAACCTCGCCGCCGTCGCCGAGCTCCGCGAGGGCGCGGCCCGCGACCGCGAGGACTTCGTCCTGCTCTGGCTCGGCCAGGGCGTCGGCGCCGCCGTCGTCCTCGACGGCCGGCTGCGCCGGGGGGCCTCGGGCGGGGCGGGGGAGATCGGCTTCCTGCCGGTCCCCGGCACCTCCGGACTCCCCTCGGCCACCGGCTGCGACGGCGGCTTCCACGAGCTGGCCTGCGCGGCGGCCGTTGGGACCCTCGCCGCCGCCCACGGCCTCGACCCGGCCGACGCGCTCGAAGCGGGCCACGGACCCTTCCTCGACGCCCTGGCCCGCCGCCTCGCCGTCGGCGCGGCCGCCGTCGTCTCCGTCCTGGACCCCGGCTGCGTGGTCCTCGCAGGCGAGACCGGCCATGCGGGCGGCACGGAGCTCGCCGCCCGCGTGGAGGCGGAACTCTCCTCCCTCTCGCCCCTCCGCGCGGAAGTCCGCCCGACCGCCCTCGGCGACGCGGCGGTCCTCCGCGGCGCCCTCCTCCGGGCACGGGACGCGGCCCAGGACGAGCTGTTCCCGTAGGGTCTGTCCGACCGTTCCCGCCGGGTCCGGCCCGCACGCTCGCCGCGCGACCGCGAACGCCACCGCGCCGCGCCCCGGACAGGGGAGCGCGGCGCGGTGGGCCCGGCGGCGGCAAGGGCCGTGAGTTCCGCCGCCGGGAGTCGTCGGAGGAGGTGCGTCAGCAGGCGCCGAGGTCCTTCCAGACGCCCCACTCGCCGGTCGTGCCCGGCTCCTCGTTCTGGGTCCACCACTGGGCCTTCCACTGGTGGCCCTTGTGGGAGACGAGCGAGCCGCCGGTGTAGACCTGGCCGGCCACGTACGCCGGGGCGGTGCAGCCCGTGGTGGGCGGCGTCGTCGGAGGCGTGGTCGGGGGAGTGGTCGTCGGCGGGGTCGTGGGCTCCGTCGTCGGGGGCGTGGTCGGCGGGGTGGTGGTGCCCGGCTCCACGACCGTCGTGCCGCGCGCCAGGTCGCCGGCGAGGGCGTACGTCGTGCCGTTGATGTTCACGGTCCAGTTGGAGGGCGTGGACACCGGCAGGTAGTAGTTGAAGGCCAGGTCGACCGTCGCGCCCGGGGCCAGCGACTGCCAGGCGGGGAGCTTCAGGGAGACGCGGTGGAAGTCGCCCTTCAGGCCGCCCACGTTGGAGCCGGTGTGGTCGCTGCTGATGACCTTCGTGCCGAAGCCGGACTGGTCGGAGGCGTTGGCCGGAGCCGAAGTGCCGTAGTCGAACTGGAACTCCGTGCCGCCGGGCAGCGTCGTCGCCGTGTTGTTGGTGATCTTGATCTTCGGAGTGATCGGGTAGTTCGAGTCACCCAGCTTGAACTCGGTGAACTGGGCGTCGATCTTCACGGCCCGCGTCGGCAGCGCCTTGTTCGACTTCTTCGCGCCGTACGGCGTGGCCGCCTTGAACTTGTCGTACATCAGCGAGGTGAGCGTGGAGCCCATCTCGTACTGGCCCTTGGCGGCGTTCCAGGCGTAGTCGCCGGCCATCTCCCAGACCATCGTGCCGCCGATGCCCCTGCTGACCACGTAGTCGGCCTTGGCGGCCACCGACTGCTCGTCCTCGGTGGAGAGGAAGACCTTCTTCTCGGCGTTCCACAGCCAGGGCGCGACCAGGGTTGCGTCGTACTTGCGGGCGTAGGTGCCGGTCAGCGTGGTGTTCGCCGGGAAGCCGTACTGGGTGACGTAGTCGCCGACGATCCCCTTCTCGAGGTTCTTGGCGTGCCACATCGGGTTGGAGCCGGCGGGCGACTCGGCACCGTTGGTGTCCTTGTCGTGCCAGAGGTTGTCGATGCCGGTGGCGCCGTCGCCGCACTTGGTCAGGCCGGCGCCGGCCGGGCAGGTGGTCGCGGAGGCCTTGCCCCACAGGCCGTCGGTGCCGCCCTGCACGTTCTTGTGGCCGCGGGTGTAGTAGGGCAGGCCGATGTTGATGCGGCCGGCCGGCATGGAGCCGCGGAAGTAGTGGTACGCCCAGTCGGTGTTGAGGTAGCCGATGGAGCCGTACTGCGAGGAGCCGTAGACGTTGGCCGCGGCGAGCTCGCCGTCCTTGCCGTCGTCGAAGAGCGAGGCGTTGGGGCCGACGTACTCGTTCCAGGCGCCGTGCAGGTCGTAGGACATGATGTTGACGTAGTCCAGGTACTTCTGCATCTGGAACGTCTCCATGCCGCGCAGCAGGTAGCCGGAGGAGGGCGCGGCGACGGTCAGCAGGTAGTGCCTGCCGTCGGCGGCGCCGGCCGTGTCCAGCTTCTCGCGCAGGGACTTCATGAGGGCCGCGTAGCCCTGGACGAGTCCGGCGCGGCGCGCGTTGGCGAGCTGCCAGTCGAGCGGGTTGCCCGCGTCCTTCATCGTGGTCGGGTACTCGTAGTCGATGTCGACGCCGTTGAAGCCGTACTTGCGGATGAAGTCGACGGCCGAGTTCGCGAAGGTGTCGATCCCGGCCTGGTTGACCGAACCGTCGGCGTTGGTGGCCATCGAGTAGAAGCCGCCGGAGTTCACCCGGTCGCCGTTGTCCGCGAAGTAGCCGCCGGTCTCCGCCCAGCCGCCGACCGAGATCAGCGTCTTGACGTTCGGGTGCTGCTTCTTGAACTTGTTGAGCAGGTTGAAGTGGCCCTTGTAGGAGTACGCGGGGTCCATCTCGGCGCCGGCGACACCGGGCCAGGTCATCCCGGTGGCGGCGTTGTCCGGGCCGTCCGTGCCCACGGAGAGCCTGTTGTCGCCGCCGATGTGGCCGAAGGCGTAGTTGATGTGGGTGATCTTGTCCCACGGGATGTCCTTGGCCAGGTAGGCGGGCTGGCCGTTCTTGCCGGTGCGCCAGCCGGTGAAGTAGCCGATGACCCGGCGCTGGTGGTCCGCGCCCATCTTCTCGCGGCCCTCGGTGTCGTAGACCGAGCAGTACGGGACGTCGACGCCCGGGGTCTTGTAGAGCCCGTCGGGGCGACAGGACTCGTTGTCGGCGGCGTACGAGACGCCGCCGGAGAGCGAGCTGAGCAGCAGCCCGGCGACGGCGGCACCGGACGCGAGCAGCGAGGCTCTCTTGGTCGTGGGGGACAGCACGATCGGGTCCTCCTCGGGGAGGGAAGAAAACACGCAACGAACAAGGGGGTGGTACGTGTTGGGCCCGTGGAGTGCGCACGCCGACGGACCGTTACCTCGGAGGTGACACGGAGATTAAGAGGACTAGACCAGTGCGTCAATAGGTCTGGACCAAAGGGGATTCCTCTGGGAGCCTGTGAGTCAGCCCACAGGGTTCCGGCCTTTCGTTCCCCGCGAGCCGTGGCACACTGGCCCTGTATCAGCAGCAGCGCACTCCGGGGTCGGTGTAATTCCGAACCGGCGGTATAGTCCGCGACCCGTCCGCAAGCCAGCGGCCGGTTGACCAGGTGAGATTCCTGGACCGACGGTGAAAGTCCGGATGGGAGGCAGTGCGCGGCGGGCGACCCCTCCAGGGGTGTGCCGGCCGTACGTCCGCTGGTCGCCGCATTCCGTCGGCGCACCCGGGGACCTCCGGCCGTACCGGCGCACCCCGCGCGAAGTGTCGTACCCGCTCTCTGTCGACATCGACAGGCCCCGGAGTCCGTGCCCGAAGAGGCAGGAGGACCCGGTGGCCCAGCAGGCCGACATCACCGCCATGCGACGCGCCGTCGAGCTCGCCGCACGCGCTCTCGGCGCCACCAGCCCCAACCCGGTCGTCGGGTGCGTCATCACCGATGCCTCCGGCCACCAGGTCGGCGAAGGCTTCCACCAGGGCGCCGGAGGCCCCCACGCCGAGGTCCACGCCCTGCGCGCGGCCGGCGTCCTGGCCCGCGGCGGCACCGCGTACGTCACCCTCGAACCCTGCAACCACACCGGCCGCACCGGCCCCTGCGCCCAGGCCCTGATCGAGGCCGGGATCAGTCGGGTCGTGTACGCGGTCGGCGACCCGAACCCGCAGGCCTCGGGCGGTGCCGACACCCTCCGCGCCGCCGGGGTCGAGGTCGAGCAGGGCCTCCTGGAGGCCGAGGCCGAGGCCGGCAACATCGCCTGGCTCACCTCCGTGCGCCGCGGCCGCCCCTTCGTCCGCTGGAAGTACGCCGCCACCCTCGACGGCCGGATCGCCGCCGCCGACGGCACCTCCCGCTGGATCAGCTCCGCAGAGTCCCGCGCCGACGTCCACCGGCTGCGCGCCGAGGCCGACGCCGTCGTCGTCGGCTCCGGCACCGCCCGCACCGACGACCCCCATCTGGCCGTGCGGGGCGTCGAAGGCGCCGTCCAGCCGCTGCGGGTCGTCGTCGACACCGAGGCGAGCGCCGTCAAGCCCGGCGCCCGGGTCCTCGACGGGGCCGGCCCCACCCTGATCGCGATCGCCGAGGACGCCGAGACCACGCTCACGGACGTCGTACGCCTCCCCAGGGCCGGGCGCGGCCTCGCCGTCCCCGCCCTCCTGGACGCCCTCCACGCGCGCGGTGTCCGCTCGGTCCTCCTCGAAGGCGGCCCCACCCTCGCGGGCGCCTTCCTCGCCGCGGGCGCCGTCGACCAGGTCGTCGGCTACCTCGCCCCGGTCCTCCTCGGCGCGGGCCCCGCCGCCCTCGCCGACGCCGGAATCTCCACCCTCACCGAAGCGTTGCGGCTCGACATCACCGAGACCGCGCGCATCGGATCCGACCTCCGCATCACCGCCACCCTCAAGGGAGCCTGACCGTGTTCACCGGAATCGTCGAAGAACTGGGCGAGGTCGTCGCCGTCGAGCAGCTGGAGGACGCCTCCCGCTTCCGGCTGCGCGGCCCCCTGGTCACGGAAGGCGCCCAGCACGGCGACTCCATCGCCGTCAACGGTGTCTGTCTCACGGTCGTCGAGTTCGGCGACGGCGAGTTCACCGCCGACGTCATGGCCGAGACCCTCAAGCGGTCCAGCCTCGGCGCCCTGGAGGTCGGCTCCCGGGTCAACCTGGAGCGGCCGATGGCCGTCGGCGGCCGCCTCGGCGGTCACATCGTCCAGGGCCACGTCGACGGCACCGGCACCATCCTGGAGCGGACCCCGTCCGAGCACTGGGAACTGGTCAAGGTCGGCCTGCCCGCCCACCTCTCCCGGTACGTCGTCGAGAAGGGCTCGATCACGGTCGACGGCGTCAGCCTCACCGTCGTCGAGGTCGCCGACGACTGGTTCACCATCAGCCTCATCCCGACCACCCTCGACCTGACCACGCTCGGCATCAAGCGGTCCGGCGACCCGGTCAACCTCGAAGTGGACGTCATCGCCAAGTACGTCGAGCGGCTGCTCGGCACCGACGCCAAGGAGAACGAGAAGTGAGCTGGCTCAACTCCGAGGCGTTCACCGTCCTCGACCAGCACATCATCTGGTCCGACATGATCGGCAACATCTTCGGACTCGTCGCCCTCGCCCTCGGCTGGCGCCGCAACGTCTGGACCTGGCCCGTGCAGTTCCTCGCCGGCCTCATCCTGTTCGGCGCCTTCTTCGGCCACCTCACCGGCAGCGCCGGCAAGCAGGTCGTCGTCATGCTGGTGGCGCTCTACGGCTGGTGGCAGTGGCAGCGGGGCAAGGGGCAGGGCACGGACGGGCACATCACCGTGCGCTTCGCCACCTGGGGCGAGCGCGCCGCCATGGTCGCCGCGGCCGCCGTCGGCACCGTCGGCGTGGCCCTGCTCTTCGAGGCCTTCCCGAAGCTGTCCTGGGACCCGTGGCCCGACGCGTACATCTTCGTCGGCACCATCGTCGCCATGTACGCCCAGGCCCGCGGCATGGTCGAGTTCTGGTTCGCCTGGCTGCTCGTCGACCTGGTCGGCGTCCCGCTGAACTTCGCCAACGGCTACGCCTTCTCCGGCTTCGTCTACGTCGTCTACGGCGCGCTCGTCCTGTGGGGCATGCGCGACTGGTGGCTGCGCTCCCGCACCACCACCGTCCTGGAAGGAGCCCACGCATGAACACGCATTCCCTCTGGGACGCCGCCGACCTCGCCCTCGACCCCGTCGAGCAGGCCGTCCGCGACATCGCCGCCGGCCGCCCCGTCGTCGTCGTCGACGACGAGGACCGCGAGAACGAGGGCGACCTCGTCATCGCCGCCGAGAAGGCCACCCCCGAGATCGTCGCCTTCATGATGAGCGAGTGCCGCGGCCTGATCTGCGCCCCCATGGAGGACGAGGAGCTGCAGCGCCTCGAACTCCCGCAGATGGTCGAGCACAACACCGAGTCGATGCGCACGGCCTTCACCGTCTCCGTGGACGCGTCCCCCGCCCACGGCGTCACCACCGGCATCTCCGCCGCCGACCGCGCCACCACCCTGCGGATGCTGGCCTCCGGCCACCACGAGCCGGGCGACTTCGTCCGCCCCGGCCACATCTTCCCGCTGCGCGCCAAGCCCGGCGGCGTCCTCGCCCGCAACGGACACACCGAGGCCGCCGTCGACCTCGCCCGCCTCGCGGGCCTCCGCCCGGCCGGCGCGATCGTCGAGATCGCCGGCGAGGACGGCGTCATGCTCCGGCTGCCCGAGCTCGTCCCGTTCGCCCGCAAGCACGGTCTGACGATCATCTCCATCGAGGACCTGATCGCCTACCGCCGCTCCGCCGAGCCGACCGTCCGCCGCGAGGCCGAGGTCCAGCTCCCCACCGCGCACGGCGAGTTCACCGCGTACGGCTACCGCTCCACCGTCGACGGCGTCGAGCACGTCGCCCTCGTCCACGGCGAGATCGGCGACGGCGAGGACGTCCTCGTCCGGGTCCACTCCGAGTGCCTGACCGGCGACATCTTCCAGTCGCTGCGCTGCGACTGCGGACCCCAGCTGCAGGCCTCCATGGACCGGATCACCGAGGCCGGCCGCGGCGTCGTCGTCTACCTGCGCGGCCACGAGGGCCGCGGCATCGGACTGCTGTCCAAGCTGCGCGCGTACGAGCTCCAGGAGCGCGGCCGCGACACCCTCGACGCCAACCTGGAGCTCGGACTGCCCGCCGACGCCCGCGACTACGCGGCCGGCGCGCAGATCCTCGGGGACCTCGGCGTCCGCAGCCTGCGCCTGCTGACCAACAACCCCGACAAGATCGACGCCCTCACCCGGTACGGCCTGAGGGTCGAGGGCCGGGAGCCCATGCCGGTCCAGGCCGGCGAGCACAACCTCCGCTACCTGCGCACCAAGCGGGACCGGATGGGGCACGACCTGCCCTGGCTGGACGGCTCCCCGGCCCCCACCTGCGGCAACCAGTAACCACGTACGTACGAAATCGGCTAGGAGAGACATGAGCGGCAAGGGCGCACCCGTCCTCAGCGTGAAGAACTGCGGCGACCTCCGGGTCGCGGTCATCGCGGCGCAGTGGCACGAGAAGATCATGGACGGTCTCGTCGACGGCGCCCTGCGCGCCCTGAGCGAGCTCGGCATCGACGAGCCGACGCTGCTGCGCGTCCCCGGCAGCTTCGAGCTCCCGGTCGTGGCGAAGGTCCTCGCCGGGCGCGGCTACGATGCGATCGTGGCCCTCGGCGTCGTCATCCGCGGCGGAACCCCGCACTTCGAGTACGTGTGCCAGGGCGTCACCCACGGCCTCACCCAGGTCTCGATCGACACCGGCGTACCCGTCGGATTCGGCGTCCTCACCGTCGACAACGAGGAGCAGGCGCTCGACCGGGCCGGCCTCGAAGGATCCTCCGAGGACAAGGGTCACGAAGCGGTCACCGCCGCCGTCGCCACCGCCACCACCCTGCGCACGGTCAGCGAACCCTGGCGCTGAGTGGCGCCTCCCCACCCCGTACTCTTAGGACCATCATGGCGAACAAAACCTTCGAAGAGCTCTTCGCCGAGCTCAAGCTCAAGGCGGAGACCGGCGACCCGGCCACCTCCCGCACCGCGGAACTGGTGGACAAGGGCGTCCATGCCATCGGCAAGAAGGTCGTCGAGGAGGCCGCCGAGGTCTGGATGGCCGCCGAGTACGAGGGCAAGGAAGCGGCCGCCGAGGAGATCTCGCAGCTGCTGTACCACGTCCAGGTGATGATGGTCGCCCGCGGGATCTCGCTCGACGACGTCTACGCCCACCTCTGAGCACCCCAGAAAAGCTGCACACCCTCCCCAGAACTCCCAGGCAAAGGAAGCTCACCCCATGCTGCGCATCGCCGTCCCCAACAAGGGTTCCCTCTCCGGACCTGCGTCGGCAATGCTCCATGAGGCCGGCTACCGCCAGCGCAAAGAGTCCAAGGAGCTCGTGGTCATCGACCCCGACAACGAGGTCGAGTTCTTCTACCTGCGGCCGAAGGACATCGCGATCTACGTCGCCTCCGGGAAGCTGGACATCGGCATCACCGGCCGTGACCTGCTCCTGGACTCCGGAGCCAGCGCCGAGGAGATCCTCCCGCTGAACTTCGGCCGCTCCACCTTCCGCTACGCCACCCGCCCGGGCACCGCGAACGGCCCCGAGGACTTCGGCGGCATGACGATCGCCACCTCCTACGAGGGGATCGTCGCCAAGCACCTCGCCGACCAGGGCATCGACGCCTCCGTCGTCCACCTGGACGGCGCCGTCGAGACCGCGATCCAGCTGGGCGTCGCCCAGGTCATCGCGGACGTCGTGGAGACCGGCACCAGCCTGCGCAACGCGGGCCTCGAGGTCATCGGCGAGCCGATCCTGACCTCCGAGGCCGTCGTCATCCGCCGCCACGGCGCCTCGGACGACCACCCGCAGGTGCAGCAGTTCATGCGCCGCCTCCAGGGCGTCCTGGTCGCCCGCTCGTACGTGATGATGGACTACGACTGCCGGGCCGAGCACCTGGAGCAGGCAGTCGCCCTCACCCCGGGCCTGGAGTCGCCGACCGTCTCCCCGCTGCACAACGAGGGCTGGGTCGCCGTCCGCGCGATGGTCCCCGCCAAGGAGGCGCAGCGGATCATGGACGACCTGTACGAGATCGGCGCCCGCGCCATCCTCACCACCGCCATCCACGCCTGCCGCCTCTGACGGCCGGCCGGACCGCACGCCCACCAGGCACCATCCGGCGCCATCCGGCGCCATCAGGCACCGAGGAACCCCCGATGTCCCAGACCGCACCGCCCGCCCTCCCGGTCACCTTCCGCCCCGGGCGCACCCGGGCCGTCCTGCTGACCATGAGCGTCGCGATGTTCGTGGTCATCACCGCCGTCGCGATGATGCTGGAGCGGCTGGGGCCGGGGGAGCGCGCCAGCTTCGTCTTCACCGCCGTGCTGCTGTCCGGGGTCCTCGTCCTGCTGAGCCGCCCCAAGGTCGTCGCCGACGACGAGGGCGTCACGGTCGTCAACATCACCAGGACCCGGCGCCTCGCCTGGGCGGAGATCCTCCGGGTCAACCTCCGCCCCGGCGACCCCTGGGTCTTCCTCGACCTGAGCGACGGCACCAGCCTGCCGGCGCTCGGCATCCAGCCCGGCATCGCCAAGGAGTCGGCGATCCGCGACGCCCGCGCCCTGCGGGCCCTCGCGGACAGCCACGGGACGGGTTCGGAAACCCGCTGACACCCCGATCCGGACCCGGGAGATCCCCGGCCCGTCCCCCATCCGGGGCCGACCCCCTGCCCCTCGGGGCGTTCACGTGACTACTCTGGAGACGGTGGTGCCGGGCGCACCACCGTCTCGCGTGTGCAGGGCCGCTGCCGCGGCCCGCGAGACCACCCTTCGACCCGAGGAGTGACTCCCTCCGGCAATGGACGGATCGTCCGGTAGTACCTGCGCCGCCCCCTCCCTGGAGGCGGCGGCATGATCATCTCTCTTCTGCTGCTCTTCGCGGCCTTCCTCCTGATCCTCGCCAACGGCTTCTTCGTGGCCGCCGAGTTCGGTCTCGTGACCGTCGAGCGCGCCGAGGCCGAGCGGGCGGCGGCCGACGGCGACCGGCGCGCCCGCACCGTCGTCACCGCCCTGCGCGAGCTGTCCTTCCAGCTCTCCGGCACCCAGCTCGGCATCACGATCACCTCGCTGGTCGTCGGCATGCTCGCCGAGCCCGCGCTCGCCGGGCTGCTGCACGGACCGCTCACCGCGACCGGACTGCCCGAAGGGGCCGTCTCCGGGATCTCGGTGGTGACCGGCATGCTGCTCGCCTCCGCCGTCCAGATGGTGGTCGGCGAGCTCGTCCCGAAGAACTGGGCGGTCTCCCGGCCGCTCCAGGTCGCCCGCTTCGTCGCCACCCCGCAGCGCCGCTTCTCGGCGCTGTTCCGGCCGGTGATCTCCCTGCTCAACCGGGTCGCCAACCGGCTGGTACGGCTCCTGGGCGTCGAGCCCACCGAGGAACTGGACTCGGTCCGCACCCCCGGTGAGCTCGTCTCGCTGGCCCGGCACTCCGCCCAGGCCGGCGCGCTCGAACAGGACACCGCCGACCTCTTCGTACGGACCCTGATCCTCGGCGGTCTCACCGCCGAGCAGGTCATGACCCCGCGCGTGAAGGTGAACGCCCTCCAGTGGGACGCCACCGCGGCCGATGTCCTCAACCTCACCCGGGCCACCGGCCTCTCGCGCTTCCCGGTCTACCGCGACCGCATCGACGAGATCGTCGGCATGGTCCACCTCAAGGACGCGCTCGCCGTCACCCCGCACGCCCGCCTGCGCACCCCCGTCGGACGGATCGCGGTCCCGCCGCTCCTCGTCCCCGAGACGCTGCCCGCCCAGACGCTCCTGGAGCGGCTGCGCCGGGAGCAGCCGATCGCGGTGGTCGTCGACGAGTACGGCGGCACGGCCGGGGTCGTCACCCTGGAGGACATCGTGGAGGAACTCGTCGGCGAGGTCCGCGACGAGCACGACACCGCCGCCGACGAGCGGCCCGAGCTGGCCGCGGCACCTGCCGAGGACGGCCGTCCCGCCTGGGATGCCGACGGCTCCTGCCGGGTCCACACCCTGCGCCGGATAGGCCTCGACGTGCCCGACGGGCCGTACGAGACCGTCGCCGGGCTCGTCGCCGACCTCCTCGGGCGCATCCCGGCCCCCGGGGACCGGGCCGAGCTGCCCGGCTGGCGGCTCTCGGTGCGCCAGGTCGACCGCTACCGCGCCGAGCGGGTGCGGATCGTCAGGACGGCCTCCGACGCGGATCCGGTCGGGACGCCGGCCTCCGACGCGGACCTGGCGGGGACGTCGGCCTCCGAAGCGGACCCGGTAGGGGTCCCGGCCTCCGGTCCAGGCTCGGGCGCGGCGGCCGCCGCCCCGGTGCCCGTCCCCGCGGAGGCGGCCCGATGAGCACCCTGCAACTCCTCTTCGCCGTCCTCCTTGTCCTCGCCAACGGCTTCTTCGTCGGGGCCGAGTTCGCCCTCGTCTCCGTCCGGCGCAGCCAGATCGAGCCGCTCGGCGGCGCCAGGGCCAAGCAGGTCCTGCACGGCCTGGAGAACCTGCCGCAGATGATGGCCGCCGCCCAGTTCGGCATCACCGTCTGCTCCCTGACGCTCGGCGCCGTCGCCGAGCCGACCGTCGCCCGGCTCCTCGAACCGGTCTTCCACTCGATCGGCGTCCCGGAGGGGCTGATCCATCCGCTCGGCTACGTCATCGCCCTCGCCGCGGTCGTCTTCCTCCACCTCGTCATCGGCGAGATGGTCCCGAAGAACCTGGCGATGGCCGACCCCGAGCGCACCGCCCTCTGGCTGGCCCCCGGCCTCGTCGGCTTCGCCCGGCTCTGCCGGCCGGTCACGGCCGCGCTCGGAGCCTGCGCCCGGCTGGTCCTGCGGGCGTTCAAGGTCGAGCCGAAGGACGAGGTGGAGGCGGTCTTCACCAGCACCCAGCTCGGCCGCCTCGTGGAGGACGCGGGCCAGGCGGGGCTGCTCGACCCGGTCGAGCAGGAGCGCCTGGAGGACGCCCTCGAACTGGGCAGCCGCCCGGTGACGGACGTCCTCATCGCCCCCGCCTCCCTCGTCACGGTCCCGCCGTCGGTCACCCCGCGCGAGATCGAGGAGCTGACCGTACGGACCGGGTACTCCCGCTTTCCGGTCCGCGCCGAGGGCCGGGCGACCTTCATGGGCTTCGTGCACGTGAAGGACGTCCTGGACCTGGAGGAGCGGGAGCGGGCGGTGCCGCAGCGGCTGTGGCGCCCGATGGCCACGCTCCGCGCCGAGCTGCCGCTCGACGACGCCCTCACCGTGATGCGCCGCGCCGCCACCCATCTGGCGCAGGTCGCGGACGGCTCGGGCCGGGTCCTCGGCCTGGTCGCCCTGGAGGACGTCCTGGAGATGCTGGTGGGCGAGGTCCGCGACCCCGCGCACCGCGTCCGGCCGACGTCCGGACCCGCTCCGTCCACGGTCCCGGCCCCGGCCTCCGTCCGGGTTCGGTAGGGCGTGGGCCCGTGACGTCCGGCATCGAGGCAGGACGTCACGGGCCCGCCGGGCGCTGCACGGCCCGCGACTAGCCTGGAAGCATGAGCGGCGGCGGTCTGACCGGTTTGTTCCTCTGCGGAGACGTGATGCTCGGCCGGGGAATCGACCAGATCCTTCCCCATCCGCTGGATCCGGCCCTGCCCGAGCGGTACGTGCGGGACGCCCGCGACTACGTGGCCCTCGCTGAGGCGCGCTCCGGACCGGTGCCCCGGCCCGCCGCCCCCACCTACCCCTGGGGCGAGGCGCTCCGGCTGATCGACGATGCCGCACCGGAGGCCCGGGTGGTTAACCTGGAGACCTCGGTCACCCACCACCACGTGCCGACTCCCGGCAAGGCCGTCCATTACCGCATGTCGCCGGCCGATCTGCCCGCGCTCACCGCCGTCCACCCGGATGTGGTCGTCCTCGCCAACAACCACGTCCTCGACTACGGGCGGCGGGGCCTGGACGACACCCTCGACGCCCTCACCGGCGCCGGCCTGCGCACCGTGGGTGCCGGGCGGGACGCCGAGGAGGCAGCCCGGCCCGCGGTGGTGCCGCTGCCGGGCGGACGCCGCATGCTCGTCCACGCGCTCGGTCTGGCGTCCAGCGGGGTGCCCGGCGACTGGGCCGCCACCGATCGCCGAGGAGGGGTGCACTACGCCGAGGGGCCGTGCGACGGAGCCGCACTCCGGCTGGCCGACCGGCTGCGCGCGGACCGGCGCCCCGGGGATCTGGTCGTCGTCTCGGTCCACTGGGGCTCCAACTGGGGCTATTCCCCCGACCGTGCCCAGGTCGTCTTCGGGCACGCCCTCGTCGACGCGGGCGCCGACATCGTGCACGGGCACTCCTCGCACCACCCGCGGCCGCTTGAGGCGTACCGGGGCAGACTCGTCCTGCACGGATGCGGTGACCTCGTCAACGACTACGAGGGGATCACCGGGCAGGAGCAGTACCGCGACGACCTGCGACTGCTGTACTTCGTCACCGTCCGGGACGAGGACGGCGCCCTGGTGGAGGTGCGGCTCGTGCCGCTGCGCAGCCGACGGCTGCGGCTCGAACGGCCCCCGTGGCAGGACGTGCGATGGCTCCACGACGTGCTCGGCCGGATCAGCCGCCCCTTCGGCATGCGGATCGACTCCCTGTCCGAGGAGGAGCACGCCGACCCGGCCCTGACGGCCCGTCCCCTGTGACCGCCCCGGCAGCCCGGTCCTGCGACGGCCCGACGGCGGACGCATCGTCGGGCCGCCCGTTCCACCCGCGCGGCCCGAAGGCTAGTAGCCCGGCGGCTCCTGCTGCGGGCCGCGGTCGACCGGACCGCGGCCCGACAGGACCTCGCCGTACGCCTGCATGAGGTCGGCGAGCCGGAGGGTGGCCAGGTCCTCCCGGCTCGGGGTCCCCGGGTACCCGGAGAGGCGCAGGTCCCGGTAGGCGCAGGACTTCTCGTACAGGGTGCGCAGGAAGCGGCCGTTGCCGAGCTCGTCGATCCAGCCCTGGTCGACGACGTGCCCGCTGATCGAGCGGAGCTCGTCGAGGGCCTCCTCGTCCCAGCCGTCCCCGTTGGCCGCCGCGAGGACCTCGCCGATGGCGGTGAGTTCCAGCGGACGGTACGAGGGGAAGTCGACGCGGGTGGTGAACCGGGAGGACAGCCCCGGGTTGGTGCTGAGCAGCCGGTCCATGCCCTCGGGGTAGCCGGCCAGGATGACCACGAGGTGGTCGCGGTTGTCCTCGGCCCGCTTCAGGAGCACCTGGAGGGCCTCGTCCCCGTAGGCGTCGCCCTTGCTGTAGCCGGTGTTGGAGAGCGCGTAGGCCTCGTCGACGAACAGCACGCCGCCGACCGCCGAGTCGATCAGCTCATTGGCCTTGACGGCGGTCTGGCCCAGGAACTCGCCGACCATGTCGGCCCGCTGGGCCTCCACGAGATGGTCGCCGCCGAGCAGCCCGAGGGCGTAGAACACCCGCCCGAGGATCCGGGCGACCGTGGTCTTCCCGGTGCCCGAGGGACCGGAGAAGACGAAGTGGCGCTTGGGCGGCTGGACCGGAAGGCCTTGTCCGGCCCGGAGCCGTGCCATCTCCAGCTGTGCCGAGAGCGCCTTGACCTGGCGCTTGACCGGTTCGAGCCCGACCATGCCCTCCAGTTCGGCGAGCGCCTCCGCGAGGAGCACCGGATCGGTGGGCCCGGCCGGGAAGCGCGGCGGCGCCGGCTGGCCGGGCAGGGGGGCCTTCTGCCGTACGGTCTCCGGCGGTGTGACGGTGGCGGCCGGCGGCACCGGTTCGGGCGCGAGCCGCAGCCCGTCGCCGAGTCCGCCCGCCTCGGGCTCGGCGCCCGGCACGGTGTCCACCGTGTCCTGCCCGAGGCCCCCGCCGAGGGTGCCCATCGCGACCGTCGCGAGCCCGGCGGGGTCGTCCACCCCGTCGTAGCCCTCGAAGCCGTCGTACTCGGCGATCGCCGCGAGTCGCGCCGCCGTGTCCATGAAGGCCGGGTCGATCCGGTGCACGGCCCGGTAGAGCGGCAGCGCGGCGGCGCTGCGCCCGGTGCCCTCGTGGGCGCGGGCGAGCCAGTAGCGCAGCTCCTTGCGCTGCGGCTGCTCGCTGCGGCACCGCATCAGCGAGGCCGAGAGGAGCGGCTCGGCCTGGCTGTACATCTCCAGGCGCACCCGGGCCATGCCGCCGAAGAGACCGGCCTCGATGCCGAGCAGCGGGTCGTCGACGAGGGTCTCGGTGTGCCGGACGAGCTGGTCCCAGTCCTTGACGAGATAGGCACGGCAGGCGTGCAGGAAACGCACCTGCGGATCGGTGTCGACCGGGGGGAGGCCCGCGAGGGCCCGGTCGAGCTCCGGCACGTGGCGGCCGTCGAGCCAGTGGGAGGCGTGCGCGAGCAGCAGGTCGCGGGGGCTCTCCAGCACCGGCTGCACCCACCAGCCCAGCCAGTACCAGGAGTTGAGGGTGCGTCGGTGCCGGGTCCGCTGCTCGCCGAAGCGCTCGCGGTTGCGGTACATGCGCAGCAGCGCGGTCGTGGTGTCGACCCGGAGGGCGTGCAGCCCGAGCCAGGCGTCCGCCATCCCGGGGTCGATCCGTACCGCCGTCCGGAACTCGTCCTCCGCCTGCGGATACGCGCCCATCGTGTAGGCGTCGACTCCGCGCAGCCAGGCGAGCTCGGCGGGGGCCTGTGAGCCCTGTGTGCCGATGTCCATCGAGTCCCCCACAACCGTCATCGCATGGACGGGATTTGACCGCACCTGGGGGCATCGTACCTGCGCAGGGGGTGCGCGCTTAAGGAGAAGCGCATGATCCGGAAGCGGTGACCCTGGGTGATCGTCAGGGGGTGCGGAGGGGGCGGAAGGGGGCCCGGAGGGGCTTCCTAGGGCAGAACGAAGCCCCCGGTCACGGGGGAACAACCGGGGGCTTCGTGTCCACGGCGGCTTCGAAAAGCCGCACATTCAGAACGTAAGACCTGTACGCCCCCTCGGTCAAGCGAAGTTGAGGTACTTGCGGAAGCGGACTTCCACTCCCTCAGATCACGGACAGGAACCCGTCACTGTGCGTGATGATCTGGTGCGCGCCCGCTGTCGCGGACGGCCCTGGAATCCAGTCGTACCCCTCCTCGCACTCCTGTACCAGGGTGTCGGCGAAGGGCCGGGAGGGGTCCTCGGTGAAATGGCGAGTCTCCGCCACGGTCCAGCCGTCCCAGAAGGAAGCCTGCTCCGGACCGTCCCGCCGGCGTCCGCGCGCCCAGGAGTCCCCGGCGCCGCGCTCCATCCACAGCAGCCACGCCAGGAACGGCCGCACCACCCGCCGGCCGGCGCCGACGCCCTCCACGAGGACCACCGGGGCTGGGGGCAGCTCCCGCGCCTCCCCGAAGCGCCGCAGCCGCCAGTCGTACGGGCGGTAGCACGCGGTCTCGCCCCGCGAGAGCGGCTCCAGGACCTGCTCCCGCAGCCGGCCGGTCCACGCGAAGAGCTCCTCGTGCGTGGCGAGGTCGTCGAGGTGGAGGACGGGGGCGTCGCCGAGGGCGGCGGACAGACGGGCCGCCAGGGTGGACTTGCCGGAGCCCGCGTGGCCGTCGACCGCCACCAGCCGGACCGGTCCGCAGGAGGGCGGCAGCCGGAGCAGCGCGCGGGCCGCGCGGTCGAGGTCGTTCATGGCCCCAGCGTAGGGGAGCGGGGACCGCCGCAGGTCAGCGCCGTACCGCCGCCAGTGGTGGAGACCAATATTGGTGCGGCGACGCGAGCCGAAGTGCTGGCGGAGGCCCCGCGGAAGCCGGGATAGTGGGCCCGCGCAGCCCCACCCGTCCACCGGTGCAGAAGCGGTACACCCTGCCTCGGCACCGTCGCACGCCCACCGTTCTCGACTGGGGGTCACCGCCCATGACCAGCTCCACCCCACGCAGGACCGTCCTCGCCGCGGCGCTCGCGGCCGCCGCGGGAACGGCCGCCGCCGGCCCCGCCGCCGCGGCGGACCCCACGACCGCCGCCGGCCCCGACCGCACCGCCTCCGAGCGTGCGGCCGACGGTGCCGAGCGGGGCCACGTCCCCGCCGCCGGGCTCGTCGACAACCGCTTCTGGTCCTCGTACACGGACTGGAGGTGCGGCGCGACGGCCGGCACGAAGGCGGTCGCCGGCCTCCGCCCCGGCCTTGTCCTCGCCGCCCCCGCCGGGCGCGTCGACTACACCGACCCGCACACCGGCCGCACCTCCGCCTGGGAGTACGCGAGCTGGACCTCGCCCGTCCACACCCCGACCGTGCCCGCCACCGAGGTCATCGCCTCCTGGAACGCGGCCACCCCGCCCGGCACCTGGCTCCAGGTCGAACTGTCCGGCACGTACTCCGACGCCACCGCCACCCCCTGGTACGTGCTCGGCCGCTGGGCCTCCGGCGACGGCGACATCCGCCGCACCTCGGTCGACGACCAGACCGACGGCAGGAGCACCGTCTGGACCGACACCTTCGCGATCGACGACGCCGCGAGCGGCCTGCGGCTGCGCTCGTACCGGCTGCGCCTCACCCTCTACCGGACCCCGGGGACCGACCTCACCCCGACGGTCTGGCGGCTCGGCGCCATGGCCTCGGACGTTCCGGACCGCTTCACCGTCCCGGCCTCCGAGCCGGGGCTCGACCACGAACTCGTCGTCCCGCGCTACTCCCAGAACACCCACGTCGGCCAGTACCCCGAGTACGACAACGGCGGCGAGGCCTGGTGCAGCCCGACCTCCTCCCAGATGATCGTCGAGTACTGGGGCCGCCGCCCCTCCGCCGAGCAACTGGCCTGGGTGGACCCGGCCTTCGCCGACCCGCAGGTCTGCCACGCGGCCCGCTTCACCTACGACCACCAGTACCAGGGCTGCGGCAACTGGCCCTTCAACGCCGCCTACGCGGCCGCCTACCCCGACATGAGCGCCGTGGTCACCCGGCTGCGCTCGCTCACGGAGCTGGAATCGCTGGTCCGCGTCGGCATCCCGGCCATAACGTCCCAGTCCTTCCGCAAGGAGGAACTGACCGGAGCCGGCTACGGCACCTCGGGCCACCTGATGACCGTCATCGGCTTCACGGAGACCGGCGACGTCATCGCCAACGACCCCGCATCCCCCAGCAACGAGGCCGTCCGGCGGGTCTACCGGCGGCGCGAGTGGGAGAACATCTGGCTCCGCACGAAGCGGTACGACGCGAACGGCAGGGTCAGGAGCGGTACGGGCGGGGTCTGCTACGTCTACTGGCCCGCCAGGCCGACCCCGAGCCAGCACCGCGCGCTGCGGGCGCTCGGCCTGGCGTGAGCATGCGCGGCCCCGCGAGAGTTCGTCCGCGTCGTCGGGGTGTCCGTCAGCCGGAGCATGGTCCCGCGCCTGGTCGACGCCACCACGGGTGACGACCACGCCCGGGACACGTGCACGAGCGGATCGGCAGCGACACCGGTGGCGGCGTGAAAGGCGTGTGCGTCGAGACCTGGCCCGGCCGCCCGGCCGGGCGGCCGTGGCGTTCGGAGAGCATCCGGCTCCGCGCCGAGGCCGAGCCTCCGCCCCGAGCGGGAAAGTGGCGTCCGGCACAGGAGGGGGCCGCTGCCTCTTCTCCCCGACCGCCCCTCGGCCGCCCCGCGCAAGGCATGGGAGGCCCTCGGCACCGTCGGGGCGGCCCGGCGGCCCCGGGGGACGTGACCGACGTCTCTACCCCCGGGCCGCCCCCGTGGCGCAAGGTGGTCGCCATGACCTCCACCACCCACTCCCACCTCCTCACCCGCGCACGGACGGGCGGCCCCCGCGACGACGGCCCCAAGATCCTGGAGCACGTCCTCGGCTGGACCCTGGTGGTCCTGCTCGCCGTCCTCGTCACCCGGGCGGGCCTCATGTAGGCGGCCACGCCCCCGGGCGTCCGCGCGGTCCCCGGCAGCTGTGTGCCCCCCGGCAGCTGTGTGCCCTCCCCCGGCAACTATGGGCCTCCCGGCGTCCGTGCCCCCGGCAACCGTGTGCATCCCCGGCGCCCGTGTGATCCACCGGGCCGGAACGGGCATACTCCCCGCGACCTCGGCACTCCGCGCGCACCCGCGCGCCCGGCAGGGAGGAGCGTCCGGCCATGGCCGACAGCACCGCGGACGGCGTGGAACGCCGACTGCCCACCGACGAGGCCCGGGAACTGCTCTCCCTGGTGCGGGACATCGCCCGGCGGGAGATCGCCCCGTCCGCCGCCGAGGAGGAGGCCGCCGGCCGGTTCCCCCGCGAGCTGTTCGCGCTGCTCTCCCGCTCCGGGCTGCTCGGACTGCCGTACGACCCGGAGTACGGCGGGGGCGGTCAGCCGTACGAGGTCTACCTCCAGGTCCTGGAGGAGCTCGCCGCCGCCCGGCTCACCGTCGGGCTCGGAGTGAGCGTCCACACCCTGGCCTGCCACGCGCTCGCGGGCTACGGCACCGACGAGCAGCGGGCCGCGCACCTGCCCGCGATGCTGGGCGGCGGTCTCCTCGGCGCGTACTGCCTCTCCGAACCCTCCGCCGGGTCGGACGCGGCGGCCCTGCGGACCCGCGCCGTCCGGGACGGCGACGCCTGGGTCGTCGACGGCACCAAGGCCTGGATCACCCACGGCGGGATCGCGGACTTCTGCACGGTCATGGCCCGCACCGGCGGGCCGGGCGCGCGCGGCATCACCGCCTTCCTGGTGCCGGGGGACGCGCCGGGGCTGAGCGCGGCACCGCCCGAGCGGAAGATGGGCATGAAGGGGTCTCCGACCGCGCAGCTCCACTTCGACGGGGTGCGGGTCGGCGACGACCGGCGGCTGGGCGGGGAAGGGCAGGGCTTCGCGATCGCCCTGGACGCCCTGGACTCGGGGCGGCTCGGCATCGCCGCCTGTGCCGTGGGGCTGGCCCAGGCGGCCCTGGACGAGGCCGTGGCGTACGCGCGGGAGCGCCGCCAGTTCGGCCGGCCGCTCGCCGACTTCCAGGGGCTCCGCTTCCTGCTCGCCGACATGGCGACCCGGATCGAGGCGGGCCGGGCGCTGTACCTGGAGGCGGCGCGGCTCAGGGACGAGGGGCGGCCCTTCGGCCGGTGCGCGGCGATGGCCAAGCTCTTCTGCACGGACGCCGCCATGCAGGTCACGACGGACGCGGTGCAGGTGCTCGGCGGTTACGGCTACACGGCGGACTTCCCCGTGGAGCGGTATCTGCGCGAGGCGAAGATGCTCCAGATCGTCGAGGGGACCAATCAGATCCAGCGCGTGGTCATCGCCCGTCACCTGGTCGGACCAGAGTCCCGCTGACGCGCACGGTGCGGTCCGCCCAGACCGGTCCGGCGGCGAGCCTGGTCCACTCCTGGTCGCGGCGGCCCGGCAGGGTGCGGCCCTGGCTGGCCCAGAGGGAGAGCACGTCCCGGTAGATGGGCGGGTCGGCGGGGACGGGGGGTTTCACCTGGGCCTGTGCCTGCCCCTGCGCCGGTACGGGGACCGGGACGGGCACGGGGGGCGGCGCGGGCGCCGGGGCCGGGGCGAGCGCCGGGGCCGGGGTGGGTGACGGAGCCGGTGCCGGCTCCGTCGACGGCGACTGAGGAACCGATTCTTCACCGCGCGGTTCGGCCTGCCGGTGCCGACCGTAACCGCTGGGAGTGGTGTACAGCGTGGTCATGCCCGGACCAACGCGTCCCGGCGGCCGGGGTCACCGCCGAGCGGATTCGAGCGGCAGTTCGCCCGGTACCCGGTGCACGACTCTGGCCCCCAGGACGAGAACTGACGTACCGTCAGATCCCCTTCGTGGCTCAGGAGGTCAGCAGTGGACGACGACCGGCCCGTCGCGCTCGACGAATACCCCGTGCACCAGGCACCGCTCTCGATGAAGCACCACGTCAGCGGCGACCGGAACGCCTACGACCGGTGCATCTTCCACGTCTTCGACCACACCGGCCGGGCCCTGCTCATCGCAGGTCTCGGCGTCTACCCCAACACCGGGGTCGTCGACGCCTACGCCACCCTGCGCACCGGCGACCGGCTGCACGCCGTCCGCGCCTCCGACGCGCTCGGCGACGACCGGATGGACCTCTCCGTCGGCCCGCTCGCCATCATCGTCGACGAACCCCTCAAGCGCTTCTCCCTGCACTGCGCCGCCGACCCCGCCGACCCCGACGGGCTCTCCTTCGACCTCACCTGGACCGGCGACTTCCCCGCCGTCTGGGAACCCCACCACACCCAGCGCCACGGCGGCCGGCTCACCCTCGAAGGGCGCCGCTTCGTCCAGGCCGGGCGCTGCGCGGGCACCATCAGGGCCGGCGGCGAGGAGTTCGCCGTCACGGCGGGGGAGTGGACCGGCACCCGCGACCGCAGCTGGGGCGTCCGTCCCCTCCCCGGCGAGGAACCCGGCCGCGCCGCCGAGTTCCGCCCCGAGGGCTTCCACTGGCTCTGGATCCCGATGCGCTTCGAGGACCGCTTCCTCATGGTCGTCGCCCAGGAGGACGCCGACGGCTACCGCACCCTCAACGAGGCTCTGCTCGTGCGCCACGGCCGCCGCGACACCCAGCTCGGCTGGCCCCGCACCGAGATCACGTACCGCCCCGGCACCCGCCACCCCGAGCGGGCCACCGTCCACCTCACCGACCCGGCCGGCAAACCCCTGGAGATCGGCGTCGAGATCCTCGCCTCCTCACCGCTCGCCGTCGGCGCCGGGTACCCGCCCGCCACCGACTGGCAGCACGGGACCTGGCAGGGCCGCGGCTGGACCGACCGCCGCGTCTACGACCTCTCCGACCCCGCCGCCCACCCCATGGCCGCCTACGGGGTCACCGACCACGCGGCCCGCTTCACCCTCGACGGCCACACCGGCCACGGCATCTTCGAGCACGGCTCCTTCGGCCGCCACGACCCCAGCGGCTTCGCCGACCACACGTCAACCGCGATCTGAGGAGCACCCCTTGGCCACCGCCCCGCGCCCCCGCACCACCACCCGCGACCCCGAGGAGCTCGGCCGGCGGCTCACCGCCTGGCTGGACCGGCACCTGCCCGGAGCCGGGGTCACCGGCCTCGCCGTCCCCGGCTCGAACGGCATGTCGAGCGAGACCCTGCTCTTCGACCTCGACCATCCCGACGCCCCGGTACGCGGCTGCGCCCTGCGGCTCGCCGCCGATCCCGCCGCGTACACCGTCTTCCCCGTCTACGACATGGCCCGCCAGCACCGGGTGATGCGCCTCGTCGGCGAGCACACCGACGTCCCCGTCCCGCGCGTGCTCTGGCTGGAGGAGGACCCGGAACCGCTCGGCGCCCCCTTCTTCGTGATGGCCCGCGCCGAGGGCCGCGTCCCGCCGGACGTCATGCCCTACACGTACGAGGGGAACTGGCTGCACGCCGCCACCGACGCCGAACGCGCCCACCTGGAGGCCGAGTCCGTCTCCGTACTCGCCAGGCTGCACGACCAGTTCCCCGCGAAGGAGGCCGAGTTCCTGTTGCCCGAAGGCACCGGGAGCCCCCTGCGCCGGCACGTCGACGCCCAACGCGCGTACTACGCGTGGGTCGTGGAGGGGCTCGCGCCCTCACCGCTCATCGAGTCGGCCTTCGACCGGCTGGAGGAACTCTGGCCGGCCGACGAGGGCCCCGCCGTCCTCGGCTGGGGCGACGCGCGCATCGGGAACATCGTCTACGACGGATTCACGCCCGTCGCCGTCCTCGACTGGGAGATGGCGGCGTACGTCCCCCGAGAGGTCGACCTCGGCTGGACCGTCTACCTGCACCGCTTCTTCCAGGACCTGACCGTCGGCTTCGGCCAGCCCGGACTGCCCGGCTTCCTGCGGCGCGAAGCGGTCGAACGGCGGTACACGGAACTGACCGGGCACACCCCGCGCGACATGGAGTTCCACACGCTCTACGCGGCGCTGCGGCACGCGATCGTGATGCTCAGGATCGCGTACCGCCAGGCCCACTTCGGCGAGGTCGAGGTGCCCGGTGACCCGGACGGCCTGATCCTGCACCACGCCACGCTCGCGGCGATGGTGCGGGGAAGCTACTGGTAGCCGGCCGGCTCAGGCCGCGCGCCGCATCTGCGGCACCCGGATCGGACGCGAGCCCGGACCGCCGACGTGCGAGAAGGGCTGCGTGCGCCAGTCGAGTCCCCGGGGGAGCGTCAGGAGCAGTGCGGTGTCCTGCTCCTGGACCCCCAGGACGTCGTCGGCGGGGCGGGCCTCGGAGGCCGGAAGGCCCGTGCCCGGGCAGACCGTCAGGACGAAGGGGTTCCACGGCGTCGGGCAGAGCGCGTGCTCCGGCAGCGCGTCCTCGTCCGCGAGCAGCGCGATGGGCTGCACGCACTCCGGGCAGACGACCCGGAACATCTCAAAGGTGTCGTACGCGTCGAGCTCGTCGGACGTGTCGACCGATTCAACAGGCTCCTGCATTGGGAATCTCCCCCTCGGCTGGGTCGGCCGGATCTGTACGGCCCCGACCACAGCAAGCACTTCCCATGCACAACTCCGCATAACCGTGAGGCGGCGCCCCAGGCCGAGCGCAAACCTGTGGCGTTCGTCACATGCCCGTCGCAGGTGCCCCGTGATGGCCCATAGCGACCCATACGGGCCGCCCCCGGCTGTGCCCCCGACCGCACGGAGCAATAGGGTCACCGCATGGAGGAGCTGGATCGTCAGATCGTGGAGTTGCTCGTCAAGGACGGGCGCATGAGCTACACCGACCTGGGCAAGGCCACGGGCCTGTCCACGTCGGCGGTGCATCAGCGCGTCCGCCGGCTGGAGCAGCGCGGGGTCATCCGCGGCTACGCCGCCGTCGTCGACCCGGAGGCCGTGGGCCTGCCGCTCACCGCGTTCATCTCGGTCAAACCCTTCGACCCCAGTGCCCCCGACGACACCCCCGACCGGCTCGCCGACATCCCCGAGATCGAGGCCTGTCACAGCGTCGCGGGCGACGAGAACTACATCCTCAAGGTCCGCGTCGCCACCCCGCTGGAGCTGGAGCACCTGCTCACCCGCATCCGCTCCCAGGCCGGGGTCTCCAGCCGCACGACCGTCGTCCTGTCCACGCCGTACGAGGCCAGACCGCCGCGCATCTGACGCGCGCGGGGCCGTCGGGCGCGTCCCGGGGGACCTGCCGGACAAACCGGCTTCCGGCAGGTCCTAGCCTGGTGGCATGAGTGAGACCACGTCTGCCGGCGAACACCGCACCGTGCTGCTGCGCGGTGGAGAAGTCCACAGCCCCGCCGACCCCTTCGCCACCGCGATGGTGGTGGAGCGCGGGCACGTCGCCTGGGTGGGCTCGGAGGGCGCGGCCGACGCCTTCGCCTCCGGCGTGGACGAGGTCGTCGACCTGGAGGGCGCGCTCGTCACCCCGGCCTTCGTCGACGCGCACGTGCACACCACCGCCACCGGCTTCGCCCTCACGGGGCTCGACCTGTCCTCCGCCGCCTCGCTCGCCGAGGCCGCGGAGCTGATCCGGGCCCACGCCGCCGCCCGCCCCGGGGACCGCATCCTCATCGGTCACGGCTGGGACGCCTCCCGCTGGCCCGAGCGCCGCCCGCTCACCCGCGACGAGCTCGACGGGCTCACCGGCGGCCGCCCGCTCTACCTGACCCGGATCGACGTCCACTCGGCCGTCGTCACGACCGCCCTACTCGACCTCGTGCCCGGCATCCGTGACCTGGACGGCTTCCACGACGGGCAGCGCCCGCTCACCGGCGACGCCCACCACGCCGTGCGCGCGGCCGCCTTCGCCGCCGTCTCCCCGCTCCAGCGCACCGAGGCGCAGCGCGCCGCCCGGCAGCGGGCCGCCTCCCTCGGCATCGGCACCCTGCACGAGTGCGGCGGTCCGCAGATCTCCTCGGAGGAGGACTTCACCGGCCTCCTGGACCTCGCGCGCGAGGAGGCCGGGCCCCGGGTCGTGGGCTACTGGGCCGACCTCGACGTCGAGCGGGCGAGAGCCCTGGGCGCCCTCGGCGCGGCCGGCGACCTGTTCGCCGACGGCTCCCTCGGCTCCCACACCGCCTGCCTCCACGAGCCGTACGCCGACCACGCCGGGCACAGAGGCTCGGCCCACCTGGACGCGGCCACCATCGCCCTGCACGTCGTCGCCTGTACCGAGGCGGGCCTCCAGGCCGGCTTCCACGCCATCGGGGACGCGGCGGTGACCGCGGTCGTCGAGGGCGTCAGGGCCGCCGCCGAGAAGCTCGGTCTGGCCCGGATCCGGGCCGCCCGGCACCGCGTCGAGCACGTCGAGATGCTCACCCCCGAGACGATCGCAGCCTTCGCCGAGCTGGGACTCACCGCCTCCGTCCAGCCCGCCTTCGACGCCCTCTGGGGCGGCGAGGAGGGCATGTACGCCGACCGGCTCGGCGCCGAGCGGGCCCGCACCCTCAACCCGTACGCCGCGCTGCTGCGCGCCGGGGTGCCGCTGGCCTTCGGCTCCGACAGCCCGGTCACCCCGCTCGACCCGTGGGGCACCGTCCGGGCCGCCGCCTTCCACCGGACCCCCGAGCACCGGATCTCCGCCCGGGCCGCCTTCACCGCCCACACCCGGGGCGGCTGGCGGGCCGTGGGCCGGGACGACGCGGGGACGCTGGTCCCCGGCGCCCCCGCCGACTACGCGGTCTGGCGCACCGAGGAGCTCGTCGTCCAGGCGCCCGACGACCGGGTCGCCCGCTGGTCCACCGACCCGCGCTCCGGAACGCCCGGTCTGCCCGATCTGTCGCCCGGTGTCGATCTCCCCGTCTGTCTGCGGACGGTGGTGTACGGGCAGACGGTGTTCGTACGGCCGAACGACTGATATAGGTCCATTTCGGACCTCGATCGTCGCCCCGCACGCTTGTCCCCGACCTGCGGATTTTCCCCTCCGGCCTGGCCTTTTGCGAGGTATCCGCAGGTCAAGCCGGTGTTGACAGTCGCCCGCCAGGGGCGGGTAGGTTCACGGCGTCCACCACAGGACGTCCGACCGGACCGCAGCCCACGCCGCAGCCGAACGCCGCCCGCGCCTCGGTGGCGAGGGAAGGTCTCCCCGGCGGAAGGTGCGACCCGGGTGGGGCCCGGACGTTCAGTAGACAACGGCTCTCGGTCGACCCGCAGCCAGCGGATCCCAGGTCGGACCGAAGGACGCCGGGTCCCGCACCGCACGTCACCCGTCCCACTCGACCCGCCGCGCCGGAGCACTCCGGGGACCTCGCTATGGTGGGGGCCCGCGTATGTATCCGAAGGGGCAGTAGTGAACGACGGTGGCCAGAGGCGTTACGGCCCGCTCGGCAAGGCCTTGGTGATCATTCCGACCTACAACGAGGCGGAGAACATCAAGCCGATCGTCGCGCGGGTGCGGGAAGCCGTACCCGAGGCGCACATTCTCGTCGCGGACGACAACAGCCCCGACGGCACGGGCAAGTTCGCGGACGAGATCGCGTCCGACGACGACCACGTGCACGTCCTGCACCGCAAGGGCAAGGAGGGGCTGGGCGCCGCCTACCTCGCCGGTTTCCGGTGGGGCATCGAGCACGGCTACGGCGTCCTCGTCGAGATGGACGCCGACGGCTCCCACCAGCCCGAGGAGCTCCCGCGCCTGCTCACCGCCCTCAAGGGCGCGGACCTGGTCCTCGGCTCCCGCTGGGTGCCGGGCGGCCGGATCGTGAACTGGCCGAAGTCCCGCGAGTTCATCTCCCGGGGCGGCAGCCTCTACTCGCGCGTGATGCTCGACGTGCCGATCCGCGACGTCACCGGCGGCTACCGGGCCTTCCGCAAGGAGACCCTGGAGGGCCTGGGCCTGGAGGACGTGGCCTCGGCGGGCTACTGCTTCCAGGTCGACCTGGCCCGCCGCGCGGTCGCCGCCGGCTTCCACGTGGTCGAGGTCCCGATCACCTTCGTGGAGCGCGAGGTCGGCGACTCGAAGATGAGCCGCAACATCGTCGTCGAGGCGCTGTGGCGGGTCACCGGCTGGGGCCTGACGGCGCGGGCGGAGAAGGTCGGCAAGCTGCTCGGCCGCAAGCCCTCCTGACGACCGCGCGGCTCCTCCCGTACGGCTCCCCCCGTACGGGCCCTCCGCACGGGCCTTCCCGTGCTGATCCTTCCTTTACGCCGTTCCGGCGGGGCGCCAGGCACACTGGGCACCATGACGACCGGCGCACCGCCTCCCCTCGCCCCCAAGCGCTCACGCGCGCGTACGTTCCTTCCGCTCGGCGTCGCCGCCTGGCTGGTCCTGGAGATCTGGCTGCTCACGGTGGTGGCGGACGTGGCGGGCGGACTGGCCGTCCTCGCCCTGCTCGTCGGCGGTGCCGTGTTCGGCGCCGCCGTCGTGAAGCGGGCGGGCCGCCGCGCCTTCCGCAACCTCACCTCGACCTTCCAGCAGGCCCAGACGGCCGCGCGGACCGGCGTGGCGCCCTCGCCCGCCGACCGGGTCGGCGCGGAGGACCGCAACGGCTTCCTGATGCTCGGCGGCCTGCTCCTGATGATCCCCGGCCCGCTCTCGGACGCGGCCGGCCTGCTCCTGCTGATCCCGCAGGTCCGCTCGTTCCTCGGGCGGTACGCGGAGAAGACGGTCGAGCGCCGGATGGGCGCCGCGTCTCCCGGCAGCCTCCAGGACGCCTTCCAGCAGGCTCGCATCCACCGGCCGGACGGGAAGGTGGTCCAGGGTGAGGTCATCCGTGAGGACGCGCCCCAGGGCCCCCGCCGGGCCGAGGCGCCCCGTCCGCCGCTGACGCCCTGATGACGCGGCCGTGCCCCGCTCCTCCGAGAGCGGGGCACGGGAACGCCGCGGGGCCCGGTACACCCATCGTGTACCGGGCCCCGCGGCGTGGTGCTCTTGCGGCGGTCCGCTAGGCGGACTTGCGGCTGTCGCGCGGATGCACGGCGATGTTCATGGCGCCGGAGCGCAGGACGGCCAGCCTCTCGGCGAGGACCTCCTCCAGCTCCTCGCGGGTACGCCGCTCCATGAGCATGTCCCAGTGCGTACGCGCAGGCTTGCCCTTCTTCTCCTCGGGTCCGTCCCCGTCCACCAGGAGTGCCTGGATTCCGCAGACCTTGCACTCCCACTCCGGCGGAATCTCCGCCTCGACCGAGAAGGGCATCTCAAAACGATGTCCCTTCTCGCATGCGTACTCCACCGCCTGGCGCGGGGCCAGATCGATGCCGCGGTCGGTCTCGTAGCTCGTCACCACGAGGCGCGTGCCGCGAAGAGCTCGCTCACTCATGAATCGTGCCTCCCGGGCTTGTCGCCCACAGGACAGGTGTCGCTGTCGTCGTTATCCGGTCAACGTCCGGTCGGCGGTAAAGATTCCCGTGCCGGGTCATGCGTCGCCCGTCGTGCCGCCCCTTGTTGTACCCACCAGTGCCCGTTTTGTCACATCTGACGGCAGATGCGACCCGGTGTCTTCACCAAAGCAGCACGCAGTAACGGTCCGCCTGGCAGGCCAAACGCGTACACTACCGCCCTTTCATCGCCACGTCTAAATACGCTCGGGTATCGGGTTCCCCGCGGCCTCCACCGCACGCCGGACCGGCACCCGGGCGAGCAGTGCGAAGCCGACGGCGAAGAAGATCACCAGGGAGATGATGGCATCCCGGTAGCTTCCGGTCAGCTGATACGCGAGACCGAACACGAGCGGACCCAGCCAGCTGAGCCCCCGGTCGCTCATCTCGTACGCCGAGAAGTACTCCGCCTCCTTGCCTCGCGGCACCAGATGCGAGAACAGCGAACGCGACAGGGCCTGGCTGCCGCCCAGGACGAGGCCGATCGCGGCCGCCAGGCAGTAGAAGAACACCGGCGAGCCGGCCGGCAGGAAGTAGCCGGCCGCCAGGATCAGCGTCCAGACCGCCAGCGAGCCCAGAATCGTCCGCTTGGCGCCGTACGACCGGGCGAGTCGCCCCATCCCGAGGGCACCCGCCACCGCGAGCACCTGGACGAGCAGGACCGCCGTGATGAGCGTCGTCTGGTCGAGGCCCAGCTCCTCCGAGCCGTAGATCGAGGCCTGCGAGATCACCGTCTGCACGCCGTCGTTGTAGATGAGGTACGCGAGGAGGAAGGAGAGTGTCAGCGGATGCCGGCGCATGTCCTTCAGCGTGGCCCGCAGCTGGCCCCAGCCGCTGCCGACCGCGCCCCCGCCGGTCCGGCCGCCCTCCTCCGGGCCGGTCCGCCGGTCGCGCAGCCGGCGCAGCGGCACCAGCGTGAAGGCGCCCCACCACACGCCCGCCGAGGCCAGGCAGATGCGGACCGCCTCGCCCTCGGTGAGGCCGAAGGAGTCGTGCCCCGAGTAGAGGACCAGGTTCAGGACGAGGACCAGGGCACCCGACGTGTAGCCGAAGGCCCAGCCGCGCGAGGAGACCGCGTCCCGCTCGTCCGGCTCCGCGATCTGCGGCAGATAGGCGTTGTAGAGCACCATCGAGACCGACAGCGAGGCGTTCGCCACGATCAGCAGGAACGCCCCGAGCAGATACCGCTCGCCCGCCAGGAAGAACATCCCCGCCGTGGCCGTCGCCCCCAGGTAGGCCGAGGCCGCGAGCAGCGGCTTCTTCCGGCCCGTGCGGTCCGCGACCGCGCCGACCAGCGGCATCGCCAGGACCGCGACCACGATCGAGGCCGACACGGCGTACGCGAAGAGGGAGCCCGCCCGCACCGGGACGCCCAGCGGGTGCACGAACCCCTCGGCGTCGGCCGCGGCCCGGGCCACCGAGGTCAGGTACGGGCCGAGGAACACGGTGAGCACGCTCGTCGAGTACACCGAGCACGCGAAGTCGTAGAAGTACCAGCCGCGCTGCTCGCGCCGCCGCTCGGCGGGGCCGGTGGCACACTCCTCCGGCTCGGTGGTGTCAGCGGTCACGGCCGCGCCCTCCTCGTTCGTCCCCGTCGCCGGGACGCGGCTCAGATCCACGCTCCCCGGTCGGTGAGCACGCCGCGCAGCGTCTCCAGGTGATCGGTCATGATGCCATCGACTCCCAGGTCGAGGAGAGAGTGCATCCGGGCCGGATCGTTCACCGTCCACACGTGGACCTGGAGCCCGCGCGCGTGCGCCTCCCGCACGAACCGGCGGTCGACCACCGGGACCCCGGCCTGGCGCTCCGGGACCTGCGCCGCCACCGCTCCGGCCCGCACGGCCGCCGGGATCCCCCAGGAGCGCAGCCGGAGCCCGACCACTCCGCCCACCCCGTACGAGGTGGCGAGCTCGGGACCGGCCAGCCGCTGGGCCCGTGCCGCCCGGGACTCGGTGAAGGAGCCCACGCAGACCCGGTCCCAGGCCTTCTTCCTGCGGATCAGGTCGATCAGCGGGTGGAGGGCCGACTCCGCCTTGAGGTCCACGTTCCAGCGGGCCTCGGGGAACTCCTCCAGGAGGTCCGCGAAGAGCGGCAGCGGCTCCTTGCCGGCCACGCGGGCCTCCCGCACCGCCGCCCAGGGCAGGTCGCGGATCCGGCCCGAGGCGTCCGTCACCCGGTCGAGGGTCGCGTCGTGGAACGCGACGAGCACCCCGTCGGACGTCGTGTGCACATCGGTCTCGAAGTAGCGGTAGCCCGCCGCGGCGGCCTGGCGGAAGGCGGCCGCGGTGTTCTCCAGGCCGTTCGCCGTGCCGCCGCGATGGGCGAACGCGAGAGGGGAGGAATGGTCGAGATAGGGGTGGCGTACGCGAGTCACGGCCGCAGTATGGCGCCTTCCGGTGTCCCGGCGGCGACCGAGGAGGGGACGGAGACCGGCTCGGGGGTGAGCGCGGCGCTGCCGGAGGCGGGTTCGGCGACGGGCGCGACGCTGCCGGGAGCGGGTTCGGAGGCGGATTCCGCGCTCTCGGATCCCGCCGGCTCCGGGACGGCGAACCGGCGCAGGAAGAACTGGGCGAGCGGTCCGATCGCGAGCGCGTACAGGACCGTGCCGACACCGACCGAGCCGCCGAGCAGGAAGCCGGTGGCGACCACCACGACCTCGATCGCCGTCCGCACCAGACGGATGGACCGGCCGGTGAGCCGGTGCAGACCGGTCATCAGGCCGTCGCGCGGGCCGGGCCCGAACCGCGCCGCGATGTACAGGCCGGTGGCGACCCCGTTGAGGACGATGCCGAGCAGGAGCAGCGACACCTGCCCGACCGGCCCGTGGACGTCCGGGACCAGGGCCAGGGTGCCGTCCATCGCCAGACCGATCACGAACACGTTGGAGACCGTGCCGAGCCCGGGCCGCTGCCGGATCGGGAGCCACAGCAGCAGCACCACCGCACCGACGGCGATCGACACCACGCCGATGGTCAGCCCGGTCCTCTCGGCGAGGCCCTGGTGCAGGACGTTCCAGGGCTCCAGACCGAGCCCGCTGCGCACGAGCAGCGCCGAACTGGCCCCGTACAGCGTCAGTCCGACGTACAGCTGGACGAGCCGGCGGGTGAGGTGCCGGCCGTGGAGACCGGAGGCCATGGACAAGGGAATGCCCCCAAGGTGGTGGTAGTGGACTGACTCGTGACACTCTGTGGCGGGGGATCGGATGTCAACCATGGCCAATTCGAGGAAGGTGGACTGATTTCCATGGCTCAGTGGACTTCGGCGGTGGGACCGGCCCAGCTCGCCCGGCAGCTCCAGGCGCAGCAGCCCAGGCCCGCCGGCCCGGGCACCCGCAAGCCG
This sequence comes from Streptomyces sp. NK15101, assembly GCF_020400725.1. Lineage (GTDB taxonomy): Bacteria > Actinomycetota > Actinomycetes > Streptomycetales > Streptomycetaceae > Streptomyces. The sequence goes on along the minus strand of NZ_JAINVG010000043.1, from coordinate 23,890 downwards.
CCCGCCTACCGCGCCCTGGCCGACGGCATCCGGCTGCTCGTCCTGGAGGGCCGCGTCCCGGTCGCCGCCCGCCTGCCCGCAGAGCGGGAACTCGCCCTGGCGCTCACCGTCAGCCGCACCACGGTCGCCGCCGCCTACGAGGCGCTGCGCACCGAGGGCTTCCTGGAGTCGCGGCGCGGGGCCGGCAGCTGGACCGCCGTGCCCGCCGGGAACCCGCTGCCCGCGCGCGGGCTCGAACCGCTGCCCCCCGAGTCCCTCGGCTCGATGATCGACCTCGGCTGCGCGGCGCTGCCCGCCCCCGAGCCCTGGCTCACCCGGGGCGTCCAGGGCGCCCTGGAGGAACTGCCGCCCTACGCCCACACGCACGGGGACTACCCGGCCGGGCTGCCCGCGCTGCGGCAGATGCTCGCCGACCGGTACACCGCGCGCGGGATCCCCACCATGCCCGAGCAGATCATGGTCACGACCGGCGCCATGGGCGCCATCGACGCCATCTGTCACCTCTTCGCGGGGCGGGGCGAGCGGATCGCCGTCGAGTCGCCCTCGTACGCCAACATCCTCCAGCTGATGCGCTCGGCCGGCGCCCGGCTCGTGCCCGTCGCCATGGCCGAGGGCCTCGGCAGCTGGGACCTGGGCCGCTGGCGGCAGGTGCTGCGGGACGCGGCGCCCCGTCTCGCGTACGTCGTCGCCGACTTCCACAACCCGACCGGCGCGCTCGCCGACGAGGACCAGCGGCGGCAGCTCGTCGAGGCGGCCCGTTCGGCCGGCACGGTCCTCGTCGTCGACGAGACCATGGCCGAGCTGCACCTGGACGAGGACCTGGAGATGCCCCGGCCGGTCTGCGCCTTCGACCCGGCGGGCGCCACCGTCCTCACGGTCGGCTCGGCCAGCAAGGCCTTCTGGGCGGGCATGCGCATCGGCTGGGTCCGGGCCGCGCCCGACGTCATCCGTTCCCTGGTGGCCGCCCGCGCGTACGCCGACCTCGGCACCCCCGTCCTGGAGCAGCTCGGCGTCAACTGGCTGATGCGGACGGGCGGCTGGGAGGAGGCCGTGAGCCTCCGTCGCGAGCAGGCCAGGGAGAACCGGGACGCGCTCGTCGCCGCCGTCCGCCGGGAGCTCCCGGAGTGGGAGTTCGTGGTCCCGCGCGGCGGTCTGACCCTCTGGGTCCGCACCGGCGGGCTGTCCGGCTCCCGGCTCGCCGAGGTGGGGGAGCGGGTCGGCGTCCGGGTGCCCTCCGGCCCCCGCTTCGGGGTCGACGGAGCCTTCGAGGGCTTCGTCCGGCTGCCCTTCACGGTCGGCGGCCCGGTCGCCGACGAGGCGGCCGCCCGGCTGGCCGCCGCGGCCCGCCTGGTCGAGTCCGGCGCCGGCGGGGGAGCGGAACCGCCGAGGTCGTTCGTGGCGTAGCCGGCTCACCACGGACGTACGGAGGGCCCCACGCGCGCGTGGGGCCCTCCGTACGTCCGTGGTCCGACCTTCTCAGCCCTCCGCCGGGACGGGCGTGTGGAACGGGGCCGGGCCGGAGTCCGGTTCGACGCGGGGCGCCGGCGCCGGTTCGGGGGACGAGCCGGTGACCGTCTCGACCGCGGCGGCCGAGACCGTCACCGTGTCCTGGGAGGCGACCGACGCCGACGCCGGGGTCTTGACCGTGAGGACGGGCGGGTCCGCGGGCGCGGCGGGGGTCTTGACCGTGACGACGGGCGGGTCCGCGGATACGGCCGGGGCCGTGATCGCGCGGCGCTCCGGGAGCAGCTCCAGGACCGCCTGGCGGTGCGTCTCGCTCGTCGCGTCGTCGTACGGGTCGGGCGTCGCCGGCACCTGGAGCCGCAGGACCGGGCCGGTGCCCAGGCGCGCGTAGCCGCGGCCCGCCGGGACCTCGGGCGTCGGGGTGGTGTGCGGCCGGGCACCGAGGACGGCCGCGATCTGCTCCGGGGTGGCGGGGCCGAGGACGATCCGGGCCCGGGTGTGGGTCCGTACCGCCTCGCCCAGCATGTCCGTGCTGTCGAACTGCTCGGCCACCACCACCGTGACCTGCGCCGTGCGCCCGTGCCGCAGCGGCACCTGGAGCAGCTCCTGCGGGTCGGGGCGGCCGTCGGCGGCGGCCAGGTGGCCCAGGATGCTCGGCCGGTCGAGCAGGATCCACAGCGGCCGACGGGTGTCCTCGGGCGCGGGCTGCCCGGCCTGCCGGGCCCGGTTCGCGGCGATCAGCCGCCGCTCCGTCTCGTGCGCCGCCCACTCCAGGGTGGCGAGGGCCCCGGAGAGTCCGGACTCGACCGCGAGGACGCCGGCGCGGCCGGTCAGGCAGGCGTACTCGCCGGTGCCGCCGCCCTCGACGATCAGCACGTCGCCGTGGGGGAGGGCCTGGAGCGCGATCGAGCGCAGCAGGGAGGTGGTGCCGCTGCCGGGCTGGCCGACGGCGAGCAGGTGCGGCTCCGTGGAGCGGGGGCCGGTGCGCCAGACGACGGCCGGCGCGTCCTCGGTGCCGTCCGCCGAGACGACCGGCACGGTCCGCTGCACGGCGTCGGCGTCGGTGAAGCCGAGGACGGTCTCGCCCGGGACCGTGACGAAGCGCTGGGCGGCGATGGTGGTGGGCAGGGCGGGCAGCACGCTCATGACGAGCTGGTTGCCCTCCTCGTCCCAGTCGAAGCGGTACTCGCGGCCGCGCCCCGACTTGGCGTGCAGCAGCTGCTCGATGCGGGCGCGGGCGGCGGGTTCGCCGTCGGTGAAGTACGGGGGGTAAGCGATCTTCAGCCGGGTGAGCCGCCCGTCCTCGTCGAAGGCGTGCTCCCCGAAGGCGCCGCTCCACTCGCCGCCGTGGGCGAAGAGGGGCGCCGGGTCCTCCGGCACGGAGAAGTACGGCACGAGCGCCTCGTACAGGCCCTTGAGCCGGGCGATCTCCGCGTCGTCGGGCCCGGTCTTCACGACCGGGCGCTCCCGGCCCAGCCAGGCGGCCACGGCCATGAGCAGGACGAGCGCGAGGAGCGGCCCGTACGGCATGAGGGCGACGACCAGGACGCAGGCCGCGACCAGGAGCAGCGTGGGACCACGCCGCTCCTTGGGGGTCGCGGCCCACCTGGCGCGCGCGGTCGCGGCCAGCTTCCGCAGACCACGGGAGACCGTGATCAGCGGATGGAGCACGTCGGTGGCGCTGTCGGCGGCCGTGCGCGCGATCTCTCGACTGCGAGCGATCTGTGCGCTGCCGCTGCTCAGAATGCGGGGGAGTGGTCGCCGGGCCACGAAGTACTCCTGAATCGGTGGAAGGGACTGAAGGGCGTCAGAACTTGATCCCGCCCAGGAGACCGGCGAGGCTCTGGCCGCCCGCCGTGATGCTCGGGGCGATGGCGGTGCCCGCGAGGTAGAAGCCGAACAGTGAGCTGACGAGGGCGTGTGAGGCCTTCATGCCGTCCTTCTTGAAGAACAGGAAGCAGATGATGCCGAGCAGGACCACGCCTGAAATGGACAGGATCATTGGTTGTTCTCCTGGTTGAGGGGACAGTCACCATGAGTTCTTCCAGGTTCACAGCAAGTATCTATGTGATTAAAGGTGCATTAGGGTGAAAAACGGCTGATTTCACTTGACCGGCGGACGGCGGATGCCCTGCCGGGTGGCGAAATCTCCGGCGTGCGCTAGGGGCGGACACAGGGGGTGGGACGACGTGATCTTTGCCTCGGCCGGGCACGGTCATGTCGCCGGACGGGCAGTACCCTGTCGATTCACTCGTACGGCCGCGCCGGCCGTGCACAGACCGACCACGCAGGAGAGAGGCGGTTCCACCCGATGAGCGAGACTCCGGACCCCGAGGTCATCGAGCTGGCGTCCAAGGTCTTCGACCTCGCACGCACGGGTGACGCCGACGCCCTCGCCGCCTACGTCGACGCGGGCGTCCCCGCGAACCTCACCAACGACAAGGGCGACACCCTCGTCATGCTCGCCGCCTACCACGGCCACGCCGCTGCGGTCGCCGCCCTCCTGGAGCGCGGCGCCGAGGCCGACCGTGCCAACGACCGCGGCCAGACCCCGCTCGCCGGCGCCGTCTTCAAGGGCGAGGACGCGGTGATCCGCGCCCTCCTCGCCGCAGGCGCGAATCCGGAGGCAGGGACTCCGTCCGCGCTCGACACCGCCCGCATGTTCGGCAAGACCGAACTCCTGGAGCTCTTCGGAGCCAGGTGAACGGCGGCTGAACCCCAGGTGGGAGCAGGGGCGTAAATGTGGTCGCGGTGGCGAAATGGGTGGGTCATCATGACGTCGGGTCCGGCAAAACGGGCCACCGACGAGAGGCTGAGGAAGATGGTCACTGGCAGGCGAACGACGACGGGCGGCCCCGAATGTTGCCGCACGGCCTAGGCGTACGGGCGGTGTACCGCCCGACCGGGCTCCCCCCGGTATCCCCCGGTCGTGTCGACAGCTTGATGTGAGGCGTCTTCCCATGTTCGATCCAGTCATAGCGCCGAGCGGCACCCTGCTCGGCCTGCTGCAGCGGGGCCGCGGCGACGGCACCCTGCACGCGCTCGCCGCGCCACGCGCCGAGGCCCTCGCGGCCCTCAACCACTGCGTTCTCGACGACCCCCGCCACGACTGGCAGGTCGAGAACCGCTCCCTCTACTACGCCCGTCTCTACCTGGACCTCCACGGAGGTCTCGACGAGATCGAGGCGCACCTCCTGGGTGCCGAGGACCACCTCGACACCGAGGAGTCCAGGACCGGGCTCGCGCTCGCCGTCCTCGGACACCTCGCCTCCTACGGACGCCAGGACGCCCTGCTGCTGCTCCGGCGGTACGCGGCGACCGGCACGAACTGGGCGTGGGCCCTGGACGAGCTGGCCCTCCGCGACGACGACGCCGGACTCCGCGCGCTCGCCCTGCCCGTGCTGGCCCGCTTCCCGGCCGACGCGGACGGCGACGCCGAACTGGCGCGCACCGTCCGCGACGCCTTCGAGCCCCGCCCCTGGCGGCTGTGGGCCGAGGACCCGCGCGAGGCCGTCGGCGCCCGCGTCAGGGCCGCCCAGGAACAGGGCTCCTTCGACCGCTGGCAGCGCCAGATGCGTCCCGCCGGGCCCCGCCCCGGCTGGAGCGTCAAGGCCGTCCTCGACTGGGCACAGGAGGGGTACGAGCGCGGAGCCGTCCTCTACGGCCCCGCCGCCCGCTGCCTGACCGCCGTCGCCGGACCCGAGGACCGGCCCGAGCTCCTCGCCGCCGCCCGGCACGGCGCGACGGGGGCCCGCGGCGCCGCCCTGCACCACCTCGCCGAGTCACGGGACCCCGCCGTCCTCGACCTCGTCGAGGCCGCGGCCGACGGCGACTCCCGCGAGGCCGCCGACGCGGCCGTCGCCGCCTACCGGCGGATGTGCGGCGAGGACGCCGTCGCCCGCGCCCGCGCGTGGGTCCGGCGCACCGACGCCCTCGGGACGGCCGCCGCCGAGGTCCTCGCCTGCCGCGGCACCGCCCAGGACGCCCCCCTCGTCCTCGGCGCCCTGCGCGGCACCGTGCGCTCCGGAGGCCCCGACGCCCCCGAGCTCGCCTGCCTCGTCGACGGAGCCGGACGCCTCGGCATCGCCTGCGCGGCACCCGTGCTGCGCCACGTCTACCGCGAGACGACCTCCTCCCGGCTGCGCGGCCACGTGGCCCGCGCCCTCGCCGCCACCGATCCCACCTTCGCGACCGGCTTCGCCGTCGAATGCCTCTGGGACTGCGAGGAGACCACCCGCGAGGTCGCGGCCCAGCACGCCGAGACCGGTGACGTGCGCGTCGCCGAACGATTGCGCCGCCTCGCCGCCGACCCGGCCGAAGAGGTCGAGGTCCAGACGGCGGTGCGCAACCGGATAGGGCCGGACCTCCAGGTCTGACCCCGGCTCCGGGGCGGCGACAGGTCCGGCCAACCCCTCCCGGCCCGACCTCGCGCACCCGAGCCACCGCCACCCGGCCCCCGGGGCGGCGCGGCCTGCGGCGGAGAACCCGCCGACCGTGGCCCCGCCCCGGGGCCGGCGCGTCTCCGGGGCCGGCGCGGGGCCCGTGTGTCCCCGGCGCGGGCCCGAGCGAGGCCCGGCACGTCCCCGGCGCGTCCCTGGCTCGGGCCCGGCCCAGGGCCTGGTGCGTCCCGGCTCGGGCCCCGGGCCCGGAGACGCACCCGCCCCCGGGGGAAACGCTCACGGGACGTTCCCTCCCCGTCCAGATCCACGTCGGCGGGGGCACGCCGGACACGACGACAACACCCGTATGCGTGTCGTCATCGTCACCGAATCCTTCCCTCCCGACGTCAACGGTGTGGCGCACTGCGCCCTGCAGACCGCGCGCCACCTCGTCCGGCGGGGTCACACCCCGCTCGTCATCGCCCCCGCAGTCGCCGACCCGGCCGCGGACGCCGACGCCCCCTGCGCCGTCGTCCGGGTGCCCTCCCTCCCCCTCCCCGGCTACCCGCAGGTCCGGGTCGCCCTGCCCAGCCGCCGGGTCGCCGCGGCCATCACCGCCCACCGCGCCGACCTCGTCCACCTCGCCGGACCGTTCGTCCTCGGCGCGCGGGGGATGACCGTCGCCACCCGGCTCGGCATACCCGCCGTCGCCGTCTACCAGACCGACCTCGCCGGCTACGCGCGCACGTACGTCGGGACCGGCGAGGGCGCCGCCTGGCGCCGCCTCCGCGCCGTGCACGGCGCCGCCGACCGCACCCTCGCCCCGTCCTCGGCCGCCGTGCGGGACCTGGAGGCCCACGGCATCGGCCGCATCCGGCTCTGGGGACGTGGAGTGGAGACCACCCGCTTCCGCCCCGGACTGCGTGACGCCGCCCTGCGCCGGGAGCTCGCCCCCGACGGGGAACTCCTCGTCGGCTACGTGGGCCGCCTCGCCCCCGAGAAGCGGGTGGACCTGCTCGCCGGAGCCTGCGCGCTCCCCGGCGTCCGGGTCGTGGTCGTCGGGGACGGGCCGAGCGGGCCCGCCCTGCGCGCCGCCCTGCCGGGCGCCCGGTTCCTGGGCCGCCGCACCGGCGCGGACCTCGCCCGGATCTTCGCGTCGCTCGACGTGTTCGTCCACACCGGCCCGTACGAGACGTTCTGCCAGACCGTCCAGGAGGCCATGGCGAGCGGGGTCCCCGTCGTCGCCCCGGCCGCCGGCGGACCCCTGGACCTGGTCGACCACGGCCGCACGGGGCTGCTCGTCCCCCCGGGCGACCCGGACGCGCTGCGCGAGGCCGTCGCCGAGCTCGCCGCCACGCCCGGGACGCGCGCCGCCTTCGGCCTGGCCGCACGGGCCGCCGTCGCGGGACGCACCTGGGAGGCCCTCGGGGACGAACTGATCGGCCACTACCTGGAGGTGCTGCGCGAGCGGACGGCGGTGGCGGCGTGAGCGGCGTCCGTACGGGAGACGGCACCGGACTCCGGATCGTGCGGCTCGCGAACTTCGTGACGCCCACCTCGGGCGGCCTCCGCACCGCCCTCGACCAGCTCGGCCGCGGCTACCTGGCCGCCGGCCACGAGCCCGTCCTCGTCGTGCCCGGTGACGTCGCGAGCGACCACCACACCGAGCAGGGCCGGGTCGTCACGCTCCCCGGCCCCGTGCTACCCGGCACCGGCGGCTACCGGGTCCTCGCCGACCGGCGCCGGGTCCGCCGGCTCCTCGACGGACTCGCCCCCGACCGGATCGAGGTCTCGGACCGCACCACGCTGCGGTGGACGGGGGAGTGGGCGCGACGCGCGCGCGTGCCGTCGGTCATGGTCTCCCACGAGACCGCGGACGGCGTGCTGCGCACCTGGGGCGTGCCGCCCGCACTCGCGGCCGGCGCGGCGGACCGGCTCAACCGCCGCACGGCATGGGCCTTCGCGCGGATCGTGTGCACGACGGAGTGGGCGGAGCGCGAGTTCGCGCGGATCGGGGCCCGCAACGTCGTACGGGCCCCGCTCGGCGTGGACCTGGACCGCTGCCGGCCCGGCCGCCGCAGCACCGTGCTGCGCGCCCGGTACGCCGGCGGGGAGCGGGTGCTGCTCCTGCTGTGCTCCCGCCTCTCGGTCGAGAAACGGCCGGGCACGGCCCTGGACGCGCTGGAGGAGCTGCGGGCCTCGGGGACCGCGGCGGCGCTCGTGGTGGCGGGGGACGGGCCGTTGCGGGGCGCCCTGGAACGGCGGGCGCGCGAGCGGCGGCTCCCGGTGCGGTTCCTCGGGCACGTGGCCGACCGGGAGGCGCTGGCGGACCTCCAGGCGGCGGCCGACGTGTGCCTGGCCCCGGGGCCCGCGGAGACGTTCGGCCTCTCCGCCCTGGAGGCCCTGGCCTGTGGGACGCCCGTCGTGGTCAGCGCCTCCTCGGCCCTGCCCGAGGTCGTGGGCACGGCGGGGGCGGCCGCCGCCGACACGCCGGGCGCCTTCGCCACCGGGGTGGAGGGCCTTCTCGCGGTCCCGGAGAGCGTCCGCCGCCGGGCCGCACGCACGCGTGCGGAGGTCTTCTCCTGGAACCGCGCCGTCACCGCCTTCCTCCACGCCCACGACGCCCTCCCGGCGGTCCGGCCGCTCGTCCCCGAGGAGGCCCGCCGATGACAGGGGGAGCCGCGAAGGCGGTGACGGCCACCGCCCCGGCCGCCGTGGAGACGCCCACCGCGAAGACGCCCACCGCCCCGGCCGCCGTGGAGCCCGCGCCGACCGCGCCCGGCCCCGCCGCGGCTGGCGACGCCGGGCCCCTTCGGTTCGCCGTGCTCGGGGACTCGTTCAGCGAGGGCGTCGGGGACCGGGCCGGCGGGGCCTGGCGGGGGTGGGCGGCGCTGCTCGCCCAGGGACTCACGGCCGAGGGGCGTGAGACGGCCTTCCTGAACCTCGCCGTCAGCGGGGCGCTCGGCGCGGACGTCGCCGACGAGCAGACACCCCGCGCCCTCGAGTTCCGGCCGCACCTCGCCTCCGTCGTCGTCGGCGTGAACGACACCCTGCGCCGCACCTTCGACATCGAGCTCCTCACCCGCCGCCTGGACCGGGTCTGCGCCGATCTCCACGCCGTCGGGGCAGTACTCCTGACGGCCTGCCTCCCCGATCCGGGCCGGATGCTCGGCCTGCCCCCGCCCCTGGCGCGCCCGCTCGCCCGCCGCCAGCGCTCCGTCAACGCCGTCGTCCACGCGCTGTCCGCCCGGTACGGAGCCGTCCATCTGCATCTGGCCGACCCCGTCTGGACCGAGGACCGCACCCTGTGGAGCGCCGACCGGCTGCACCCCGGCGAGCGCGGCCACCGGGCCGTCGCCGCAGGCTTCCACCGGCTCCTCGCCGCACGGGGACTCGCCCACGGCGCACGGCCCTCGGCAAAGCCCGCCCAGCCGCCGCCGACCCGTACCGAGACCCTGCTGTGGCTCGCCACCGCCGGTACGGGCTGGGTCCTGCGCCGCAGCCGCGACCTGCTCCCACAGCTCCTCCTGCTCGCCGGCACCGAACTGCGCCACTGGGCCGACGGCACCGGCACGGCGCCCCTCGACGCGCGCGCGGACGACGCCCTCACGGCCGCGCTCGCGGCCACAATGGGGAGATGAACGGGCGCTGGGAGTTCTGGATCGACCGGGGCGGCACCTTCACCGACGTCGTCGGGCGACGCCCCGACGGCCGGCTCGTCAGCCGGAAGGTGCTCTCCCACGACCCCGCCCGCCGGCAGGACGCGGCCGTCGCCGGCATCCGCCTCCTCCTCGGCCTGGGCCCCGGCGAACCCGTACCCGCCGACCGGATCGCCGTCGTCAAGATGGGCACCACCGTCGCCACCAACGCCCTCCTGGAGCGGCGCGGCGAACCGACCGTGCTCCTGATCACCGAGGGCTTCCGCGACGCGCTCCGCATCGCCTACCAGAACCGGCCCCGGCTCTTCGACCGGCACATCGTGCTGCCCGAGGCGGTGTACGCGCGCGTGATCGAGGTTCCCGAACGGGTCGACGCCCGCGGCCGCGTCGTCCGTCCGCTGGACGGGCCCGCCGTCGCCGGAGCGCTCGCCGCCGCGCGCCGCGACGGCTTCCGCTCCGCCGCCGTCGTCCTGCTGCACGGCTACCGGCACCCCGAGCACGAGGTCCGGGTCGCGGCGGCGGCCCGCGCCGCCGGCTTCACCCAGATCAGCTGCTCGCACGAGGTCAGCCCGCTCATCAAGCTCGTCCCGCGCGGGGACACCACCGTCGTCGACGCCTACCTCTCGCCGATCCTGCGCCGGTACGTCGACGAGGTCGCCCGCGAACTCGCCGGCATCCGCCTCATGTTCATGCAGTCCAACGGCGGACTCCGCGAGGCGGCCCACTTCCGCGGCAAGGACGCCGTCCTGTCGGGCCCGGCGGGCGGCGTCGTCGGCATGGCCCGCACCTCGGCGCAGGCGGGGCACGACCGCGTCATCGGCTTCGACATGGGCGGCACCTCCACCGACGTGTCGCACTACGCGGGCACCTTCGAGCGCGAACTCGGCACACAGGTCGCCGGGGTGCGGATGCGGGCGCCCATGATGAGCATCCACACCGTCGCGGCGGGCGGCGGCTCCGTCCTCCACTACGACGGGCGCCGCTACCGGGTCGGCCCCGACTCGGCCGGCGCCGTCCCCGGCCCCGCCTGCTACCGCCGCGGCGGACCCCTGACGGTCACCGACGCCAACGTCATGCTCGGGCGCGTCCAGCCCGCCCACTTCCCCGCCGTCTTCGGCGAGACCGGCGACCGTCCCCTCGACGCCGAGGTCGTACGGGAGCGGTTCACCGCCCTCGCCGAGGAGGTCGGCGGCGGCCGCACCCCCGAGGAGGTCGCCGCGGGCTTCCTGGAGATCGCCGTCCTCAACATGGCCAACGCCGTCAAGAAGATCTCCGTGGAGCGCGGCCACGACGTCACCCGGTACGCCCTCACCAGCTTCGGCGGCGCCGGCGGCCAGCACGCCTGCGCCGTCGCCGACGCCCTGGGCGTCGACACCGTCCTCGTACCCCCGCTGGCCGGAGTGCTCTCGGCGTACGGGATCGGGCTCGCCGACGCCACCGCCATGCGGGAGCGGTCCGTGGAGGCCGAGCTCGACGCCGCCGGCACCCACGCGCGCGTGACCGCCCTGTGCGCCGAGCTCGCCGCCCGCACCCGCGAGGAGCTCCGCGCCGACGGACTGCCGGACGCGGCGATCACCACGCACGCGCGCGTGCTCCTGCGCTACGCGGGCACGGACGCGAGCCTCCCCGTCGACCTCGCACCGCCCGACGAGCTGAGGACGGCGTTCACGGACGCCCACCGAGCGCGGTACGCGTTCACCCTCGACCGGCCGCTCGTCGTCGAGGCCGTCACCGTCGAGGCCGTCGGGAGCGCCGGCCCGCACGGACCGGTCCTCGTCGGCACCGCGGAGCGCGACGGCCCCCTCGCCGCCGTGGCCACCGTCCGGATGCACAGCGCCGGCACGCCCCACGACGTCCCGCTCCACCGGCGCGAGGACCTGCGGCCCGGCGACGGCGTCGACGGGCCCGCCATCCTCGCCGAGGCCGACGCCACGACCGTCGTCGACACCGGCTGGCGGGCCACCGCCACCGACGGCGGTCACCTCCTGCTGCGCCGCGTCGTCCCCCGCCCCGCGCGCGTGGCCGCCGGCACGGACGTGGACCCCGTCCTCCTGGAGGTCTTCAACAACCTCTTCATGTCCATCGCCGAGCAGATGGGCGTCCGCCTGGAGAACACCGCCCAGTCGGTCAACATCAAGGAACGCCTCGACTTCTCCTGCGCCCTCTTCGACGCCGAGGGCAACCTGATCGCCAACGCGCCCCACATCCCCGTCCACCTCGGCTCCATGGGGGAGTCCATCAAGGAGGTGCTCCGCCGGCGCGGGGACGACCTGCGCCCCGGCGACGTGTACGCGATCAACGACCCGTACCACGGCGGCACCCACCTCCCCGACGTCACCGTCGTCACGCCGGTGTTCGACGACCGCGGGGACGGACTCCTCTTCCTCGTCGCCTCCCGGGGGCACCACGCCGAGATCGGCGGCATCACCCCCGGCTCCATGCCCGCCTTCAGCCGGACCGTCGACGAGGAGGGCGTCCTCTTCGACAACTGGCTGCTCGTACGCGACGGACACCTCCGCGAGACCGAGACCCGCGCCCTGCTCACCGGCGCCCGCCACCCCTCCCGCGACCCGGACACCAACCTCGCCGACCTGCGCGCCCAGATCGCCGCCAACGAGAAGGGCATCGAGGAACTGCGGCGCACGGTCGGGGAGTTCGGGCTCGACGTCGTCCAGGCCTACATGCGGCACGTCCGCGCCAACGCCGAGGAGTCCGTACGGCGCATCGTCGCCCGCCTGGAGGACGGCGAGTACCGCTACGAGACCGACGGGGGCGCGGTGATCCGGGTCGCCGTCCGGATCGACCGCGAACGGCGCTCCGCCCTCATCGACTTCACCGGCACCTCCGCCCAGCTGCCCGGGAACGCCAACGCGCCCACCGCCGTCGTCATGGCCGCCGTCCTGTACGTCTTCCGCACCCTGGTCGACGAGGACATCCCGCTCAACAGCGGCTGCCTGGAGCCCCTGGAGGTCCGCGTCCCGCCCGGTTCCATGCTCGCCCCCGTCCACCCGGCGGCCACCGTCGCCGGGAACGTCGAGACCTCCCAGGCCGTGACGGGCGCGCTCTACGCGGCCCTCGGCGTCCAGGCCGAGGGCTCCGGAACCATGAACAACGTCACCTTCGGCAACGCGCGCGTGCAGTACTACGAGACCGTCGCGAGCGGCTCGGGCGCGGGCGACGGCTTCGACGGCGCCGACGCCGTCCAGACCCACATGACCAACTCCCGGCTCACGGACCCCGAGATCCTGGAGTGGCGCCACCCCGTCCGGGTCGACGCCTTCGCGGTGCGGGAGGACGGCGGCGGGCGCGGCCGGTGGCACGGCGGCTGCGGCGTGGAGCGGCGCCTGCGCTTCCTGGAGCCGATGACGGTGGCCCTCCTCACCGGCCACCGCAGGGTCCCGCCGTACGGGATGGCCGGCGGCGAGCCGGGCGCCCTCGGCGAGAACCTCGTGGAACGCGCCGACGGCACCGTCGAGCACCTCGGAGGCGCCGCCACCACGGAGGTGGGCCCCGGCGACGTCCTGGTCCTGCGCACCCCCGGCGGCGGGGGCTACGGCCCGCCGCCCCCGTGACCGTCACCGCACCGGCAGGAACCGCACCGGCGTCCCCGGGACCGCCTGCGCCGCCGTGCCCAGGTCGGCCTCCCGGACCACCGCGACCACCGGATAGCCCCCGGTCGTCGGATGGTCCGCCAGGAACACCACCGGGCGCCCGTCCGGCGGCACCTGCACCGCGCCCAGGACCATGCCCTCGCTCGGCAGTTCACCCGGCACGGCCCGCTCCAGGGCCGGGCCCTCCAGCCGCAGGCCGATCCGGTTGCTGGCCGGCGACACCCGGTACGCGCGCGTGGTGAAGGCGCGCAGGGCCGCGGCGGTGAACCAGTCGTCCCGGGGGCCCGTCCGGACCCGCAGGACGAGTTCGTCCGGCGGCCCCGGCCAGGGAGGAGCGTCGACCGCCCCCCGTACGGCCGTGTCCGCTCCCAGCGGCAGCACCGTCCCCTCCGCGAGCGGCGCCGGGCCGAGGCCCGACAGCAGGTCGGTTGAGCGGCTGCCGAGCACCGGCGCGACGGCGATCCCGCCGCCGAACGCCACGTACGAACGCAGTCCGCGCACGGCCGCGCCCACCTCAAGGACGGATCCGGCGCCGACCCGGACCGCCGCCCCCCAGGCGGCCGGGCGGTCGTCCACCCGGACCGGGCACGGCGCGCCGCCCACCGCCACGGTCACCGCGCACCGGGGCCGCAGCGCGCATCCGCTGACCGTGGTCTCCAGGACCGCCGCGTCCTCCGCGTTGCCGACCAGCCGGTTGACGAGCCGTGCGGCCGCCGGGTCGAGGGCGCCCGAGCGGGGCACGCCGAGGTGCGCGTACCCCGTGCGCCCCAGGTCCTGGACGGTGGTCAGCGCCCCGGCCCGGACCACGGCGACCGCCCGGTCGTTCATCGCCCGCCTCCCGCCGTGAACCGGACCCGGGTGCCGGGCGCGAGCAGCGCGGCCGGGTCCCGCCCGGCGTCCCACAGCACCGCGTCCGTGGTGCCGATCAGCTGCCAGCCGCCGGGGGAGGAGCGCGGGTACACCCCCGTGTACGGGCCGGCCAGGGCGACCGACCCTGCCGGGACCACCGTCCGGGGCGTGGCCCGGCGGGGCACCTCGTACCGCTCGCCGAGCCCGGTCAGATAGCCGAAGCCGGGCGCGAACCCGCAGAAGGCGACCCGGAACTCGGCCGCCGTGTGGATCCGCACCGCCGCCTCCACGGACACGCCCCAGAGCGCGGCGACCTCCGGCAGGTCGGGCCCGTCGTAGCGCACCGGCACCTCGACGGCCTCGCCCACGCGCGCGTGGAGCGGCGCCGGTTCCCAGTCGGTCAGCTCGGCCGCGAGCCGCTCCGGATCGTCCACCCCGTCGAGGAGCACCGTCCGCGCCGCCGGCACGATCTCCCGTACTGCGGGCAGCGCACCGGCCGCCCGCTGCCGCAGCAGCTCGGCGTGGAAGGCCTCGGTCGCGTCGCCGCCCTCCAGTTCCACCAGGAGGGCCCGGTCGCCCACCCTCAGCACCCTCACGCGAAGGCCTCCACGCGCACGCCGGAGGCCTCGAGCCGCTCCCGGACCCGCCGGGCCAGGCCCACCGCGCCCGGGGTGTCCCCGTGCAGGCAGAGCGACCGGGCCCGCACGGCGACGGAGCTCCCGCAGTGTGCCGTGACGACGCCGAACCGGGCCATGGACACCGCCCGTTCGACGACCTCGTCCGGATCCGTGACGACGGCCCCCTCCTGCCCCCGTGGCAGCAGGGAGCCGTCCGCCCGGTAGGCCCGGTCGCCGAAGGCCTCGGCGACGACCGGGAGCCCGGCCGCCGCGGCGGCCTCGTGCAGCCGGGACCCCGGCAGCCCGAGGACCGGCAGCGTCCGGTCCGCGAGCAGCACGCCGTCGACGACCGCCGCCGCCTGCTCCGCGTCCCGGACCACCCGGTTGTAGAGCGCCCCGTGCGGCTTCACGTACGAGACGCGCGCGCCCGCGGCCCGCGCGAAGACCTCCAGGGCGCCGATCTGGTACGCCACCTCGGCGGCCAGCTCCGCCGCCGGGACGTCCATCGCCCGCCGCCCGAAGCCCGCCAGGTCGCGGTAGGACACCTGGGCCCCGATCCGCACACCGCGGGCCGCCGCGAGCTCGCAGACCCGCCGCATGGTGACCGCGTCCCCGGCGTGGAAACCGCAGGCCACGTTGGCGCTGGTGACGACGGACAGGAGCTGTTCGTCGTCGGTCAGCGTCCAGCGGCCGAAGCCCTCGCCGAGATCGGCGTTGAGATCGATCGGGACCCGGGTCATGTGGTGCTTCCTCTCTCACCTGGTGGTGCGGTGGTACGTGCCGGCGCCGTTCGGACGGCGATGCGGTGGTGGTCGTCCCGGACGTCGGTGACGAACATCCGGCCCGGGGCACGGATGATCGCGAACGGCGGGCGCGAGGCCGTCACGGCCGCCTGCGGGGTGACCCCGCCGGCCCAGAAGACCGGCGCGTCGCCCGCCTCGGCCTCGACCGCGTCCCCGAAGCCGGGCCGGTCCGGGTCCCGGATCCCGAGCGCCGCCGGATCCCCCGCGTGCGCCGGCGCCCCGTGGACGACCGGCATCGGACCGCTGATCCGCCGCGCCACCGGGACGAGCTCCGCCGGGACCGGCCGCATCGACACCGCCATCGGGCCGTGCAGCCGCCCCGCCGTCCCGGCCCGGGCACGCGCGCGTGCCTCGCGCGGATCGGGAACCACCGCCCCGCTCATGCGAGTTCCCTCCCGCGGGTCTCGGGCAGTCCGAACAGGGCGAGCACGGCCAGGCCGTAGCCGACGGCACCGAAGACCAGCGCCCCGCCCACGCCCCAGCCCTCGGCGAGGAAGCCGACCAGGGTCGGGAAGACGGCTCCGACCGCGCGCCCCGTGTTGTACGTGAGCCCCTGCCCCGTGCCGCGCACCGGCGTCGGGTACAGCTCCGCGAGGAAGGAGCCGAAGCCGCTGAAGATGGCCGACATGCAGAAGCCGAGCGGGAAACCGAGGAGCAGGAGCAGGGTGTTCGCCCCGGCGGGGATGTGGGTGTACGCGAGGACGGACGCCGCGGACAGCACGGCGAAGAGGGCGATGTTCTTCTTCCTGCCGAGCCGGTCGGTGAGGTACCCGCCGGTCAGGTAGCCGGTGAAGGCCCCGGAGATCAGCAGGGTCAGATATCCGCCGGTGCCGACCACGGTCAGGCCGCGCTCGGTCTTCAGGAAGGTCGGGACCCAGGTGGCGAGTGTGTAGTAGCCGCCCTGGACGCCGGTCGAGAGCAGGATCGCGAAGAGCGTGGTGCGCAGCAGACCGGGACGGAACACGGCCCCGAGCGAGCCCCGTCCGGCGTCGGCCCTGCGGGCCTCGGCGGCCTGCGGGGCGTCCTCCACGTTCCGCCGCACGTAGACGACGAGGAGCGCGGGCAGCGCTCCCGTCCAGAAGAGGATCCGCCAGGCGAGGTCCGCGTCGGCCCACTGGAACACCAGGGTGTACGCGAGCACCGCAAGGGCCCAGCCGGCCGCCCAGGCGCTCTGGACGGCGCCGAGCGTCCGGCCCCGGTGCTTCGCGGAGGCGTACTCGGCGACCAGGATCGCACCGACCGCCCACTCGCCGCCGAAGCCCAGGCCCTGGAGCGCCCGGAAGACCAGCAGGGTCTCGTAGTTCGGGGCGAAGCCGCACAACACGGTGAAGACCGCGTAGGTGACGACCGTGATCATCAGGGCCTTCACCCGCCCGACGCGGTCGGCGAGGACGCCGGCGAGGGCGCCGCCGACCGCGGAGACGACGAGGGTGACGGTGGTCAGGAGGCCGGTCTGGCCCTTGTCGAGGCCGAAGTGGGCGGCGATCGCCACCATCGACAGGGGCAGCGTGAAGAAGTCGTAGGAGTCCAGGGCGTAACCGCCGAACGCGCCGCCGAAGGCGCGCCGGCCGCGCGGCCCGAGGCCGCGCAGCCAGGCGAACGCGCCCGTGTCGACGGGCCGTTCGCCCTGGGAGTGGTGCCGGGTCTGACTCGTGCTCATCTGCACCTCGCAGCAGAAGGAGGAGCGTGCCTGAGAGACGTACCGAGGAACCGTGCGGTGCGGTCAAGGTAGAGGATTGTTGAACGATCCGACAAGAGGAGTGTTGTCGCCTCCCCGATTCTGCGGTTGACTCGGCCGCGGACTACGGAAGGGGCGAGGCGCTGTGGACGTGAGTGGGGCCGGCGGACTGACGGACGACCGCGTACTCCTGGGGCGTACGAGCACGGCCGAGCGGGTCGCGGACATCCTGCGCACCCGGATCGCGGAGGGCTACTTGCCGCCCGGCGCCCGGCTCTCCGAGGAGAGCATCGGCGGCGCCCTCGGTGTGTCCCGCAACACGCTCCGCGAGGCCTTCCGGCTCCTCACCCACGAGCGCCTGCTCGTCCACGAACTCAACCGGGGCGTCTTCGTCCGCGTCCTCGCCGTGGGTGACGTGGACGACATCTACCGCACCCGGCGGCTCGTCGAGTGCGCCGTCGTGCGGGGCCTGGGGCAGCCGCCGTTCGCCGTCGAAGGCCTCGCCGCAGCCGTCGCCGAGGGCGAAACCGCGGCCCGCGCCGACGACTGGACGGGCGTCTCCACGGCCAACATCCACTTCCACCGCGAACTCGTCGCCCTCGCCGGCAGCGCCCGCACCGACGAACTGATGCGCGGCGTCCTCGCCGAACTCCGCCTCGCCTTCCACGTCGTCGACGACCCGCGCGCCCTGCACGAGCCCTATCTCCGGAGGAACCGGGAGATTCTGGACGCCCTGTGCGCCGGTGAACGGGCCTCGGCGGAGCGACTCCTCGCCCGCTACCTCGACGACTCCCGCACCCGGGTCGCCGCCGCCTACGCCCGGGCCGTCGACGATCCGACGGCACCCGCCGGCTGACGGCAGAGCCCGTGCGAGGCTACCCGGAGAACCGGTCGTATCTGCGCCGTTTCGACCGTTGTCAGGGTGAGGACCTAATCTGTGCACCGTGACTTCGCCTGCCTCGACGGACCTCGCTCCGCCCCAGCTCAGCGCGGGGCCGCGCCCCGCGCAGGGCCCGGCCGCCGACGAAGGGCTCGCGCGGCGGCTCCGCGCGCTCGCGTGCACCGCCCCGCTGCACGACCTCGACGCGCGCAAGGCGAACCTGGCCGGCGAGTACACGGTCTACGCGATGGCCGAGGTGGCCCTCGCCGCGATCGACCTCATCACGCTGAACATGGACTTCGACACCGGCGCCGACCACGAGCAGATCGTCGCCCGCCTGCTGCCCCGCGTCGCCGCCCAGGCACCCACCCGCCCCGCCGCCGAGCACGAGCGCGTCGCCCGCTGGGTCCTGGAGAACCTGATCAACGTCGGCAGCGTCGACCGCGGCTTCCGCGCCGTCTACGGAACCTTCGGCACCGACGGCGTCTACGTCCGCCGGGACTACGACTTCAAGCTCATCGAAGAGGTCCCGGGCTACGGCGGCGGGGTCTACCTCCGCACCACCGACGAAGCGGTCAACGTCCTCGTCGGAGCCCTCGACACCGACGTCACCAGCGCCCAGATCGCCGCCGAGGTGAAGCTGGAGGTCCTCATCAACCGGGGCCGCCTGGCCGACGCCCAGCTCGCCGCCGAGCAGGCGCGCTACCGGACCGTGCAGTACGCCGAGACCCTCCGCAAGACCCTGGAGGCCACCCGGCGCAACGTCCGCGCCGTCGACTGGCTCCACACCGTCCCCGACATGATCGCCGAGGCGCTCGACCACGTGGCCGACCGCTACCGCCACGAGAACGCGATCCTCACCAACATCCGCAAGGCCCGCGACGAGGCCGAGGCCACGAACGACGCGAAGACCGCGGAGCACAAGCGGCGTGCGGCCGAGCTCGTCGACATCGTCAAGGACTGCATCCGCCGCCACACCCAGCTCCAGTCCCGCCTCCTCGAAGCCGGGCCCCTCTTCCGCGCCGAGCAGGACCGGCAGGCCTTCGCCGCCCCCACCGCGTACACCGGACTCGACCTGTACGGCCAGCTGGTCGCCCCCGTCCTGCCGCTCCCCGTCGAACAGGCCACCCGCGTCACCGACGCCTTCTTCGCCCACGGCACCGGACTGCGCACCCCCGCCTCCGTGCGCCTCGGCGACCTCGTCGACCTGCTCCTCACCCCGCCCGTCGAGCGCGAGCACCTCGGCGCGGAGATGCCCGAGCCCGACCTCATCGCCACCCCCGACGACTCCCGCTTCAGCGAGGAGCAGCTCGCGAGCGCCCTGCGCCTGCTCGACCTGGAGCACGACGCCCCGCGCCGCCTCTCCGGCCTGC
Organism: Streptomyces sp. NK15101; assembly: GCF_020400725.1. Lineage (GTDB taxonomy): Bacteria > Actinomycetota > Actinomycetes > Streptomycetales > Streptomycetaceae > Streptomyces. The sequence continues at coordinate 4,577 of NZ_JAINVG010000043.1, read as the reverse complement.
TCGCCGAGGCCCGCCGCCTCGACCCCGACCTTCCGTACCTCGTCGCCCTCCTCGCCGTCCACGCGGCGAGCCCCCCGGTCGGCACGGCCTACCGCCAGGGCGAGGAGCGCCTCCTCTTCGCCGTCGACGACGGCACCCCGCTCGACGACCCCGAGTTCGGCGGCGCCGACCTCATCGTCGGTACGGCGATGCTCGACGCGGCGGGCATGGCCGCGGACCGCACGGAGGCCTCGTGACCCTCGTCCCCCAGGCCCCGACGACCGCCACCGACCCCGCCCTCCCCGACACACCGGCTCCCAGCGGCCCGACGGACGCCCCCATACCGACCCCCGCCACCGCACCCCGGCCCGAGACCGCGCGGAACCCGGAAGCCGTACGCGAGCCCGGGGCCGCGTCGGCGCCGACGGTCGTACGCGAGCCCGGGGCCGCGTCGCAGCCGGAAGCCGCACCCGAGCCCGAGGCGGCCCCGGTGCCTACGGCCGCACCCGAGCCGGAGGCCGTACCGAAGCCCGAGGGCGCCCCGATGCCTACGACCGTCCCGGCGCCGGAAGCCGTACGCGAGCCCGAGGCCGCACCCGAGCCGGAGGCCGTCCCGGCGCCGACAGCCGTACGCGAATCCGAGGCCGTCCCGCAGCCCGAAGCCGTGCCCCAGCCCGAGGTCGCCCCGGAGTCCGCAGCCGTACGCGAGCCCGAAGCGGTGCCCGAGCCCGAAGCCGTGCTCCGGTCGGATCCCGTGCGGGCCGCCGACGCGTCGCCCGCTCCGGCAGCCGCCGACGCGGCGCCCGCCCCGGCAGCCGCCGGACGGCCGCGGTTCGGGACCGTGGCGGTGCCGGAACCGGCCCGCATCCCGCCCGCGCGGCGCCGGGGCCTGCCGTCCGTGCGCGCCGTGCGGCTCACGGACGAACCGCCCGCGCCCGTCGACCGCTCCGGCCCCGCCGTCGCACCGGCGGCCGTCACCCCCGTCCCGCTGCCCGTGCCCCGCCCCGCCCCCCGCGCCGTACCGACCGAGAGCCGTACCGAGGAGCCCCAGCCGTGAGCGAAACCCACGCCGAGTACACCGACGCGTGGAGCGAGCAGGAGCCCCCGCAGCCCCCGGCCGCGTCCACCGCCTCCGCCGTCACCCCCGCGGACGCCGCCGACGCGGCCCGGCTCGTCTCCTTCGGCCTCCAGCCCAAGCTGCTCCCGGCCCGCGACGCCGAGTACGCCGAGCTCCTGCGCCGCTACCGCGAGGACCCCGCATTCGCGCGCCTCGCCGACGCCGTCGCCACCGGCCTCGGACTCGTCGTCCTGGAGGTGTCCCCGCGCGCCGGCATGGCCGTCACCGCGGGCGAGGACTCCGTCTTCGCCGTCCGCATGGGCGACTACGCCCGCCGCGCCTCCACGGACTCCGCCGACCGGTTCCTGCACGGCCTCGCCCACCTCGCGGTCGCCGCCATGGCCTTCCCCCGGCCCGAGGACCTCGCCGACGACGCGTACATCGGCCGGTTCACGGTCAACGGCGTCGACGCCTTCGTACGCCAGGCCTGTCTGCGTCTCGAGCAGCGCGCCGAGGAGCAGGGCGAGAACACCGACCCGGCCTCCGACGCCCCCGGCCTGGAGGCCGCCTGGCGGACCTACGCCCGCCGCAGCGCCACCGGAGCCACCAAGGACGCCCGCCGCCTCGCCGGTTCCACCACCGGCATCGTCGGCAAGGCCGCCGCCTTCCTCACCGACTCCGGCTTCCTCCAGCGCACCGGCGACGAGGGCGGCGGCTCCTACCGCACCACCGCCCGCTACCAGCTCCAGGTCCGCGACATGGCCGGCTCCGCCGCCATGGCCGAGCTCCTCGACCTCGGCGTGGTCCCCGTCAGCGACGGCTCCGCGACCCTCCTGCCGCCGCCCGAGGGCGACGACCTGGAACTCGCCGCCGACGCCGGCCTGCCGTTCCATGCGTGACCGCCCCGCGTAACACCCCGCGCAACCGACCTTCCTGAGCACGACGAGCACGAGAGCACGAGAGTCCCTCGCCATGTACGAGCTGTCCCGGGTCCGCCTCTACTCCATCGGTCCCGCCGGTGCGCGCTACGCCGACACCGTCCTGGACCTGCGCGGAGTCGGCGCACCCGTGCCCCACCCCGCCCCCACCCAGGCGGAGTTCTTCGAGGAGGAGCCGGTCGGCCCGCCGCGCCGCCCGGCCCCCGCGGGCGTGCTCTTCCTGGAGAACGGCGGCGGCAAGTCCGTCCTCCTCAAGCTGATCTTCTCGGTCATGCTCCCCGGCCACCGCAACACCCTCGGCGGCGCCAGCTCCGGCGTGCTGCGCAAGTTCCTCCTGGCCGACGACTGCGGCCACGTGGCCCTGGAGTGGCAGCACACCCTCACCGGCGAACTCGTCGTCGTCGGCAAGGCCAGCGAGTGGCGCGGCCGTCAGGTCTCCAACGATCCGCGGAAGTTCGCCGAGGCCTGGTACTCCTTCCGTCCCGGCCCCGGACTCAGCCTGGACAACCTCCCCGTCGCCGAGGCGACCTCCGTCCGCCCGCCCGCCGAGGGCGCCTCCGGCGCCACCGGCCGTCGCCGCACCATGAAGGGCTTCCGCGACGCGCTCACCGAGGCCGGGAAGGCGTACCCGCACCTGGAGGTGGTCTGGGAGGAGATCCACGACCGCTGGAACGAGCACCTCGGCGACCTCGGCCTCGACCCCGAACTCTTCCGCTACCAGCGCGAGATGAACGCCGACGAGGGCGAGGCCGCCGGCCTCTTCGCGGTCAAGAAGGACTCCGACTTCACCGACCTGCTGCTGCGCGCCGTCACCGACACCCGCGACACCGACGGCCTCGCGGACCTCGTCGGCGGCTTCGGCAACAAGCTCGGCCGCCGCGCCGAACTGACCGCCGAGCGCGACTTCACGGCCGGCTCCGTGGACCTCCTCGGCCGGATCGTCGAGGCCGCCGGGACCCGTGCCCACGCGCGCGAGGTCCACGCGGGCGCCGAGCGCCGCACCCGCACGCTCGCCCGCCGGCTCTCCGCCCGCGCCGCCGAGGAGCGCGGCCGCGCCGCCGAACTCGCCCAGCAGGTCACCTCGGCCGGCCACGCCGTCGCCGAGGCCGAGACCGCCCGCGGCCGCAGCTCCCTCATCGCCGCCGAACTCGCCTACCGGCACGCCTCCCTGGCGCTGACCGCCGCCGAGAAGGGCGCCGCCGCCCAGCGCCGCGAACTCATCGACGCCCGCACCCTGCACTCCGCCTGGCAGGCGGCCGAGGCGGTGCTGCGCCACCGGGCCGCCGGCGACCGCTCCGCGCGCGTGGCCGCCGCCATCCGCGAGGCCGAGCGCGACGCCGCCCCCGCCCTGGCCGCCCGCGCCAAGGCCGCCGCCGATCTCGTACGGGCCCTCGCCGCCGCCGCCGAGGAGGGCGAGCGCCACGCGGCGGAGGAGGAGGAACGCTCCACCGCCCTCCAAGAGGTGGGCGAGGCCGCCCACCGGGACGCCACCGCCGCCGCCACCGAGGCCCAGCGGGCCCGCAGCGAGGCCGGCCACCTGCGCCAGCGGCTCGCCGAGGTCGAGCAGGAGACCGCCGAGGCCGTCCGGGCCGGCTGGCTCGACGACACCGCCCCGGACGCCGACCCGGCCCGCGCCGCCCTCGCCGCGAGCGACGCGGAGAAGACGACGGTCGCCGCCTGGGACACGGCCCGCGAGGCCGCCCGCACCGCGGCCGAACGCGCGCGTGAGGCCGCCGGCGCCGAGTCCCGCGCCGAACTCGCCGCAGCCCGCGCCGCGGACGCCGCCGAGGCCGCCGGGAACGCCTACGACGCGGAGCGGCGCGCCGCCGAGTCCCTCGCCTCCGAGGAGCGCCTCGCCGAACTCCTGAGCCTGCCGTCCTCCGGCTCCCCGCTCCCCGGCCCGCGCACCGCCGCCGGCTCCGACGCCGAGGCCCCCGAGGGGAACGCGGGCCCCGGGACCGCGCCCCAGGGCCCGCTCACCGTCACCGAGTTCGACCGGTACGCCGACGAGCTGCGCGGCCTGCTCGACCAGGCCGTCGCCTCCGCCGAGAGCCGCCTCTTCGAGCTGCGCACCGCCGCCGCCGACGACTCCCGCATCCTCGGCGCCCTCGGCGACGGCGGCCTGCTGCCGCCCGGCCCCGACGTCCTCGCCACCGTCGAGTACCTCGGCGAGCACGGCATCCCCGCCCTCCCCGGCTGGCGCTACCTCGCCCAGGCCGTGGACCCCGCCGACCACGCCCGGGTCCTCGCCGCCCGCCCCGAGCTCGTCGACGGCGTCGTGATCACCGACCCCGTCTCGTACGGACGCGCCCGCGAGGTCCTCGCCGCCGCCGCCCTGCTGCCCCGCTCCGCCGTCGCCGTCGGCACCGCCGCGGCCCTCCTCGCCCCCGTACCGGCACAGGAGCCGGCCGAGGACACCGGTGTCTTCCTCGTACCGCCGAACCCGGCCATGCACGACGAGCACGCGGCCGACGAGGAGCGGCACGCGCTGCGCGCCCGCGCCGCCGCCCGCGACGAGGAGATCCGCACCCTCGCCGCCCGCCTCGCCGGCGACCGCGCCCTCGCGTCCCGGATCGGCGCCTGGCGTGCCGACTGCCCCTTCG
>NZ_JAINVG010000042.1 GCF_020400725.1 Streptomyces sp. NK15101 | reverse complement strand
GGGCCGCTTCTTCCCCGAGGCCCACGAGCGCTTCCGGGCGGGGGCGGGGTCGCCGCCTGGGTGCCGATCCGCCTGGCCCGCGTGCGCCGCACCCATGGCGAGGTGATCGGAGTCCGGGCCCGCCGCGACCACGCTGCCCTCCGCCCGTTGCCGAGGCGGCCGTATGTGGTCGCCGACAGGCATCTGCCGTTTGTCGGCAGGGACTGCCTGGTTGCCTTCAAGGCTGGCCTGTATTCGTTGCCCGTCCGCCGGGTCAGGCCGCGGCAGCTGGTCGAGGTCCGCGCCGGAGTCGATACCCCCTCGCTGCGCCTACTGGCCGCGGACACCTCCGGCTCCACGCTTCTGGCCGTCCGTCCCCGGGCGAAGATCCGCGGCTCGTGGGTCGTGGACGAGACCCACTGGGATGGGCTGCCCGACGGGCACACGCGGGCCGTCACCACCACCGCCCCCGAACCCGCGGCGCCGCAGACCGCCGCAGCCGACAGCGGGACCCCGAGCGACTGGCTGGCCCGCACCCCGACGGCCCAGGTCACGGTCAGCCGCCGCACGCTGGCCGTCTACGAGTCGCTGACCTCCGTCACTCCCATCGTCCCACCGGCCGCGAAGAATCCGGTGGGCAGCAAGGTCACCGCATGAGCTCGGTCTGTCATTCGAAGGAGTACGCGTGAGCGGGTTGGTCACCGACCGGATCCGGGCCACCGCGGCCGAACTGGGCCTGCCCCACCTCGCCTGCAGTCTCGACCACCTCGTCAACCGCACGGACGCCGCTAAGACGGGCTGCCTCGACCTGCCGGACCTGACACTCTCCGAAGAGCTCGCGATCCGCGAGGACCGCCGCTTCCACCAGGGGCTGCGGCTGTCGAAGCTGCCGCACCACAAGACGCTGGACGAGTACGACTTCTCGTTCCAGCCCGACCTCGGTCCCCGAAAGATCAAGGACCTGGCCACCCTCACATTCGTCCAGAACAAGGCCAACGCTGCCCTGCTCGGCCCGCCGGGGGTCGGCAAGACACACATCGCCACTGCCACATCGTCCCGATCAACGGCAACAGCCACCGGCTGAAGAGCCACATCACCGCACTGAAAGACATGGCCATCACCGCCACCTGAGCGACCCTCACCCATCACCGCGAAGCCTGAGCCGCAACGGATCCGGTCTCGCGGTGATGCACGTTTCCGACAGGAACTGGCGAACCGCTACCAACGCGCTGTCTTCCGGGTCACCGACTGACGTACTCGAAAACGCCTCCGTCCGGGTGCCGCAAGACCGCCCGACGTCCGTTCGGCGTGACCGCAGGAGCGGCGATCACCTCAGCGCCCGCCGCCTCGCAGGCCGCGACCGCGGAGTCCAAGTCCGGGACGGACAAGGTGGCTGCCACCCCGGCGAACCGCTCCGCGACCTCCCCCGGCCCAGTGAATAGGAGAAAGGGGCCCGTGCTGGCCAGCTTCAGCCCCGCGAACTCAAACCGGACTGCCGACTCGCCAGTCAGCTCCTCATAGAAAAGCGCGGCCGATTCGAGGTCGTCCACACGCCGTCGCAGAACCACTGAGTCAATCGCCATGATCACATCATCGCAGCAGAGCGGCGCCCATTCGAGCGATCAGCACAAATCCCCTTGCTGATCAAGTGGCCCACCGCAGAACTCTGCACACGACCCCGTACTCAGCTCTGCATATGAACTCGTACGCCGACAGGTGTAGGCGGCGAGGACCAGCAAGGTCCAGCGGCCGGCCGCCCCGGGGGTGCGGATCTTCAGGCGGGCCCAGCCGAGGGTCTGCTTGAACAGGCGGAAGGTGTGCTCGATGTCGAAGCGCCGCAGGTGTGCCTGCCGGAGCCGGTTGGGGTCCGCTGCATCTGCGTCGGTGCCTGACCACCACAGCCGGACCGGCTTCGGGGTGGCACCGCTGGGCAGGTGCTCGATCGAGTGTCCGGGGTGCCCCGGGTGTCGGGCTGCCCGAAGACGAACTCGCCGCAGTGCCGGGCCGGTCGACCCCGGGTGTGAGGCTTCCGCGGCGGGGCCGGCCGGCGCAGGACACGGTCCGACCGCATCCGGGCCGGGACCTGCACGGGCAGGTCCCGCAGGAGGTGGGCCAGACGGGGTGCGTCGTATCCGGCGTCCGCGATGACGAGGACGTCCGGGGTACCGGTCTGCCGCTGACCTGCGGTGGTCAGTCGCTCGACCAGGTCACGCAGCTTCCGGGCGGTGACGGTGGCGGTGTCGTCCCCAGGTGCCAGACGCAGGGCATCCAGGGGTGCGGTCCACGAGCTGCGGCCGGGTTCCAGTGCGCAGACGATCGAGTAGGGCCAGCCGGGCACGGGGACGTGCTGGTCCTTGCCCCGGCCGTAGGTGTGGCAGAGGATCCGCTGTGTGAGGTGTGGGCGTCCGGCCGCAGCCCGCAGGTGGCGTCGACGGCGAGGACCAGCCGGCCGTCGGCGGCCCTCGGCAGCGGCATCGAGGCCAGGATGTGTCGCAGCCGGTCCGCGTCGACCCGGCCCTGGGCGAGGGCGGCGTAGAGCCCTCCGTGACCGCGGCGGTGTTCGCCCGCCAGTCGTGCTGGACGTGTGTTTTCCTTGGTCGGAGCACATGTTCAGACGAAGGCCGCTTCCGTGTAGGGCGGATGCCGAACCGGGTGATCAAGTACGACGCACCGTTCGAGGAACAGCTTCTACCGGCGGTGCAGAGACCCGGGCCCGCAACGAGTGGACCAGTCGCCAGCTGGCCAGAGCCGCTCTCCACTGGCCCGCACGACGACAAGCCTGTCGCCTTCGAAAGCGATTCGTTCGCCGGTGGCCAGGAAGAGCGGGCTCGCCAGCTCGAAGGCATACCCGTCGCCAGTCTCAAGGCCCCTCACCAATACCGACCGGGAGGTCGGGGTGGCTCCGTCAGCTACCAGGCGCATGCCGAAAAGATCCCACGCGGCTTCACGTCGTCTCGGCCCTCTTCAGCGGCTGGCCAACGACGCAGACGTTAAAGATCGAGTTAGGGGGCTGGAGCGTAAAGCCGTTCGCCCGACAACGGTCACGGCAAATGATCTCCGCGAATGCGCACCCTACGGGCGCGGGGCACGAGGCGAGGTTGGTCGGGCGCGTGGCATGACCGTGGCTAAGGGTTGTCCCGTAAACCCGAGGAGTTGCGCCACGGTCCTCTGGCCACGAGGGTCTCAGGCTTGGTCGTGGCTCACTGAGGCTCTGTGATCACGCTGCTGGGTGCTGGACGACTTCCGCCACTGATCCACCACGTCGTCCACTTCATCCAGGGCAGGATCGCGACTTCCGCTGGGCGCGTAGGCTGGTGACCGGTCAGCGCGTAGTGGCAGATGTGCGCAGTACCAGGCCCGGCGGGCACCGGCTATCTCTGCGATCGTGCCCGTGCGGAGGTAGCCGAGCAGTGCTGTCATGACCCTGCGGCGCCCGAATGCGTAGAGCGCCGGCTCGACGAACCAGCGACAGAAGCTTGGTTCCGGGTCGTAGACAGCAGCGGCCATCAGTGGCTCGAAAAACTCCTCAGAAAGGGTGGCGCGTTCCAGCAGTGGCCTTCGTGCGGCTCCGGCCAGGTGCCGCCCACGTCGGTCTTCGGACACGTCGGCCGCAGCCTCAAGGTCCAGCAGGCGGGCCACTTCGGCTGCGCATGCAAGGAATGTACGTGTGGATGCCTCGCGACGGTCACCTTCGCTCATGGCAGGATTCTCGACCACCGGCCCGAGCAGAAGAGGTCGCATGGGCGAGATGATCTCGATGTGGCTGGTGTGATCACGGCGTCGGAGCCGTCCTGGATAGCCCCGTTCTCCGGGCTGAGTCCGCGCGCCTTCGGGAGGCTGGTGACGGTGCTGCGTCGCGCAGGTGCGGACACGGTCCGCAAGGGCCGGCCGTGACGCAGGACTCCCGCCTCCGCGCCTCGCCATGCGCCCTGCAGCGCTTGAGTGACATCAAAGTCGCTGACCTCGTTCACGCGGCCGGCCGCCAAACGACTCCAGAAGAAGCCGACACAGCACGGGCGGATCCGGCCATCGGTGCCTACGGTAATCAAGCGGGGAGCGAAGAGCAGCACTGGCCGATTTCACAGATCCTCATCACCCGGAGCCGGCCTGCCGCCACCGGAAGGCCGGAAACGGGTTGTCGCCGGGGTCATGCAGGTCCATGGCGACCAAGCCCCCGGCGCGGGCGCCCATCCCCGGACCCGGTTACCGGAAAGCAGGCGGGACGACGGGGACGGTGAGAGCCGGGACGCTGCGGGCGGGGCCGGCCGATCCGGCGGCACGGACGGGGGATGAGCGCGGCGTGTCCTCGGACAGGGGTAAGGACGGGCAGCGTCACGCCCCGCCGGCAAAGGGACGGTCGACGGGGCGTGGGCGAAAGCGGGTGGCCGGTCGGTCCGCCCGGCCCTCGCGCACGCCTGGAGGGGGCCGAGGACCGGACGGGGCGACCGGGATGGGACAGCGGTTGGGGAAGCGGTGCACGGTCGGGTCCGGGGTGTCGTCGCCGGGCGGCGTGGGCGCGGGCAGGATGGCGTGGAGGTGGAGCTCCGAGCTGAACACCGGCACAGCCGGAACGTGGTGGTGAATGACGGGGCGGAAGGTCGGGCCGCGCAGGGCGAGGATGCTGCGAGTATCCCGATGACGGTGGCGAGTGTGGCGGCCAGGAGGCGGCCGCCGACCGGGGAGGCGGACCACGACCCAGATGCCGGAAGGCCCCACAAGGTCCACGGGGCGCGGGCGTCACTGATGCGCGGGAATCTTCCGATCAGGCCGAACGGACCAGTGGTCCGCCACGGGGTGTGGACGGTCGCGGCGGATGTCCTCCCACGCGCCATGCAGGACACCACCCCGGTCTCGGGCGCGGCTCCACCGGGCACCGGCGGCGGCCAGGCGGGCCCGCGCGTTGTTCTCCGGGTACGGCTTCGAGGCCGGGAGTTCGAGGGCGTGGTTCGGCCCGGTCTGCATGGCTGAGTGTGTTCCTCCGTGACGGGGCGGTGGTGCCGGGGCTGGGGCCGGTGCCGGGCGGCCTGTCCCGCTCTCGTCCTGCCGGCCGCCACGGGGCGGGGAACGAGAGCCGGCCGGAGCGACCCGAGCCGGGCGGTCATCGGTTGCTGATGCGGCCGAAAAAGCCGTGGGCGGTCTGCTCGGTCTGTTTGGTGTGCGTGGTGTGCTGGGTGACGTGGGCGAGTCCCTGACGGACGATCCGGTCCTGTACGGGAAGTGGAAGGCTACGGGTGGGCGGGACCGTCGACCGTACGCGTCACCCCGTCCGCGTGCCCGCCCGACGAGCCGTACCCGGTCCCCAGCCGCCCCATGCCCCACGTACGGGCCGACGCCCCGCCCGAGGCTGACTGAACGAGCTGCGGGCCTCAGCGCCCGGGAGGGCGGACGTCGCCCAGGACGCGGTCCAGGGCCGCCACCCCGAGTGCGGAGAGCGCGACCTGGACCAGGCACTCCGTCCAGTCGACGCCACGGGTGTCCGACAGGCCCAGGAGCGCCGTGACCAACGATCCGACCAGCGCCGCGGCGATTCCCACGACAAGCGTCCAAAGGACGCCTATGTGTTGTCTGCCGGGCAGGACGAGACGGCCCAGCAGGCCGACCGCGACGCCGATGACCAGGGCGCTGAGGAATCCCGAAATCGTCACAACTTCCCTTTCGCCGAGGCCCGATGGGTTCCGCGCCCGCCTACCCGCGCAAAGGCGGGGCATTCGAGCGCGGAAACCACGGGAGTGGAAGTCGTGAGACCGCGGGAGCAAAAGCAGTGAGGTGTCACCTCCCGTTCGGCGAATCGGCCGCGATCACGCATACGTTCGGATCGCAGGGGCACGCGAACCGCAGGCGCACTCGGCGGTCGGGGTGTTTCCCCGACCGGTTTCCAGAGGTACGAAGGCGAGATCAGGAACATGACCGACGACAGGAAAAGCGGAACGGCCGACGCCGCCGCCGGCGGGCGCTGCGACATCGCCACCGTCATGCGCCGCGCCTCCGGCCAGCTCGCGGACCTGCTCCAGTGCGAGCCGGGATCCGTATCGGCGGTGAAGGGCACCGGAGAGGGCTGGTCCGCGGACGTGGAAGTGGTCGAACTCGCGAAGGTCCCCGACACCATGAGCGTCATGGCGACCTATCACGTCGAACTCGACGCCGAAGGGCGACTCGTCGCCTACGAACGCGTTCGCCGTTACGCGAGGGGGCAGATCGACCGCCGCTGAAACCAGAGGGTGACCCGCGGGTTCCCGGCCGTCGCCGGCCCCGTGCGATCACCGGAAGGAGATTCATCGTGACACTCGTTCAGCAGAGCAATCCCACCACCAGTGGAAGTGGTTCGGGAAATCTCTACGACGTTCTCGAACTCATCCTTGACCGGGGCCTCGTGATCGACGCGTTCGTCCGCGTCTCCCTGGTCGGCATCGAAATCCTCAAGGTCGACGTCCGGGTGGTCGTCGCCAGCGTCGACACGTACCTGCGGTTCGCGGAGGCGTGCAACCGCCTCGACCTGGAATCCGGACGCAAGGCGCCCACCCAGCTCACCGACATCGTCGGCGAGATGACCGAGAGCGGCGCCAAGGGCAAGTCCAAAGGAGCGCTGAGCGGCGCCGTGGAGGCCTTCACGGACACGCTGCAGGGCAAGCGCGACGAGTCCGAGGAGGAGTCCGGCAAGCGCCCGGCCCGCAAGTCGACGACCGGCCGCCAGACGGCCCGGAAGCGAGAGGAGTGACCCGTTGCCCACGTACGTCTACGCCATCACCGACGCCACGCACCCCCTGCGCCTGGACGGTCTGCGAGGAGTCGGCGATCCGCCGTCACCGCTGCGCACCGTCCGCACCGACACCCTGACGGCCGTCGTGAGCGACGCGCCTCCCGGCCTGCGCGCCAAGCGTCGCGACGTCATGGCCCATCAGAACGTCCTGGAGTCGCTCATGTCCGACGGAGCGACCCTGCCGATGCGCTTCGGCCTGCTCGGCCCCGACGACGAGCGCGTCGCCGAAGTCCTGGACCACGAGGGACCGGCGTACCGGCAGCGGCTCGCCGAGCTCGACGGCCACGTCGAGTACCACCTCAAGGCCGGCAGGGACGAGGACGACATGCTCCGCGCGGTCCTCGCCGACTCCGCGCAGGCCCGGGAGCTCAACGAGCGCACCCGCGGCGGCTCCGGCACCCACGAGGACCGGGTCGCGCTGGGGGAGCTCGTCTCGCGCGAGGTCGCGGCCCGGGGCGAACGGGAGGCCGAGGAGATCGTGACCCGGCTGGGCGAGGCGGCCACCCGTTCCTCCGTCGCCGACGTCGGCGGCAACCACTTCCTCAACGCCTCGTTCCTGGTCCCGGCCGAGCACACGGACGAGTTCGTCCGGGCCGTGCGGGCCGAGGCCGACCGGCGCGGGGACGCGTACGACTTCACCCTCACGGGCCCTCTGCCGCCGTACAGCTTCGTCTGAGGGAGCGGACATGGGCCTCATCACCGGCGTTCTGACCCTCCCGCTGGCTCCCGTCCGCGGCACCGCCTGGGTACTCGACCAGGTGATCCTCGCCGCGGAGCGGGAGCACTACGACCCCGAGCGGGTGCGCGGGGAGCTGGCGGCGCTCGAACAGGAGCTGACGAGCGGCCGCATCGACGCCGACGAGTTCGACCGCCGCGAGGACGAGCTCCTCGACCGGCTCGAAGAGGCCGAGGACTACTGGCAGGGCTCGCGGAACGGACGCTGAGTCCATGCCGACGACGGACCACCGACCGGGGGAGGACGAGGTGCACAGGAGATGACGAAGAACGTCAGGATAGGCGCGGCCCTGGTAGGGGGATACCTGCTGGGAAGGACCAGAAAGGCCAGACTGGCCCTGGGATTCGGTCTGTTCCTCGCCGGCAGACGACTCGACCTCGACCCCCGTCGGATCGGCCGGGCCCTGGCCGCGTCGCCGCTCGTCGGCGGCCTGAACGACCAGGTGCGCAAGGAGCTGGTGGAGGCCACGAAGTCCGCGGCGACGGAGGCGCTCACCAAGCGGGCGGAAGGTCTCGCCGACTCCCTGAACCGGCGCACACGGGCTCTCGGCGGGTCCGGCGAGGCCCTCGGGGACGAGCGGGACGAGGAGGCCCCTGAGGACGACCCGGAGGAGCGGGACGAGCCTGATGCGTCGGACGAGCGTGACGACGGCGAAAAGGGGAAGCCGAGGCGGGCCGCCCGGAGCCAGGCACCCGCCAAGAAGGCCACGGGGCGGGCGAAGCCCGCCGACGGCACGGGCAAGCCGGCCGCCACGGCCCGCAAACGGACCGCCGCCAAGAAGACCGCGACCCCGGCCGGCCGCAGGACCCGAGGCGGTGGTGACCGTGGGTGACTCGGCACTGGGCAGGCTGAAGGGCGAGTTGGCCGACCACCCCGCCACCGACCGGCTCAAGGAAGAGCTCCACGCTTATCTGCGCGCCCGGGCCGAGCGCACCGTGACACGGTTCGGAGAGCGCCTGGGCGAGGGCGTCGCCAAGCTGGCGGAGCCCGGAGCGGGCACGGGCGGTGCGGTCGAGAGCCTGGCCAAGGGCGGCCAGGCCCTCCGCGAGGGCAGGTCGCCCGCGCAGGCGGCCGTGACCGCCGGCGTCTCCCACCTCAAGGACACCGTGAAGGACAAGGTCAAGGGCCTGTTCGGCAAGGGCCGCAAGTCGGGTGGCGGCAAGGCCCGGAGCGTGACGATCGTCGAGGACATCGACGTCGGCGTGCCCGTGCGCGAGGCGTACGACCAGTGGACGCAGTTCCAGGAGTTCAGCACCTTCGCCAAGGGCGTCGTGAGCGTCGAGAAGGCCGACGACACGACGAGCAACTGGAAGGTGAAGGTCGCCAAGTCCACGCGGAGCTGGCAGGCGAACGTCACGGAGCAGGTGCCGGACGAGCGCATCATGTGGACCACGGAGGGCGCCAAGGGCACCGTCAAGGGGGTGGTGACCTTCCACCCCCTCACCGACGACCTCACACGAGTGCTGTTGGTGCTCGAATACTTCCCGAAAGGGCTCTTCGAGAAGACCGGCAACATCTGGCGCGCCCAGGGGCGTCGGGCGCGACTCGACCTCAAGCTCTACCGCAAGTTCATCATGATGCGCGGCGAGGCCACGGACGGCTGGCGCGGGGAGATCCGCGACGGCGAGGTCGTGGTCGGGCACGACGAGGCGATCGAGGAGGAGCGGGAAGCCGCCGAAGAGCAGGAGGAGACCGGCGCCGAGGACGGCCTCGAGGACGACTTCGAGGACGACTTCGAGGACGCCGACGACCCGGACGACCCCGATGAATCGGGCGAGTCCGGTGACGCCGACGAGGACGCGGCGGACGAGTACGAGACGGGTGACGACGCGGCGGCCGAGTACGAAGAGCCCGAAGGCGAAGAGCCCGACGACGAAGAGCCCGACGACGAAGAGCCCGAAGGCGACGAGCCCGACGACGAAGAGCCCGAAGGCGACGAGCCCGACGACGAAGAGCCCGACGACGAGTACATCGACGAGAGCGAGGCCGAGGAGGACGACGAGCTCCCCGACGAGCCTGACGAGGAGCCCGGGCCCGCCCGTCGCTCCCGGCGTCGCACCGCGGCCTCCGCTCGCTGACCGACACCGCAGCACAGGACAGGGGAGACATCGTGTCCGATTCACTGGCCGGCCGCATGCCGGGCTCTCCGCGAGCCGCACCGGCTTACGGGGCGCAGGGCCCGTCCGCGAACCTCGCGGACATCCTCGAGAGGGTGCTCGACAAGGGCATCGTCATCGCGGGCGACATCCAGATCAACCTGCTCGACATCGAACTGCTGACGATCAAGCTGCGCCTCCTGGTCGCGTCCGTCGACAAGGCGAAGGAGATGGGCATCGACTGGTGGGAGCACGATCCCTCGCTCTCCTCCCGGGCCAGACCCGCCGGGTCCGTGGCGGGCGCTCCGGCCGCCGGGGGCGAGTCACCGGCCGAGGAGAACGAGCGGCTGCGGGCCGAGCTGGCCCAGCTGAAGGCGGCGGCCGGAATATCCGGCCACTCGTCCGACGCGGCGCATGCTCCCCGGCAGGAGGAAGAGGAGGAGACACGGTGAACCCCGACTCGCGGCCCCGCCGGACGGACGAGCCCCTCGACGCCGCTGAGGAGATGTCGTACGTCTACGCCCTCGGCCGTGTCGACGAGCCCGCCCTGCGGGATGCCGTCGCCCGCCTCGCCGGTGTCGACGGAGGGGCTCTGCGGCTGGTCGAATCCGCCGGCCTCGCGGCGGTGGTGTCCTCCGTTCCGTCCGATGCGTTCGGGGAACAGGGGCTGCGCACGCAGCTGGAGGACATGGCCAGACTGGAGGCGGTCGCACGGGCTCACCACGCGGTGGTCGACGCCGTGTTCGCGGGGGCGACCGTCCTGCCCCTGCGGCTGGCGACCGTGTACCTGGACGATGCCCGGGTGGCCGGGATGCTCACCGCAGGACGCGTCCGCTTCCTGGACCTGCTGGCCCGCCTGGACGGCCATGTGGAACTCGGCGTGAAGGTGTACGCGGACGCGGGCGTGGCGGCACCGCCGGAGGCGGAGGTGGTTGCGGAGAGCCCCGGGCGCGCCTACCTCCAGCGGCGCCGGGCTCAGCGCCGCAGCACCCAGGATCTCTACCGTGCCGCCGCGGGTGTCGCCGAGGAGGCGGCCCGGGTGGCGGAGGGGCTCTCCCGCGCGCGGGTCGTCCACCGGCCGCAGCAGGGCGGACTGGCCCCCGCCCGGGGGGAGAACATCGCGAACGAGGCGTATCTCGTGCCCGTGGGCGAAGCCGGCCGGTTCATGACCGCGCTCGGTGGGTCCGCCGACGCCACCCCGGGCGTGCGCGTCGAGGTGACGGGCCCGTGGGCCCCGTACTCGTTCGCCACGGTGACCGAGGGGGACCGGTACGGGACGGAGGAGGGTGGGGAGCGATGAACGGCACGCGGATCGCAGGCGGCGACGTCACCGCCGCCGATTCCCTCACCGGACCGCCCGTCGCCCTGATCGACCTCCTGGACCGGCTTCTGAACGGGGGAGCGGTGCTCACCGGCGACCTCGTCCTGTCCGTCGCGGACATCGACCTGGTCCACATCAACCTGCGCGCGGTGATCCGGTCCGTCACGGGAGAGGAGCCGGCGCCGTGGTGAGCCGGGACAGCGAGGTCTCCGCGGTGGCCCGGCGTCTGGGGACGGACCCGGACACGGTGGAACGGGACCTCGTCAAACTCGTCCTGACCATCGTCGAGCTGCTCCGGCAGCTGATGGAGCGCACCGCCGTGCACCGGGTCGACCGAGGAGACCTGACGGAGGACCAGGAGGAGCGCATCGGGCTGACCTTGATGATCCTGCAGGAGCGCATGGAGGAACTCTGCGACAGGTACGGCCTGTCGATGGACGACCTCAATCTGGATCTGGGGCCCCTGGGATCCCTGCTCCCCCGGAACGGCGACTGAGTCGGCCAGGGACCTGTGTCATTTCACACGGAACGGCAAGGAGGAATGTCATGACTGACGAGAGCGACAACACCAAGAATTCCGATACCGCGAACGCCAAGAAGACGGCCGGAGGCAAGACCGTCACCGCGGCCCGGCGGCGGACCGCGAAGCGCGCCTCCGCCGCGGAGAAGGCGAGCGGATCGGCAGGGGCGCGGAGCGCCGGGAAGTCGGCCGGCGAGGCCACGGAGCGCGCCGGCCGGGCGGTGGCCGGCGGACTCCAGAGCGGCCGGGAGCTGGTGACGGCCAACGTCGGCAAGGCGGCCACCGTGGCCGCCACGGCCTGGACGACCGTCAAGCACCGCAAGGCCGTGGCCGCCGGTGCGGCGGCCGGCGTCGCCGGTGTCGCCGGCGCCGCGTTCGCCATCGGCCGGTCCACGGCCAAGCCCCTGACCGGTCCGCTGACGGGTCCCCTGACCCGTCTCGCACGCGGCCGGATCTGAGTCGACAGGCGGCGCGGGCGGCAGCGCCCGCGCGGCCGTGGGGCACGGTGGTCCGCCCGGCAGGACCGGGCGGACCACCGTGCCCGCCGATCGCCTCGGGAATCCGGCCCGATGGGCTCGCCGCTCGGGACCTGCCGAGCGGGAGAAGGGGAAGAGGCTCCGGTCCTGGTCCTCGGACCATCGCCGGGCGCCGTGTGCCACGGTTGCAAGGCCGGTCCAGGAGCGTCCACCAGATCCACCGCAGGCGCGTTTTCCCATCGGGGCGGAGGTCGCGGGCGCGGCTGTCAGCGGTGCGGGTTCTCGGTGCCGGTGTCGTCGTTCGTGGCGGCGTCGAGCAGTTCGGGGAGGTCGGTGCCTTCGGGTCGCGCTGGTCGATCCACCACCCTGCGCGGGTGATCGTGCGGACCTTGTCCTCCAGGACGGTCCGGTCCGCCTCGTCCCAGGTGCCCTCGCCGACCAGGAGGCAGATGATCGCGGCGCACGGCGTCTCATCAGACGTGTCCTGTGTCCCGCCGCGCTGCGGCCGCACCCGAGAGAGCGGGATCAACGGCTTCGCGATCTTCCGCGGCCCGTCCGGAACAATCGCACTCCACGTGCCCGCTCCATGACGACCCCAAGGATCGCCTCACCACATAGGACATGGTCCAAGTTGCTGATTCCCAGCTGCTACGCCCGCCGGGAGGACCTCCTACTCGTATGTTTCCTTCCAGCGCACCCGATGCCGTCGGTCTCCTTGTCCCAGGCCGTTCACCGCACCGAGTGACAGCAGCGATGCCCCGTTGTTCCACAGCCCGAGATGATCGCGGTGGACAGCGAGGATGTCGTTCTCCATGGCGAACTTCTCAGCCGGCCCGCTGAAGTACGTCGTGGCCACGAAGATCGCCACGTCGACCTTGAAGTGCACCCTCGCGCCGAGCAGGTCCCGGATCTCCCTGCTGGGGATCTTGCTCTTGGGCGTGTACCGCTTGCACTGGATCACCATGCTCCGCCCATCGGGAAGGACCCCCAGGACGTCGGCCCCGTTGTCGTGAGAGCCGCCGACCCGCCGAACCCCGGTGCATCCGTCTCGCCGGCACAGGTCCACGACGAAGTCCTCGAACTCCGTCCCCGTCATCGCGTCGACCTCGGCCGGCGTCCGGTGGCCGGCCTTCACGGCCTCGTCATGCCGCCACTGCCGATCACCGCCCCGGACGGACCGATCGGTGCGCCACAACCACCACCCACCGCCGGCGACGCCTCCGAGAACGAGCGCACTCACGAGACAGGGCCAGATCACACTCCAGAAGGCCACCACCAGCACGACGACGCTCACGACCCCGGCGATGACGCCGACCCGGAGTCGTCTCTCTCGACGCTTCCGAGCCGCTGTTCCTCGACGCTTCCGTGCCGCTGCCATGGCGCCCCTCCCTCGTCCGAAGCAGCAGTCTCAGGAAGAGTGAGGTGCCCGAGGAGGGCGCGGTTCGGCCAATGGCCGGTCTCGTTGCCTGAGCTCCCAACCGGTGGATGACCGGCGGATGTCGTACGGCGCTGACTGGGACACGACACAATCGGATCGCACGCCTACCGGCTCGCACGCCTACCGGCTCGCACGCCTACCGGCTCGCAAGGACTACGGCATACCCGAGCTGCGGAAATGGCTCCGCGGTAGACGTGTGGGCGTCCCTGTCGCACGCAAGGGCATCGAGTCCAGTCAACGGCTCGGGCGCCGCAGGTGGGTGATCGGGCGGACCTGCCAGAGCTGCGGGTCCAGGGCTTCGACCCGCGGCAGATCCGTGGTGCGCGCGCGGTAGTGTCCTGATCGGCCGGTGCCAAGCACCGCGTCGGCAACGAGCGAACGAGCGTTCGAGGACTCGGCGGTTGAGCTGAGGTGGGGGGTTCACGTGAAGCGGGCCATCGTCATGGGCGGGAGCTACGCCGGACTCTTCGCCGCCCGGGTGCTGAGCGACTACGCCGAGGACGTCGTGGTGATGGAGCCCGACCTCATAGGGGACGACGGGCTCGGTCGTCGGACCCCGCAGCGGCACCAGCTCCATGCCCTGCTGGCCATGGGGCACACGCAGCTGGAGCGGTGGTTCCCCGGGATCACCGACGAGCTGGTGAAGGGCGGCGCCCTCCTCGGCGAGGGAGACGACGTGCGGTTCTATCTGGACGGGCGGCTGAAGGCCCCGGTGGCAGAGGCGCGCATGTTCGGGGCCACCCGGCCGTTTTTGGAGAGCCACCTGCGGCGCCGGGTCGCCGCCGTCGAGAACGTGCGGTTCTGTCAGGCGCAGGCCACCGGCCTCGTGCTCCGGGGTGACGGTGTGGCCGGCGTGACCACGGCGGCCCCCGAGGCCGAGGGCGGTGAGACGTTCGACGCCGAGTTCGTGGTCGACGCGATGGGACGGAACAGCCCGCTGGAGGACTGGCTCGCCGAGCACGGCTGGGACACGGCGCCTGTCGACCGCATGAGGATCGACCTCGGATACGCCACCGCAGCCTTCCGCCGCGGCGACGAGCTGGGCAGCACGGTCATCGCCCACTCCAGCCCGGGGCCCGCCAGCGACTACCAGCCCACGCTCACGGAGCCCGGTGCCCTGGCCGCGGTGGAGGGCGACCGCTGGTCGGTCGTCCTGGCCGGCTACGCCGACCACCGTCCCGGGCCCGACCGCGAGGAGTTCCTCCGGCGGATGCGCCGCTGCGTCGACCCCATCCGGACGGTGGCGGACGTCTCCGAGATGATCGGCGAGGTCAAGACGTACCGCTTCGTCGAAAGCCGCCGACGGGTGCACTCCCGCCTGAACCGCTTCCCGGGCGGCCTCGTCGTCGTGGGAGACGCGCTGGCCAGCGTCAATCCGGTCTACGGCCAGGGCCTGACGCTGTCGGCGCTGGCGGCCAACGCCCTCGGCGCCTACCTGCGCTCCGCCCCCTCTCCGCGGGATCCGGCCTGGGCCTATTTCCGCCTCGCCGAAGCCGTCGTGGAAGGCGCCTGGCAGCTCTCCACGGCCGCCGACCTCGCGCAGCCCCACGTCACCGGCCCGTACCCCCGCGGCTACCGCGTACAGAAATGGGTCGCCGACCGGCTCGCCGAGGCGTCCGTCCGCGATTCCGCCGTGAACGCCCAGTACATGGGAGTCGTGAACATGCAACTGCCGCCGAAGGCCCTGACCAACCCCCGATTCCTTGCCCGGGCCGCCCGCGTGCTGCTCAGCAGCTGAGGAGGCCGAGCATGTGGCAACGCGTCCTCGACCGCGCGGGCATCCGGAAGCCTGCCGGGGGTACACGGCGCAGCGCCGTCCGGCGCTGCGGTTCGCCCCGGCCGAGTACCTGACGGCACGGCTGCTGTTGCCCGCACCGCTCCAGCCCGATGTCATCGCCCTGGTCGCCTTCATGCACGAGACCGGCGACCGGTTCGACCGCGGGCGCCGCCTTGAGCGCGAGGAAGCGTTGCAGCGATGACAGGAACTCACGCAGGCCGGCCGGGAATGCCGCGATGGGCCAGTGCGGTACTTCCAGGCGATGGCCTCCAATGTTCGGCAGTGATCGGCCCACCGCCGACCGCGGACCGGATCGGCCGGCATCGGCGGCTCGATCCGGTCCCACACCGCATCAGCGATCACCGATCGGACGGACACAACTGATCAACGGCCAGCTGCTGAAAAGCGACGGGGGTCTTGCCGGCTGACGAGTCGGCTCGACTACGCGGCCTCCGGCCGCTCAGAGGTCCTGACAAGGGCGTTGGGCGTGTCGGTGGGTGATGAGGCAGCTGGCGAGGCCGAGGAAGGCTTCGTGGATGTCGTCGCGTCGTTCCCATCGGACGCGCAGGCGCCGGAAGCCGTGCAGCCAGGCGATGGTCCGCTCGACGACCCGGCGGTGAACACCCAGGCCGGAGCCGTGCGGGATGCCTCAGCGGACGATCACCGGTTTGATGCCCTGGGCCCGGACCAGGCGGCGGTACTTGTCGTGGTCGTGGCTCCGGTCGGCCGACCAGGCCGGCGACGGCGGGGACCTCGGCGAGCAGGGGCATCAGTTGGGTGATGTCGTTGTGGTTTCCGCCGGTCAGCGACACCGCGAGCGGAATGCCCTGTCCGTCGACCAGGACGTGGTGTTTGCTGCCCGGCCGTGCGCGGTCGACCGGGCTGGGCCCGCTTCGGGGCCTCTGCGGGCGGCCCGGACGTGGCTGGAGTCGATCACCGCCCGCGACCAGTCGAGCTGCTAGGCCGAGCGCAGCTTCTTGAGCAGGACCAGGTGCACCGAGCTCCTGGGGCAGGTACTCCCACGGGATGCCGGTGTGGAGCACGAACAGGATCCCGCACAGAGCCTGTCGGTCAGGAACCCGCGGCCGCCCCGTCACCGGCTTCGGCGCCGGGACCGGCAACAACGGCTCGACGAGCAGCCACAATTCGTCCGGCACGATCCACGGCCGAGCGTCCCTCTCCGCCGCGAACCGGCCGACGCCCACCCAAGCCGACAGTCGCGTGATCAACAGTTTCTGTTGGGACCTCTTACCACAGCGGTTCTCGCTCAACGCCGGCGATGACTGCGGTGACGACTTTGCGGACGTCTCCGTCTCCTGGTGGGGTGCCTTGTCGGTCGGCGAACAGCATGTGCGCGGCTCCGATGAGAGTGGGAGCGAGCGTGTCGACGTCAGCGTCCGCAGCGATGCGGCCGAGCTCACGCTCGGCAGCGAGGTAGGAGGCGATCGCGGTCGCGGCATCGGTCAGGATCGGGACGCCTGCGGGCCTGACCTCGCGCAGTCGGGCGCGCAAGGCGTCCCGGGAGGTGACGAGGCTGACGGCGGCCACCGCAACCGATTCGAACAGCTCCAGCAATGCCTGGGTCAGGTTGTGGGTGATGGTGCCGGTTCCGGCGGACTTGCGCAGGACGGCGGCCTGGTCGTCGATCCGGGCGATGCGGTCCAGGACGAGCTCGGCGAGGAAGGCGTCGAAATCGGCGAAGTGTCGGTGCAGGACCCCCTTGGCGCAGCCCGCCTCCGTGGTGACCGCCCGGCTGGTGAGCGCGCTCGGCCCGTCCCGGAGCAGAACACGCTCGGCGGCGTCGAACAGTTGGCCGCGCACGTCGCGGATGGCTACTCCCGTGGGCACCGTGCATCTCCTTGTTCTAGGTCAGCCCATTCGGGTTGACGAGTGGGCATGTGCCCACTAATAGTGGGCACATGCCCACTCTACCGCCGGGGCGAGCTCCTCGCCCCGAACGCGCATCCCATGAAAACCGACAGGTGGCAGAGTCGTTCGGCTCGGACGCCGAGCGCTACGACCGGGCTCGGCCCAGCTATCCCCAAGCACTGGTGGACCGGATCGTCGCCGCCAGCCCCGGCCCCGATGTCCTCGACGTCGGCTGTGGCACCGGCATCGTGGCCCGGCAGTTGGAAGCGGCCGGATTCCGGGCGCTGGGCGTCGACGTCGACGCCCGGATGGCCGACCTGGCACGCCGGCGCGGACTCGACGTCGAGGTGGCGGCGTTCGAGGCCTGGGATCCGGCAGGCCGAAAGTTCGACGCCGTCGTTTCCGGACAGACCTGGCACTGGGTGGACCCGGTCGCCGGAGCCGCCAAAGCGGCACAGGTCCTGCGTCCCCGCGGTCTGCTGGCCCTCTTTTGGAACGCGGGCCAACCCTTGCCCCAAGTGGCGGAAGCCTTCGCCGAGGTCTACCGCCGGGTGATGCCCGACTCGCTCGCCGAACGTCAATGGACGGTGCCGGCCGTGGACGGCTACACGGCACTGTGCGCCAAGGCGGCCGACGGCATACGGCAGGTGGGCGGGTTCGTCGCCCCCGAGCAGTGGCGGTTCGACTGGGAACGGGCCTATACGCGGGACGAGTGGCTGGATCAGCTACCCACCCAGGGCGCCTTCACCCGGCTTCCGCCGGCCAAGCTGGAGAAGGTGCTGGCCGGCGTCGGCGCCGCCATCGACGCCGCAGGAGGAAGCTTCAGGATGCGTTACGCCACCGTGGCAGTCACCACGATGCGAACCGACACCCCCTGACCCGCATCCACGGTCCGTCCCTTGCTCCCTGATAAGGACCTCCGCAGTCGACCCCAAAGCTCTGCCCTTCGGCGTGGGGCTTGAGGCCGCAGCCGTCGACGAAGCGGGCGCTGCCGTCGCCGACCTCGGCCAGGTCGTGTTCAAGACCGTGTCCCATGTGGTCAGGCGCAGGAGCCGCTTGTAGCGGCAGATGGCTGCGGCGAGGCCGAGAAACGCCAGGTAGCTGCGAGGGTTGTGCTCGTAGCGGTGGGCGAGCCGGCGTTATCCGGTCAGCCAGGAGATGGTCCCCTCGATCACCCGCCGGTGCCGGCCCAGGCACTCCTTCGACTCGGTGCCTCTGCGGGCGATGCGGGGCGTGATACGCGTGCGGCGGAGCCGTCGACGCAGGTCAGGGACGGCGTAGGCCTTGTCGGCGTGGAGTTTGCCCGGGTGGAAGTAATGGTCGCGGTTGCCTGGACATCTCCTGCTGAATTCGGATCCTTTTGTGGCGAGCATCGATTACCCGTCGAGTCGAAGCGCGGTAGGGGTCACAAAGGCGGGCTCGTTGTCGCAAAGAGCGGTAGCGTCCTCCCGTCGTGCGAGGCAGGTGTAGCCGTGGAAAGTCCCGCCTGGGACCTTCAGCGTTTGACGAGGAGATCAGATGGTCTACACAGAACCCATGGCTCGAGCCGTCGTGGAACCGGCCGTACGCGAGCTGATGCACCAGTGCGCTGACGGCCAGGAGCCCTCCACGACGGTCACCTTCCGCGGAGACGGCTTCAACATGTGTGCCCACGTCCGGGCACGTCTGACGGCACCCGGACGGATCAAGGTCGCGCTGGCCTGCTGGGTCGTCAACATGGACACAGCCCGCTACTTCGGCAGCAACCCACCGAGTGAGGACGAAACGCACCTGCCTCCAGAGGGCACAGCCGCACCGGACGAGTCACTCACCAGCCGCGTGATCGGCCACCTGGCCACCCGTATGAACGCTCTCGATATGCCGCAACCCGACTACGACGGACATCTCGCGATCACCGTCCCCCTCACCTCCCCGTAGCAGCCGATCAGAGACGGCTGCGTCTGGGACAACAACCCTGCTGTCCGGACCGCTGGTGCCGAACAGCCTGCCGGTTCGGCGACAACTGCGGTGCCTTGCCGCCACGGAGGCACAGTTCGGTCATCCCTGCCGATGACAAGCAGCGTGCCGGCTTTCTCCACGAGAACGGGTTCTGGCACGACTTCCGTACAGCGGACGCGGTGAGTGACGGATGCGCACGTCCACATCCGAGTCGGCCACGGTGTCGCCCGGCCCGCCGGGCGGCGCACTCGGGCTATGGCTGGAACGCGATCACTCATCCGCAGGACTTCGGCATACACGGCCGGTAGCCGGACAAGCCTTGCCTCGGCCGACGACGTCGGCCGAGCGATCCCCTAGATCAGGAAGTCAGCGATGAGCTTCATTCAGACCGGCAAGATCGACCTGAAGTCCGACAACGCGATCGAGACGGCCGGCGGCAACACGTCGACCTTCACCCGCGTCACGTTCCCCACCCCGTTCCCGCCCGGCTCCAGCGTCGTCGTTCTGCCCCTGACCCAGACCTTCAACGGTCCGGAGACGCCCGGCATCCGCATCCACGACGTCACCACCACCGGCTTCTTGATCCGTCTGAACGAGGTGTACGCCGGCGCCACCAAGAGCGACGGGAAGCACACCACCGAGACCATCGGCTGGCTCGCCGCAACCGTCTGATCCCGCTCCCGTCGGCCGGGCACCCCCGGCCGACGGGGCCGCGGTCGGCCACGGACCGCATCTGCGACGAACGCCGCATGCCTGAAAGGCCGTAAGAACCGGCCGTCGCGGATGGCGGGCGCTGCCGGTACGACGCATCGGGCGGACACCTGGTTTCATCGGTGGCCGCCCCCACGCGACGGCCCGGCGGCGCAGCCCGTAAATTCCTTCACGGCGCCTCACCGACGCCGCCACCGGGCTCCAGTCGGCCACTGCCGAAGTGAGCCGCACAGCGGCTGGACAGGCCCCTGGCCGGGCTGGGACCCGAACACGCGCAGTCGTTACTCACCGTGGCTGCTGAACGGAAGCTGTGCCAGAACCCGTCCTCGTGGACGAAGCCAGGCGGCGGCGAACGCGAGCAGGTTCGTCAAGTTCGACACCAACAGGAGCGGTTCGACACCAACAGGAGCAGCGAGGCGGTGTTCGACAGGTGGGCGCTCGCGTAGACGTGGGGCTTCGCCGGATGCCCATCCGGACGACGGTGGTGAAGACCACCGGGGTCAGCAGGACCACGGTGACGTCCAGGCTCTCAGTGCCGCCGTGACCGTGGAGGCGAGCACGAAGACCGCTCTGAGCGGGCGCCGTAGCCACTGCGCCGGCCGGGTCCCGTAGGCGTGGAAGAGCCCCTCGTCGTCGTACAGATTGGCGAGCACCACGACCGCGGCCAGGAAACCGATCACCGGCCCGAGCCGAGCGGCCTCGTCCCGTACGACGGCCATCGGGATTGCCCCGACGGCGACACGACAGCGGCGGGCCCCGCGAAGGCGGCCTCCGGCCGGCGGAAGGGACGAACCACGGCGCACACCAGCCCCACGACCAGAGCGGCGACGGACAGGAACTCCAACAGCATGGCCCCGATCATCCCGGCGGGTCATCGCGAGGAAGCGGCGCCCCTTGCGGGGACAGCGCGGAGGCAGGCCGTGCCCTCCAGCCGTTCATGTGGCGTGCGTCATGTTCCGCTCTCACCGTCTGGGCAAGACGCAAGCGAGAAGTAAGGTTAGCCTTACCTCATTCGGAGGGGCGTGGGCGCGCCGACGGATGGAGGCCGCCGATTCAGTCTGTCCCGCATGGAGGCCCGTTGAGTACCCACGTCACCGTCGCCGCTCCCCGGCCGACCGCAGCGGAGCATGTGCGCACCGTTCTCTCGCGCGCGATCTCACTGTCCCTCACGACCGCCGGACGGGACTACGACCTGATCGGCATGCACTCCGTCGGCACCGACGGCACCATCACGCTCCACCCTCAAGCCGGCAGCCTGCTGGCCCAGCAGATCGCCGAGGCGTCGGACGGCGGTCTGGCCGCCCTGCTGGAGTTCACCGACATCGCCCCGACCGCGGTCCGCAACCGCGTACGGGCGAGGGTCACGGTCTCCGGGCGGCTCACCCCGACGGACGGCGACGAGCTGCGGCTGGACTCCGCGCGCGTCCGGCTGGGCACTCCGGGGGGAACGGTGGACATCGACCCGGAGGAGTTCGCCTTCACGCAGGCCGATCCCCTCGCCGTCGAGGAAGCCGCCGTGCTGACCCATCTCGTCGACTCGCACGGCGAATTGACGGAGCAGCTGCTGGACCTTGCCGGGTCCCAGGTCCCCGGCGGTATCGTCCGGGCCGTCCCGTACGCCCTGGACCGACACTCGATCACGCTTCGCTGCGAGTACGCGGTCGGCCACTGCGACGTCCGTCTGCTGTTCCCGGCGCCGGCCCGCGACGCTGCCGAGGCGGGCGAGCGGATCCGGCAGTTGCTCACCGAGCCGTGTCACTGCCCGAACCACTCCCGCACAGACCCCCGCTCCTGACAGCGGCACCACCCATCCACTCCACGACCCCCTGGGGGAATCGACATGGGGCACGGCTGGCAGGGTGCACTGTTCCACGTGAGCTACACCGTGGAGGGCACGTGGCTGCTGCTGAAGCGGCACGGCTGGTCCTGGCAGCAGCCGGCTCGGCGGGCGATCGAGCGTGACGACGCGGCGGTCGAGGTCTGGAAGAAGGAGACCTGGCCGCGGGTAAGGGCACCGCGGCGGCGTGTGACGGCTGGATCGTCTTCGAGGACGAAGCCGGGCAGTCGATGACGCCGCCGCGCGCGAGAAGCCGGGGACGCAAGGGCTCAACGCCAGTGGTCCGGGTCCGCGGCCGGGGCTCGGGCCGGGTGTCCATGGCCGGGTTGACCTGCTACAGGCCGGGGAAGCGGTCCCGGATGTTCTACTCGGTCCGCGAGTACCGGGGCCGCAAGGGTGAGCCGAAGGACATCGGCTGGCGCGACCTGTGCGGCCTGATGGTCACAGCGCACATCCAGCTCGGCGGCCCGATCGTGCTGGTCTGGGACGACCTGCGCATGCACCTGGTCGAGGCGATGCGCCGATTCATCGCCGACCACGCGGACTGGCGCACCGTCTTCCGACTTCCGGGTTACGCACCGGACCTGAGCCCGCAAGAGGGCATCTGGTCGCTGGTCAAACGCGACATCGGCAACCTCGCCGCAGCCGGGCCTCGGCCAGATCACTCGCGCCGTCGAACGCAGGCTCAAGCAGATCCAGTACCGTCCGGACCTGGCCGACGGCCTCCCGCCCGGTCATCCTGACCCAATGGGAGAGAGAGCCAACGTCATCGTGGTCCGCGAGAACGGGACACACGAGTTGTACCGGACCGGCTGGGCGGTCGGAATCGACCTCGATCTGCTGGAAGGGCCGACGCCGGTTCTCGCCATGCTTCCCGGGCTCCGCCAGGACGGCTGGTGGTTGGACGACACCATGGCCCAGGGCGGGATACTGCTCGACCTCGGCCGGAAGGTGCTCCTGTTCTTCGCCTGGGAGGGGCCCAGCACTGAACTCCGCCACCGCGCGGCCGTGTTCGGGCTGATCCGAGCCGCGTGGCCGGGCTGGGAGGTCCGCTGGCTGTACGACGGCTCGGCCGAACTGCGTGAGTACGTCGGGCTGGACCCGGAGTACGTCCGCTGCCGCGATTCGGAGCCCTCTTTGGCCCCGCTCCTCGCCCCCGACGAAGAGGACTTGGCCGGGCCGGACCCGGGCGGTGTGGTGATCACGGTCAGCACCGGCCGCTGCCACGTCGCCTCTGACGCCTTCGACCACCCTGTCCGCGAGGGCGCCGCCCTGCTCGACCGCCTGGCAGACGCCCCCGGGCACGGAGGCTGCCGCCTGCACGTCAACTCCGGCATCCACCTCGACCCGGAACGTCGCCATCTGGGCTGGTGGTCCCTCTACTCCTCGCCGCGGGCCTACCAAGTACCAGAGTTGTGGCCGGGCTGGACGGTGGAGTTCTGGCAGGACGACTGGGAACGGCACGTCAGAGCCAGCGACCGCTTCTCTCCGGCGGCGTTCGACGCCGGAGAGGAAGCCAGAGCCGCGGTGCTCGCCGAGGCCGGGGAGCGCCGGGCTCTCCGGGCCCGCAACCGCGCCCGGGCCACCCGTCTACGGACCGCACCGGCTCGACCCCGGGTGGGATGACCGCAACCGGCCTGATCATGGACGACCGGCCGACATCACGCATTCAAGCTCAGCAGCGGACGAAGCCGGGGGCAAGGTCAAAACTGTGTCCGGCCCGGACCTGGGCGGCTGTGAGGAGCCCGGCTCGAAGAGCCGTCGCGCCTTCATCCGACCCGAAGAAGCCTGCTTCGGGCCGGTGACCGTGAGGCCCTGGCCGCGATCATCTTCGCGACGACGTCGGGCCGCACCTGGTGCCGGCTCCTGTCGGCATGCGGACCGGCCCACGGTGTCGGCGCACACGTGAATGTACTCAGTCAGGTAAGCGACTTCGTGCCCGCCTGTCCCTGGAGGACGCACGGGAACGGCACGACCGCGGAAGGCTAAGGGATGATCGGGTTCACGGCGACGGGTGGTCGGCGCGCAACGGCCAGCAGGTGCAGGCTGGACACCACGAGCTCCGGGTGGCCGTCGGTGAACCGCGCGGCGGCAAGGGCGGTTTCGAGCGCCTTCACGCCCAGGTTCTTTGTCCCGGTCCGGCGCTCCTCCGCTCTCAAGGCTTCGTAGGCGGGCCCGTGCAGCCCGTAGAGCGTCAGGTCGCCGAGGCCGGCTTGCCGGGCCTCGGCGCAGAGCTCCGAGGGGGCGTGGTAGTACGTGGTGGGGCCGTCCCGGCGGACGCGAAGCCCCGTCGCCGCGATGTCCAGGGCACGAGGCGAGTTCAGGTCCAGGAGCTTGGCGTACCGGTTGAGGGCGGCCGCGGCGACCAGACCACCGGGCTTGACCACACGATGGGCTTCCCGCCACGCACGAGCACGCCCGGTTCCGTCCGGCAGGTGATAGAGGGGACCGAGCATCAGCACGGCGTCGAACGACAGGTCTGCCTGCTCGAGCTGCCGCGCGTCACCGACGAGGGCAGCCAGCCCCTGCCGACGGGCCTGCCGTACGTGCTTCTCCACCGGGTCGACGACGAGAACCTGATAACCGCTGTCGGTGAGCCAGCGCGCGTGCACCCCAGGCCCGCCGCCGACATCCAGCACGGACGCGGGCGAGGGCGGCAGGTGCGCACGCAGGAGTTCCTGCGTCCGAACCAGCTCCACCGTCCCGATGGTGCGCCCGGAAACGAGACGGCCGGCCTCGTCGCCGGCCTCGTAGAAAGCGGTGATGTCGGGAAGGAGCGCCATGTCGACCTCCGGCGGGAAGAGCAGGGCTACCGATCGGAGGATGACATGACCGGCCGCACGGCCGCCACAACCGACCGGCTCAAGGGCCGGATCTGCTGCTGGATCATGCAGAAGCCGATGTCGACGTCGACAGACCTGGACAGCCGGCGGAGTGCCCGCGGCGTCCGGCTGGGCCTTCGGACGATGCTTGAGCCGCATACGTGCGTCCACTACCCCGGCCCCGGCTCCAGGCTGTCCCAGAACGGATGGGTAGAGACCCGGATCGACAACTCGCGGACGAGCGCCCACAAGCGAGCCTCCTCGGCAACCTGTTCAGGCGTGTAGCCCGGGGAGGCATCGTGGCCGCCGGTGACCTCATCGGTACGGGGATGCTTCGTGCCGGCCCAGCCGGGCAACGGCTCAACTGGAGAGGGAGGCCTGACGTGCGACCCTCAGCTACGGTCACCTCGACAGCGCACAAGATCAGGGCTGGGAAGCTTCCGGACCCCGGCAGCGGGGCGAGGCTGCCAAGAGACGCAGCCAGAGGCCTCGGGACGCGACTGGCATGGCAACAGCTGGTGCTTCATCGATGACCTGCCCAGATTCCTCGGCCTCCTGCTCGAGTCCGCCGACTACTCGGGCACCGGTATCCGAGGCGTCACGGACCGCGGCCCATGAGAGCATCCACCGTCTGGATGCGGTCGATCCCCCTTTGCGCCTGCGCCTGCGCCTGCGCCTATCGCCGGGGGTCTCGTTCGACCAAGACGCCTGACGCGTGGATGCCGGTGGCGGCGTTCCATGAGGAGGCAAGTGTGGTTGTGCCGCGGCCGGCGGGGTTGATCTCGATTCTGCTGGACGGCACTGCTCGTATCGACGAGCGTGACGATGCCGCGATGGACCTTGAGGCGTACTCGGGTGAGCACGTGGTGCAGGCGCTCGTCGATGTGGCCGGTTCGCCGGTCGAGGACGAGCTCGTGCTTGCCTCGGCAGCGGAGTCATTGGGGCGGATCCCGGCCCGGGACGGCGGGTGTCCTGAGGATCTGCTTCTGTCCCTTCGCCCTGACGCGAAGCGCATTGCGGAGGAAGTGCTGCGGGCGAGTCGCCAAGTGGAGTAGACGGCGGTGTCACTCGGGTCTCGGGGGCTTGTCGGCAAGGGATCCTGGTCAGAGCCATTCGCCGATGGCGGCGATGGCCACGGTGGCCTGGTAGCGGACGGCGAGCCTGTCGTACCGAATCGCGACCGCGCGGTTTCTCTTCAGCGGTTGATGCCGCATTCGACGGCGCGCCGGGCCTTGTAGTCCTCGCGATCGAAGGCCGGTGGACGTCCGCCGACAGGCCCGCGCAGTTTGCGGTTGCGGATTTGGTCGGCAGGCGCGGGGATGGTGCAAGCGATACCGCGCCGTCATAGCAGCGCGCGGTTCGCAGGTTCGCAGGTCCGCACGGGAGGAGTAGGTCTGGTCGCCGCGCACCGCCTCGTGCGGCTGCGCGGCCTTCCCGGACCGATCCTCAAGAGGCGGGTCGCATCAAGAAGGTATGTGAACATACGAGCTGGTGTGTGATAGCGGGTGAGGCGTCCGTGCTGGTGGGTGACACGATCCGGCTGTGGCGATCATGTTCAGTCGGACGGTTCTTGCCCATCGATTGTTCACGGGCATCTCCCGGCGTCGTCTCGCCAGACTGGTGACGGAGTTGGGAGAGCCGTGGCATGCCGGTGTCGAGGGGCGCCGTCACGAAGTACGTGGCGGGCCCAGGAAACGGGCCGCAGGCGCCGGTGCCCGGCACCAGTTGGTCTTCGTCGACCGGCTGACCGCCATTCTGATCCATCTGCGGCACGATCTCCCGCACACGGTCCTCGCCCTGCTGTTCGGTGTCGACCGTTCCACTGTCACCCGCGCGATCGGGGAGATACGCGGGCTCCTGGCCGAGCGGGGATGCGCGGTCCCCGACCGTCCGGGGCTGCGGCTGCGGACCCTGGCCGATCTGTTCGCCTGTGCCCGGGCCGAGGCGTGGAGCTGCGGCTGGCCGCCACCGAGGTCCAGGTCCGCCGACCCTTGGCCGGCCACGGCGGACGCCGCGCGTTCGTCTCGGGCAAGAAGAGGCAGAACACGATGAAGGCCACCGTCATCGCCGATGCCCGGGGCCGCACGCTGTAAGCCGATGCCCTGCGACCTGGCCGGATGCACGATGCGACCGCCGCACGCAACGAAACCCATCACCGTCGAGCACGCCCTGGCCGACCACAAGCGCTGGAAGCAGCCGCCCCGTTGGACCCACCGGCGCGAGGTCCTGCCCGACACCTACCGGGCCATCGTCGGCCTCGTCTCCGACCGCACCGCCAACGCGTGACCACGGCCCCGGCCAGGCAAACACAAATCCACCGCTGCCGCACACCAGCTCGTAAGTGTTACCGATGTGTCAGCGGGGCTGAGGTCGTGGCGCGAATTTTGAGACCCTGCATCTCCTTTCAGGTCCGGGTCATGTCGATGAACCGGGAGTAGCGGCCCTGGAGGCGGCAGTGATGGTGGCAGTGGGCCCTGGCACCGCTCGCCGAGCGGGGGCGCGCGACAGCCCCGGCGTCCGGCTGCGAACACTGGCCGAAGTCATCGACCATCCCGGAACCAGCGGGCAGACCGGGATCATCGACCGCACCGAGATCCGGGTCCGCCGACCGGCCGCCGGCCCGCCACCTCGGCCGTCGCGAGCGCATGAGCGACATGCTCCATTCCGTCGCCGGCTTGCTGTCTCACCAGCAGACCGCGAGCCTGGGACCTCGACGACAGAGGTGAACACCGATCCCCCGAAGCCCTCGACGGCACACCGCTTGCCGTGCACGAGGTCGTCAGCGCGCCACCCGGTGGCGGAGATAGACGACTCCCGAGTCGAAGGTGCGGGTCTCGACGAGTTCGAGATCCACCCGGCGCTCGTCCCGGGGGAAGAACGGGATGCCGCCGCCGACGAGTACCGGGTAGACCATGGCCCGGTACTCGTCGATCAGACCCGACGCGGCTGCCTCGGCGGCGAGCCTCGCGCCGCCGATGGCGATGTCGCTCTCGGCCGGCTCGGCCCGCAGACGTTTGATCTCCTCCGCCGGGCTGTCGGAGGCCAGGCGGGCATGGCCCTGCACCGCTGACAGGGTGGTGGAGAACACCACTTTGGGAAGCGGTTTCCAGAGTGCGGCCCATTCGAGTTCCGCGTCGTTGAGTGAGGGGTCCTGGTCAGCGGTCTCCCAGTACAGCATCGTCTCGTACAGCCGTCGTCCCAGCAGGTGGACGCCGACCTCTTGGATCTCGTCGATCCAGAAGCGAAAGACCTCCTCATCGGGCACCGTCCAGTCGAAGCTGCCGTCGGGCCCGACGATGTAGCCGTCAAGCGAGACGCTCATCGAATAGGTCACCTTGCGCATCAGCAGCCCTCCTCGGTACCGGGTTCGACAGTACGACGCCGAATGCCGCAGGATTCATCGCGGCTCGCGGGATCTTCCGGGTTACGGCGGTTCCTTCCGGACACGGCTGTTCCGGCGGGGCACCGTGGGCTGTCCCCGCCCCTGTGGGGTCGGTTGCCGGGAGTGAGACGCAGGCGCGAGTACGGAAGAGGACTCGGTTGCCGTCCGAGGAGTACCGCGCACCGTGTCGACGGCCGGTCCGTGGCCTGCGGTGATGTGTTTCGGAGCGTGGGGGTGGGGGAGACGCGCCCGGATGTGCCGGCTCGCCGGCCGGGGCCGCGTCCGAGGTGCCCGTCGGGGCGTTGCCGTCGCTCTCCACCAGAGGTTTCGCTCTAGGTTTCTGTGGGGTGTGGTGGGTGACGTGTGTGAGGTGGTGCGGGCGGGGCCGGGGGTCATTGCTCGGGAGGGGTGGTGGTGGAGGGTTGCCCGGGCGAGGGTGGATGTTCCGGGCGGCGTATGGCGCCGCTGCCGAGCAGGACGCGGGCCCGGATCCGCATCGGTTCGTCGCCGTGCCGGGAGAGCACGACCAGCTCGTCGACCCGGGCCGTCATGGGGGCGAGGAGGGCTTCTGCCTTGCGGGCGAGGTGGTGCGGGTCCGGGGTACGGCCCAGGGACAGGTGCGGGGTGTAGCCGCGCGAGCGTGATCCGCACAGCGGGAAGCGGAGCTCCAGGGATTCCCGCAGCCGCGCCCAGGGTTCGTGGCCGGCGGCGGCCGGGTCGAGCCAGACGGTGGCGTCCTGGCGGTGGCCGAAGCTGTGGATGCCCGCCAGGCGGGCGGTAAACGGCGGCGTCTCGGCGAGTGCCGCGGCGACCAGCGGCAGGGCCTGGGCGAACTCGGCCTCGGGGACGAAACCGAAGAGTACGTTGACGTGCGGCGGCCAGCGGTGGATCTGCCGGTCGTGTTCGCGGCGGATGTGCTGGATGGGCGGCCACAGCTCTGCCGGCGGCAGCCAGGCGAGGGCGCTGCGGTTGGTCGGCGGGACGGCGAGGACGTCGCCGGGTGTGGGGGCGGGGATGGGACGGACCTGTCCGAGGAGGGTCTCGTCGAGTCTGTCGATGCCGAAGGCGCGGTCCCAGACGACCTGACCGTCCGCCTCGAAGAACACCACGCGGTGCCAGGGGATCTCCCCGCCCGGCACGAAGTCGCCGAGCAGGACGCGCTTGGGCGGGGCCCCGCGCTCGGCGATCCCCATCACGAACCGTTCGGGGTCGAAGCGCGGGTCCCAGAGCACCCGGTGGTAGATCTCGTCGCTGGTGTGCACGTCAGCACCTGCTCTCGCCTATCAGGGTGCCGCGCGCCCGGTCGGCTCCGCAAGCCGGTGCCCGGCCCGCCCCCTTCGGTCCTCGCATGTGTGGGATGGCCTTCGGGTTCTTCAGCGCGGCGCCCGACTCGATCGCTGCTTTTGCGTCGTGGGTGTCGGCGACGGTCTCCAGCGGGTTTTGGCGCGGTTTCCGTGAAACCGTGCCGGCCGGGCTCGTGCCCGCTTGTGGACGAGCCACTGACTTGCCGGTTCACCATCGCCACAGGCCTCGGGGCACCGGGGGTCGGTTCGACTTCACGGAAGATGTGCCAGGACCCGCGGGCCGTGACAGTACCGGTTGTGGCGGTTGCCGGTGCTCAGTGACGGTACGCGGCTGTCGCGATCTCGATGAAAGATCGGATCAAGGGGTTGCTGTCACCCTCGTTCCACACCGCCACCACTCGGCTCGGCGGCATGTCGATCAGCGGGATCCTGGCCACCTGGGCGGGCAGGTCGTGTCCGAGGGGGCAGGCCGACCGTGCCGTTCCGCAGCACGGTCTGCAGGCATTCCTGGACGGCGCGGACCACTGGGCCCTGGCGTGGCCTGCCGCCGTTCCAGTACGACTGCCAGATGGGGTCGGTGCCCTGGGGAACTGGAACCAGCGGCGGTCGCTCAGCTCGGCCAGCCGCAGCCCGTCGCGGCGGGCCGGCGGATCGTCGGCGCGCAGGACCACGCCGACCGGATCGGCTCGCAGGGCGCGCACCGTCAGGGCAGTCTCGTCGAACGGCGCCCGGGTCAGTGCGACGTCGACCAGTCCGGCGCGCAGCTCGCAGGTCGGGCCGGTCAGATCGGTGTCAAGGATGCGGATGTCGGTGCCGGGGCGGCTTCGGCGGTGGGCGGCGGCCAGCCTGGCCACGCCCGGGCCGGTGCCGTCGCCCAGGATGCCGATGATGAGGGTCGAGGCGCCGGCCGCGGTGCTCACGCACACCCGGACGCGGTCGGCGTGGTCGAGCAGGGCCCGCGCTTCGTGGAGCAGTACCGAGCCCACCGTGGTGAGCGTGCCCCGTTGTCGGCGTCCACGTGAACGTGCCCAGTCACGTACGGATGAACGTGCCCACTTCATGACGTACCAAGGATTGATCGTGGGCAGTCTGCTGCCGGCCTGTGAAGGGTGGCGGAGGGCGGCTGACCGTGGTCTTGGACCCGCAACGACGGATGGAGCTTCGACGCTTTCGCGGGCTGTTCGAGTCCGGGGCAATGAGTCTGTCGGAGATCGCGAAGGACACGGGGCTCAACCGCCGCACCGTCCGCAAGTACCTGTCCCCTGAAGGCCCGGTTGCCCCGCCTCGTCGGGCTGCGCCCGGACATGGCCGTCGGCGGAAGGTGGACGAGGTCGCGCCCCTGATCGACGCGATGCTGCGGTCCGAGGTTCTGATCAAGGGGGCTGTGGTTCACGAGCGGCTGGTGGCCGAGTACGGCTTCACCGGCACCTACCAGCGGGTCAAGCTCTACATGCAGGAGGCCCGGCCTCGGATCGCGGAGGAACTGGGCACCAGTCCGGGCGAGCCGGCCGGTCTGCACCGCAGGTTCGAGGTCGTGCCCGGGGCACAGGCCCAGGTCGATTGGGGAGACGAAGGGCAGATCCTCGCCCACGTCGGTGTCCCGAAGGTCTACTCGTTCCACATGACCTTGCCCTATTCGCGGGATCCGTTCTGCTGCTTCACCACCGGCCAGGACCTGGCCACCTTCTTCGACTGCCACCGGCAGGCGTTCGCCCACTTCGGCGGGGTGCCGATGCCGATCGTCTACGACCGCACCAAGACCGCCGTCCGACGCCACGTCGCACCGGGCGAGGCCGTTCCGCCGCACCCGGAGGCGGTCGGGTCGCCGGGCGCTACGACTTCGACGTGCTGGCGGCCTACCGCCCCACCGGGAAGGGCCGGGTCGAGCGGCAAGTTCTGATCGTCCGCGACCACGTCCTGGCCGGACGGTCCTCCTCCTCCATCGAGGAGCTGGACTCCGCTTTCGACGCCTGGGTTCCGTTGCGCCGGGCGAAGTCCCACGGCATCCAGGGCGAGGTGATCGGGCACCGCGCGATCCGCGACCACATGGCCCTCAGGCCCCTGCCGGCGACACCCTACGTGGTCACTCAGCGGCACCTTCGCTACGTCGGCAAAGACTGTCTGGTCGCCTTTGACGCGAACCTCTACTCGGTGCCGGCCCGCAAGGTCCGCCCGCGCCAACTGGTGGAAGTCAGGGCCATGAAGTCCCAGATCATCCTGCACTCCACCGTCCCCGACGCCAACGGCGACACCCTGCTGGCTATCCACCCAAGGGCCGTCGGCCGCGGAGCCTGCGTCGTCGACGAGAAGCACTGGGACGGTCTTCCCGACAGTGGAGCGAGCCGGTCAGCACCCGCATCCGCACCACGGCCGCAGAGCTCGGCCTGCCTCACCTGGCCGAGAGCCTGAACCAGTACGCCGGCCGGGCAGACGAGGCCAGGATGGGCTACCTCGACTTCCTCGACCTGGTCCTGGCCGGGGAACTCGCCATTCGTGACGACCGGCGCTTCCGACAGGGCCTGCGGCTGTCCAAGCTGCCGCACCGCAAAACGCTCGACGAGTAGGACTTCGCCTTCCAGCCCGAACTCGACCCCCGCAAGATCAAAGACCTCGCCACCCTCGCCTTCGTCGAGGCCAAGGCCAACGCGGCCTTGCTGGGCCCGCCCGGGGTCGGGAAGACACACATCGCCGTCGCGCTCTCGGTCGCCGCCTGCCGGGCCGGATTCTCCGTCTACTTCACGACCCTCGACGACATGGTCCGCCGGCTCAAGGTCGCCGAGGCTGCCGGACGCCTCAACAGCAGACTCCGCACCTACCTTCGCCCCGGCGTTCTCGTCGTCGATGAAGTCGGCCACCAGCCGCTGGACCGGGCTGAGGCGAACCTGGTGTTCCAGGTGATCTCGAAGTGCTACGAGAAGGGCTCGATCATCCTGACCTCGAACAAGACCTTCAGCGAATGGGGGCAGGCGTTCGATGACGAAGCCCTCGCCGCGGCCATCCTCGACCGGCTCCTGCACCACTGCGACGTCGTTTCCACCAACGGCCCGAGCCACCGGCTGAAGAACCGGCTCGCCGCCATCGAGCGCGACACCAACGTCGCTTGATCGATCACCTCGCCCGGGAACTCAGGCCGCTGCCCACGGCTCAGCACGCCAGCCCGGCAGTTCCTTGTCCAGCCACTCCTCGACGGTCCGCCGCCAAGGGTCGGTGGAGTCACTGTCGACGACATCGGCCCAGGTGTCTTCAGCGACGTCCGGATCGACGACGAGGCTGTCGAGGTAGGCGTCGAAGTCGTCAGCGACTTTGGTGAAGACCCCCTTCGACAGGTGTCCCGGGTGAGGGATGCCACGCACGAAGGCATGGAGCCGGCCATGGGTCGCCGGGTTCAGGTCCAGGAACAGGCTGTCGCTCCCGCCGTTGCGGGCGATCGGGAGAAGGCCGGCCAGTGAGACCTCATGGGCGAGCCGCCCATCACGGCTGCGGCGGTACTCGCCCAGCAGGGTGCCCCAGCCGTATTCACCGTCGTTGTCACGGCCGAGCTGATAGAGGTCGTCGAAACTCTGGAGCGGCTCCGGGTCGCAAGCCGGCAGTCGGACCGAGTACGTGAGGCTCTCCCCGCCCGCCGCCTCCAGGAACGAGCGGTAGGAACGCGGCAGTGGCAGCCCGATCTCCCGTTCGAGACGTTCAACTTCACCGACCTCGAACGGCCTGAACGGCCCCACGACCAGACGGCCTCGATACCAGCGCGACAGTTCCTCAGACACGGCCAGATTGTCGCACTCCGTGCCGTCCCGAAATCCTCCAAGCCCCGCGTTCCTGAACGTCGAGCTGAGCACGTTCATCCGTACCTGGCTGAGCACTCCGACGAGTACGCGGACACCCGTAGGCGAGCGGGCGAACAGCAGGGCCCCGACATCGGCCTCCAACTGCTTGATCGCCCGGCTCAGCGGCGGCTGGCTCATGTGCAGGCGGGTGGCGGCCCGGCCGAAGCGGAGTTCCTCGGCGACCGCCACGAAGTAGCGCAGGGCCCGTAGCTCCACGCTGCCGCCGTACCCACGGGGTATCGGCGCCGCGGGACGGGTCTTGGACGGCTCTGGAGCCCTGAGGGTGCACTGGCGGGCATGACCGAAGAGACGAAGACCGACGAGCCGCAGAGCGCCCCCGCCGTATCGGGGGTGGGTCCCGGCGAAGGCGAGACGATCGTTCTGGGCACCACGCGCATGCGCGTTCTGGAGGACGGCAGCCACACCGGGCACCGTCTCGCAATCGCCGAGTCCGTCCTCGCCCCGCACCCAGGGATCGCCGCAGCCGACACGACAAGGGCTTCTGCGTCCTCTCCGGCACCGTGCGGTTCACCGTCGGGGACGAGGACTACGACGCCACGACGGGCACGCTCGTGATGGTTCCGCCCGGTACCCCGCACACCTTCGCCAACCTGACCGATTACGCGACCGAGCCCGCCACCGGCCTCACCTGAAGCCGACAGCACGGCACGGCACAGCGCGGCACGGCCCTGCCTCCCTCCTTCCGACCGGCAGGACGACGGCGCCGCCACCTTTCGACGCCCGACGCCCGACGCCCGACGCCCGACGCCCGGGCCCTCGCACGACGGCCCGGGCCTTCACCAGGGCTCTTTCGACGAGCGACGCGATCGACGGGCCCGGTGAACCGGTGGCCCAGGAACGGCAACGATGAACATCGCCTATGGGATCACCGCAGTACTGCTCGCGCTCTTCTACTTCTACGCGGGCGCACTGAAGATGATCGCAGCCGGGATCGGCTCCGACCGATGATGGCCTGGGTCGACCAGGTACCCCCGCCCGCCTCAGAGTGCTGGGGCGGTCGAGATACTGGGCGCGACCGGCCTGATCCTGCCGCCGCTGACCGACGTCGCTCCCTTGCCGGCGCCGGCCGCGGCCGGCGGCTTCACCCTCCTGCAGACCGGCGCGATCGCCGTCCACCTGAGGGGCGAAGACCGCCGGATCGCGCTCAGCACCGG
Source organism: Streptomyces sp. NK15101 (assembly GCF_020400725.1). Lineage (GTDB taxonomy): Bacteria > Actinomycetota > Actinomycetes > Streptomycetales > Streptomycetaceae > Streptomyces. The sequence continues at coordinate 31,396 of NZ_JAINVG010000042.1, read as the reverse complement.
GCTCACCATCACCGCGGCGGTGACTGCCTGGCTGGCCACCCGGCTGTGATCCAGCACCGCCCTGGAGCAGTGGATGCCACGAAAAGCTCCCGCCCCCCAGCCGCTGTCATTTCTCAGGTTCTGGCACAACTTCTGTGACTGCGTACCCTGAGCAACGGCTGGAGCGCCTCTGGATGTCGAAGAAATCCGTGAGAGAAGAAGCAGGATGGGGCCGACCGGATTCGAACCGGTGTCCTCCCACATGCGGTGAAGGCGCGACAACCACTGCGCTACGAGCCCCATCCCGTTCGGGATCATATGAGCCTCAGCACTCTGCCGCCTCGAATATTCACCGGTCGGCGGACTACTCGGTGTGACAACTTCCGTGACGCGCGTACGTTGAGTGACGCACTGCGCCGAGTGGGCTGCTGTCCCGCTGGGAGGTGCCATGAGCGGCGTCGCGGAGTGGTTGAAGCGAACCTGGCTGGACTGGGCGGTCTTCGTCTGCATGGTCGTGATCGCGGCCAGGTGCAAGAGCCCCATTGCGGCTGGCCTCTTCACAGCGCTCGCAGCCGCGGTGGCGCTCGTCGCCGCCCGCCAGAGCTGGAAGCTAGTACGTCGTGCTCATGTCGGGCTGACACCCTCTGCCACCGAGGCGGATGCCCACCACAGAAGTTGAGCCATTTCTCACGAACATCGAACACGCGCCTGCCTCCCACGCTGCTCGGTGAGCGGTGCGTCTGCTGTCGGCAACTGACGAACAGAGCCGGCCGTCTGCTTCCTGCACCCGCGGGATGCCCCTGGAGCGTGCGACACGCCCTGGTGTTCTGACCGGAAACCATCATCGGAGTGAAGTGAAGTGAAGTGAAGTGAAGTGATGGCTCGGCCTCCACGGCGGTGGATGCCGGGCAGGCCGGCTCAAGGCCGTGACACGGCCTGCCGGTTCTCTGCACCAGGGGCGCGCGCATGGCCGGGCCTTCCCTTCTGGCCGCTGTGCGAGAGTGGTACGACACGGTCGCCGCCGATTACGTCGAACGCGTGCCGCCCCCGGCCGCGAGGGACCCGCTGTCACGCGCGATACCCGTCGGGGTTCGCCGAGCTCGTGCGGACGGCTCCTCCGGGGCCGGTCGCGGACCTGGGATGCGGCCGCGGCCGTGTGACGGCGTATCTGGCCGGCCTGGAGGTGTCCGCCTCCGGCGTCGATCTGTCACCGAAGACGATCGGGTCGACTCGGCACGCCGGTCGGGACCTGCGGTTCACCGAGGGCTCGATGACCGCGCCGGAGATCAGGGACGACGAGCTCGGCGGCATCCTGGCCTGGTCCTCCACCCACCACCCACCCGCCCACCCGCAGTGGCTGCCGGCGGTGTTCGCCGAGTTCTGCCGCACGCTCACGCCCGACGGCTGTCCGCTCTGAGGAGACTGCGTCGGCGATGAACGGCTGCAGCCGGCCCACGGCCATGGCCGTCCGGTGGCCTGCGAGTCGTACCTCCTGCCCCTGGACCGTGTGGCCGGCCTGCTGGAGCAGGCCGGACTCGCCGTCACCGCGAGACTGGAGCAGGAGCTCGGCAAACTCGTGAACAGACCACATGCCTGCCTGCCGGCCCGCGAGCCCGGGCTCTGATGTTCGGGATGTCAGTCCCCGAACCCAGGCTGAGCGCATGGCGTCATCGACAGCGTCCCGCACCGAGTCCGACCGGACGCCGGCTGTGCCGTCCGGGCAGGAGTGGGGCGGCGTCGTGGACCGGCTTCACGCGGTGCCGACTCCGTTCGGAGCCGGTCGTCCCTCGGACCGGGCACGCGCGCGGTGCACAGCCCCGCCCGGGTGGGCCGCAATCACCCGCTGCCGGTGTCGGGACCAGCGGTACGAGGCGGGTCCTGAGAGCCATGAGGGGATCGGAAAGCGGCCCGGTAGGCCTGGGGGGAGACACCGGTGTGGCGGGCGAAGTGCCGGCGGAACGTCGAGGGGGCACCGAACCCCGTTTCGACGGCGATGCGTTCGATGGGGACCGCCGTGGTTTCGAGGAGTTCCTGGGCGCGAAGGACCCGGGCTCGCAGCAGCCATTGGAGCGGGGTGGTGCCGGTCTGAGCGCGGAAGTGACGGTTGAGGCTGCGGACACTCGTCGCACCGTGCCGGGCGATGGCCCCCAGCGTCAGCTGTTCATGCAGGTGGGCCTCCATCCAGTGCAGGACGGGCTGGAGAGCGGTGCCCCGACCACCAGGGTCGGGATGCTCGATGAACTGCCCCTGACCGCCGTCGCGCTGGAGAGGCATGACGGCACGGCGGGCGGTGGTGGCGGCGAGGGCCGATCCCAGGTCGCGGCGGACGAGGTGGAGGCACAGGTCGAGGGCGGCGGCGACTCCCGCGGAGGTGATCAGCGGGCCGTTGTCGATGTAGAGGCTGCGGCCGTCGACGTCGACGGCCGGGTGACGGCCGGCGAGTTCGGCTGCGTACTGCCAGTGTGTGGTGGCGCGGTGGCCGTCGAGCAGGCCGGTGGCCGCAAGGGTGAAGGCGCCGACGCACACGGACGCGAGCCGGGCACCGTTCCCGGCCGCCGCACGCAGGGCCGCCACCACCGCGGCGGGCGGGTCGTCCAGGAAGCCCGCGTGCCCGGGTATGACGACGGTGTCCGCCTCGGCCAGAGCTTCCAGCCCCCAGTCGGTGGAAAGGCAAAAGCCGCCGTACTCGGCGGAGGTCGCCACCCGCCGACCGGGAGCGCAGACCCTGACCTGGTAGTGGGTGCGGCCGATGGACTCGTTGGCCGTGCCGAAGATCTGGCCGGGAACGGACAGCTCGAACGGCACGACACCCTCGAGCGCGAGTACCGCCACAACAGTCATGGCCAGAACCTAGCGGACAGCGGCATTCCAGCCGCTGGTGGGGGTCCGCACGAGGCAACAAGATCGACACATCCGCCACGGTGCGTGCCGTGGACCGATGACCTGTGAGGAGCCGACCCCCGTGACACCCCGTACTGCCCAGACATACGCCGGCTTCGACCTCCCGGCCACCGAACTCGCCGTAGCCGCGCTGCGGTACGCCGAGAAGCTGACCGAGCCGTACGTCTTCCGGCACAGCGTGCGCGGCTACCTGTTCGGCCGTGCCCTCGCCACGCAGCGGGGACTGCGCCCGGATGCCGACTACAACGACGAACTGGTCTTCGTCGCGAGTGTGCTCCACGACATCGGGCTGTCGCACGAGGGCAACGGTGACCAGCGCTTCGAGGTGGACGGCGCGGATCTGGCCGCCCGGTTCCTGCGCGAGCGCGGGCTGCCCGAGGACGATGTCGCGATCGTGTGGGACGCCATCGCCCTGCACACCTCGGACCAGATCGCCGCGCGCAAAGGACCGGAAGTCGCACTCTGCCAGGCCGGCATCGCCGTGGACATCCTCGGCCAGGGCCGCACGGAACTGCCCGAGGGCTTCGCCGACCGTCTGCACACCGCCCTCCCGCGCGAGAACCTCGCCTACGCCCTGACCGACGCGATCGTGGCGCAGGCCCGGAGCAACCCGCTCAAGGCAGGCCCGCTGTCCTTCCCCGGAGCGCTGCTCCGCCACCGTCTGCCGCCTCGCGCCCTGCCCGACTGGTACGACCTCATCGCCGGCGCGGGCTGGGGAGACCGCTGCCCGAACGGCGGGCAGGACACGGCGCGCAGCCCGCGGGAACTGGCCGAACTGTTCGTCCGCCACCTGGCGGCCGGCGACCTGGACCGGCTCGCCGGGCTCTACGAGCCCGGCGCCGTGTTCACTCCCCACCCCGGCACGACGAGCACCGGCGCCGAGTCCGTGGACAACAGCCTGCGGCAGTACGTCAAGGACGGTGTACGGATCGGCCTCGAGCTCCGACGCGTCCACGAAACCGGGGACCTCGCGCTGCTGTCGTCCCTCGCGACCATCGATGCCCCGGACGCCCACACAGGACGACGCTCACCATCCAGGTCGCCCGTCGGCAGCCCGACGGACGCTGGCTGTACGCCGTTGACGACCTGGCGTTCAACGCCTGAGACCCCTTCCATCTCCTCCGGCCGGGGCCCGGCACGCTCGCCAGGCCCCGGCCCGACGAAGCAGCGCCCTCAACCATCCGTCCAGCGGCAGAACCGCAGCGCGGTACCGGCCAAGACCCATCCGCCTGACAAGACATACGACGAGCCCCCACAGACCGCTTCGCAGCAGGGCATGTCCACCGGCGCCCGTCCCATCACCGGCCCGAAGGCGCGCGAGGACTTCTCCACTCTCATCCCCTCCGCTCCACCCTCCACACCTGGCGGATACTCGTGCCCCAGGCCGATCCGACTCCCACGCCGACCGCCCCCGGCCGCGCCCAAGCCATCACCCGCGGCCGCGCCCAGGAGACACGGGCGCTCACCCCCCACGCAAAGGCCCGCGCGTGGGCGATGCCGGCGCCCACGCGAAGAACACCACCCATCCGGACCTGCACCAGCCGCCCACCTAGCCCCGGCCGCCGACCCCCTACGCCGATATCTGGAGCACCAGCCCCACCCTGTCCCACTCCCGCCCGCCACCGAACCGGCAGGACTTCCTCGTCGACACCTGAAACCCCACACCACCGACCCCTGCCCCCAACGCCACCGCAGTCACCCCCCCTTGCGAGGCCACCGGCGGATCGCACCCCGCCAGTCCCGGCCCCGGCCGGGACCCGGCCGCCACCGCGACCAGACCGTGCAAAACCCAGCAGGACCACCTGCCGGAGCACACCCTCGCCACCCAGCGCTGGACCCGCACCAGCGACGCAGACCCCGCCCCAACTGGCAAACGCGGCACCGAACCCCTCCACCGCATCGGCGACCTCGAAAGCAGGCCCGAAACCGGCCCCGCGCCACAGCCGGTGCTACCGGCCTCGACCGACCACCCGGCCCCCCGACGGCCGGACATCGATCCTGCCCGCCCTGACCGCCACGATCCCGCCCCCCGGCGAGCACCCCGTCCAACTCCTCACCGCGCCGCGTCGGGAAGCCCCTTCGTCTTCGCGTCGACCTTCGCACCCACCAGACGGGACCCGGACAGCCGCGCGCCCCGCAGGTCCGCGCCCCGCAGATCGGCACCGGCGAAATCGACGCCCCGCAGGTCCGCGCCGCGAAGGTCGGCAGACCTGAAAGAAGCCCGCGCCAGCTTCACGTCCGCAGTGATGAAAGAGGCGCCGACCCTGCTGAGCGTCGCACCGCTCAGGTCGGCACCGCCGAAGTCGGCACGGGTCAAGTCGGACCCGGCCAGGAACGCCCTGGCAAGTTTCACGCCCCGCAGATCGGCCCCGACCAGTTTCGTGTCCGACACATCCGCCTCGACCAGGATGGCGTCCTTCGTGCTGCCCGTGCTCTCATCGATATGACTGAGAACCGCCCCCGACAGGTCGGCACCGCTGAGCTGCGCTTGAGTGAGGTCCGCCCCGACCAGAATCGTCCGTGTCATCTTCGCCAGGTTGAACACCGTCTCACGCAGGTCCGACTCGGTCAGCTGCGCATCGGTCAGGTTCGCCTCCTCGAAGAACGACCGACGGAAGTCGTACCAGGAGACGTTGGCGTCGGAGAGATCGGCGCCCGCCAGATTCGCGTACTGGAAATTCCGCTTGGAGGCGAAGGGATCACCGAGGAGCGGTACCGCATCGCCCTCCAGCCCGCGCAGGTCGACCTGCCTGAGGTCGATCGTCAAGGGCCGGGCCGGTTCCTGCCGGTTGGCCAGGACGGTCAGTGCCGCGGCCACATCGGCGGGCGGCGTGGGCGTCCTGTCGCTCGGCGCCGGCTTCTTCGCAGGAAGCGGCGCCCGGTCACGGACATAGGCGGACAGCACGGAGGTGACGGCAGGATCGTCACGCGGGGAGTCCTGCACGATGCGCCCGAGAGCATAGATGCCACCGAGCCTGACGTGCAGCGACGCCGACCCCAGATTGCCGACCGCGGTGTTGAACCGGTCGGTGATCTGTCCGGCCTCGGCGATGCCCAGTTCCCTGCTCGCCTGGCCCACCTGCATCCAGGTGAACAACACGGCGGCGAGCGCGGCCAGACCCGGCAACGCAGAAGCGACCAGGGCCCAACCCTGATACCGCTTCCCGCCAGATCCTGAGCCCTGCTCCGCGGCCGCGCCCTGCTCCGCGGCCGCGCCCTGCTCCGCGGCCGCGCCCTGCTCCGCGGCCGCGCCCTGCTCCGCGGCCGCGCCCCGCTCCATACCACCGCCTGATCCCGGCCCACCGACAGCAGCTCCCGCCGACCCGGCTGCCGCACGGCGCCGGACGAGAACCCTCAACCGTCCCAGATCCCATTTCCACCGCACGTGGCCATGCCGTGCCACAAAACACGACCACGCCGCTCGATTGACAGGCCCAAACGAAAACCTCAATAGGTTTAGAGAGCAGCCGATGTCGGGGGAAGACGTGGGTCATGGGGACCCGGAGCAGAGGTGCGCCTCTGGGCCGGTCCGTCGTCGGGGCTTGAGGTTGCGGCGGCAAGGGTGCCTCTGACGAAGCGCGTGGCGTAGGCACCCACGGTTGCCGCGGAAAGACCGAGGCCTACTCCAATGAGGCATTTCGCGGAGAGGCCGGCGTTGGAGGCGATGGTCATGGCGAGGATCATCGACAGCTGTCCGAAGACGCCGAGGACGGTGAGTGCCGCGGAGGCGACGATGCCCCAGCCGTGCCCTGTGGCCTTGAGCCTTCGCGTCCCGGAGGTGTCGGTTTCCAGTGTGTGGATGCAGGAGGCGGAGTAGGCCACGGGGGCGATGAGGATGAGGCCGCCGAAGAGCAGGTTCATCGTCAAGAAATGCGAAAGGGAAATTCCGGGTAGCCATTCCTGGATGACGCCTGTTGCGGCCAGGAGTGTTCCCAGGAGCGCCCCGAGTGCCGTGATGTTGGTGACCCAGCTGTCCTTGGCGGCCCAGGGCACGTCGATCGCAAGCTCTTTCGCGTGCCAGCCCGGTTTGACCTCGGCCCACAGCCACCTGCCTGGAACGACCATGAGGAACAGCACGAGCAGGGTGAGAAGGGCTGCTCCGCCAAGGGCGTTCTCGTACTCGGGATCTTCCTCCACGCCCCGGACCAGCGAGAACCGGATGGTGGCCGGGGCGACTGCTGTCGCAGCACCCGTCGCCGACGTCGACAGGACGAGGGTTCCCTGCCGGTCGGCGCACTTGCGGTCGACCATGAGGTCCACGGTGACGACGGCAGGGGAGGAAACCCGCAGGGAAGCGGGGGAGCCGTGCAGCGTAGCCGTCGCTGCACTGCACGCGGCATCGGTGGTGTCGTTCACGGTGTCGAGTGGGGCTGTCGCCACGAGCCCCGTGGCAAGGTCGGCCGGAGTGGTGACAACCAGGCGGACGGTTCCCGTCATGAGGCCGGTGTCTTCATTCCTGTCCAGTTCGACCTCGACCGTGTCGTCCGGGCCGGTCACCGACAGACCGTCCGCAGCGTCGGCGGAGCCACTCGACAACGCACCGAAGGCCACCACGGCCAGGCAGAGACAGATGAGGCGAGGAGCGGTCATGGGCTCAGTCAAACATCTGGCGTCTCGTCTCCCCACGCGCCGTTCTGCGGATTGCCCGATTAGGACCACGCACTGTAGTGACGGGGCCTTCGCAACCGAAGTCTGGTGCACGGTGCGTGTGAATGGCGGCGGGACGTTCTCAAGTCGGTTGCGGAATGGTCGATATGCGTCACCCCTCCCTTCCCGGCCCCCGGTTATCGCACCGACTACCGCACTGCCCCGCCCGGACGCGAGGGGGGAAGCGCCGACGGGACTGGTGCCGGCCTCGACGCGGCACCTGCGGCCGGAAAACGCCGTCTGGACCATGGCCCGACGCCTGCTCCTGCTGTGCCGGGTCGTGCGCGCCGACCGCCATGCCTATGCCGTCGAACTTGACCACCTGCGCGCCGCCACTGCCACCCAGGCCGATCTCGTCCTGGACGAGGCCGAGGCGGCCGCCGCGCCACTGCGCACTCTCGACACGGACACCGACGGCGTCCATCGGCGCCGGGGTGTGCACACTGTAATCCCGCAGCCTTCCGATCAGACCGCCAACCGAAAGCGCCGCGGGAGTGCTGGAGGCAGGCCGCCCGTCTTCGACCGCGACGCCTGCAAGCAGCGCAACACGGTCGAGCGGTGCATCAACCGCCTCAAGCAATGGCGCGGCCCCGTCACCCGATACGACAAGACCGCCACCATCTACCTCGCCGCACTCCACATCGCTGGAATCTTCATCTGGTCCACGAGGTGACTCAACGCCTCAGGCAACCGCTCGAACAACCGCCAAGGCCAGGGCGATACCGGCCGTTGCACCCAACACCAGAGCGGTGATCGCCCCCGTTCGGCCGACGCCCTGCTCGAACGGGACACTCGGCACAACCTTGTGCAGCACAGGCGCAACTACCGCCATGAGACTGAAGCCGACACCAAGACGCCAGTACGTCCCGCCTGAGCACGAAGCGTGAAAGCGACCTCCGCAACCACTCGGTTCCACGGTGAAGCCCGTCACGACGAGGAACAACGCGCTGGCGTACACCGCGCCAAACAGCATCGTCACGCCGAAGTCGATACGCCTCGCTCTCGCAGAGCTGATGCCGTCACCTGCCACGTCGCCCCCAAGCTCGCTGAACCAAGAGCGCGGAGTCTACCGAGTGGGTGCTGCGGCCCGTCAGCGACGGAAGGTCCTCTGATCCGAAGGAAACGCCCCAGTCGTCATCGGGGTGCGCGCGGACGGCACCAAGGAGCTGGTCGCGATGGCCGATGGCTACCGCGAATCGTCCGAGGCCTGGGCCGGCCTGCTGAGCGACTGCGCTCGCCGTGGCATGCGCGCCCCGGTCCTGGCCGTGGGCGACGGCGCGCTCGGCTTCTGGAAGGCCCTGCACGAGGTCTTCCCCGCCACCCGCGAGCAGAGGTGCTGGGCTCACAAAAGCGGTCAATGTCCTCGCTCCCACGCCCAAGTCCGCGCAGCCGGCGGCGAAGAAGGACCTGCAGGAGACCTACAATGCCGAGGACCGCGAGCACGCGGCCCGGGCCCTCAAGGCGTTCGCCAGGCAGTACGGGGCGAAGTTCCCCAAGGCCGTTGCGAAGATCATCGATGATGAGGACGAGTTGCCGGCGTTCTACGACTTTCCGGCCGAGCACTGGATCCACCCGCGCACGACCAACCCGATCGAGTCGACGTTCGCCACCGTCCGGCTGCGGACGAAGGTCACCAAGGGAGCGGGCAGCCGGGCCGCCGGTCTGGGCATGGTGTTCAAGCTGGTCGAGTCCGCCCAGCACCGGTGGCGGGCGGTGAACGCGCCCCACTTGGTCGCCCAGGTCCGGGCCGGTGCCCGCTTCGAGCGCGGCCTGCTGGCCGAACCGGCCCCGGTGGTGGCGGCATGACCCGGCCGATCAGCGGAATGCTGCACCATGTTGAGATCTGGGTGCCCGACCTGGAGCGGGCCGTCGTCTCCTTCGGCTGGCTGCTGGAGGCCCTGGGCTACACGCTCTTCCAGAGCTGGAACAACGGCCGCAGCTGGCGACTCGCAGCGACCTATCTGGTCATCGAGCAGTCCCCCGCCCTCACCGCCGACCGGCACGACAGGTGCCGGCCTGGCCTCAACCATCTGGCGTTCCACGTCGAAGACCACCACACCGTGGAGACGCTGGCCTCCGAGGCACCGCGGCACGGCTGGAGCCTGATGTTCCCCGACCGCCACCCGCACGCCGGCGGCGCACAAACCTACGCCGCCTACCTGGAGAACACCGACGGCTTCGAGGTCGAACTCGTCGCCATCAACCCATCCGAACCAGACTGACGACGATCACCCATCCACAGGTCTTGAGGCCTTGACGATAGCTCCTGAACGCCGATGGCACCTTCGACCGCCTTCTGGTCGCAATCAGACCCGGGCGGAGATCGACTGGCTCGTCGCGACCGACTCCACGATTGTGCGAGCCCACCAGCACACGGCTGCCGAAGAGGGCCGGCCGGCATGCTGATGACCACGGAACGAGAACCTAGACCCGTTCCAGCGGGCGGTGGGGGAGGGGCGGGGGTTCGACCCGGATGGAATCGTCGGGGCGGACGGTCCCTCCACGCCGGACCACGGCCATGACGCCACACTTGAAGGTGAACTCGCCGGACAAGGGGTCCATGGCGAAGACCTCACCGAGCAGCCCCTTGCGGAAGTCGTTGATCTTCGAGCACGGGTTGCGCAGTCCGGTCACCTCAAGCATCGCCTGCTCCCCAAGATGGAGCAGAGCGCCGGTGGGCAGGCTCAACAGGTTCACTCCGCGCGTGGTGATGTTCTCGCCGAGCTGGCCTGCAGAGACGTTGAAGCCCTTGAGCGCGAGTTCGTCGAAGAGTTCCTCGTGCATCAGGTGGACCTGGCGCAGGTTGGGCAGGTCCGGCTCGTAGGTCATGCGGAACTGGTGGCGGATCGTCTCACCTGCGTGAACGTCTCCTTCCACTCCGATCCCCGTGAGCAGCGTGATGGAATCGCGATTGGGCTTGCTGAACGAGTACACCTCGTTGCGGCTCACCGCGGCGACCTGACCAGACATCACGCCCTCCACCCGTTGTCGTTCTGTGACCGGTCGATCATAAAGGCGGTGCAACCAGCCTTGTGAGGGCGGCGGGCGGAGAGCGGTCTTCATCGGACGGATGCGTCAGGTCCGGCACCCGACCGGCATCGTCCCGTCACTGAGCACCAAGGAGACAACTCCTAGCTCGAGGACTGTGGCGGGGCTCGGTCGGTTTTGGGCGGCAAGGACGATGCCGTCGTCGGCGAGGAGCGGGCGTTGCGACGCCTGGAGTGTGCGCTGCTCGTCGTAGGCCTTCCCGGTCGCCGGGACTGGGGCTGGGGCGGCGAGTGCGGGGCCGGAGTCCGGCCCGGTACCCGAGAAGGCGGGGTGTGGATCACGGAGCCGGGGGGCATGCGGGTCTTGAGCGCTTGGGGGCGCTCTGGATATGCGGGACCGGCCGGCCTTCCCCCTCCGGCTGGTCCTTGGGTGGAGGAACGGCCCGCACCGAGTCGGTGCGGGCCGTTCGGCGTGTGCCGGTGCGTGTAACCGCCGGAGAGGGCACCCGGTGATGCGTGCGGGGTCGGGAGAAGGGACAGAAACGGCAGGGGGCGGAGCGGCCGTTGCGCGGGTTCCCGTCGTAGACCCAGCCACTGCCACGGACGTACGACCAGGTGCTGCCGTAGCTGTTGGTGATGTAGCAGTTCGCTCCGGCACGATCGGTGGCTGTTCCAGTTGGGCGTGCCCGGGAGACTTTCCTTCGCGGCTTGTCACGGCGGTCAGGTCACGGAGTAGAAGCGGATGGCGACTTCAGAGTCGTTGCTGCGGGCGAGGCCGATGAAGACGGTGCGGGCGAGCCAGAGATGGGCGGGGGCGTCGGTGCGGAAGACGGGGGAGGTGCGGTAGTACACGCCTGCCTCGGACACCTGCAGGGCGCCGTCGTGCTGGGCGGGGGCGGTGGGGTCGTCCTCGTGGTAGTAACCGCGGTTGGTGATGTCGATGACCGCGCCGTCATCGGCTTGAAGGAGGTATCGGGCATCGAGCTGGTAGACCCCGCGGCGCCTGTCGCACCAGTCGCCGCCGCCGGCCAGGACAGTGCCGCGCAGGCGGGGGCCGTCGACAGTGCCGCCGGTGATGGGCACGTACTCGGTGATCTCGCCGCCCCCGTGCCCGATGTGCAGGGAGGGAGCGAGGAAGAGACGGACTTCGAAGGCGAAGTTGAGGGCAGGGGTGAAACCCGGCCCGACGGCGGTCTGCGGCTCTGGGGCGATCACGGCACTCCGTAGGGCTGCGGGGCTGGCGTGGCGGTAGGGCAGATCCTAGGCAAGCCACGCCCAGCCCGGTCAACGGCGTTGACATAACGCGGCTGACGGGCGTGCCGTGCGGCTGCGGGGGCGCCTCGCGCGGGGCACCCCCGAGAGGGCGCCTCGTATCAGCGGTTGTCGTGGAGTTCCTGGTACATCTGACGCTGGTCGTCCTGGCCCTGGGTGAGAGCAGCCTTCTCCATGTCGCGGAAGGCGGTGGAGGCGATGCCGAGGATCTCCTTGTACGGGTTGACACCGGTGGCCTTCTCCGCGCTGCCGCCGAGCAGCCCGCCGCCGAGGCCGCTGACGAGCTTGTGGCCGGCGGCGGCCAGGGCGCTCTTGGGGACGCCGGCCATGTCGGCGTACTTCCCGGTGAGCGCAGTGCGGATCATGGCGATGAACGCGTCGTGGGACGGGCCGGGGAAGAACTTCTTGTAGTAGTCCAGCGCCCGCTTGGTCATGGAGACGCCGTACTCGCTCTTCTGCCACTCCATGCCCCGCTCGGTGTTCCACACCTTCTCCACCGTAGCCGCGTCCTTGGCAGAAGCCACTTCTCAGGCATGCCGAGGTAGTGGTTGACGTAGTGCCAGGCGCAGATGAACTCCTCCGCGTCGTCCTTGGAGACGTCCCGACCCAGGTTGCGCATGCCCTGCAGGATCTGGGTGCTGAAGATGCAGGCCGCGCCGGTGGTGTACTTCCGCGAGACCGGCTCACCCCACTTGTCGTACTCCCACACGCCGGACTTCTTGTGGAGCTGACGCACCGAGGCGTGCACGAGGCGCACCTTGGTGACGTTGGCGGCCAGGGTGCCGTCGGTCATCGCTCCTTCCTTGTCCATGTCGACGAACAGCCGCGAGTGACCTTGTCCACGAGAACGGGTTCTGGCTCACTTTCCGTGATCCGCGCACGGTGAGTGATTTCTCTCTGGGAGACCAGTGGGACGGAAGGTGGGTCTCAGCTGCAGACGATGGGGCAGCTACGTCGGATCGAGTGCTGGGCAGCGCGCAGGAACAGTGCGACGTAGAAGGCTGTGTCCAGGCCCTTGCTCCACGGTCCTGGACGAGCGGTGGTCGGTTCCTCTGCTTGGTGCCTGAACCACGCGCTCAGGTCGAGGTTGTCGCATGTTGCCGGGATTTCGGGTGGCAGAGCGATGACTGTCGCCAGCTTCTCGGCGAGCAGTAGTACCTGGGGGGCGCCGGCGACCATGGAGTGGTAATCGCTGGATTCGATGGGCAACCAGATCTCCTCATCGAGCGAGACGGGCACGAGCACGGTCCAGCCGCAGAGGATCTCCGATTCCTCTTGTGACAGGTGCGTCTCGCACAAGGCGAGGAACCCGGTCATGGACGGGGTCAGCTTCTCCTCGAAGGCTTGCCCTGAGCCAGACGTGAAGCCCGTCTCCGGGGGCACGTCCTCGTAGGGCGGCAGGCCCCGCTGCCTGAGTTCAGCGTTGAGAGCCGAGGCGACCTCGCCCCACCCGTCTTCCTCGTCGCCGAACCATTCCTCCGCACCGACGCTCACCATGTACACACCCATGTGGGGAAGCTATCGCGCGCCTCTGACATCGCTCAGTCTTCACCGGCCCCCAGAGCGAGAGGTGCGTCGGACCTGGTCACGGGGCGTCGAAAACGGTCACGGCCAGCGCCTCGTCCCATCGAGCGGCGGCCAGGTCGTCGTGACGGATCACGAATTTCGTGTAGTACTCCGCGCAGCCCCGGGCTTCATTGGCGAGCGGTATCCATTCGCTCGCCAGCCGGAGCGCGTCCTCGTCCAGATAGGAAAGCCATTCTCCCTTCGCGAGGGTCTTCGCCGTAATGCTGCCGACCGTCGCCTCGTCATCGGCGTACCCGCCGAGGGCGAGGTAAGCCCCGGACGACCAGAGGCCGTGGGTCAAAGATCGAAGCTCGTCCAGGTGCGGCAGTTCACGCTCCATGTACCGGGCCAACTGCTGCTGGAAGGGTGACATGTCGTCCCACTCGAGATCCTCCCAGAACTCGTGCCAGCCCTCGTCCTCGTCGCCCTCCTCGAGCCAAAGGGGCAGATCGGCCCTGAGCTCGGCGCAGACGTCGATCCGCTCGCCGACACACGCGGAGTCGGGGGGTTTCGCGACCGCGGTTTCGGTTCCCTCCGGCACATACACAACTCGTGCGTACCGGCCTGGATCGGCCCGCGATTCGCCGAAGTCCATCTCTTGGTGAACGAAGAAGAGCAGCGTCCCGTCTGTCGGCAGGTCGAAGCCCTCGATCCTCGGCAGTGCTCCACAATCGACGGAAAGGAGCAACGGCAACGGAATGTTCCCGGCAGACGGCCACTTCATGCCCGCCGGCAGTCGGGGCAATCCACCGATGTGCCCGACCGGAGAACCCCCGCCACCCCCGGACAGTCCGATCGCCAAACGAAGGTGTTGGCTGAACCTGCTGATCTCGTCGTCCGGGATGCCCAACTCAAGCGCTGCCCGACGAAACTCTCCCTGGTGATCCATGTCCGAGAAGGTAAACCCTATCCAACCCACCTGATGCATTGGGGCGTTGGTGGGCATGGGTTGTACGTGACGGAGGCGAGCAGTCGGTCACCTTGGATCGACCCGGCGGCTCCGCTTCCAGAAAGCTGCGCAGCTCCAAGGCGAGGTCCCAACAAGGAACGACTCCGCCAAGTACCGCACCCGGCCACCAAACGGTCCCCACCCCACCCGCACGGCTTGACGATCGATAGGAGCATCAGCACGTATCGAGCGTTTCCGCGCCAGCCCCCGGCGTGCATTCGTACGACGAGGTGGCCTGGGAACCGCCGGCCAGTCCGCCTTGCCCGCTGACCGCACGTCGGCGGCCGGTGTGCGGTGGCGGATACGAAGGAGCCCCGACCGTATGGGGCCGGGGCTCCTCATAGGTCCGCACGCGACCACCATCGGTGCGGGCCGGTGTGGCACCGTGCCGGGCATGTGGGCAGGGGAGTCCCACAGTCCGGCGAGTGAGCGGGTCCCCTCCGCTCCACCTCTGTGTGCCCTCGAGGCCGGCCGTCACACCCCCGTGCCCTTCTCAGGAAAGCCTGGTGTGAGGAGTGGCTTTGCGGGCAGACGGAAGGCAGCGCCGTCGTCTGCGGATATCCCCCGCGAGTCGCGGGCGGTGGCGGCGATCGTGCACGCCCTGCCCGCGGTCTTCCCCTTCCCGCGGGCAGGGATGCATGAGGGGTACGGCACGTACGGGTGGCCATGGCCCGGAGTTGGACTACCGCCCTGAGCGTGACGCCGGCCGCCGAACCGGAGGAACCGTCCCTCCAGGGCAACCCCCAGCACAATCGCGCGAAGACGGTGCACACCGGCTGCCCGGTGCACATCGAGCACCAGGCAGAGGCATGGGACCACCGGATCGGGCTCAGCGTGGGGCGGCATGACCGGACGCGAGTGCCGCGCCCTGCTGCGCCGCAGGACTGAGGTCATCTCCTGGCGGCAGATCCTCGACGACGCCCGCCGCGCCCAAGGGCAGCCTTGCGCGAGCTGAGCCCCCACCACCTGTGCGTAGGACGGCCTCATGCCACGAGGTCGCTGGCCAGATGCAGGCGACGGACCGGGTGAGGTCTTCCGTGAAGCGGATAAAGGTGGGCTTCCTCTGTCCGTGAAGCGAGCGGGACGAGGAAGAGGACCGGATTCGGGCGGTTTGCCGGTTTCGGCGAAACTGGTTCAGCTGAAGCCGTATGTACGGTAGAACTGCAGGTCACAGAGTCTGCTCCCCGCACCCGCGGGGATGGCCCCGCGCGCTGCACCTCAGCGATCCAGTTGTACGCCTGCTCCCCGCACCCGCGGGGATGGCCCCGGGTCGGCCCGAGCTACTGCAGCCCGGGCGGTCTGCTCCCCGCACCCGCGGGGATGGCCCCACGCACATCGGCATCTACGCGGGCGACGGCATCTGCTCCCCGCACCCGCGGGGATGGTCCCGAGTACGAGAAGCTGCTGACCGTGCTGGACATTGTGACTGGACGACCTCATGGGGATCCCCGGGGCGGGCCGTCTCCCGCCCCGGGATGCTGCCTCGTTCAGAAGAGGCGGTTGTACGTGTTCCAGCCGCCGCCGACCTTCGTGCGGGTGGCGAACGAGGCGGCCGCGCTGCCGGTGCCCCGGTACAGCCACAGCACCCCGGCCCTGTCGCGGGCCAGCAGGTCGGCCCTCCCGTCACCGGTGACGTCGGCGCCCCCGGCGAGCCGGTCGTACACGCCCCAGCCGCCGCCGACCTTCACCCGGGTCTTGAACCGCGCACTGGTGAAGCTGCCGGTGCCCTTGTACAGCCACAGCACCCCGGCCTTGTCCCGCGCCAGCAGGTCCACGTACCCGTCCCGGTCGAGGTCCCCGGCGCCGTCGATCCGGTCGTAGACGTTCCAGCCGGCGCCGACCTTGACGCGGGGCGCGAAGGGGCTTTCGGAGCCGAGCCGGCGGTCGTAGTACCAGAGGGTGCCCGACGCGTCCCGGGCGACGAGGTCGCCGAGACCGCGCGTGACGGCGGACGGCTTCATGCCGGCCCAGTAGTAGGGGCCCTGCTTGTGCGGGGAGAGAGCGGTGAGGGTGTTGTAGGTCTGCCAGCCGGTGCCGATGCGGTAGGGATTGGCCAGGGGCGCCCCGGCTGCGCCGGTGCCGCTGTAGTCGAAGAGCGTGCCGGTGGTGTCGCGGGCCAGGAGGCCGTGGCGGGGAAGGACGGGCTTGCCCAGTGCGGTGAACGGGGCGCTCGTCTGGCGGACGTCGGAGTACTGGGTGCTGAAGTCGTAGATGTCGTACCTGGTGAGGGCCACGAGTTTCACCATGTACGCCCCTGAGGGTGTGGTGAGTTCGTAGCCGATGGTGTGGTCGCCGGGCTCGAGGCGGCAGTCGAGGTTCACCGAAGAGCTCAGGAGCGTAGTAGAGGGCTGGGTGCAGGTGGCTCCGGCCTCTGTGGTGAGCCCGCCGATGCGGATGTCGCCCGGATTGCGCCAGAGGTATCCGTCGGCCGGCCGGAACCGGAGGGTCAGGTTGCCGGCGTCGTTGGCGTGGACCCGGAGCTGCTGACGCGCCGTTCCACCGGCGGGGATGTCGGGCAGGTCGAAGGTGACGGTGTTCAGCGCGGCGCTCGCGGCGGTCTTGATGACCACCTTCGCGCTGCCGTGGGTGGCGTCGGCCGGTGTGGCACCGGCGGTGCGGGCGGTCTCGATGCCGGCGGTCAGGTCACCGCCCTTGGGGACGTAGGCGAAGCCCCAGTGGACCGCGGTGTCCGGCGCGTCCGTGGGCACGGTGAAGCCGGGGCGCAGGCCGGAGGGGCCGCACACGTAGACGGCGACGAGACCGGCCAGCTCCGTGCAGTCGTTGGCCTGCGTGGTGAATCCCGTCGGGACTCCCGCTCCGTCTCCGGCCGGTCCGGTCAGCGGCTTGGTGGAGAAGGCGATGACCGTCTTGCCGTCAGGGGTGCCGGACTCCACCCGGGGCGAGAGGCGCGGCGCGGTACCGGGAGCGGCGACCTGGTCGTGTACGGACAGCCGCAGGACATCGTCCTCGGCCATGGCCGTGCCCGGGCTCGCGAGAGTCGCGAGGGTCAGGAGGCCGGCGGCGGCGCTGAGGGCTGCGATACGACGTGCTGCTTGGTTCATGAGGCCCTTTTGTGTGCAGTACTGGATCGAGTCCTGCCGCCCCTTGGCGGGAGGCGCGCAGAGGGGGACCGTACCGGGGACGGCGATGGGTGTGGGTGCCGGCTCGGCCGGCGTGCCGGGGCAGGTTCTGGAGGAAAGGGGGCGACCGTGGTGTGGCCCCCCCCTTTCCTCTTCTCGTGCTTTGTGTTGGCTGGTCAGCCGATGGCGCGGTTGGTTGTCCAGCCGACGTCGCTGGCCATGAAGCGGGTGCCGTGCGTGTCGGGGGCGCCGGGGTAGAAGTAGAGCTTTCCGTCGGATGCGGCTGCCCACATGTCGGGGATGGTGTCGCCGTTGGCGGAGGGGGTGCCCATCAGCAGGGGCATGGAGTCCTTGTTCCAGCCGCCGGTGCCGTAGACCTCGTCCTGGCCGGTTTTGGAGTTTGCGCCGATGGCCAGGGAGGTGAGGTCGACACCCCCCTTCGCGCCGGGCTTTCCATGCCGAAGGAGCAGACCGCGTCCGGTTTCCTCGGTGCGGAAGAGGAGGTCGGGTACGCCGTCTCCGCCGATGTCCGCGACGCTGACGAGGTCGCGGGTGGCCCAGGGGGCGCTGGTGAGCATGCGGGCTTCGGTGAAGGAGGCTCCGTTGTAGCCGGTGAAGGCCCACAGTGCGTCGCCGGCGGTGGCGAACAGGTCCGGCAGGCCGTCGCCGGTGACGTCTCCGGTGGCCAGGATCTGGGTGTAGGCGAAGGTGGAGGGGGAGGGGGCGTTGGGGGGCAGCAGGATTTCACGGCGCTTGGTGGTATTGACGGCGCCGTAGCCGTCTCCGGGGTAGACCCACCACTTTCCGTCGACGCCCGCGACGATGTCCTGCAGGCCGTCGCCTCCGTAGAAGTCTCCGTTGTGGGTGATTTGGGCGCCGCCGAAGTGGTTGTTGAGGGGGCCGATGAACGTCTGTTCCTTGTCGCCGCCGTTGGGGTCCTTCGCGGGGTTCTCCCGGTAGGCGCCGGACATGGAGTAGTCGATGTCGCCGGTGCCCTTGAGAAGGTCTTTGTCCGCTTGCGAGGGGTAGAGGCGCAGGTTGCCGCCGGCGGTGATGGTCAGCATGTCGGGCAGCTTGTCGCCGGTGAAGTCTCCTGCGGCGTCGGCCTGGTCGCGGGGGGTGACGTAGAAGAAGTATTTCCTGGGTTCGGAGACGTGGTTGGCGCCGTCGACGACCCGCACATACAGCACGTTGGGGCCGGCGGCGGGGGGCTTGACGTTGCTGATGGTGGCCGTGAGGGAGGTCCCGGCGGCACGGGTCAGGGAGTGGGGGTAGCTGTTGGCGTTGAAGCCGTATTCGTAGCGGACGACGTCCGTGTTGAAGGCCTGGAAGGTGAAGGAGCCGGTGGCGCCGAACTTCTTCTTCGACCAGTTGGAGTCTTCGGGGGCGTTGCCGAAGGAGTTATCGTTGTCGGTGCCGTCGGCGTTGGGGAAGTCGGTGGAGGTGACCTTGGGGGTCCTGGGCGCGACATTGTCGAAGATGAAGCGGCAGGGCACCTTGGGCGTGTAGGCCGAGGAGGAGCCGGCGGCGTCGATGGCCCGCACGTTCCACGAGTAGGTGACGTTGTTGGTCAGGCCGCTGGTGGAGAAGGCGGATGTGGTGCGTGTGGCGTCGGAGGTGTTCGCGCCGACGGAGACGGTGCCGGTGGACTTGAGCATGTTGCCGGTGGTGGACCACTTGCCGGTGGGCCACATGGCGAAGTTGAGGGAGGCGAGGTTGTCGTCTTTGTCGGTGGAGCGGGCGGTGAAGGTGATGCTGGAGGCGCCGACCCGGACGTAAGGGGGAGTGGTGGTGCACCTGAAGTCGGGATCGAGGTCGTGGCTCGTCGGAGGCGTCGGGGGGCGGTTGTAGGTGAGTTCGAGGACCGGGGCGTTGTCGCCGTCGGCCGTGAACTTCTTCCACGCGTACTGGGTCTTCTCGTCCCTGGCACGCATGCCGAAGGTGATCAGGTTCTTGCCCTTGTCGGCCGTCTTCTGGGCCGCCGCCTTCACATCGAAGGTCTCGTAGGCGTCCTTGCAGCCGGTCTTGTAGCCGTGGGCGAAGCTCCGCGGTGAGGCGGCCAGGTTCGCGTCGGTCAGGGCGGGGGCGTTGTTCCAGTTGGTGCGTGCGTCGATCGCACTGGTGAGGTGCACGGACATGGACCGCGCGTCACAGGACCAGGAGTAGGTCTCCAGCAGCCGCAGAGTCGCCTTCTGGATCTTGACGCCCTGGAGGTTCTTGTCGAACGCGATGTTGAAGTACGAGCGAGAGGTGCCCCAGGTGTCGGACTCGAATCCGACACGGGCCTCGTGGGTGCCGCCCTTGTTGAAGTCCTTGCCGTTGAAGAACGTGGCCTTCGGGTGACGGCTGTAGGCGGTGGTCCAGTCCTGGGTGTGCTTCTTGACCGTCGGGTCGATGAAGACCGGGTAGACGGTGGCAGGGTCGTTCAGAAAGTCCTGGTCCGGTGTCAGAAGCCAGGTTCCGTCCCCGAGGTCGCTTGTGACCACGTCGCCGCGGGATTCGGGCGAGGGGCCGTTGAGCAGCGGCAGGCTCAGCGTGGCGGCGGACCCGGTCTGGGAGGGCTCCGGCGTGGGCTCGGCCGGAGCCGTGGGCAGCGGTGGATCGGTGAGCGTGGGCGCTGGCTCGTCCGTGGCGGTGGGCAGCACCTCGGCCTCGGGATCGACGTTGTCGTCGGCCAGCTCCTCGGCGCTCGCACTGGAGCTGGGCTCCGGGGCGGTGCTCGTACTGACCGGTTCGACGGACTCGGACGCGGTCGGCTGCGACGACGCGCCGAGCTGGCCGTCGGTGACGGCCGGGGGGCCGCTGCTGTCCCACATCACCGGGGTCGGCGACAGGGCCACTTCCTGACCGTCGGCGTCCTCGGCCCCCACGATGCCCGAGGCCTCGTCGAGACGGAAGGACAGTGTGGGCGAGGACAGCCCGTACGACAGCTGCGCGACGTGCGGGTCCGCCGCGGCCTGCCGGTTCTTCAGAACAAGCAGCTGCGCGAAGCCGTCGTCCTCGGCCGTCAGCACCAGATCGGCCCCCGGGAAGATCTCCGGATACAGCGCCCGCGATCCGTCGATGATCGGCGCGGGCACGGGCCCGGGCCAGGTCAGCTGGATCTCGTGGAACTCGGGAATCTCGGCCGTACCGCCGACAGTGAGCGTGACCAGCGCACTTCCCGTGTCCGCCTCGGTCTTGTAACCCTTCACCAGCGAGATACGGCTCACGCGTGCGCGTGACGCCCGCTCCGTGCCGCCGGCCTTGCTGCCGCCGGAGAACACCATGCGGGTGTTCGTGGCCGCGGGCGCCCAGCCCTTGCCCGTCCTCCGCAGCGTGGTGTCGATCGCCTTCCACTCCTGGCCGACCTTGGCCCAGATCGGAGAGGCGTACAGCTTCTGCGTCATCAGCCCGTCCGGACGCGCCCACGTCGTCGAACGGATCGTCCGCAGCGCCGTGACCTCCACCGGCTTGCCCGTCTTACGCGCCAGCGAGGCCGCGGACGCCTGGCTTACCGTCCGAGGACCGCTTTTCCCGTCCCGGCCGCCTTCCTGCCCCGTGGACGCGCCATCGGGAGAGACGGCCTGGAAGCCCGCGTACGCGATACCGCCCGCAGCGAGTGCTGCCGCGGTCACCAAGGCGCTCACGCGCCGGGTCGCGGGCCGTTGCCATGTCTGTCTCATCAGGAGAGAACCCCTTACTTCCCAGGATCCGGGGCTCTCAGGGCACCGGCTGAAACCACGAAGCCGGCCATGACGTCATAGCGGGGGAGTCCGGGGCGGAGCACCTTGCGCGCGGGCATGGCTGGGCGAGCCGATGATGTCCCATCAGCCGCGCGCCGTCACCTGCCTCCTCGGGGGACGGGCGGGCACCGTGCCGCGTCTCGCGGTTCGTGGCAGCCCGGTCCCTGGCCTCTTCATGTCGGATCCGCTCGTGTCTGTGCCGGGTGCAGAAGCTGTGAAATCGGCCGGAAGTGAAGCCGGGACCGGGTGTTTCACTGCTTGATGTAATGATCACGCAGTTTGCCAGGCTTGCTGCTCTGACCAGTGGCTTTGCCGGAAGAAGCCCCTTACCGATGAGCTTGACCGTAGCTGGATGATTACGTTCCGTGAACATAATCACATCAGTGTCATAACCTCTGGCTTTCCTTCACGATCCGACCGCAGAATCTGCCGATCTGAACTGTCATCACCTGCGGTCCGACTCCGGTTCCCGCTCCAAGTGGTCCGGAGGGCCCTCGCCTTGTTCGCTCCTCACCGCCGCACCCGCCGCCGGGCCCGCCGCACCGTCATACCCGCGATCGGGGTCGCGCTGCTGGTGGGCCTGCTGCCTGCCCAGTCCCTGGCCATGCCGCCCGACCCGGCGAACGTCGAAACCGGCCGCGAGACCATCGTCGACACCGACCCGCTCGCCCTGGAAAAGGTCGAGATCGACAAGCCCGTCGACGGCCAGACGTTCGAAAAAGACCTCAACACCCTCAAGGTCGAGGTCCCCACCGATCTGCAGCAGGCACCCGCCGGCACCACGACCACCCCGGCCCCTGACACCGAGTCGTTCACCTTCGGCTCTACCGTCAGTCCCGCCTCGATGACCACCGAGACGACGACGGCCGAAGAAGGCCCGCTCACCCAGATCTCCGACCTGCCCATCCTTGCCGGAAAGGCGGCCGATCAGCCCGCCCCGACCGGCACCTGGCAGTTCAGCGTCCTCGACCGCAGCACCGTCGACCGCAGCACCGACACCAGCAAGAACGTCGAAGAAGCCCTCAAGGTCGGCACCCTCGTCACGGTCCAGGCACCCGCCAGCGGCTCCGTGCCCATCAACGTCGCACTCAACTACAAATCCTTCGAGCTCCTCCACGGAGCCGACTGGGCCTCACGCCTGCGCCTGGTGCAGTTCCCCGAGTGCTACCTCACCACGCCCCTCGACGAGGCGTGCCAGGCCTACGAGGAACTCGAGACCGTCAACGACCCCGTCACCCACACGGTGAAGGCGACGGTCGACACCGCCGCCGACGGAACCGTCACCCCCGCCTCCACCACCGGCACCGCCCAGTCCGGCCCCGCGGTCATGCAGGCCTCCTACACCCCCGCCACTCCCATCGCCACGGGCGGCGACAAGGCCGTCATCGGCGCGGTGGACTCCGGTGCCGGCGCCGGCGGCTCCTTCAAGGCCACCCCGCTCGCCTCCAGCGGCACGTGGAGCGCGGGCGGCTCCTCCGGAGCGTTCACCTGGTCCTACCCGATGGCCATGCCGCCCGCACCGGCCGGCCCCGCACCGAACGTCACGCTCTCCTACAACTCGCAGACCGTCGACGGCAAGACCGCCGTCTCCTCGCCCCAGGCATCCTGGATCGGCGAGGGCTGGGACTACAGCCCCGGCTTCATCGAACGCCGCTACCGCACCTGCAAGGACGACACCCACAAGCTGGGCGAGGACCTCCCCAACAACACCGCCAAGGCCGACAAGACCAGCGACCTGTGCTGGGTGTCCTACAACGCCGTCATGTCCCTGGGCGGAAGCACCACCGAACTCGTCCGTGACGCCAGCAGCACTCCGGAAACCGGTACCGAGACCTACCACCCCCAGCGCGACGACGGCACCCGCATCCAGCACCACACCCGTGCTATCGAAGGCAGTACCGCCAACGGCGACAACAACGGCGAGTACTGGACCGTCACTACCACCGACGGCACCAAGTACCACTTCGGCCTCAACAAGGTGGGCGGCGGTCACGCCGACACCAACTCGGTCTCCACCGTCCCCGTCTTCGGCAACCACCCCGGCGAACCCTGCCACGACCCCGCCTTCGACAACTCCCGCTGCGGCACGGATCCAGCCACGAATAAGCCCAGGCAGCAGGCGTGGCGCTGGGGCCTGGACAAGGTCGAGGACGTCCACGGCAATGTCATGGTCGTCAACTGGAAGCAGGAGACGAACTACTACGCCGTCAGGGACAAGCGCGACTCACCCGAGCAGTACGAGCGCGCCGCCTACCCCACCAAGATCGAGTACGGCATGCGTGCCGCCGACCTGACCAAGGCGTCCGCCACGGTCGAGTTCGGCGTCCAGCAGCGCTGCCTGAAGTCCGGCACCGTCTGTGACGAGGCCAACTTCGCCAAGACCGGCGACCCCGGTGCGTACCGCCCCTGGTGGGACACCCCCGGCTCCCTGAACTGCAAGAGCACGTCCAAGCTCTGCCCCGGCTTCCCCTCGTTCTGGACCCAGCTCCGTCTCGACACCGTCACCACCAAGGCAGCCCGCGCAAACCAGACCGGCCTGGGGTACGTCGACGTCTACACCCTGCACCAGTCCTTCCCCGAAGACTGGTACGACACCGCCCCCGGCCTCTGGCTCAACTCCATCACCCGCAAGGGCTACGGTCCCGGCGACTCTCTGAACGGCGGCACCGTCCAGTCCAAGGACGGCGTCAGTTTCGCCCACTACCAGGTGAAGCCCACCTCCCCGCTCAAGGGCTACCTCCGCGACAAGCAGCTGCCCAACCTCGTCCCCACCGGCTCCAGTGACAAGCGCCCCGCCTTCACCCGGCCCCGCATCGGCGTCATCGCCACCGAAGCCGGAGCCGACATCGAAGTCGAATACACCGGCGGCTGCCAGTTCCAGCCGACCACCGACGCAGGCAAGGCCAACGGCACCTGCTACCCGGTCCGCTGGTCCCCCGACGGCGAGGAGAAGACCCCCGCCAAGGCCTGGTTCAACAAGTACGTCGTCGCCTCGGTCACCCAGACCGACAAGGTAGCCACCCTGTTCAACGCTCCCATCAGGACCGCCTACAGCTACTCCGGCCCCGCCTGGGCCAAGAGCGACGACGAATTCCTCCGCCCCGCCCTGCGCACCTACAGCGACTGGCGCGGATACCGCCAAGTCGCGGTTACCAAGGGTAACGCGAGGATGTTCGCCAGCGCATCGTGGAGAACAGGAGAGGTCCCCCCGCCTCCCTCGCAGTCGCGCTCTGTAACCCGCTACTTCCAGGGTGTCGGAGGCGATGTTACGGACTCCATCGACGGCACCGTCCTGCTCGCCGACGACGCCCCGCAGTACGCCGGCATGACCGCCGAAACCCTCACCTACCTGAACTCCTACAAAAAGCCGAACGAGTTCACCAGCCGCACCCGCACCTTCCCCGACAAGTCATTCGAGACGGCCTCGCGCACCAGGCAGGCCGAGGACGGCACCGCCCTCACCGTCCTGAGCGCCTACCGGACCAGCGTCAAGAGGACCGACACCATCCAGACCGTCGGCACCAGCTGGCGAGGCGCCCGCAGCACCACCCTCGACCGCGACGCGACCTACGGCCTGCCCACCGCAGTCGAGACCGCGGTCGTCACCCCGGACGGCACCGGCGGAGAAACCCTCTCCGAACGCACCTGCACCAAGACCGACTACGTCCACAACACCACCACGTGGCTGATCGGACTGCCCTCCACTCTCAGCACCACCGCCACCACCTGCGCCGGCCACGCCACCGCCGACCCCACCACCGAACTCAAGGGCTCGGTCCACACCCGCTACGACAACCTCACCCACGGCGCCACCCCCACCAAGGGCCTCGTCACCGCCATCGACCAGATCGACGGCACCGGCACCACCCACTCCATCACCACGACCACCACCTACGACCCCCTCGGCCGCCCCCGCACCATCACCGCACCGGGAACCGGCACAACGGAGACCCAATACCTCCCCGGCGGCGACAACGGCGGACCGGTCACCTCGACCAAGACCCTCAAGACGGTCGACGCCAAGGCCCACATCACCACCACCACCTACGACCCGGGCCGCGCCCTTCCGCTGACGGTCACCGATCCCAACGGGCGCGTCACCCGCACCGAATACGACGACCTCGGCCGCCTCACCAAGGGATGGTCCGCCTCCCGCTCGGCCGGCACCCAGACGTCCAACGTCGACATCACCTACCAGGCCGCAACCGCCACGCCCAGCGAGACCCGGCCGGCGGCCGTCACCGTCAAGACACTCAAGGACGACGGCACCTACGCCAGCCAGGTCACGATCTACGACGGCCTGATGCGCCAGGTCCAGACCCAGTCCGAAGCCCACGGCCCCGGGCGCATCGTCACCGACACCCACTACAACGACCACGGCCTGGTCTCCGAACAGACCGGCGGCTACCTTGCCAAGGGCGACCCCACCCCCGAACTGTTCAAGGTCCAGTCCCCCACCCTCGTCCCGAACTCGGTCAAGACCACCTACGACGGCCTGGAACGCCCGGTCAGGCAGACGCCGTACCACGGGATGGCACGGCAGACCGCGAGCGTCACGACCTACAACGCCGACACCAGTGTCACCGTCGACCCCGCGGGCTCCACCAGTCCCACCGTCACCACGGTGACCGACGCCCTCGGCCGAGTCACTCAGATCAAGCACCACACCGGCTCCGGCAACGTCCGCACCACCACCTACGCCTACGACAAGCGCGGCAACCGCGACAAGGTCACCGACTCCGCCGGCAACGCCTGGACGTACACCTACGACGCACGGGGCCGGGTCACCACCACCACCGACCCCGACACCGGCACCACCAAAACGCAGTACGACGAAGCCGACCGCCCCAACCGCGTCACGGACGAACTCCAGCAGTCGATCTACACGACCTACGACACCCTCGGCCGAGTCACCGCGGTCAGCGCGGGCACCACCACCGCCACGCCCATCAAAAAATTCACCTACGACCAGGACGGGGCGCTCGGCCTGCCCTACGAGGCCAAGCGGATCACCCCCTCCGGCGACGAGTACATCGACCGGGTCACCGGCTACGACACCGAATACCGGCCGACCGGGCGCCAGACCGTCATCCCGCAAAACGCGATGACCACCGGCCTCCACGGCACGTACACCTACAGCTACACCTACACGCTCACCGGTAAGCCGCTGTCCGTCACCCTCCCCGCCAAGGGCGGCCTTGCCGCCGAGAAGGTCATCACCCGCTACAACGAGGACGGCCTGCCCGAATCCACCTCCGGCCTCGCCTGGTACACCTCCGACGTCACCTACTCGCCCTACGGCGAAGTCCTGCGCGCAGTCTCCAGCGCACAGCCCTACCGCGTCTGGACGACCAACTTCATCGACGAACACACCGGCCGCCTGATGCGCACCGTGACCGACCGCGAGACCGCCGGCCCCCACCGCATCTCCGACACCGGATACGCCTACGACGCCTCCGGCATGATCACCGCGAGCGCACGGCAGAACGCGGAAACCCCCACCCTCACGACCTGGGACAACCAGTGCTTCACCTATGACGCCATGGGTGAACTGGTCCACGCCTGGACCTCCAACATCAAGCCCAACGGAACCGGCATCGGCTGCAAGGCCGCCACAGGAACCACCTGGGGCTACAACAGCACCGGCACACCCTCCAGCGGCCCCGTCGTCGACGCCGCCCATGCCGCGAACACCACGCCCGCCAACCTGGACAACGCCGCACCCGCTACCGGCACCATCGCCACCAACACCGGCACCTCCACCGCAACGCTCACCGGCGCCGTCACCGGCCAGGCCGCCTACCGCCAGTCCTTCACCTACGACTGGCTCGGCAACCGCGCCACCATGACCGAGCACGACCCGGCCGGCGACACCACCAAGAACACCAAGTACGACCACACCTACAGCACCACCCAGCCCCACACCCTTACCTCCGTCGTCTCCACACCCACGGGCAAGGGCAGCAGCTACACCTACAACCCGACTGGCACCACCAAGACCCGCGATCTGCCCGACGGGCTCGCCCCGGACCAAAACCTCCAGTGGATGCCCGAGCAGAAGCTCGAATCGAACACCGTCAGCTACGACGACGGCACCAACTCCATCAAGTCCAGTAAGACCACCTACGTCTATGACGCCGCCGGCAACCGCATCCTCGAGAACTCACCCGCCGGCAGCACGCTGTACCTCGGCGAGACTGAACTGACCACCGACTCCGTCGGCCTCATTACCCGAGCCTCTCGCACCTACAGCCACGCAGGCGCCCCCACCGTGGTGCGCTCCACCACCAACCAGTCCACCACCGTCCACACCCTCGACATCCTGCTCACCGACCACCTCGGGACCGCCCACACCACAGTCGAAGCCGGCGGCACCCAGCCCGTCACCCGCCGCAACTTCAAGCCCTACGGCGAGCCCCGTGGCGCCAAACCCGCCGATTGGCCCAACAAGCGCAGCTACCTCGGCGTCGGCATCGACGACACCGCCACCGGCCTCACCCACATCGGCGCCCGCGAATACGACCAGAACACCGGCCGCTTCCTCTCCGCCGACCCCCTCATCGACCTCACCGACCCGCTCCAGATGAACGGGTACACCTACGCCAACGGCAACCCCGTCTCCAACAGCGACCCCACCGGCCTCGCACCCGACGACTGCGCCAACAACGGAGTCAGCTGCTCACCCAACGCTGACGGTTCGTGGAACACCACGCCGACCAGCGAGTACGCGAAGTACAACGGGACGACTGTTTCGGAACTTGACGACAAGGACGACCCGGATCTCCTTTTCAATCAAGAAAGCGCCGCAACGGGAGATGCGATAGCCGCGGCAGCGGCCGCCTACCTTGGCGGGGAGGCTTATGAAAAGTTCATGAACGCCTTCCAGGCTCAGATAAATGCTCGCGTAACTTCCTCGTACTCTCGCTATCAGGCTACCTCGGACGACAAAATATCCGATGCGGTAAACCTTTGCATGGGGAAGAATGCCCTGGGCTGCTCCGAGGAAATGAAAAATTTCCTGAACAGCCTGGAAATAGAGAAGTCGGTAAGGGCCGGGGCCTTCGAGGACGGAGGTCGTCCGAGTGGCGTTCAGGGTTCCCGAAACTTCACGGCGAAGGTCAAGTCTCTGACCCCCTGTAACAGTTTCGTTCCGGGGACCATGGTTCTCATGGCCGACGGTTCCGTGAAACCCATCGAAGAAGTAGAGGCGGGGGACCAGGTCCTCGCCGGCGACCCGAAGGATGGGTCCTCGCATGCGGAGACCGTCACTGCGGAGATAAAGGGCGAAGGGCGGAAGCAGCTTGTAGAGATCAACGCCGATGCTGGTGATCGACCCGTGCAGATAACCGCCACGGCGGGGCACCCGTTCTGGCTTCCGGAAGCAGGAGAATGGGTCGAGGCCGGTGAGCTCAAGTCAGGCCAGTGGCTCCGCACCAACACGGGCGGGCATGTCAAGGTTGTAGAGGTCAAGCGCTGGGTTAGCCTGAAAGCTAAGGTCTACAACCTGTCCGTCAGTAACCTCCACACGTACTATGTGCTGGCGGGCGTGACTCCAATACTTGTTCACAATGCAAGCTGCAAGACCGTGGCAGAGAATGATGCTGGGCGCTTTGGCGACCTCAGTCCAGGGAAGGTGGGTGACGGCCTGGAGGCCCATCACATGCCGCAGGATGGCCTTGGATTCCTCGCTAGGAACGAGGGCGGGGCGATCGTGATGAAGCAGGCTGATCACGCGCTGACAAGGACGTATAAGAACTTGGGCCGCGCTACCAAGGCGGCTGAGAGTGGTCTACCATTCCGTACTGTCCTTGCTCGCGATATTTGGGACCTGCGCCGAATAGGTCAGCAGCAGTACGGGGATCCGGGCTACTTTAATTCGGGAATTCAAGGACTGTTTGCATACTATCGAAGGATAGGAATGCTGTAGTAGTGTGGCCGGGGTGTGGTACAGGGAGATGTCTGCACCACACCCCGCTTTATTGGTCTGGGTTGGCGCGTTCCGTGAGTGATATTACTGGGCTCTGGTAGGGTGGCGTGATGCGAGATTCTACTGATTTGCTGCAGCGCATAGAGGAAGATGTAAAGGTCGCGGCCCTTCTGGCGGATGTGTTCGAATTTGATGTCCGGCGTAAGGTGGGTGACGAGTCTGCCCGGCTGGCTTCCGGGCTCATGGTCGAACCCATCGCCGGAGATTTTACGGGCGGAGTGTTCTACCTGTGTGGAACCGTTGGATCTGCTCGCCCGGTATTGTATGCGAGTTCGGAGGGCGACGCTGGAATTATTGCGACAGATTTGAGTGAGGCCCTCGGGGTGGTGGTGGGATTTCCCTATTGGAGAGACTGTTTGAAGTATTCTGCGGGTGGGGATCTGGCCGCCATGGAATTGGCAGCGGATTTTCTCTGTCGTGATTTGGTAGCGAATCGGCCTGCGATAGGTGCTGAGCAATCCCGTGTTGCTGAGGCGCTCGGTCTGACTCTCGAATCACCCCTGGTCCTGACGGCTCGACTTCATATGGCCGTCAAGAGTGCGGGTCCAGATTTTGATTTTAGCGATGATACGGGTGAATATGGCAGCCTATTTGGCCCGTTTCCGCCCAGTCGCAATCGATCTTGGCAGTAGATTGCCGATTCCCGGACGGTGACGTTAATCGCTGTGGTCGTCCCCCTTCTTTGGTGTTTGAGGTGCCCCGGCGACCCCTGATGTAAAAGTTTTGAGGCCTCGCTGTGATTTTCTTCTGGTGGGGCCTCTAGCTTTCTTTAACGCTGCAGGAATAAAGGGGCACAGTGTGGCATTTTCGGGTGCACTCACGAGCTGGCAAAATTCTGCTGAACTGCGAAAACTTAGATGGTAGTGCCTCGATGCGTACATTCACTATGCGCTGGCCGGCAAGATGTCCTTCCTCGTCTATAAAGCCAGTAAGTGTTACGGCTGTTGCGTCGGTATAAATATCGCCTTCCGTGCTGAATTCGACTAGTACTGCAACGGTGCTTGCCGTGACTGATGGCCAGGTTGGTCGTTGGTGTGGTCATGGGTGGGGACCTTGCTGATGTCAGGTTGTGGACAGGCGAACTGGAAGCTGTGCATGGGCGATTCATGCACCGTTTCAGCAGGTCAGAACCCCGGGAGTCGGCACTGGCTTATATGCGGGGCCTGATCGCTCCGCTGCAGCGGAAGAACGGCTGGACGCTGGCGGAGGAAGCCGGCCACGCAGGCCCGGACCGCCTCCACCGGATGCTGAACCGGATCGAGTGGGATGCGGAGGAGGTCCTGGACGACGTGCGCGAATACGTCGTCGAGCACCTCGGCGACCGGGAGGCAGTGCTGATCGTGGACGACACCGGCTTCCTGAAGAAAGGGGTCCGTTCGGCCGGGGTCCAGCGCCAGTACTCCGGCACGGCCGGGGCTCGTATTTCAATTACTGCTCGGTGTCGGGGTGTTGGCGGGACAATGAGCTGTGACTGCGGGTACGTCCGCTCGAGCCTCGGTTGTGGCGTTGAGAGCGAAGTTCGATCAGTTCCTTCCTCATCTCGATGAACGGCGTCGGCGGATCTACCTGGCCAGCGATCCCGCCGCGCTTGGCCACGGCGGGATCGCCCTGGTGGCCGTGGCTTCTGGCATCAGCTCGGCCACCATCACACGCGGGATCTCCGACCTGTCTGGAAGCCCTTTGCCGGCCGGCAGGATCCGGGCTCCAGGGGCCGGCCGCAAGCCAGTGACGGTCACCGACCCGGGTCTGCTGCCCGCGCTGGAGGCTCTGATCGAGCCGACGACCCGGGGCGATCCGGTCTCGCCGTTGCGCTGGACCACCCTCTCGCTGCGGTCTTTGGCCGCGACGCTGACCACCCAGGGCCACCCCGTCAGCGCGGCGACCGTCGGGCGCCTGCTGCACACCCTGGGATACAGCCTGCAGGGCACCGCCAAGACCACAGAAGGCGCCAGCCACCCGGACCGGGACGCCCAGTTCACGCACATCAACGCCACCGCCGCAGCCTTCCTCGATGGCGGCCAGCCGCTGATCAGCGTGGACACCAAAGCCAAGGAATGGCTCGGCCACCGCGACCGCCCCGGCCGCACCTGGCGGCCGAGCAAGAACCCCATCCGTGTTGACTGCCACACCTTCATCACCAGCGACCAGCCCGTGGTCATCCCCTACGGAATCTACGACATCGCCCGCAACACCGGCTGGGTCAACGTCGGGACCGACCACGACACGGGCGAGTTCGCGGTGGAATCCATCCGCCGCTGGTGGCGGCAGCGCGGCCGGGACGACTACCCGGACGCCAGCCGGCT
>NZ_JAINVG010000041.1 GCF_020400725.1 Streptomyces sp. NK15101 | reverse complement strand
AGACGGCCAGGGGGGTGCGCAGTTCGTGGGAGGCGTTCGCGGCGAACCTCTGCTGCTCGGCGACGTGCGACCCGAGCCGTTCGAGCATGGTGTCGAACGTGTCGGCGAGTTCCCTGAACTCGTCCTGGCGGCCTTCCATGCGGATCCGGTGGGACAGCGATCCGCTCCCCGCGGTCCGTGCAGCGGCCGTGATCCGCGTGAGCGGCGCGAGCATCCGGCCGGCGAGGAGCCATCCTCCGACCAGGCCGAAGACGAACAGGAAGGCCATCGCCACGGCCGCGGCGGGGGCGAAGGTGCGCACCAGGAGGTAGCGGTTGGGCGAGACCCCGAGAAGGCCCTGTGAATTGTCCGGTACGTAACGCAGCAGGAACCCCCAGACCACGGCCAGCAGGAGAGCACCGGCGACGGTGAGGAACCCGGCGTAGCTGAGGGTGAGCTTCAGCCGGACGCTGAGCCCCCGACGTCTAGGCATGCGCGTTTCCGGGGTGCGGGCCGCCCGCGTCGACGCGGTAGCCGACACCCGGCACCGTGGCGATGATCCACGGCTCGCCGAGCCGTTTGCGCAAGGCGGAGACGGTGATGCGGACGGCGTTGGTGAAGGGGTCGGCGTGCTCGTCCCAGGCCCGTGCCAGCAGCTCTTCGGTGCTGACGACCCCGCCTTCGGCGGCGACGAGGACTTCCAGCACGGCGAACTGCTTGCGGGTGAGCGCGACGTAACGCCCGTCGCGGAAGACCTCCCGGCGGAAGGGATCGACGCGCAGGCCCGCGATCTCGCGGACCGGAGGCCGGGCGTACGCGCGCCTGCGGTCCAGCGCCCGCAGCCGCAGGACGAGCTCCCGCAGCTCGAACGGTTTGGTGAGGTAGTCGTCGGCGCCGAGCCCGAAGCCGGAGGCCTTGTCGTCTATGCGGTCGGCGGCGGTGAGCATGAGGATCGGGATGCCGCTGCCGGAGGCGACGATGCGCCGGGCGACCTCGTCGCCGGAGGGGCCGGGGATGTCCCGGTCGAGGACCGCGAGGTCGTAGGAGTTGACGCCGAGCAGCTCCAGGGCGGAGTCGCCGTCGCCGGCGATGTCGGCGGCGATCGCCTCCAGCCGCAGACCGTCCCGTACGGCTTCGGCCAGGTAGGGCTCGTCCTCCACGATCAGTACGCGCATGGCTGAAGCCTAGGCACCCCCGCATATCGTCGGCGTATGCGGGGACGCGTGACCGCCGGGTCCGCGACTCAGCCCACCGGCGCCGGAGCGGGGCCGGGCCGTTCCGCCGGAGCGGCCGCCGGAGTGCGCCACCAGCGGCGCGACGCCAGTGCGGCCAGTACGGCGCCGGCGGCGTTGACCAGGACGTCGTCCACGGAGGACACCCGGTCGAGCCGCAGGACGTACTGCGCGGTCTCCACCAGGACCGAGCAGCCCGCCCCGAGCGCCAGGATCCTCGGCACCGACGCCACCGCCCCGAACCGCACCGGCGCGAAGAACCCCAGGGACGCGAAGACCAGCAGGTTGCCGGCGATCCCGAGGGGCCCCATCGTGACCAGGTCCCGCAGTGGCACCAGGCTCAGCCGGCCGGGGACGGTGCCGGCCCCGGCGCCCGGCATCATGGTCATCCACAGGAACGGCAGAGTCCCGTGCACCATCCCCACCTCGGCCAGCGACGTCCGCCACGCCGACGCGACACCGGCGGCACGCCGACGGCGCGCCAGGGCCCACGCCACCAGAACGGCCGGGGGCAGTGCGGCCAGGGTGACGAGCACGACCCCGTTGAACGTGTCCAGACAGCCGTGCCACCGCCCGGCCAGGCACCTCGGCGCGGACATCAGGAGCGGCCTCCGCACGAGGAACAGGGCGCTCGCCGTGCCGAGGGCCGCCAGGCCGAGGAGCACGGTCCTGCGCGTGCGGCGGGACGGTGCGGGCGGGGACGCGTCGTGGTTCATGCCCCCATTGGAGACGGCGGGCGGTTGCGGTGGCGTATGCGGTTTTCGATACGCCGGCGATACGCGGACGAGCGCGGCCCGCCCTCCGGTCGCCGCTAGCGGTGCTCCCGGGCATTCGTTGACGCTTCAGATTTATGCGGCTTCCATGTTTGGCATCGGCTGGGCTGCGCAGAGGGATTACAGAAGATTGGCGCCCTGACAAGAGGAACCCCATGGGAATCATCGGCTGGATCCTGCTGGGCCTGCTCGCCGGAATCATCGCGAAAGCCTTGATGCCGGGCCGGGACCCCGGCGGCTGCATCGTGACGATACTGATCGGAATCGCCGGCGCCCTCCTGGGAGGGTGGCTCGGGAAGGTCATTTTCGACGTCGAGTCCGTTGACGGATTCTTCGAGCTTTCCACCTGGATCGCCGCCATCGTCGGATCCCTCATCCTCCTGATCATCTACCGGCTCGTGCTCGGCAGAAGGCGCTCGTGAGGCCGCCGTGGGCCGGAGATGGCATCGTCGGAAGTGGGGCCGTCGCCGCGGGCTCGCCCACTGGACGCCGCGCGCCGTGATGTGCCGCGGTGCCGTCCGGACGACGAGGTGGGGCATGAAGGTGACGGTGCGCGGCGGTCGGTGGATGGCCGGCCGGATGGTGCGCACCGCCTTCCGGGCCGCGCTGCCGAGCCGGCTCCGGCTGGAGGCGTGGTCGCCTCTGGGGGCGTCCTGAACCGGGGCAGGCCGAGAAAAGCCGATCAGGGGATCCGAGAAGTCGAGAAGAGTGCCGGAGGTGAACAGGAATGGCCGCTGGAAAGAAGGCCAAGAACGTCGGAAAGGGAATGAAGGGCAAGGTGAAGGAGACCACCGGTAAGGCCGTCGGCAACGAGAGCCTGGAGGCCAAGGGCAAGCTCGAGCAGGCGGCTGCGGACGCCAAGCAGACCGGGCAGAAGGCCAAGGACACGATGAAGGACTGAATGCCCGGCGAAGGAGTCGGTGAATCGGTGAAGAAGGAGGCTGTCGCCCGTCGAGGGCGACAGCCTCCTTCTCTTCGCTCTTCAGCGCCGCGCCCGGCTGCCGGCGCCGGCCTCCTCCTCTTCCCCCTCTTCCTCTTCCCAGTCGCCGTCGTCCTCCTCTTCGCCTTGGTACTCACCTTCTTCGTCTTCGTCCTCGTATGCGTACTCCCCCTCGTCCTCGCCGTCGTTCCCTTCCTCTTCTCCGCCCTCTTCCTCGTCGTACTCCTCGTCCTCGTACTCCTCCGGCTGGTCCTGCGAGGACTCCTCCTCCTCGTCCTGCGAGGGCTCCTCGTCCTGGTCCTGGTCCTGCGAGGACTCCTCCTCCTCGACGACTTCCTCGTGGCTGCGCACCACCTCGCCGTCGCGGATCTCACCCCGCCAGCCGTCCGGTTCCTCCTGGGAGAGGGTCACGTGACGGGCGAAGTGCTTGAGGTCCAGGCGCAGCCGCCTCCCCTGGGCGCGCCAGATGTTGCCCGTCTTCTCGAAGAGGCCGGAGGGGTAGTACTCGACGATCA
Organism: Streptomyces sp. NK15101; assembly: GCF_020400725.1. Classification (GTDB taxonomy): domain Bacteria; phylum Actinomycetota; class Actinomycetes; order Streptomycetales; family Streptomycetaceae; genus Streptomyces. The sequence continues at coordinate 69,158 of NZ_JAINVG010000041.1, read as the reverse complement.
CGAGCACGCGGGTGAGCGCCGGAGCCAGTTCGTGGAAGCTGACACATCCCCGCGTGGTGCCTTTGGGGCCGTCGGAACTCCACATGATGCGTTCGTCCGGCACCTGCTCCTGGACGCTGGCCTTCCAGCTGCGTGTGGACGGGCCGACCTTGACCTTCCAGTCGGAGGTGGTGTCGTCGCCCTGGGAGACACTGCGCACCCCCTTGGCGAACGTGCTGAAGTCCTCGTACTGCGTCCACTGGTCGTAGGCGGTGCGCAGCGGGACGCCGATGTCGATCGACTCACAGATGTGCGTCGGTTTGGATCCGCTCTTGCGGGACCTGCCTCCCTTTTTGCCGAGCAGCCCGCCGCCGATGTCCTTGACCTTGTCCTTGACGCTGTCGAGGGTGTTGCCCGCGACGGCCTTCAGGGGCGAGTCGCCCTGGAGGAGACGGCCGCCGATGCCGGCGAGCGATCCCCCGTTCTCCGCCACCTCGGAGAGCTGGTCGGTGAGGTTCCCCACTTTGTCCACGGCCTTGTCGGCCAGGCGGTCCGCCTGCGCCCGCAGGTAGTCGCCGACTTCCTCGAACAGCTGGTCCATGGGGGAGGAGGAGTTCGGCGCCGAGCGTTCACGATCGGTGGCCATGGTGCTACCTCCGCGTAGACGGCTTGCGCGCCGTCGTCTTCTTCGCCGACGTGGTCTTCCTGGCGCCGCCCGCCGACTTGCGCGCGGTGGCCTTCTTCGCCGTGGTCTTCTTCGCCGCCGCCTTCTTGGCGGGTGGCCGGGACGAGGCGGTCTTCTTCGCCGCGGTACGGCTTCCGGTGGAGGTGGTCTTCTTCGCCGGTGCCTTCTTCGCCGTGGTGCCTCCGCGTGAGGACGCGGTCTTCTTCGCCGGCGCGGTCTTCTTCGCCGTGCCCCGGCTCCCGGCCGAGGCGGTCTTCTTCGCCGCGGTCTTCCTGGCGGCCGGTTCCGGCTTCTTCTCGGCGCTCTTGCGGGGCGCGGAGCGGCGGGCGGGGGCGCTGCGGCCCGTCGTGGAGCTCCGTGAGCTCTCGCGGCGAGACCGCTTCGGGGGCGCCTCGTCCTCCTGCTCGTCCTCGGGCTCCTGGTCCTCCTCCGGTTCTTCTTCCTCCTCCTCGTCGTAGGGTTCCTCTTCCTCTTCTTCCTCTTCCTCCTCTCCCCGTGCCTCGTCCGGGCCCGCTTCCTCGTCCTCGTAGGGCTCCTCGTCGAGGTCCTCGTCCTCGTACGGCTCCTCGTCCTCGTATTCCTCGCCCTCCTCCTCGGGCTCCTCGCCGCCGCGATTGAGGCCGAGCGTGCGCTGGTGGATGGAGTCGGCCAGGCCGGAGAGCTGGCGGTTGGCGGCCGCGGTGAGGGCCTTGCGGCCCGCTTGGAGGGCTTCGCCGCGGAGCTGCTGGCCGAGTTCGGCGGTCTGGGGCATCTCCCCGATTTTCCGCAGTCCCTGTGTCAGGAGCTGACCGGGCTGGAGATCGAGTTTGCGGCCCGCGATGTAGGTCGCGAGCGACAGGGCCATGCGACCCTTCTTCGCTCGCCCCAGTACGTAGCCTCCCGCAACGGCGGCTGCCAGGGCGATCTTGGTCGTGTCCTCCATCAGCCTCGTCCTTCCCGGGTGAGGGGTGGTCGACGTCAGGTGACGGTCGGCCCCGACGCTCGGGGCCTCATCTGGTGGGTGCTCGACACGGCTCCGGATATGCGGCGATATGTGAAGAAAATTCTTTTCAGGTGGAGTGGAGGCGGATCTCCGGGGGGAGACGTGTGGGTCAGGGGGAAGTCCGGTTCACGAGGGAATCAGATGACCACACCGGAACCAGAACGCCGCCGACGCCGCCCCGCACGGGACGACGACACACAACGGCCCACCAGGCCCGCGCGCAAGGCGGCCGGCTCCCGCAGACAGGGCGCGGCGGCGGCGCTGCGGGCCGCGGCCGAGCAGCTCTCGGAGCTGCTCGGCAGGCCCCCGGAGTCGGTGTCCTCCCTGCAGCCCACGGACGAGGGCTGGGAGGCGGTGGTGGAGGTGGTCGAGCTCGAACGCATCCCGGATACCACCAGCGTCATGGGCAGCTACCGGGTCGAGCTGGACGCGTCCGGCGAGCTGATCTCCTACGAACGCACCCGGCGGTACAGCCGGGGCATGATCGACCGGCCCGGCCGCTGAGACGGCCGGACCGCGAAGGGAAACGCCATGACCGTGATGCCGCAGGGAGCCAGCGGAAGCCCCGCCCGCGGCGGCCAAGGGGGTACGAGCAGCCTCTACGACGTCCTGGAACTCATCCTCGACCGCGGGCTGGTCATCGACGCGTTCGTACGCGTCTCCCTGGTCGGAATCGAGATCCTCAAGATCGACGTCCGGGTGGTCGTGGCCAGCGTCGACACGTACCTCCGCTTCGCGGAGGCGTGCAACCGCCTCGACCTGGAATCCGGCCGCAAGGCGCCCACCCAGCTGCCGGACATGATGGACAAGATGGTGGAGGGCGGCAGCAAGGGCAAGACCAAGGGCGCCCTCAGCGGTGCGATGGAGGCCGTCACCCAGTCGCTGTCCGGCCGGGGGGACGAGGACGAGGACGAGGGTGACGAAGAGGAGCAGGAGGCTCCTCGGCGCCGGAAGCCGGTGCGGCGGACGGCGCGACGCGAGAGGGAATGACCATGGCCGTCTACGTCTACGCGGTGACCACGCGCGAGCACCCCTGCCGGGTCGAGGGAATGACGGGGGTCGGATCCGAGGGGGCGGCGGTGCGGGTCCTGTCCACGGAGGCGCTGCGCGCCGTGGTGAGCGACATCGAGGGGGAGATCCGTCCGAAGCGGCGGGACGTGGTCGCCCACCAGGCGGTCCAGGACCGCCTGATCGCGGACGGGACCCAGCTGCCGCTGCGGTTCGGCTACACCGCCCCCGACGACGACGCCGTCCTGCGGGTGCTCGACGAGAAGGAGGACTTCTACCGTGCGGAACTGGAGCGCGTCGCCGACTGCGCCGAGTACCACGTGAAGGCCTCCCGGGCGGAGGACCTCCTCCTCCGGGAGATCCTCGAGGACCTGCCCGAGGCGCGTCGGCTCAACGAGGAGATCCGCCAGGGCTCCGAGGATCCCCGGCTGCCCGTGGAACTCGGACGCATGGTCGCCGAAGAGGTCGAGCAGCGCCGCGCGAACGCGGCCGAGGAGCTGATCGGGTCCCTGGCATCCCTGGGACGGGAGTACGTCGTCCACCCCGTCGGCGGCGACGACTTCCTCGCCCTGTCCCTGCTCGTCCGACAGGACGACGAGGGCGCTCTGAAGACCCTCCGCGAACACGCGGGGGACCGCGGCGACGGCGTCGAGGTCCGGCTGACCGGGCCGCTGCCTCCCTACAGCTTCATGTCGTAGGGCCCGCCGGCGACCGCCCGGAGGGAGCGAGGGAGGAGGAAGCGCGATGGGCCTGCTGGGAAAACTCGTCACTCTGCCGCTGGCCCCGGTCCGCACCGCGGTGTGGGCCGCCCAGCGCGTCGCGGAGAAGGCGGAGGCCGAGTACTACGACCCGGCACCGGTCCTGGCCCGGCTCGCCGAACTGGAACGCCGACTGACGGCGGGCGAGATCGACGAGGAGACCTTCGACCGCGAGGAAGACCTGCTGATCGACCGTCTCGAGGAGATCGACAGGTACCGCAGGGGCGGCCGCTGACCGGGCGACCCCGATTCGAGTTCCGTGACCGCGGCCGTCCGGCAGGACCGGACCGACGGGCGGGGCGACGGCAGACAATGGGAGGCGAACCTTCGTGACCGACCACCTCGCCCGCAGGTTCGGTGCCGATCCGCCGATGGCCGGTTATCCGCCGAGCTCCGCAAGCAGTCTCGCCGACATCCTCGAGCGGGTCCTGGACAAGGGCATCGTCATCGCCGGCGACATCCGCATCAACCTGCTCGACATCGAACTCCTCACCATCAAACTGCGCATCCTGATCGCCTCCGTGGACAAGGCCAAGGAGATGGGCATCGACTGGTGGGAGCACGATCCGTCCCTCTCCTCCCGCCACGATCCGTCCCGTCTCGACTCCTCCCGGCGCGACGACACCTCGCTCGCCGCCGAGAACCGGCGCCTGCGGGAGGAGATCGAGCGGCTGCGCCGCGACGGCCTCGCGGCCGGGTCCGGTCCGGCCCCCGACGCGGTCGGCGGCGAGGAGGAGACCGGCGAGGAGGAGACCGAGGGCGAGGCACGCCCGGCCCGCCGCACGACGAAGCGGAGGACCGGGACATGAACGGACCCGCCGCGGCGACGCTCACCTACGTCTACGCCGTCACGCCCCCGACGCCGGCCCTGGACGACGTCCTGCCCACCCTCACCGGGGTGGCCGGCAGCAGGGTCACCCTCCTCACCCCCGTCCCCGACGATGCCGGGCCGGTCGCCTTCGCCATCAGCGACGTCCCCCGCGCCGACTTCGAGGAGGAGGTGCTCCCCGCCCGCTTCGAGGACCTGCGCTGGCTGGAGGAGACCGCGCGCGCCCACCACCGCGTCATCGAGACCCTCGCCGCCCGCACCACCGTCCTGCCCCTGCGCATGGCCACCCTCTACCAGGACCACACCCGCGCCCTGCGGGCCCTGCAGCCCCAGAGCCAGGAGTTCGCCACCCAGCTGGCCCGGCTCGCCGCCCACACCGAGTACGGCGTCAAGATCTACGTACGCCCCGCGACCACCGCCCCGGACACCGGGGCGGCCGCTCCGTCCGCCGGTCCCGGCAAGGCCTACCTGCAGGCCCGCCGGGCGCAGCGCGACGCCCACGAGGACCACTACCGGCAGGCCAGGACGGCGGCCGACCGGATCACCGGGATCGCCCGGCAGCACGCGGCCGAGCACGTCGCCCATCCACCGCAGAGCGGCCCCCTGACCGCCGCTTCGGTCGGGGAGAACGTGGTCAACGCCGCCTTCCTGGTGCCCGACGCCGAAGCCGACGCCTTCCGCAGGGCGATCCAGGCCGCGGCGGAGGACCTCCCCGGAATCCTGCTCGAAATGACCGGTCCCTGGGCCCCGTACTCGTTCACCGCCCTTCCCCCGCCCCCTGAGTCCCCGACTCCAGGGTTTCCGACCCCCGAGCCCCCGCCCGGTCCCGCCCATGAGCCCCGCTGACCGCAACGAGCCCGCCCTGCCGGGCCGGCAGGTCGCACTCGTCGACCTCCTCGACCGACTGCTCGCCGGCGGCGTCGTCATCACCGGCGACATCGTCCTGTCCATCGCGGACATCGACCTCGTCAGGATCTCCCTCCGCGCCCTCGTCAGCTCCGTCACCGAGACCGACACCGGAGTCCTACGGCCGGTTTGGCGGGACGGAGGTGGGCCCGATGAGCCGTGAAACGCCCGACGTGCGGGCCGTCGGCGAGGCGATGGCCGATGCCGTACGGCTCCTGCCCGCGCTGCCGGCCGACACCGGCGCCGCCGCCCGGCAGCCGCCCGCGCGGCGGATCCGCACCGGCTCGGACACGGTCGAGGAGGACCTGGTCAAGCTGGTCCTGACCGTGGTCGAACTCCTCCGCCAGCTCATCGAGCGGCAGGCCCTGCGCCGTGTCGACGCCGGCGGCCTCACCGAGAGCCAGGAGGAGGAACTCGGCGCGACCCTGCTGGCCCTCCACGACCGCATGACCGAACTGTGCGCCCAGCACGGCTTCAGCCTGGACGACCTCAACCTCGACCTCGGCCCCCTCGGCCCCCTGCTCCCGCCTCCCGGCTCCTAGGCCCACGTCCTGTGAGGCGCCGCCGTCGGCGGGAAGGGATCCGGGGCGTATCGGAAGACGGAATCAGGTATGGCAAAACCGGAATCACGGTTCATAATGGATGCGTGTCGGAGCAGCGGCGTGCGCCACGGACGAGCTGGACGTTCCTGACCCATCACGCCCGGGTGCTTGTCATGATCTCGCGCGACGCCGAGGTGCGTCTGCGTGATCTCGCCGTGGGGTGCGGCGTGACCGAGCGGGCCGTGCAGGCCATCGTGAACGATCTGGAGGGTGCCGGTTACCTGACCCGTTCCCGGCGCGGGCGGCGCAACCACTACCAGGTCGCCCGCCACGCGCTCTTCCGTCATCCCGCGGAGGCCCGGTATGAGATCGCCGACTTCCTGGACCTGTTCGCCGGCCTGCCGCCGCCTCCCGACGCCCCTTCCCCTCCCTGACCTTGCCTGCCGATCCGAAGGCGGTGAGTTCCATGACCGGGAACCGGAAGACCGGAGCCGGACGGAGCGCCCCCGATCCGGGTGCGGTCCCCACGGTGGGCGGCGGCCTCCCGCGTGCGGTCTACGGAGCGAAGTCCGGCCATGCCCGGGTGCGACGCGAGAACACCGGCTCGTCGGCCACGTGGCTGCTCAGTGCGAGCGGGGAATTCGACGTCGACACGATCGACTGCCTGCGTGACGCCCTGGCCGCTGCCGAGCAGGCCCATGCCGAGCGCATCCTGCTCGACCTCGCCGACGTCGTCTTCGGCGACTCCACGTTTCTGCACGAACTCGTCCGGGCACACCGCAAGGCTCCCCGGCTCGTCCTCGTCGGACCGCTGCCCAGTCAGATCCGCCGGCTGTTCGAGCTGACGGGCACTTACCGCCTCTTCCGCATCGCCATGGACGGCGACGGCGCCCCCACGCCCGATGTGGTGCCTCCTGACGCTTCCGCGGCCGGCACGGCTTGACGCGAGCACGGGGTGATCCTCCGCCGGAGGCGCTTCCCCGCGCGGGTCGCCCCTCGGCCATAAATCGGCCTCCTCGGCTCGGCGCCGCATGGAGCGGCTGTCGCCGAGCCCTCGCGGCTTGCCGGGGGCGCCCCGGTGCCCGGTCCGAACCCCGGCAGCCCAAGAGCGGCCGGACGGCGGTGAAGCCCTCGCCTTTCCGGCACGGGCGGCAGGCTACGCCCGCTCCAGAAACTTGACCACGTGGTCCAGGTCGCCGGGCATGACCGCGATCAGGACCTGTCCGTCGGACGATTCGCACTCCACGATCCGGGATCCCGGATTGATTGCCACCGCTTCACGGAGTGAGGGCGAGCGCACCCCGGTCTGACGCAGATCGGCCGGCAGGGCGGCTTCCCGCCTGCCCAGGGAGGGCTTCCAGACGAGGGGACCGGCACCGATCAGCAGGCGCCCGGCCCTCCATCGAGAGCCCTGAGCGGACCACTTGAGCATGCAAGGCACCCCGGCCGGCTCCCCGTCGGCCGTCGCGGTGGACCTCTGCCGCTGCTTCCGGCTCATCATCCACCCGACGAGGGCTGCGGCGGCCACGAAAAACACCAGTTCGAGCACTCTGGCATTCAAGCAGGGGGAACGCGGGCGGAACGCATCACCCCACAGCAGGGCCCCGGTGCCGGGCACCGTCGGGTGGAGACGGTCGACGCCGAGGGCGTCTGGGCGCGGGAGAAGAAGTCCCCCGAACCCGACGGCGCGGACCCCCTGCTGATCACCTGGGGGTCACCGCAGGCTCGGACCTGCTGTGCCGGGACGCGTCCGGCGGCGACCCCGCCGCACGGCCGGTCCTGGTGCCGCACGGGGGTGAGAGTCCCGGACCGGGGTACGCGAGCCACATCCGACCCGACAAGGGAGGAAGACATGGGTCTCGGAGCCTGCATCATCCTGATCGCCGTCGGCGCCATACTGACCTTCGCGTCCGACTGGGAGCTCGACGGGGTCGACCTCGACCTGGTGGGGCTGATCCTCATGGCCGTCGGCATCATCGGCACGGCCGTGTACACGAGCATCCTGCGCCGGCGCCGCATGGTCGTCCCCCCGGTCGCTCCCACCGTGACCGACGACGAGCGCCGGGACCTGCTCTGACGCGAGGCCCGGCGGCCGGCGCGGAGACCGGGCGGCGGACGTGCCGGCACCCGCCGTCGCCCGGAGCGGCGATCCGGCATCACGATATTCCGGGCGTATGGTCGATATACGGGCGTGGCGGGACGTTCTCGTCCGCCCGACGGTCGTGACGGCCGGCACCCGCGCAACCGCTCGGACACGTCGCGGGGTACGGGCGGAGAAGGCGAGGTGCGGCGAATGGGCGGACCCGGGGATCCGGACGGGGCCCGGCTGCTGGACGAGACGCTGGCCGACACGGTCCGGCGGACCGGGGCCTCCGCCGGAGCCGTCTACCTGCTCGACGAGGCCACCCGGATCCTGGGCATGACGGCGCTCTGCGGCGTGCCCCTGGAAGTCGCGTGGCCGTGGCAACGGGTGCCGCTGAGCGCGCCCGTCCCGGTGAGCGACGCGGTCCGCGAGAACCGCCTGGTGTGGGTGGGCTCCCAGGACGACATGGTCCGCACCTATCCCCGCGCCGCCGCCGCCCTGCCGTACCGGTTCGCCCTCGCCGCGGCCCCGCTGGCCGGGCGCGACCGCTGTCGGGGAGGGTTCTTCCTCCTCTGGCCCGCCAGTCACCCCGCCCACGCCTCCCGCCGCGAGCGCGGCCACATCGCGTCCGCCGCCCGGCGCATGGCCCGCGTCCTGGACGAGGCCACCGTGCCGCCCTCCGTTCCCGATCAACCCCGCCTCGTCCCGGTCGGCCCGGCCGGCCGCTCGTACGGCGACCGGCAGTCCCAGGCCGCCGCGGACTACGTCGAGCGGCTGCCCGAGGGGGCCCTCGGCATGGACCTGGAGGGCCGGATCACCTTCCTGACCGCGGAGGCGGCGTCGCTGCTCGGCCTCGAAGCCGGGCGGCTGCTGGGCACCCGGCCGTGGCAGTCCCTGCCCTGGCTGGACGACGCGGTGGCCGAGGACCACTACCGCACCGCAGTCATCAGCCGTGATCCCGTCGCCTTCACGTCCTTGCGCCCCCCGTCCACGTGGCTGCGCTTCCAGCTCTACCCGGACGCCAGCGGCATCAGCGTCCGCGTCACCCGCGCCGACGCGGCCGAGCTCGGCGGGCAGTCGGCCGCCGAGGCGGACAGGCCCGCCCCTTCCGGCTCCGCCCGGCCGGGTGCGGCGCAGGCCGGGCGCCTCTACCAGCTGGTCCACCTGGCGGCGGCCCTGACCGAGACGGTGGCCGTCCGCGACGTCGTCGAGCTCGTCGCCGACCAGGTGCTGCCCGCCTTCGGCGCCGACGCTCTGGTGCTGTCCGCCGCCGACGCCGGACGGCTCAGGATCATCGGGCACCACGGATACGCCCGGGAGACGATCGACCGGCTGGACGGCCTGCCGCTCGACACGGACCTCACGCCTGCCGGACAGGTCCTGGCCGACGGAGTCCCGTCGTTCTTCGCCGACCCGGCCGAGATGGCGCGGCGCCACCCCGGGGCGCCGCAGATCAGCGACAAACAGGCCTGGGCGTTCCTGCCGCTGATCGTCTCCGGCCGGCCCGTCGGCTGCTGCATCCTCTCCTACGACCGGCCCCATGAATTCAGCGCCGACGAGCGGGCCGTCCTGACCTCCCTCGCCGGGCTGATCGCCCAGGCCCTGGACCGTGCCCGTCTCTACGACGCCGCCCGGGACCTCGCCCACGGCCTGCAGCAGGCCCTCCTGCCGCACCGGCTGCCCGCCCTGCCCGGCCTGGACACGGCGGCCCGCTACCTCCCGGCCAGTCACGGGATGGACATCGGAGGCGACTTCTACGACGTCATCCGCCTCGACGGCACCACCGCCGCGGCGGTGATCGGCGACGTCCAGGGCCACAGCGCGGCGGCCGCCGCCCTCATGGGGCAGGTCCGCACCGCCGTCCACGCCACCGCCGGGGGGCCGCCCGGGCAGGTCCTCGCCCGCATCAACCACGTCCTGGCCGACCTCGAAACCGATCTCCTCGTCTCCTGCGCGTACGCGCACCTCGACCTCGCCCGCCGGGAAGCCGTCCTGGCCAGCGCTGGCCACCCGCCCCCGCTGCTGCACTCTCCCGGCCGGCCGGCCCGTGTGGTGGAGATCGATCCCGGCCCGCTGCTGGGCATCGACCTCGGCCTCTCCTACCCCGCCACCACGCTGTCCCTCAGCCCCGGCACGACGCTCGCCTTCTACACCGACGGCCTCGTCGAAGCGCCCGGCGTGGATCCGGACCTGATCGCCGGAGACCTGGCCCTCCACCTCGCCGAGCACGGCGGACAGGACCTCGACCGGCTGATCGACACCCTCCTGCGCCGGGCCCGACCCACCGCCCACTACACCGACGACATCGCCGTGCTCCTGCTGCGCACCGCCTCACGGGCCGATTGACGGCTTCCGCCGGGGCCGCGTACATCCGTACGGGGCATTGGTGGGGGATGGGTAGGATTCGTTCCCGCCGTGCGGGTAGCCGGGGGGTATGACTGCCAACGACAAGGCCACGCTCCGCGCCGTCGCGCTCGTGTGCACGCTGTCCCCTTCCCCCGCCGCCTCCAGCTCCCAGCTGCTGGCGGAGCAGGTGCTGGACGCGCTCGCCGACCACGGAGTCACGGGAAGGACCATCCGGATCGCCGACCACGACGTGAAGCCCGGTGTGAAGACCGACATGGGCGGAGGCGACGAATGGCCGGCCATCCGTTCCGCCGTCCTGGACGCCGACATCCTGATCCTGTCCACCCCGATCTGGCTCGGACACCCCTCCAGCCTGGCCCAGCGGGTCCTCGAACGCCTGGACGCCGAGCTCTCGGAGTCCGACGACGAGGGCCGCATGCTCACCTACGGGAAGGTCGCCGCCGTCTGTGTCGTCGGCAACGAGGACGGCGCCCACAAGGTCAGCGCCGATCTCTTCCAGGGCCTCGACGACGTGGGCTTCTCCCTCGCCCCCAATGCCGTCACCTACTGGGTCGGCGAAGCCATGCAGGGCACGGACTACCAGGACCTGGACAAGACCCCCGAGAAGACCGAGGCCACGACGGCGACCCTCGCCGCCAACACCGCCCACCTCGCCCGGCTCCTCCGGGGTGCTCCGTACCCCGCCTCCTGACCTCGGGCCCGCGACCGCAACCGCGGCCGAGCCCGCGACCGATGCCGAAACCGTGACCGTGAACGTACGAAGGGACTCGCGATGTCCGACCGGGAAGCCCCCGCCGTCCCCGATCCTTCCACCCACCACCCCACTCCGCCCCAGCCCGACCAGCACCAGCAGCACCCCGGCTCGACCGAGGCCATGGACCCGCGGCCCGACCACGGCGAGGATTCCTACGAGGGCCACCACCTGCTGACCGACAGGGCGGCGATCGTCACCGGCGGCGACTCCGGCATCGGCAGGGCCGTGTGCCTGGCGTTCGCGCGGGAAGGCGCGGACGTCGTGTTCACGCATCTGCCCGAAGAGGAGGCCGACGCCGAGGAGACCGCCCGCCTGGTCCGCGAAGCGGGCCGCACCGCCGTCGCCGTGCCGTGCGACATCCGGGACGAGCGGCAGTGCGCCGAGCTGGTCGACCGCACGGTGGGCGAATTCGGCCGCGTCGACCTCCTCGTCAACAACGCCGCGTACCAGATGTCACAGCCCGACGGCATCGAGGCGATCACCACGGAGCAGTTCGACCGGGTGATGAAGACCAACCTGTACGGCATGTTCTGGCTCACCCGCCGGGCCCTGGCCCACATGCCGCGCGGCGGATGCGTCATCAACACCACGTCCGTCCAGGGCTACCAGCCCAGCCCTCATCTCCTCGACTACGCGATGACGAAGTCGGCCATCATCTCCTTCACCCACGGCCTCGCACAGATGCTCGCGGAACGGGGCATCCGCGTGAACGCGGTCGCCCCCGGGCCCGTGTGGACCCCGCTGATCCCCGCGACCATGCCCGAGACGAAGCACTTCGGCGAACAGTCGCCCCTGGGACGGCCGGCCCAGCCGGCGGAGATGGCTCCCGCCTACGTCTTCCTGGCCTCGCCCCGGGCGAGCTACATCACCGGGGAGATCGTCAACGCGACGGGCGGGACACCACTGCCCTGATGCCGCGCTACTCCTGCCGCGCCGCGTCCCGGGCCCGCTGGGCGATGTCCTCGAGCACGGTCTTCGGGTCGGTGGACGGCGCGACGGCCTTGCCGATGTTCCGCTTGATGGTGTCGCTGACCTGCAGCCAGGACGGTTCGTCGACCGGGTAGAGCTGGGCGCTGCGCAGTGCGGTCAGGAACTGCTCGGTGCCGGGATCGGCCGAGCCCTCGGACGCCTCGGAGGCGGTCACCGTCGCCGGCAACAGGTGGTAGCGCCCCGCGAACTCGCTGAGGTTCTTGTCCTGGTAGACGAACTCCAGGAAGGAGCCCACCAGTTCGCGATTGCCGTCCCGCCTGAAGCCCATCATCCAGTCGGCGACGCCCGCCGCCGGCGGGGTCTTCCCGTCGCCCAGCGTGTCCGACACCGGCATGCTCAGGGTGCCGACCTTCATCCCCCTCGCCTTCGCCTCGTGGAGGAGCGACGGGTAGCCGTTGACCATGCCGACGTCGCCGCGGAGGAAGGCGTCGAAGGCGTCCTGCCGGTTGAGCTTGGCCGGCGGGACCGGGCCCGTCAGGCCGGGCAGGACCAGGTTGTCCTTGATCCAGCGGAACGTCTGCGTGTTCTGCTCGGAGGCGATGTTGTACTCGCCGTTGAGGTCGGTGTACCCGCCGCCGTTGCTCAGCTCCCATATCAGGGCTTCGGCGTGCGCCTCCTCGGGGCCGAGCGGCAGGGCGTACGGATAGAGCACGCCCTCCTTCTTCAGGGCCTCGGCCGCGTCCTTCAGGTCCGACCAGGTCTTCGGCGGCTTCGCCCCCGCCTTGTCGAACAGGGCCTCGTTGTAGAAGAGCAGTCGGCTGCTGGCCACGAAGGGCAGGCCGTACAGGGTGTTGTCGACCGAGCCCGCCGCCGCGAGCGGCCGCAGGAAGTTCGCCTCCGCCCTGATCGACAGCAGTTCGTCGGCGGGGTAGAGGCGGCCCTGCGCGGCGAAGTCGGAGTACGCGCCCATCAGGGCGACGTCCGGCGCGTTGTCCTCCTGGACCATGCGGATGACCTCGCGGTCGACGTCGGCCCAGGGGTAGAGCGTCACCTCGACCTTCTTGCCGGGGTGGGCGGCGGTGAAGGCGGCGGTCAGCTTCTCCCAGTACGCCTTGGAGCTGTTCGCCGGGCTGTCCCCGTACTCGGGGGCCACCAGGCGCAGCGTCGTCCCGGCGCTCTCGGAGGAGCCGCAGGCGGTGACGAGCGAGCCCAGCAGTCCGAATGCGGCCACGGAGACGGTCATGCCGAAGATTCTTGGTCGCACGGATTTTCCCTCTTGCTTCTCTGGACGGTGCGTCCGGGATTCTCTCCTGGTCAGGGCCGTATTTCGCCCCCCTACCCGACGGTTGTGGCCTACCTCCAGCCGGGCGGACTCCGAATGGTGTCTTCCGATAGGAGGGCGCTGACTCTGACACGCGTAGAACCTTCCACGAAGTCCACCGTGACTCCGGTGAGGAGCATTGACGAGGGGTCGGCCGGCCGTGCGCCAGTCGGGCCGGCGGCCGCTGAGGCCGATCACGCGGTCCAGCAGGGGCGCTGTGTCCGGCACCGCGACGACGGGGCCGAAGAAGCCCTCGCCGGAGGAGCCGTCGGCCGGGGTCGGCAGAGCCTCGGAGACCCTCAGTTCCTCCTCGCTCACCCCGTACGCCTGACCGCTCGCCGGGCCAGGTCCCAGCCGTGGACCAGCAGTTCGTCGCCGGTCGGTCTTTTCCTCCGGATTGCCTGCGTGACGATGTCTTGCCGCAGTCTTGGCGGCGCTTTGGCGGCCGACGTCGTCCCCCGCACCAGCGTTCCCGTCATGCCGTCATACCCCCCACGCCCCGGCACCCTTCGGGTCCTGCCGTACCGCAGGCCCACGCGCGACCGGGACTACTGGATCCTGGACGATGTCCTGCCCGACCCCGACGCCGTACGGGCCCGTGTGCTGGAACGGGACGACTGGGTGGAGAGCCACCCCCACAGGCCCGAGCCGTGGCCGGGCCTGCGCACGATGCCCGGACTCGAACCGGCGGAACTCGCGCACGTGGAGAAGTTGGTGCGCAGGGCCGTCGGGGTGCGGAGGCTCTGGACGGTGGATCCCGCCGGCGGCGGCACCTTCAACCACAACTGCGTCCAGGTCGTCGGCGAGGACGAGTGCGAACCGCGCCCGCACACCGATTCCCGGAGCCTGTGCCGCTACGCGGCGGTGCTGTACCTCAGCCCCGACCTGCCCGAGGACCGCGGCACCAGCTTCCACCGCCAGAACCTGCCCGGCGGTGTGCTCGGCGGCAACCAGGTGCTCGCCCCGCACGACAACCTGGTCGACGCGCTGGGCGCGCGCTTCGTGCCGGAGGACTCCTTCACCGAGGATCTGCGCGTCCCGCCCCGCTGCAACCGCCTGCTGCTGTACTCGGCCAACCTCATCCACACCGCGACCGGTTACACGGGCACCACCTTGCGGGACAAGCGGATGACGGCCGTCTTCTTCTGGATGGCCTGGCGTTCCGGACGGCCTGGCGGATGTCCTGCCGGCCGGGCCGGGCCGGCCCCCGCCGTCAGCGTCCGAGCGAGGCGAGCAGGGGGCGCCAGTCGATGTGGCGCTCCTCCGTGCCCTGGGGGACCAGGGCGAACGTCTCCCGCACCACCGCGGTCAGCCGGTCGGCGTCGACCAGGACGTCGGCACGGTGCCCGGCGGGACCGAGCCGGAGCAGGAGCCTGCCGCCGTCGGCGGGCCGCAGGTGGACCTCTCCGTCACCGGTCGGCGTGAGCGAGCCGGCGAGGACCATCTCCCGGTCCAGGTGCCAGACGACGGGGTCGGGATCCATGAGGTGGAAGGTGACGCTCAGCGCGTGGGGGCTGCGGGAGGTGTAGTCGAGGGTGGTGTCGATCCGGACCGCCGCGTCCGGGGTGAGCAGTTCCATGGGCATGCTCCGCGTCAAGGTCTTCAACGCGGGGAGCGACTGGGACATGAGATCCTCCGGCTTCGTGCCTCGGAAGCGGGTGTGCTGTGCTCCTGACCCCTCCGTCCTTCCTTACTCCTCGCCTTCGTGAGGCGGATGCGATGACCCTGTCGTGATTCTGTGGAGACCGTCCGCGTCCGAGCGCCTCCCGGTCCTCGCCGAGGCCCGCGCGCGCCGCGGGCCGCCGACGGGTCAAGGAGGCGTCAGGTCGTCGAGCCGCGCGGCGAGTTCGGGGTGCGTGGTGAGGTGCGGGCGGGTGGCGGTGAGGGGGTCGACGAGCTCCGCCGGGTCGTTGTGGGCAAGGGCCGCGTGGAGCCGGCTCAGCGGCAGGTCGGCCGCCGTCGGCAGGTCGGTCAGGGCGATGATCCGGCCGGCGATGCTGCGGAGGTCCGCCGCGTTGCGGCGGGCCCAGCCGGCGGTGGTGCGTTCGGCCGCGCGGCGCTCGCGGGTGGCCTGGACGCGTTGTTCGCCGGTCGTGCCGACGGGGCCGGGCCGGTTGCGCAGGTAGCGGCGTTCGGCGGCCTGGCGGCTGGCGACGCCGAGGGGGTGGGCGAGGTCGGCCCAGCTGGCGCCCGCGTGGCGGGCGGTCTCGATCAAGCCGGTCTCCCATCCGGCGAGTTCCTCGCGCACCTGCCGCAGCAGCAGAAGCGAGGCCAGGGCCTGGTCCGTGCCGACGGCGGGAGCCTCACCGGCGCCGGGCGCCGAGTGCCGAGCGGCCCGCAGGGCCTCGTCTATGGCTCGGAGGGCTGCCGCGGCGGCGAGGAACGACGCCGGGCTCTGTGCGTCGGCACCGGACGGTTCCGGTCGGTCGGCCGGGGTCATGGGCATCTCCCTCGGTGGTCATCCTTTGGATGACGTCCTCGCTTGTCATCCATTGGATGACATGTTACAACGGTTTCAGTGAGGCGCATTGGCAGCAACTGCCCGAACCTCTGGAGGTGTTTTCCGGTGTTGATGCGCACTGACCCCTTCCGCGAGCTCGACCGGCTGGCCCAGCAGATGATGGGACCGGGGACCTGGACGCGACCGTCCCCCATGCCCATGGACGCCTACCGCGAGGGCGACGAGTACGTGGTGGCCTTCGACATCCCCGGCGTCGACTCGGACGCGATCGACATCGACGTCGAACGGAACATGCTGACCGTCAAGGCCGAGCGCCGCCCCGTCACGAAGGCCGACGACGTGCAGATGGAACTCTCGGAGCGACCGCTGGGAGTCTTCTCGCGCCAGATCGTGCTGGCCGACACGCTGGACACCGAGCGGATCCAGGCCGACTACGACGCGGGCGTGCTCACCCTGCGCATCCCGATCGCCGAGCGGGCCAAGCCCCGCAAGATCGCCATCGGCGTCGGCGGCGGCCGCAAGGAGATCTCCGGCTGAGCCGGACGCGCAAGGGCCGAACAGCGGCGGAGGACGGGCATTCGATCTCCCCCTTCCCGTCCTCCGCGCCCCTGGAACGAGGAAAGGCGGCGGCCGACGTGACCGTGCGACGGGAAACGTTTCTCGATCAGGTGAAGGAACGCGGTAGGTACGACACCGTGCAGGAGGCCGAACGGGCGGCCCGCGTGGTGCTCGCCCTGCTGGGCGCACACCTGGTGGGCGAGGTGCGCGCGCGGTTGGCCGCACGCCTGCCGGAGGGCTTCGCCCTGATCCTGCTCAACCCGCTGCAGAGCGCCGAGCCGCTCTCGCCCGAGCGGTTCGTACGGGCGACGGCGGCCTGGATCGAGGGCGCGACGGAACGGACCGCGGCCTGGGACGTCAGCGCCGTGCTCTCCACGGCCGCCGACGCCGCCGGCGACGACCTCCTCAAGGAGGTCCTCCTCCAGCTGCCCGCGGGCTACGACCTCCTCTTCGGCCGTCCCCGGCTCACCTGACCACCCCACATCCGGTGGCCGCGCACCGGCCACCACGACCCTGGTGACAGAAAGGCAACCACCGCAGTGATGTCCGACCAGAGCGCACCGGTCCGGCAGCCCTACGGAAGGGCGTACGAGCAGATGCTGGAAAAGGTCCGCTACGACGGCGCCTACCCCGACCGCGAGAGGGCCGAGGAGGCCGTCCGCCTCGTCCTCGCGGGACTGGGGCGCCAGCTGACCGGTGACGAACGCGTCGAACTGGCCGCCTGCCTGCCGTTCGAAGCCGCGTGCATCCTCACCGCCCAGATCCCCGACCCCCGGCCGCTGGGGGGCTGGGCGTTCGTCAAGGACCTCGCCGCCCGCACCGGCGCCTCCCTGGCCACCACCCGCTGGGACACCGGATCGGTCTTCTCGGCCGTCGCGGCCTACGCCGGCCCCGACCTCCTGACCCGCATCCTCCACCAGCTCCCCACCGGCTACGCGCTGTTGTTCGGCCGCGCCGAACTGGCCCCCGCCGCGTAGGGCTCCCCGCGGGTGCCCGGGGCGGACGCGACCCACGTCCGGCTGTCCGCCCCGCGCCGGGCCGGGTGACCGGCGCCGGAACCGGGAGCCCTCACCGGCCGAAGTCCCGTCAGGCCGGGCGCGCCCGCCCGGTGGACTCCAGCACGGCGGCCAGGAAACGGCGCACCGTCTCCAGCTCGCCCGCCTCGAAATCCTCCGCGACCCCCACCACTTCGCCGATCACCGGCCCGAAGAACGCCCACCCGAGTTCCCTGGCCCTCTCCTCCACCCGCAGCAGCACGCGTCGCCGGTCCTCCGTGTCCCTGCTGCGCGAGACCAGCCCGAGCCGCTCCAGCCGGTCCACCAGGGAGGTGGTCCCTGCGGAGTTCAGCCGCAGCTGCTCGCCGAGCCGGCCGGGCGTGGCCCGTACGCCGGCGCGTTCCGCGTCGAGCAGGTGGATCAGCGCGCGCACATCGGTGGGATGCAGCCCGTGGCGCGCCGCGAACTCGGCGCCGAGCAGGTCGAACTCCACGGTGACCGCCCGCAGCAGGTGCACCAGCCCCATCACCGGACTCTGATCGTCCACGCACGCTCCTCGGCCCCGCGGCTAATATCTCGCTGAGCGAGATTATCGCCCAGCGAGAGGAATCGCCGTGTCCCCGTCCGAGTTCGACCGTGCGTACGACGAGCTCCGGGCCCGCTGGCCCGAGTCCACCGAGGAACGCGACGTCGCCACCCCGTACGGACCCACCCGCGTCCATGCCTACGGTCCGCCGGACGGCAGCCCCCTGGTCCTGCTGCCCGGCGGCTCCGCGACCGGCCTCGTCTGGTTCGCCAACGCACCGGCCCTGGGGGAGCGGTACCGGATCCACGCGGTGGACCTGATGGGCGACGCCGGCCGCACCCGGCGCCAGGGCAGGCCGCTGAGGAACGCCGACGACCTGACGGCCTGGCTGGACGCCCTCCTGGACGGCCTCGGGCTCACCCGCACGCACCTGTGCGGCCATTCGTACGGCGCCTGGCTGGCCGCCCGGTACGCCTCGCACGCACCGTCACGGGTGGACCGCCTCGCCCTCGTCGACCCCACCCGGGTCTTCGCCGGCTTCAGGCCCGGCTACCTGCTGCGCGCGCTGCCCGTCCTGATACGCCCGAGCGAGGCCCGCGCACGCGCCTTCCTGGCCTGGGAGACGGCGGGCACCCGCCCGGACGAGACCTGGCAGCGGCTCTACGCGCTCGCCGCCACCGCTCCCGGCCGCAAGCCCGTCACCGGCACCCGCCCCCGTACCGCCGACCTCGACATGCCGGTCCTGGTCCTGCTCGCGGAGGACAGCCGCACCCACCACGCCGCCGAGGTCGCCGACCGGGTCCGCCGGGCGCTCCCGCACGCCGAGGTGGCCCTGCTCCGCGGAGCCACCCACCACTCCCTGCCGCTCACCGCGCCGAAGGAACTCGACGACCGGCTGACGGCCTTCCTGGACGGAGGAACCCGCTGAAGGCCGCTGCTCCGCGCCGCCGCCGGGCCGGCCGGGGGCGCGGAGGCGACGTCTCCGCCGTGGCTCAGCGGCGGAGGAACAGCGGTGCCAGGCTCTCGGCGGCCGCCGCCACCCCCCGCAGGGGAACGGCGTTCATCCCGGGCACGGCCGACAGCAGCGTGCTGGAGAGACAGGTGTTCCGCGGCCGGGAGGCATAGCGGCCGGCGGCCCGGGGGACCGGCTTCACCAGGTCCGCGGGTACGTCCAGGACGCGTGCGATCTCGCGGGCCCACGCCGCCCGGGAGACGCGCTCCGGACCTCCCAGGTGCAGCACGGGAGGAAGATCGCCCTCGTGCGCGAGGAGACGGGCGACCACCAGGGCGACATCGTCCACGAGGACCGGCGTGGTCCACTGGTCGTCCGGCGCCTCCACCGTCTCGCCACGGGCCAGGCGGTGAGCGCAGGACGAGAAGAAGTTCAGCCACTTCCCGCCGTCCGCGGGCTCGTGGCCGTAGACGAGGCTGACGCGCAGGGCCGTCGCCGGAGAGAGCGCCCGGGACAGCAGGAGCTCCTCGGCGGCGCGCTTCGCCGCCCCGTAGGCGTTGGCGGGGGCGACGGGGGTGGACTCGACGTTCTCGGCCCGCCCGCCGTCGAACACGTTGTCCGTCGAGATCATCAGGACGCGGTCCAGACCCGGCAGCGCGGCGAAGTGGGCGGTCGCGGCCCTGTGCGCCGCGGCCGCCTCCTCGGGATGAGCCTCGCACCAGGTGACGTCGGACGGCCCGTGCACCAGGACGACCGTGCGGGGTCCGACCGCCGCCGCGACCCCGGCGCAGGCCCTCGCGTCGGTGGCGTCAAGCGCCCTCCACCGCGCCCCGTACGACTCGGGTGCGAGCGCGGGCCGTCCTCGTGAGCAGAGCGTCACCTCATGGCCCTCGAGGACGAGCCGGCGGGCGATCTCGGAGCCGACGAACCCGCTGCCGACCACCAGCGCCCGGCGGGCCGTGCCGGGCGGCGCGACCGCGGCGGACGCGGAGTCCTCCGTACGGACGGACATCAGAGGGTCACCTTCTCCCGGTGTGCCGCGAGCCGGCGGCCCATGAGCCGGCCGACCCCGATCAGGCCGTGGTCGTCGTCGTCCTCGCCCAGCACGACCATGGCGTCCACCTGGGCGGCCGACAGTCCGAAGCAGCCCTGCCGCACGAGTTCCTCCACCAGCAGCTCCCGGTAGCGCTCGCCGACCGCGAGGGCGAAGCCTCCCATCAGGACGTAGCGGCGGATTCCGATCGAGGCGAACACCGCGCCCACGGCCGCCGCCAGGTGCACGAGGGTGGAGCGCAGCACGGCCGTCGTGAACGGGTCCCCGTTCCGTACGGCCTCCGCGATCTCCGGATTGCCGAGGAACAGCGGATCGGCCGCCCCGGCGCGGGCCGGTGCCGACCGGGCGTATCCCGCCGGGTCGGCCGCCGCCGCCCGGCGCACCGCGGCGAGGACGCCCCGCCCCGAGGCGATCGCCCCCAGGTGCCCGCGCCCCCCGCAGTCGCACGGCGGGGCGTCGGGGGAGCGGTCGCAGGTCCAGTGACCGAGCTCCCCGCCGTACCCCTCGGCGTCGAGGAGCACGTCGCCGTCGCGGAACACCTTGTTCCCGATGCCGGAGCTGACGGTCAGCAGACAGAACGGGACCGCGCTCTCCGTCCCGTACCGCCAGGCGGCCGCCGTGAGGTCGTTGACGACGAGCACCGGCACGGCCAGCCGGGCGCTCAGGATCTCCCGGAGCGGGAGGGGCTCACCGCCTTCGCCCCACACCGTCGGGGCGCCCAGGACGGTCCCGTCCCGGGCGACCGGGCCGGCGAAGGCGACGGCCAGGGCGGCCGGAGCGGGGCCGGGGCGCGCCCCGGCCCGCCGCTCCGCCTCGCGCACGATCTGGTCGACCACCTGCCGCTGGAGCACGGGCACGGGCCTGCCGGGGTGACGGTCCATGCCGTCCACCCGCATCCGGGCCACGTCCGACAGCCGTCCGCCGCCCCGGACGTCGAAGGTGCCGACGCGCAGCGTCGTCCCCCCGACGTCCATGACGGTCAGGGGCCGGCCGGTCTCCGTCACCGCCGGGTCACCGGGCGGGATCGCCATCGGGGTCCTTCCTGTCGCCGGCCTCCACCTCGAAGACGAGAAGCGCCAGTTCCGTGTCCGTGTCGTTGCTCAGGCCGTGCTCGCCGAAGGGCTCGTTGGGGATGACGTCCCCGGTCCCCACCCGGAACGCCTCCCCGTCCCGGTACATCACGCCGCTGCCGCTGAGCACGACGTACGTCTCGCGGTCGTGACCGTGCCGGTGCCGTCCGATGGACGTCCCCGGCGGCAGGACGGCCAGGTCGATGAAGTCGGCGCCGGCCCCCTCGCCCCGGGCGAAGATCCGGTGGGCGAGGATCGTCCCCGTCCCGCCGTGGTCGCGGGGTTTGGGGGACAGCAGGTCCCGCAGGTTCACGAGGGGCCGCGCGGTCCCGGTACCCCCGGTCACGGCCGGGTCCCCTCGGCGACGCCGCCGGCTCTCAGGGCGAGTTCGTCCAGGGCGAGGCGGAGCACGTCACCGGGCACGTCGGCGAGGTCGTCGACGAACGTCGCCTTGCCCGCGGCGATGGGGACCACCAGGTGCAGCCGGCGGCCGCGCCGTTCCCAGGACTCCTCCAGCGCCCGCGTCATCAGTTCCGGCGTGCACGTCTCCGCGTCGAAGACGGGCAGCCCGATGCGGGCGAGGAGGCCGATGATCCGGTCGCACTCCCGCTCCTCGACCAGACCGAGCCGCAGCGCCAGACAGGCCGAGAGCGCCATGTCGACGGCGACGGCCTCGCCGTGCTCGAGGCGGTGGTCGCCGGCCGTCTCGATCACGGGGCTGAAGGTGTGGCCGAAGTCCACCAGGCGGGCGAGCTGGTGCTCCCGCAGGTTCGGGCACAGCTCCTCCATCATCAGCCGCATCGAGGTGCGCAGGACGTACGTCTCGACCTCGGGGGGCGTCGGGGTTCCGCCCCGCCGGAACGCGTCCGGATACCGCTCCAGCGTGCGGAACAGCTCCTCGTCCAGGATCACGGCCATCTTCACGATCTCGGCGAGACCGCACCGGATCTCCCGCACGGGCAGGGTGGAGAGGAACGCGGGATCGCTCAGCGAGGCGTGCGCGGGGTGGTAGGCACCGAACATGTTCTTCGTGTGCAGGGCGTTGACCCCCGTCTTGACGCCGACGCCGACGTCCACCTGGCCGACGAGGGTGGTGTTGACCCGGATGTAGCGGATCCCCCGGGAGTACATCGAGGCGGCGAAGCCCACGACGTCCGAGACGATCCCGCCGCCGAGGGCCAGCATGACCCCGTGCCGGTCGAGCCCCGCCGCCTTGGCCAGCGTGCAGACGCGCTCCGCCATGGCCAGGGTCTTGTTCTTCTCCCCGGTGGGGATCGTGTGCAGCGTCCACGTCCCCGGGGCCAGGTTCGCCCCCAGGTAGTCGCGCAGCGCCCGCCCGTACAGGCGGTCGACGGTCGGCCCCGTGAAGGCGACGACCCGGCGTCCGCCCACGGCGCGGGCGAGTGCGGGATTCCCGGGGGAGAGCACCCCCGGGACGAGGTCCGACCGGTACCCGGTGCCGTCCGGCGCCAGCAGGCTGAAGCCGTCGGCGTCCTCCCACACCCCCGACAGACGTGCCTCGTCAACTAGAACCCGGCTTGACATGCCTCTCCTCGTTGGTCACTCGGTGTGCTTGCGGCCGGCGTGCGTACACCTCGGCCAGGTGGCGGACGAGCGGAGCCTCCGACAGCTCCTCCAGGGACACGGGACGGCCCTGTCCGTCGGCGATCGGCAGGCACCAGTTGGGGTGGACCCCCGCCGTGCCCGGCAGGTTCTGCGGCCGCCGGTCGCCGGTCGTGTCCGGAAGCCAGACGCCGATCATCCGGGCCGGCGTCAGACTCAGGTACGTGTGCAGGGCCGCGACCTCGCCGGCGGGATCGGGCAGGAGCCCGAGGCGTTCCAACTCGTCGAGCCAGCCGTCCCGTTCGGCGGCGGCCTCGGCCTTCTCCCGCTCGGCCGGCCGGGTGAGCAGCCCCAGCGAGGCCCGCAGGTCGACGTGTTCGCCGCTGAGCCAGGCCGCCGTGGTGGGCAGGTCGTGCGTGGTCAGGGTGGCCAGGCAGTGCTCACGCCACCGCTCCGGCGGCAGAGGGCCCACCCGGCCCTCGGAACCGCCCTCGAACTCGAAGCGCTGCACGGCCGTCCCCAGCACGCCCCGGTCCGCGAGCTCCTCGCGGACCTCCGGCTCGACCGTGCCCAGGTCCTCCCCGATGACGAACGCCCCGGCGGCCTCCGCCTCGGCGCCCAGCACGGCCAGCATCGCCGCGCCGTCGTACCGCACGTAGGTGCCGTCGGTCGGGGGCCGCCCCTCGGGCACCCACCAGAGGCGGAAGAGCCCCATGACGTGGTCGACGCGCAGGGCGCCGGAATGCCGCAGCCCCGCACGCAGCAGACGGGCGAAGGGCCGGTAGCCCTCCGCGGCCAGCGCGTCCGGACGCCACGGCGGCTGGCCCCAGTCCTGACCGGCCGGATTGAAGTCGTCCGGCGGGGCCCCCACCGACATGCCCTCGGCCAGACAGTGCTGGAGCGCCCAGGCGTCGGCCCCCTCGGGGGCCACGCCCACCGCCAGGTCGTGCACGAGCCCGACGCGCATCCCCGCCTCCCGCGCGGCGCGCTGGGCACCGGCGAGCTGCTCGTCGGTGATCCAGGCGAGCCACCGGTGGAAGTCGACGGCGCCGGACAGGACCCGTCGGGCGGCGGCCACGTCCGCCGACCGCGGATCGCGCAGTGCGGCGGGCCAGGAACGCCAGGCCGGGCCGTGGACCTCCGCCAGCGCGCACCAGGTGGCGAAGTCCGTGAGGTCGCGGCCCTCCCGCGCCGTGAACGCGGCGAACGCCGCCTCGCGCCCCGGCGGGCGGGGCACCTCGTACACCTCGCGCAGGGCCGCCAGCTTCAGGTCGCGCACCTCCTCGCGGCGGATGAGCGAATCCCCGGCGAGGACGGCGGAGTTGAGGGACGCGGCCCGGTCCGCCAGCTGCCGGACGCGGGTGCGCGACCCCTCCGCCAGGTACGCGAACTCGGGGACGGCCTCGACCCGCACGTGCATCGGGTCGGGGAAGCGCCGGCTGCTCGGGCGGTAGGGCGACGGATCCGGCAGCGGACCGGGCTCCATCGCGTGCAGCGGACCCAGTTGCACGAAGTCCGCCCCCAGGTCCCGTCCCGCCCAGGAGACCAGCTCGGCGAGGTCACCGAGGTCGCCCATGCCCCAGGAACGGCGCGAGAGCAGGAAGTAGAGCTGGACGAGGAAGCCCCAGGAGTACGGTGCCGCGACCGACCGGTCCGGCGCGACCAGCAGCACCGCCGCGTCCTGCCGTCCGTCCCGCTCCACGCTCAGGGTGTGGGACCCCACCGGCAGCGGCTCGTCGAGCCCCCGCGTACGGCCGTCGGCGCAGAGCACCTCGGCCCTGGTTCCGGCCGGCAGCTTCGGGCGGGGACCACGGGGCCCCCGCACCACGACGCACGGCGGAACGAGCCGCCGGTCCCGCTCGGCGCGGTGGGCCGCGAGGGCGGCCTCCGCGGCGGCGGGCGTCGAGGCGTCGACGCCGCACGCGGCGAGCACCGAGACCAGGGTGTCCCGGGGGACGTCGACCTGGCGCCCCCGGTCGGTGCGGTAGCCCGTCGCCACGCCGTGGGCCTCGGCGAGACGGGAGAGCGGGTCGCTCACGCGCCACCTCCCATGGGCGTCACAGGAGTGCCGAAGAGGCGCTCCAGGACCGCCGCCACGCCGTCCTCCTCGTTGCCCGGCGCGATCTCGTCCGCGACGGCCCGCAGCGCCGCGTGCGCGTTGGCGACCGCCACACCGCGGCCGGCCAGGGCGAGCATGGGCATGTCGTTGGGCATGTCGCCGAAGGCCACGGTCTCCTCGCCCGTGGCACCGAGGAGCTCCAGGGCCCGCGCGACGCCGGTGCCCTTGGTGATCCCCCGGGGCAGGACCTCGACCATGCCCCGGACGGAGTGCACGACGGTCACCTCCGCACCGCAGAGCCGGCGGGCCGCCTCGGCCAGCTCGTCGTCCCCGAGGACACGGTGGTGCAGCACCAGCTTGTCGATCGGCGACTCCCACAGCAGCGACCGGTCGGCCGTGACGTCCCAGCCGTGCCGCACCCGCTCGCCGAAGCCCGGTGTGACCTTGAACCGGCTCTCCGGGGGAGAGGTCACCACCCCCAGCTCCAGCGGACCGACGAGGTCCTCGACGCGGGCGACGACCGAGCGGGCGAGTCCGGTGTCGAGCCGCTCCGCGGACAGCAGCCGGTCCGCGCCCGCGTCGTACAACTGCGCGCCCTGTCCGCAGACGGCGAGCCCCGTGTAACCGAGGGAGTCGAGCAGTCGGCGGCACGCGGCGGCCGGACGGCCGGTCACCACGAGGTGCCGGGCCCCCGACGCGGCCACCAGATCGAGCGCGCGCCGGGTCCTCGACGAGACCGTCAGGTCGTCGCGGAGCAGCGTGCCGTCGAGGTCCGTGGCCACGACGCGGTAGGGCGGCGCCTCCGGGAGGGGGACGTTGTCCCAGGTCACGCGGCCGCCGGTGAGCGTGAGCCGGAGGACGAGGCCCGCCCGCAGGCCGTCGGCCCGGACGGGGCCCCGGAAGACGCCGTCGGCGTCCCGCCGCAGCGCGGCGGTCCGGGTCGTGCCGGCCGGCGGCACCGGCTCGTCCGACAGCGCGGCCTCGGCCGCCGATTCGAGGGGTTCCGGACCGGACGGGTCCGTGCCGCCGGGGGCCGTCGTCACCTCCCCCTCGACCACGACGTCGACCGCCGCCACCTCCGGGTGCCGGTACTCCACCAGGAGCGTCCCGTCCGGCCGGGCGGGCGAGACGCGGCAGCGGTGCCGGACCGGGGCCATCAGCGCCTCGCGGCCCGCCGCCTCCGCCAGTTCGGCGCAGCGCGGGAAGTCCGCCCGTCGGAACGCGGCGGCGAACAGGGCCTCGTACGCGGCACCGTCGAGCTCGGCGCACCGCCCGTAGGCGGTGGCGTCCCCCAGTTCGAGGGCGCGCCGGGCGATCGCCTCCCGGTGCTCGGCCCACTCCGCCCCGTCGAGCAGATCGAACCATCCGTACCGGATCGCGTCCCCCGCCGGCAGCCGGCGGGGGACGTCGTCGAGGAGCTCCCGGAACACGGCGAGGCGGCGGCGCGCGCTCTCGCCCCAGGTGAAACCGCGGGCGGTCTCGGAGGCCGCGGCGGACAGGCGCGCGTACTCCTCCGGTGCCCCGCGGAACATCCGCTCCGCGGCACGGATCCGGTCCGCGAGCAGCGACGCGAGTTCGCGGTCGTCGTCGCGGAACGAGCCGCGGACCGCGAAGCCCGTCGCCGCCGGGTCCTCGTGGGGGAGCGCGTGCCCGAAGTGGGCGGTGGTCCGCTGCGAGGTGGCGATGGGCACGGCGCCGCAGGCCATCGCCTCGGCCTGCGCGATGAGGAATCCGTCGAGCTCGAACTTCGACGGATAGACGCAGAAGTCGGCGCAGGCGGCCTCCGCGAAGAGCGCGTCCTCGTCGACGAGCCGCCAGTCCAGCCGCACCCGGTCCGGATACGCGTCCGCCACCCGCTGGAAGTACGCGTTGGCGGGCGACACCTCGGCCACCCCGCCCGCGCCCGTCGCGCACCGCAGGAGGAAGCTGACCTCCGCGCCGCCGGCCAGGACCTCCTCCACGGCCCGGATCAGCTCCAGCTGCCCCTTGTGGTGCACGGCGTACCGGGCCGCGTGGTAGAAGACCGGCCGGGCCGGATCGAGCCCCAGGGAACGCAGCACCGCGTCGCGGTCGACCTCCCCCGGGTCCCTCTCCAGCCACGACCCGGAGACTCCGCAGCCCCCGTCGAACAGCTTGCCCGCCTGCTCCCGGAGCAGGCCGGAGACGGGCAGCGAGGCGACGTACCGCTCCATCGGGGTGTCGGCGAAGGTGCTGTAGTGGTCGCGCTGGCCGGGGGAGACGAAATCCACGAGGTCGGCGTGGGCGAGGAGCTGCGGGAAGAGGCCCACGTGGTCGGGGCCGTACTCGGTGTGCAGGCGCGTCGCCGCGAGGGCCCGCACCATGGCGGCGGCCGGCGAGTCCTCCGGCGGCGGCACCTCGTCCCAGGCGTCGAGGGGGACCGCCCCGCCCGCCCCGGCCCCGCCCGCCCCGGCACCGGCCGGTTCGGAGGGCCCGTCGAAGAGGCCCAGCAGGGCGTCGAGCTGGGGCCGGTAGACCTTCTGGGTGATCGGGGCGTTGGCCGCCACCGTGCTGACGCAGCGCCACCGGGGGTCGTCGCGCAGCACCAGCGGGACGCGGTGGTGGTAGGACGGCTCGAAGCCGTGGACGATCGCCGGCTCCTCCCCGCCGAGCCGCTCCCGCAGGAAGCGCAGTCCGGCCACCTGGAAGACCAGCGGCTTGAAGAACGACAGGTCCCGTCCCTCGGAGTCCGGCGGGGGGTACAGCCGGTCGGGCAGCAGGTCCAGCTGGGCGTCGGACAGGAAGTACACGTCCACGCCGTCGAGCCGCAGCAGATGGGCCCGGGTCGTCAGCGACAGCGCCGTCTCGGCGGGCCGCCCGGGCCAGGTCTTCGGATCGAGCACCAGCGGCACCGTGTGGTCGAGCCGGAAGTCCAGGTCCTCGATCGCGTACGACTCGCGCAGCCGGTCGAGGTGCCCGTGCGCGGGGGTGACGACCGACACCCGGTGCCCGAGGGAGGCGTACTCCCGGGACAGGTTCCACACCAGCGGCGAGAGGCCCCCGCGCATCAGCCGGGAGTCGAAGCCGCCGCATTCGTAGGCGAAGTTGACGATGTGCATGGGTGTGCTCCCTCAGCGTGCGGCGTTCGGTGCGGGTTCGACGTGCTGGACGAAGCCGTTCTCCAGGACGACCGCGGAGTCGACGTCGGCTCCGTCGGGCACGACGGCGCCGGGCAGCACCACACTGCGCCGCACCCGCGCCCCCTCGCCGATCCGGACACCGGGGAAGAGGACGCTGTCCTCGACGTGTCCCCGGCTGACCATGTCGAAGGGGACCACGGAGCGGCGGACGCCCGGCGAGTCGACCCAACGCCGGTGCAGATAGGGCGAGATGGTCCAGGGCAGGGCCTGGACCGGCAGGCCGGCGTCGGGGCGGGTCATCGCGAGATGCGCGCGGTGGTAGCGCTCCACCGTGCCGATGTCCTCCCAGTGGCCCTCGACGCGGTGCCCCCGGATCCGTTCCCCGGCCGCGAGCATCGCCGGGATCACGTCCCGGCTGATGTCGTGCTGCCAGTCCGTGCCCTCCAGCTCCTCCAGGTACCGCCGGAGCACCGTGGCGTCGAACACGCAGAAGGCGGCGAACACCAGGTCGGACGTGGGGTGTTCGGGCTTCTCCACGAAGGTGGTCAGGGAGCCGTCCCGGTCGAACGCGACCATGCCGAAGAGGTGGACCCAGCGCGGGTCGATCCGCTGGTAGGCGATGGTGAGCGCCGCCCGCGAGGCGATGTGCCGGCGGATCAGCGGGCCGTAGTCGAAGCGGTAGACGTGGTCGGCGTGGAGCACCATCACGTGCTCGGTCCGGGGGCCGAAGATGTACTCCCCCTTGCGGATGAGGGCGTCGGCCGTCCCCTTCTCCAGGGGCCAGGTGCGGTCGGGAAGCCGTGGGGGCAGCTCCTCGCCCGCGGCGCGGTACGCCGCGTCGTACGGCCCGAAGTGGACCCGGAAGCCGGGCGACGCGCCGTTCCAGGCGGAGTGCAGGTCGTCCATCAGGAGGCGTTCCTCGTACTGCGAGAGCAGGAGCACCTCTCCGAGGCCGGAGTCGCGGGCGTTCGCCAGGCTGAAGTCGATGAGCCGGCAGGCGCCGCCGTACGGCACGAGCGGCTTCAGCCGGCCCGTCCCGAGCCGCCCCATGCGCTCGCCCCGGCCGCCGGCGAGCAGGACGGTGCGGACGGTGTCGAACTCAGCCACGACGCACCTCGTCCCAGGCGATCCGGCCGTTCGAAAGGGTCAGGAGCAGCCGGGCGGCCGTGCCCGCCGGCGGAGCGGCGCCGACGAACTCCCCGGCCGCCCCGCGGGCCCACTCGGTGATCTCCGCCTCCGCCCGGCCCCCGGGATCCCGGACGCCGGGGACGACCAGCTCGACGCGCTCCGCGTGGGCGAGCCGGTACCGCAGGCCCTCGCCGTGGGGCGCGCACCGGTCGTCGAGGCGGGCCACCCGCTCCGGGGGTATCGCGTCCGGCCACCGTCCCGCCACCTCCTCGCACACGGTGAAGTCGGCGCGCTCCCAGGCGGCGTCGAAGAACCGGAGGGCCAGGGCCGAGGCGACGGGACCCAGCCGCTCGGCGGCGGCCAGGTCACCGGCCGCCACGGCCGCGTCGAGCACCTCCCGGGGGCGCTCCTCCCAGGTGCGGGACGGCAGGACGTCGAACCAGCCGTGCCGCAGGGCCGTGTCCGCCGTCGGCCGGGGCGTGACCCCGTGCCAGAGGTCCCGGAAGACCTCCAGGTGGAGATCGGCGCAGTGGTCCCAGGTGAAGGCGCGTGCCACCTCCCGGGCGCGGGCCGACAGGGCCCGGTACTCGTCGGGCTCGTCGTGGAAGAGGCGCACGGCCCGGTGGAAGCGGTCGGCGAGCCCGTCGACGAGGAGCGCGTCGTCCTCGGCGAACGACCGGTTGACCGAGAAGCCGGTCCGCGTCGCGCCCTCGTCGGCGTGCCGGAAGTGGGCCATGCCCCACTGGGCTGTGGCCACCGGCACCGCCCCGCACGCCATGGCCTCGCCCTGGGCGATGAGGAAGGTGTCCATCTCGAACTTGGACGGGAACACGCAGAAGTCGGCGGAGGCGGCGTAGGCGAAGACCCGGCTCTCGTCGACCCGTTCCCACTCCAGGTGCACCCGGCCCTTGTGACGTTCGGCGACGTCGTGGAAGTACGGGTCGTCGATGCCGGTGCCGGTGATGCACCGCAGGACGAAATTGGCCGCGAGACCCTCGGTGAGGACCCGGTCGATCGCCCGGACCAGTTCGACCTGGCCCTTGTGGTGGACCGCGTAGCGGGCGTTGTGGAAGAACGTCGGCAGGGACGGGTCCAGGCCGAGCCCGGAGAGGACGGCGTCCCGGTCCACCGCGTCCGGGTCCGAGGCGAGCCAGCCGTCCGAGATCGCACAGCCGCCGACGAACTGCTTGTGCGCGTTGCGGCGGACCGTCCGGGAGACCGGCAGCGCCGCGAACAGCTCCTCGAACGGGGTGTCGCGGAACCCGTTGTAGAAGTCCCGCTGGCCGGGGCAGAGGAAGTCGATCCGGTCGGAGTGGTCGGCGACCAGACCGTAGACGGTGAGGTGGTCGGCCGGGTACTCGTAGTGCAGGTGGGTACGCGTCTGGTACTGGCGCTGGGCCTCGCGCTCACCGGCCGGAAGCGACGGCTCCTCGTCCGGCAGCGGCGGCGCGCCGAGGAGTTCGAGGAGCCTGCGGACCTCGGGGCCGTACACCTTCTTGGTGATCGGCATGTTGCTCTGGACGGTGGTGACCACGCTCTTCAGCGGGTCGCCGCTCAGTGCCGGCGGCAGCAGGTAGTGGTAGTAGGGCTCGTGGGCGTGGACGATCGCCCGCTCGTCGCCGAACCAGCCGCGCAGGAAGCGCACGCTGTCGACCTGGAAGACCAGCGGTTTGAAGAAGGTGAGGTCCCGGCCCTTCGCCGAGTACGGCGGGTAGAAGGTGTCGGGCAGCCGGTCCAGGTGGTCGTTCGACAGGAAGTAGAGGTCGACGCCCTCCAGGCGTATCCGGTGCGCCGTGGTGCGCAGCGCCACGGGCACCTCGGCCGGGAACCCGCGCCACACCTCGGGGTCGAGGACGAGGGGGAGGGTGTAGCGGTCCTCGTAGTCGAGGTCCTCGACCGTGTGGCGGCGGCGCAGGTCGTCGAGGCGCCCGTGGGCGGGCGTCACGATGGACACCCGGTGGCCCTTGCGGGCGAAGGCGCGGGAGAGGTTCCAGAGGTACACCGAGGTGCCGCCCTGGAGGAAGGTGTGGTCGAACCCGCAGCATTCGAAGTACGTCTCGATGACGTGCAGCGGTTCGTCGGTCACGTCACTCACGTCAGGTCCTCGTGGTCAGGGTGCGGGAGAGCGGGGAGGGGAGACCGAGCGCCATGGCGTGGCGCAGGTCGATCGCGGCGTGGTAGGGCCGGGCGTGCGCGAAGTTGTAGTCCAGTTCGTGCAGCAGCCGGCGCAGGTAGAGCAGCCGCCGCAAGGGCTCGTCGGGGAGGCCGGGCCCGGCGGGGGCCCCGTCGGAGCCGGCGGGCGCGAGCAGCAGGCCGGCGACGTGCCGGCGCCATGTGTCCGCCGCCTCGAACACGAGCAGGAGCACGGACCGCTCGCGCGGCGGCAGGCCGGCGCCGCCGTCGAGCGAGGCGAGCATCGTCTGCGTCGGGTCGACGCCCAGGAGCCGGGCGCTCTCGTACGCGGCCTCGTCGGCGCCGAAGTACTCCAGGGCGCGTTCCAGCGCTACCAGGTCCTGCAGCGGGGACTGCTCGGCCCAGCCGGGGTCGTCCGGGCCCGTGCTCGGAGTGGAGATGTCGATGAGCCGCGGCGGGTCCCACAGCAGGTGCGACAGGTGGAGGTCGCCGTGGCAGGGCCCCGCGGGGTGCGGGCCGGCGTCGTCGAACGCGGTCCGCAGCAGCGCGATCTCCCGGGCGAGGGAGCCGAAGGCGGAGTCCAGGGCGGCCGCGGGGAGGAGCGCCTCCCGGCCGGCCCGCTCGGCGAGCGCGCCGCACCGCTCCTCGGCGGCGCGCAGGGCGCGCTCGACGGGGTAGTCCGGCGGGGGAGTCCCCCGGCCGAGGCGGGTGCGCAGCTCCTCGTGGAATCCGCCGAGGAACGAGCGGGCCGTGCGAAGGGGGGCGGCGAGGGGAGCGAGGTGGTCCCGGACGAGGCCCTCCAGGTCCCCGGCCCCGCCGCCGGCGCGGTGGGGAGCGGATGCCTGGGAACCCGTCAGGCCGGGCCAGAGCGCGCGCAGGTTCGCGCGCAGCGGGGTGTCGATCCCGCTGCCCGGCGCGTACGCGTAGACCACCCCGAGCGCCAGTCGCTCCGCCCCGCCCGGAGGCACGTAGCCGTAGTCGCCGAACCACCGGGGCGTGTGGGCGCAGCCGTCCAGCAGACGCAGCAGCTCGGGCTCCCGCACCTCGGCACCGAGGGAGCGGTAGGTCTTGTGGAGGTGGGGGCGGCCGTCGATGTCGAGCAGCGAGAGGGAGTTCGAGGACCAGCCCTGGGCGAAGGGGAGCGGCGAGACCGCGCGGGCGGCCGGTCCGCCGCCGCGGAAGTCGACGTGACCGCCGCGGGCGGTGCGGATCCGGCCTCCGGCCGTCATCAGCCGCACACAGGCGAGGTCGAAGCCCTCGGAGCCCTGGGCGTCCGCCAGGCGGCCCGTCCCGTCCCTGTGGGCGGGGGCGAAGAGGAGCCTGCCGTGCGCCGGGCCGCCGACGACGGACACCACGAACAGCGTGGTGCCGGAGCCGAGGGGGGCCTCGTCGATCGGCGCGTAGCGGTCGGCCCGGCGGACGTCGTCCGGTAGCCAGGCCGCGCCGCGCAGCAGTTCATGGAGCTGGGTGTCGCTGGTCACGCAGTTCGTCAACTCCCGGTCATCTCGTATCTGGAAAGGCCACGCCGCCAGAGCGACAGCGCGGCGAGCAGGGAAAGGCCGGTCACGACCGGAAGCCACCGGATCAGCCCGGTGGAGCCGTGCAGCAGGTAGACGGCCGGTGCGTACGACGTGAAGGCGAAGGGCAGCACCCAGGTGAGGAGCATCCGCAGCGACGGGTGGTACAGGTCGAGCGGATAGCCGGCGAACTCGGACACCTGGGTGGCCGTCTGCATCGCCGGCATGCTGGTCACCGTCCAGAACGACAGGGACGCGAAGAAGAGCTTCACGGCGGCGTGGACGAGCGCTCCGCAGAGGATCAGCGGCACCACGAGCGCCCACTGCAGGGCGGTGGGGTCGAGCCCCAGCTCGGCTCCGGACCAGAGCACCAGGACGGCGCCGACGGCCAGTTCGCCGAATCCGTCCGGGTGGAAGAAACGTTCCGACAGGAGCGAGAAGAGAGGGTTCACCGGACGGATCAGATAGCGGTAGAACTCGCCCCGCTGGATCAGCTTGCGGCTCAGCTCCCACAGCTGGTCGGTGAAGAGGTGGTCGAGCCCGCGCGGCAGCAGGGAGCAGCCGAGGAGGAAGAGCACCTGGTGGTAGGACCAGCCGGCGACGGCCGGGACGTGGGTGAAGACCACGCCCACCGCCAGGGTCTGGAGTCCCACCCGGACGAGGAAGGCCCCGGAGCCGAGGAGGAAGTCGAGACGGTACGCGGTGAGCCGGTGCAGGCCCACGCCGCCGAGGAAGAGGGCCAGGCGCAGATGGCCGCCGAGGGTCCGGTTCATCCGCCCAGCACCTCCAGCCGGCTCGCCGCGGCGCGCCACAGCACGGCGCACAGCAGGACGAGCCCCACGGCCCAGCCGAGCTGGTGGCCGAGGACGGCGGACGCCCCGCCGACCCCCTCGTACCGGCCGAGCAGCAGGGTGAGGGGTCCGTCCGCCATGGCGCGGAAGGGCAGGACCATCGCCAGGGCGTGCAGGGGGGCGGGCAGCAGGGCCAGGGGGACCATCTGGCCCGCGAAGAAGGCGACGATCCCCTGCTTGACCATGCGGACGCCCCAGGTGTTGGTGGTGACGAACCCGGCCATGCCGGTCAGCAGGTTCACGCAGAAGGCGATGACCGTCGATAAGACGGTGGACAGGACGAAGAGCGCCGCGTCCACCGGCGTGGGGGCGGTCAGCGGGACGAGGGCGGCGAAGAGCACGAGCAGCGGGACGCCCACGAGGAGCGCGTTGGCGGCGATCACGGGGAGACAGGCGGCGAAGCGGACCAGGGGGTAGCTCACGGGGCGCACGAGCATCACCGCGATGTCGCCGCGGTAGACCTCGGCCGCGACCTCGTCGTCGACCCGGTTCGCGTGGACCACGGCCAGGACCTGGGCGACCACCAGGTAGGTGGTGACGCCCGCCGGGGTGAAGCCGCCGGGCCCGGGGCCCGGCGAGCCGGCGTAGACCGCGCGCCACAGGAAGACGGTGACGGCGGCGCCCGCCGCGGCGGTGACGCCGGTGATCAGGAAGGTGGAGCGGTACTGCAGGAGGGACTGCAGCCCGCTGGTGGCGAAGGGCACGTAGGCGCCGGCGCGCAGCGGGGCCCTCACCCGGCACCGCCGTCCCGCGCGGCGGGGACGCCGCCCCGGTAGGTCTGGCGGAGCACGGTCTCCAGGTCGGGCTCGGGGGCGTAGCAGTCGGCGAGCTCGAAGTGGTCCAGGAGGAACCCGAGCACGTGCCGGGAGGTGAAGGACTCCGCGGGGTAGTCGACCCGGATCCGTCCCTCGTTGGTGAGGCCCGCCGTGGCGCCCGGGAGTCCCGTCTCGATGCGGTGCACGGTGTCCGCCACGCCGGGACCGCCGCGGTGGTCGAAGACGACCGACCGGCGGTCGGCGCGGCGCAGCAGCTCGTGGAGCGTTCCCTCGTGCACGACCCTGCCGCCGTCCACGACGAGCGCGTCGTCGCAGATGGCCGAGATGTCGGAGAGGTCGTGGCTGGTGAGCAGCACGGTCGTGCCCAGTTCGGCGTTGGCGCGGTTGACGAGGGTGCGGACGGCCTCCTTGAGCACCATGTCCAGGCCGATCGTGGGCTCGTCCCAGAAGACGACCTTCGGGTCGTGCAGCAGGCTCGCCGCGATCTCGGCCCGCATCCGCTGCCCCAGGCTCAACTGGCGCACCGGGGTGGTCCCCAGGGCGTCGATGTCGAGGAGCTCGCGGTAGAGCGCCAGGTTCCGCTCGTACACCGCGTCCGGTATCCCGTAGATCCTGCGCAGGATCTGGAAGGAGTCCGGCACGGAGAGGTCCCACCACAGCTGGCTGCGCTGCCCGAAGACCACGCCGATCGAGCGGGCGTTGTCCCGGCGCTGCCGGTAGGGCTCGACGCCGTTCACCAGGCACCGGCCGGAGGTGGGGGTCATGATGCCGGTGAGCATCTTGATCGTGGTCGACTTGC
Source organism: Streptomyces sp. NK15101 (assembly GCF_020400725.1). Lineage (GTDB taxonomy): Bacteria > Actinomycetota > Actinomycetes > Streptomycetales > Streptomycetaceae > Streptomyces. The sequence continues at coordinate 34,474 of NZ_JAINVG010000041.1, read as the reverse complement.
CGGCCCCGTTGGCGCCGATGTACGCGGTCTTGGAGCCGGCGCGGAGGCGGAAGGAGATGCCGTCCACGGCGCGCACGGTCCGGTACTCGCGGGTGAGGAGGGTGGAGAGGCTGCCGAGGAGACCCGGCCGCCGCTCGGCGACGCGGAAGTCCTTGGTGAGCCGTTCGGCGACGATCACGCCGTCACCACCCGTTCGAGGGCCTGCCCGAGGATCCGCACGCCTTCGTCGAGGAGCGCCTCGTCCAGCGTGAAGGGGGGCGCGAGCCGGATGATGTGGCCGCCGACCGACGTACGGAGCCCCAGGTCGAGGGCGGCGGCGTACACGGCGCGGGCCGTTTCGGGGGCCGGGGCGCGGGTGGCGCGGTCGCGGACGAACTCGAGGCCGTGGAGCAGGCCGACGCCCCGGACCTCGCCGAGCACGTCGAACCGGGCGTGCAGGGAGGCGAGCTGCTCGCCCAGCCGGTCTCCCAGCACCCGGACCCGGCCGATGAGCCGGTCCCGCTCCACGACCTCGAGCGTCGCCCGCGCGGCGGCTATGCCCAGGGGGTTTCCGGCGTAGGTGGACGCGTAGGCACCGGGCGGGGCGGCGGCGGGGGAGTGCAGCAGGTCGTGCCGTCCCGCGAGGACGGCGAAGGGGAAGCCGTTCGCCATCCCCTTCGACATCGCCACGAGGTCCGGCTCCACGCCCATGAGCTCGGAGGCGAGGAAGGCTCCCGTCCGGCCGCCGCCGGTCGCCACCTCGTCGGCGACCAGGAGGACGCCGTTGTCGCGGCAGGCCTCCGAGACGCGCTCCCAGTAGCCGGGGGGCGGCACGATGACTCCCGCCGCGCCGAGCACCGGCTCGAAGACCAGGGCGGAGACGTTCGGCTTCGACGCGATGTGCCGGTCGACGAGGGCGGCGCACCGGACGTCGCAGGCGGGGTACTCCAGTTCCAGCGGACATCGGTAGCAGTACGGCGCGTAGCCGAGGACGCTGTTACCGGCGAAGGCCTGATGGCCGACGTCCCAGTGGACCAGCATGCGGGCGCCCATGGTCTTGCCGTGGAAGCCGTGCCGCAGCGCGCCGATGCGGTTGCGGCCCGGCTCGGCCGTGGACTGGACGACCCGGAGTGCGGCCTCCACCACTTCGGCGCCGGTGGAGAACAGCGCGTACGTGTCGAGGTGTTCGGGCAGCAGCCGCGCCAACAGCTCGAAGAAGGCGGCCCGTTCGGGGGTGGCGCTGTCGTGCACGTTCCACAGCCGCTCGGCCTGGCGGGTCAGTGCCGCGACGACCTCCGGATGGGTGTGTCCCAGCGACTGCGTGAGCGTGCCGGCGGCGAAATCCAGATATTGGTTGCCGTCGAGGTCCGTGAGGACGGCCCCCCGTCCGTCCGCGAAGACGCGCCTGGCGAGCGCGGCCTCCTCGGAGGCGCCAGGAGCCAGATGCCGTGCCTCTCTGACCAGCAGTTCTCGCTGGTGACCTGCCACCTGTGCCCCCATGGGTCGGACGAACTGAAGTGCGTGGAAAGCCAGTTGATCGTTCCGATGTGCGAGTGAAGCACTTTCGGACGAGGGGTAGCAAGAGATTTCAGAAACTTTCAGACATGGCTTGCAGTCCGGGGCGCGGCTCTGCTTGAGTCGCCGGTGCGACCGCCGACAAGGGCCTCGAAGAGCGAGGAGGGACCGTGCACAGACATCGTCAGGCCGCACCCGACCGAAGGCAGCCGAGGTGAAAGCCCTGGTCCTGGCCGGCGGGACCGGCAGTCGACTGCGCCCCTTCACCCACTCCGGGACCAAGCAGCTCCTGCCGATCGCCAACAAGCCGGTGCTCTTCTACGGACTGGAGTCCATCGCCGACGCCGGCATCAGCGAGGTGGGCCTCGTCGTGGGCGACTACGCGGACGACATCCGACGGGCCGTCGGCGACGGCGGCCCCTTCGGGCTCGACGTCACGTACATCAGCCAGAGCCGCCCGCTGGGCCTCGCCCACGCCGTGTCCACCGCCCGCGCCTTCCTCGCCGACGACGACTTCCTCGTCTACCTGGGCGACAACTACCTCCAGGACGGCGTAAGGGACTTCATTGCCCACGCGACGCTCCACCCCGCCGCCGCCCGACTGCTCGTCACCTCCGTTCCCGACCCCAGCGCCTTCGGCGTGGCGGAGGTCGAGGCGACCGGCCGCGTGACGCGGGTGGAGGAGAAGCCCGCGTACCCGCGCAGCGACCTCGCCCTCATCGGCGTCTACGCCTTCACCCCCGCGCTGCACGAGGCGGTACGAGCCATCCGCCCCTCCGCCCGGGGCGAACTGGAGATCACCCACGCGGTCCAGTGGCTGATCGACGACGGGCAGGACGTCCGCGCCGAGGAGACCACCTCCGTGTGGCGCGACACCGGCAGCGTCGACGACATGCTGGAGGTGAACCGCCACGTCCTGGACGGTCTGAGCGGGCGGCTCGACGGAAAGGTGGACCCGGACAGCGCCGTCGTGGGCCGCGTCAGCCTCGGCGAGGGGGCCGTGGTCCGGGGATCGCGGATCACCGGACCCGTCGTCATCGGCCCGGGCAGCGTCATCAGCAACGCCGTCATCGGCCCCTACACCTCGATCGGCGCCAACTGCCGCGTCCACGACAGCTCGATCGAGGCCTCGGTCCTCCTCGACGGGGCGGACGTCGAGTGCGCCGGCCGCATCGAGCGCTCCTTCATCGGCCGTGACGCCGTCGTGGCGGCCCCCCGATTCCCGTACGCCCACCGCCTCGTCCTCGGCGACCACAGCAAGGTGCAGCTCCATCCATGACCCGACGCATACTCGTCAGCGGCGGCGCCGGATTCATCGGCTCGGCCCACGTCCTGCGGCTCCTCGGCCCCGACGGGCCGCCGGGGGTCTCCGTGACCGTCCTCGACGCCCTGACCTACGCGGCAGGCCCCGTCCATCTCGACCCGGTGCGCGACCACCGGCTCTTCCGGTTCGTCCACGGCAGCGTCACCGACGCGGCGCTCGTCGACCGGATCGTGCCCGGACACGACGAGATCGTGCACTTCGCGGCCGAGTCCCACGTCGACCGGTCGATCGAGAACGGTTCGCTCTTCGTCCGCACCAACGTCCTGGGCACGCAGACCCTCCTGGACGCGGCCGTCCGGCACGGGGTACGGACCTTCGTGCAGATCTCCACCGACGAGGTGTACGGCTCCATCGCCGAGGGCGCTGCCGCGGAGGACGCCCCGCTCCGGCCCAGCTCGCCCTACTCGGCCTCCAAGGCCGCCGCGGACCTGATGGCACTCGCCTACCACGCCACCCACGGCCTGGACGTCCGGATCACCCGCTGCTCCAACAACTTCGGACCGCGCCAGCACCCCGAGAAGCTGATCCCCCGCTTCGTCACCGCCCTCCTGAGCGGCCAGGACGTGCCCCTGTACGGCGACGGCTCCCAGGTCCGGGACTGGCTCCACGTGGAGGACCACGTCACCGCCGTCGAACTGGTCAGGAACGGCGGACGCCCCGGCCGGATCTACAACATCGGCGGCGGGACCTCCCTGACCAACCTGGACCTGACCCACCGCCTCCTCCGGCTCTGCGGTGCCCGGCCCGACCGGATCGTCAGGGTGACGGACCGCAAGGGCCACGACCAGCGGTACGCGGTGGACGACACCCGCATCCGGCGGGAACTGGGCTACGAGCCCCGGGCCGACTTCGCCACGGCCCTCGCCGACACGGTCCGCTGGTACGCGGACCGGCACCCGCGGACGTCCGACGACCGCCCTGCCGACGGGGACGCCCGACCCGCCGACGGGGACGTCCGACCCGCCGACGGAACCGTCCGCCGCTGAGCCCCGTCCGCCGCTGCGCCCCGGCCGGCGCCCCGCCGAGCCGCTTCCGCCTCCCCGGCGCCGGGCCGCGCCGGGCCCGGCCACCCCTTCCGTACGCACGCCCGTCCACGCTCCCGAGGAGCAGCACACCCGTGACCGGACCTCTCCGGCGCTCCGCCATGACCCTGGCGGCCGCCCTCCTGGCGACGGCCCTCACCGGCACGCCGACGACGGCGTCCACGACACCGGCACCGTCGTCGCCCCCACCGCCCCCGTCGGACCGGGCGCTCGCCGCGCAGCCCGCCCGACACGACCTGACCCGCGAACAGTTCTACCTGGCCCTGCCCGACCGTTTCGCCAACGGCGACACCACCAACGACCGTGGCGGGCTCACCGGAACCCGTCTGGAGACCGGCTTCGACCCCACCGAGAAGAAGTTCTTCCAGGGCGGCGACCTCAAGGGCCTGACCCAGCGGCTCGACTACATCAAGGGCCTCGGCACCACCGCCCTGTGGCTGGCCCCCGTCTTCACCAACATCCCCGTCCAGATCAGGGGGGACGCGAAGGACGCCACGGCCGGCTACCACGGGTACTGGATCACCGACTTCACCCGGGTCGACCCGCACTTCGGCACCAACGAGGACCTGAGGACACTGGTCGCCGCCGCCCACGCCAAGGGCATGAAGGTCTTCTTCGACGTCATCACCAACCACACCGCCGACACCGTCGACTACGCCGAGAAGAAGTACGGCTACCGCCCCAAGGGCGCGTTCCCCTACCTCGACAAGGACGGCCGCCCCTTCGACGACACCGCCGAGAGCCCCCCGGTCGACGCCGACTCCTTCCCGTACACCCCCGTCGCCACAGGACGGACCAAGGTTCCCGGCTGGCTCAACGACCCCACGATGTACCACAACCGCGGTGACTCCACCTTCGTCGGCGAGAGCGGCCTCAACGGGGACTTCTTCGGCCACGACGACCTGTGGACCGAACGCCCCGAGGTCGTCGAGGGCATGAAGAAGATCTACGAGAAGTGGGTCGAGGACTTCGCCGTCGACGGCTTCCGCGTCGACACCGCCAAGAACGTCGACATGGAGTTCTGGACCCAGTGGGCCACCGCACTCGACGCCTACGCCGCGACACGGGGCCGCGAGGACTTCTTCATGTTCGCCGAGGCCTTCTCCGCCGACGCGACGATCACCGCCCCGTACGTCACCCGGGGACGGCTCGACTCGACGCTCGACTTCCCGCTCCAGGCCGCCGTGCGCAACTACGTCTCGCGCGGCGGACCGGCCGGAGACCTCGCGCACGTCCTCGCCCAGGACCACCGTTACACCACCGACAAGGCCAACGCCTACGAACAGGTCACCTTCCTCGGCAGCCACGACATGGGCCGCATCGGCGCCTTCCTCACCCAGGACAACTCCGGCGCCACCGACGCCGAACTGCTCCGCCGCGACCGGCTCGCCCACGAACTGCTCCTCCTGAGCCGCGGCAACCCCGTCGTCTACGCCGGCGACGAACAGGGCTTCACCGGCGCCGGCGGCGACGCCGACGCCCGCCAGACCCTCTTCGCCTCGCGGGTCCCCGACTACCTCGACGACGACCTCATCGGCACCGACCGCACCCACGCCACCGACGCCTACGAGCCGAGCCACCCCCTCTACCGCGCGATCGCCCGGCTCTCCCGCCTCACCAAGCACCACCCCGCACTGCGCGACGGCGTCCAGATCGAGCGCCACGTCGCCGACGGACAGGGCGTCTACGCCTTCTCCCGCGTCGACCCCCGGGACCGCACCGAGTACCTCGTCGCCGTCAACAACGCCGAGGAACCCCGCACCGCCGCCGTCCCCACCGGCGCCGCCCACCAGGACCTCCTCCCCCTCTACGGCACCCGCGGCCCCCTGCGCAGCGGACCCACCGGCATCGCGACCGTCACCGTGCCCGCCCTGTCGGCCGTCGTCCTCAAGGCCCGCACCCCGCTTCCCCGCGGCCCGGCCGCGCCCGCCCTCACCCTCTCCGTCCCCCCGGCCGGCGCCCGCGGCACCGTGGAGATCGGCGCGGCCGTCTCCGGAGACCCCCTCAGCCGGGTGGTCTTCGCCGCCCAGGTCGGCGACGGACCCTGGCGGGTCCTCGGCTCCGCCGACCACGCCCCGTACAAGGTCACGCAGAACCTGCCCGGTGACACGCCCGCCGGCACCACGGTCCGCTACAAGGCCGTCGCCGTGGACGGCTCCGGCCGCACCGCCGCCGCCCTCGGCGCCACCACGACCGGAGAGAACCCGTCCCCGGCCAGGCCGAAGGCGGAACGCCGGCACCTCGTCGTGCACTACCGGCGGTCCGACGGCGACCACGACGGCCTGCGGCTGCGCACCGGTTCCGTCACCGCGGAGTTCGCCGGCCGGGACGCGTACGGCGCCTTCGCGTGGGTGACCCCGCCCGAGGGAACGACGAGCCTCTCCTTCACCGTGGAGAAGGACGGCGTCCCCGACGGTCCCGAACGCGTCCTCGACGTCACCGCGGCCGGCGAGGTCTGGACCCACCAGGGCACCACCCTCGTCGACGCCGTCCGCCCCGCCGCCGAGGCCCCCCAGGACCCGGGCAAGGCCGTGATCCACTACCACCGGCCCGACGGCGACTACGACGGGTGGGGACTGCACGCCTGGACCGGCGCCGCCCACCCGCCCGAATGGAACGACCCGATCCGGCCCGCGCGCCGCGACGCCTTCGGCCTCGTCTTCGAGGTCCCCCTCGGTGAGGGAGCCGGCTCCCTGAGCTACATCCTCCACAAGAAGGAGGAGAAGGACGTCCCCGCCGACGAAGCCCTCGACTTCCGCCTCCACGGCCGCGAGGTCTGGCGCCTCGCCGGAGACCCCGCCTACCTGTCGCCCTCCCTCGCCGGAGCCTTCCCGCTCGACCTGAGCCGCAGCGACGCCGCCTGGCTCGACGACACCACCGTCGTCTGGCGCGGCACCGGCACCGGAGTCGCCAGTCAACAACTCGTCTACGCCCCCGGCGGGATCACGCTCGCCGACGGGGCCCTCTCCGACGAGGGCCGGTGGCTGCGTCTCACCCCCACCGTCCTCACCGCCGACCAGCGAGCACGCCATCCCCGGTACGAGGGCTGGTCGGCCTTCGCCCTCGATCCCCGCGACCTCGACCGAGCCGCCGAGGCGCGACGAGGACAGCTGATCGCCACCCAGCGGGCCGCCGACGGCGCTCTCCTGGGCGCGACAGGCGTCCAACCGCCCACCCACTGAACCGCCCCTCTGGAAGGGACCCAGACGTGCACGAGCCAGCCACCCCCACTTCCGCCGCACCGCGCATCGCGTCCGCCCTCGCACGCCCCGGAGCGCGCGTCGCCCTCGCCACCGCCGTCGCGCTGATGGCGACGGCCGTCGCCGCCCCCACGCCGGCGGCGGCCGACCACCGGCCCCCGCCGCCGCCGTCGGACCGGGCACTCGCCGCGCAGCCCGCCCGGCACGACCTCACCCGCGAGCAGTTCTACTTCCTCCTGCCGGACCGCTTCGCCAACGGCGACGCCTCCAACGACCGGGGCGGTCTCACCGGCACCCGTCTGGAGACCGGCTTCGACCCCGCCGACAAGGGCTTCTACCAGGGCGGCGACCTCAAGGGCCTGACCGAGCGGCTCGACTACATCAAGGGCCTCGGCACCACCGCGATCTGGATGGCGCCGATCTTCAAGAACAAGCCCGTCCAGGGCACCGGCAAGGACGCCTCCGCCGGCTACCACGGGTACTGGATCACCGACTTCACCCAGGTCGACCCCCACTTCGGCACCAACGACGACCTCAGGAAGCTGATCGCCGCCGCCCACGCCAAGGGCATGAAGGTCTTCTTCGACGTCATCACCAACCACACCGCCGACGTCATCCGGTCGGGCGAGAACCGGTACGCCTACCGCAGCAAGGGCGCCTACCCGTACCTCGACGAGGACGGCCGCCCCTTCGACGACACGAAGACCGCCGCCCCCGTGGACGCCGACGGCCTCCCCTACACCCCCGTGGCCGCCCCCGCGGAACAGGACGCCAAGAAGCCCGCCTGGCTCAACGACCCCACGATGTACCACAACCGCGGCGACTCCACCTTCGTCGGCGAGAGCGGCCTCTACGGCGACCACACCGGCCTCGACGACCTGTGGACCGAACGCCCCGAGGTAGTGCGCGGGCTCGCCGAGATCTACGAGCGATGGGTCGGGGACTTCGCCGTCGACGGCTTCCGCGTCGACACCGTCAAGAACGTCGACATGGAGTTCTGGACCCAGTGGGCCACCGCCCTCGACGCGTACGCGAAGAAGCAGGGCCGCGAGGACTTCCTCATCTTCGGCGAGGTCCTCTCCTCCGACCCCGCCGTCACCGCGCCCTACGTCACCCGGGGACGGCTCGACTCGACGCTCGACTTCCCTCTCCAGCAGGCCGTCCGCGACGTCGTGTCCCTCGGCCGCCCGGCGTCCGCCCTCGCCGACGTCTTCGCCCAGGACTACCGCTACACCACCGACAAGGCCAACGCCTACGAGCAGGTCACCTTCCTCGGCAACCACGACATGGGCCGTCTGGGCGGCTTCCTGCGCAAGGACAACCCCGGCGCCGACGACCGCGAACTCCTCGACCGGGCGCGCCTCGCCAACGAGATCCTCTTCCTCTCCCGCGGCAACCCCGTCGTCTACGCCGGCGACGAACAGGGCTTCACCGGCGCGGGCGGCGACAAGGACGCCCGCCAGACCCTCTTCGCCTCGAAGGTCCCCGACTACCTCGACGACGACCTCATCGGCACCGACCGCACCCACGCCACCGACTCCTACGACACCACCCACCCGCTCTACCGCTCCATCGCAGCCCTCTCCCGCCTGACGAAGCAGCACCCCGCCCTCCGCGACGGCGTGCAGATCGAGCGGTACGCGGACACCCGCACCGCGGGAGTCCACGCCACCTCCAGGATCGACCCGAAGCGGCGGACCGAGTACCTGGTCGCGGTCAACAACGCCACCACCCCACGGACCGTCACCTTCCGCACCGGGACGTCCCGTACCTCCTTCACCCCGCTCCACGGCCACACCACGGCGGTCCGCAGCGACGCCGACCGTGAGGTCACGCTCACCGTCCCGGCCCTGTCCTCGGTCGTCCTCAAGGCCGGCCGCCCCCTGGACACCCCCCGCACCGCCCCCGCCCTGACGCTCGAGGCCCCGGCCGCCGGAGCCACCGGCACCGTCGAACTCTCCGCCGACGTCCAGGGCGGAGAAACGAGCCGCGTGGTCTTCGCCGCCCAGGTCGGCGACGGACCCTGGCGGGTCCTCGGCTCCGCCGACCACGCCCCGTACAAGGTCACGCAGAACCTGCCCGGCGACACGCCCGAGAGCACCCCCCTGCGCTACAAGGCCGTCGTCGTCGACGCCCGCGGACGCCTCGCGAGCAGCAGCGCCGCCTCCACCGCCGGCGCGCCCGCCGCGCCCACGCGGCCCAGCGCCTTCGCACGCGACTACGCCGTCGTCCACTACCGGCGCCCCGAGGGGGACTACACCGGCTGGAAGCTCGTGTCCGGCGGCACCACCGCCGAGTTCACCGGCCGCGACGCCTACGGCGCGTTCGCCTGGGTCAAGGTCGACCCCACCACCGGCAGCGTCCCCTACACCGTCGAGAAGGACGGCGTGACGGACGGGCCCCGGCGGACCGTGGAACTGCGGCGCACCGGCGAGGTCTGGGTCGAGGCCGGCGCCGACGGCCAGTCCGAGACCGCCCCGGCCGGGGTCTACCCGCCGCAGGACGAGCGGAAGGCCGTCATCCACTACTACCGCCCGGACGGCGACTACACGGGCTGGGGACTGCACACCTGGACCGGCGCCGCCGCTCCGACCGACTGGTCCCGGCCGCTCGCCCCGGTCCGCAGCGACGCCTTCGGCGCGGTCTTCGAGGTCCCGCTGGCCGAAGGAGCCACCTCCCTCAGCTACATCGTCCACCGGGGCGACGAGAAGGACGTCCCCGGCGACCGCTCGCTCGAGTTCGGCTCCCACGGCAAGGAGGTGTGGCTCGTCGGCGGCGACACCGGCTACCTCCTGCCGGGCATCCGCACCACGCCGGACCTCGACCTCTCCCGCTCGGAAGCGACCTGGCTCGACGCCACCACCCTCGTGTGGGACGTCAAGGCCACCGACTCCACCAGCCAGCAGCTCGTCTACGGCCCCTCGGGAAGCATCGCGATCGAGGACGGCGCCCTCACCGACGAGGGGCGCTGGCTGCGGCTCCTGCCCACCGACCTCACGGAGGAACAGCGAGCGGCCCGGCCCGACCTGGCACGGGGCCGGGCCTTCACCGTCGACCCGCGCGACCGCGACCGGATCCAGGAGGCGCTGCGCGGCCAGCTCGTCGCCACCCAGCGCAACACCGCGGGCGCCCTCCTCGCCGCCACCGGGGTGAGCGGCACGGCCCCGCGCTGACCCGACCCGCACCGGAACGCGCCGTGCCCCCGAGCCCGAGGCCCGGGGGCACGGCGCGTCCGCCGGCGCCTCGGCGTTCAGTCCAGCGGGCGCGCCGGGCGGCCGGACGGATCCCCGGCACGACGCAGGGCCTCGCCACGGAGCCGTACGAGTGCGGGGTCCCGCAGTTCGCGGGCGAGGAGCAGTCCTGCCAGCTCCTCGGCCGGCACGTCGGAGCGCAGGGCGCGCACCGCGTCGATCAGCGCCGCGACCGACGGCACGTCGGCGGCCGGGGCCCCGTCCAGGAGCCGGTCGAGCGCGCGGGCGGAGGCTCCTGGCGTCCCGGCCGTCGGGAGCGCCGCCCCGAGGAGCGGGGCGGCCGCGTCGGGCGGGAGCAGCGTCGCGTACGCCGCGAGTTCCCCGTCGGGGGCGACCAGGAGCAGGTGCTTGGCGAGCAGCGCGGCCTCCGCGAACGGCTCGGGGGAGGCGAAGGGGGCGAGCTCGGCCGCCGGGAGGCCGAGCACGCACCCCGCGTGGAGCAGGATCTGCCGGACGCGCGTGGACTCGGGAGCCGTGGGCAGCAGTTCCCCGGTCCGCGCCAGGAACCGGGCGACCACGCCGTCGGCCTCCCGGGTGCACAGCTCCTCGCCGCCCCGGAAGTACCGGCCGAGGTAGGACCGCCACCAGGCGAGCTGGACCCCGTACAGCCCGGCCACGACCTCCTCGTACGCCTCCCGGGACACCGGACCCCGCGCCGCGAGGTCGCGCAGCAGGGGCACGAGCTCGCGGTAGACCAGCCGTATCCACAGGTGGGGCGAGCGCTGCACGCCCCAGCACTGCTCCCGCACGTGGTCGGCGAGGACCTCCTCGACGCCCGTCCCGCCGGCGACGAGGTCCCTGCGCAGTCCGGTGGGAGTGACGTCGAAGCGGTAGAGGTGGTCCTCGGCCGACGGCTCGCGGACGCCCGGCAGCCGGGTGTCGATGAACCGTTCCAGCTCGGCGAACTCCGCGAGCAGCGGTTCGGGAGCGACCGCGAGGCGGGGGTGGAGCGGGTCGGCGAACCGGCTCTTGATCTTGGCGATCTCCTCGGACAGCGCCTGGTAGAGGAAGACCTTGTCGAAGCGGTAGCTGAAGGAGAGCCCGACGTACGGGAAGACCGTGCACCCCCGGCACTCCGGACGGAAGCCCACCTCCTCGTCCCTCACCCGCACGAACTCCTCGTCCCGGACCGCCTCGGCCAGCTCCCGGTCCCACGGCACCGAGTTGTCGAAGGCGTGGTAGCAGGGCAGGACGAGCCGCCCGTCGGGACCGACCGTCAGGATCCGCTTGTTGGCGTAGCACTGCGTCGGCGCGCCCGGGTCCTGCGTCTCCACGTACTTGCGGAAGTGCAGGTTGATCAACGAGAAGGGCGCGTACAGCAGGCCGAGCAGCAGATCGGGAAGGGAGCCGTCGTCGGGGCCGGGCACCGCGGCGCGGGCCGGTCCGCAGGAGTCCCCGCCGGCCACCGGCCTGCCGTTCTGCTCCACCAGTTTCAGTTTGCGGGCCGTCCTGCGCACGTCCCGGACGGTGTCCTGCTCGTCGAAGTACTCGAACATGGTGGAGAAGTAGACGGTCACCCGGTTCTCCTGGGCGAAGCGCAGCAGGTCCGGCACCTCGTCCACGTTCTCGCGCGTCACCACGCAGATGAGTTTCAGGTTCCCGGCGCCGGAGGCGACGATCCCCCGGATCACGTCCAGCGCCCGGTCGAGCGTCGGCACGCCCCGGATCGCCCGGTAGCGTTCGGGCCGCAGCGTGTCCAGGGACACGTTCATGGTGTCGACGTGCGGCACGATCGCGTCGATGTGCTTGGCGAACCGGATGCCGTTGCTGGTGATCTCGACGGTCATGCCGAGGGACTTCGCGTACTGGACGATGCCGTCGATGTGCGGGTGGAGCACCGGCTCCCCGCCGGTGAAGTCGACGTAGCGGACGCCGAGCGCGTGCAGTTCGTCCAGGATCCGGCGGCCCTGTTCGAGGGTGAGTTCCTCGTACCCCTTGAACTTGTCGTCCTGCCAGACGTTGCAGTAGCCGCACAGCGAGTTGCAGCGGAAGGTGATGTAGAACCGGGCCGACTCGAAGGAGCCCGCCACGGTCGCGGCGGTGGTGGTCACGGTGTTTCTCCGTCCAGGGATGCGCCGGGAGGGCCGGGCGCGCAGGGAAAGGCCCGGCGCCGGAGCGGCGCCGGGCTGCGAGCGGTGCGGGTGCGCGAGTTCACGGGGGCGGTGCGGATGCGGGGGTTCACGGGGCGGCGCCGGGTGCCGGCGGCTCACGGGAGCGGTGCGCCCCGCGCGGCCGTCCACAGCGCGTACCACTCCTCGTGGCCGAGGCCGGGCGCCCGTCCCACCGCGTCGCGGCAGGCCCGGATCCGCTCCGGCCGGGAGGTCCCGACGACCGGGACGATCCCCGCCGGGTGACGCTGGAGCCACCACAGCACCACGGCCTCCGGGGTGGTGCCCTTGGCCTCGGCGAGCCGGGCCACGAGCGCGCCCGCCGGACCCGCCTGCGGATCGGAGAAGCGTCCGCCGGCGAGCGCGCCCCAGGCCTGGAGCTCGATGCCCCGCTCGCCGCAGTACTCCACGGTTCCGGAAGGGAAGCCGACCCCGGCCCCTGCCGGGGTGTTGACGAGCACCGCCTCCTCCACCCAGTCCCTGCGGTGCAGGCTCATCTCCAGCTGGTCGACGGTCAGCGGTACGTCGAGGAAGGACTGGAGCCGCGCGATCTGGGCGGCGTTCATGTTGGACACGCCGAACCGGCGCACCAGACCCTGCCGGTGCAGGGAGGCGAGCGCCCCCGCGAGCTCTTCGGGGTCGGCCAGGGGATCGGGCCGGTGCAGCAGCAGGACGTCGACCGCGTCGGTCCGCAGCCGGACCAGGCTCTCCTCCACCCGGCGCAGCACGCTCGGGCCGCGCAGGTCGTACAGGCCCGGCCGGCCCTCCTCCGGAAGCCGGATGCCGACCTTGGTCTGGAGCGTGATCCGGTCGCGCAGTCCCGGGGCCCGGGACAGCACCTCGCCGAACACGGCCTCGGACTTGCCGTACCGGTAGATGTCCGCGTGGTCGAACGCGGTGATGCCGGCGTCCAGCGCCGCCTCGACCGCGGCCTCGGCGCGGGCGACGTCGGCGGCCCGGTACGGCAGGGTGTCCCAGTCGCCGCCGAGTCCCATGCAGCCGTACACCAGACGTCCGCCGCGGGCGGCGGGACTCTCCGTCATGCTCGTCGATCCTCCGGGGGCGGTGCGGTCGTGGGTCATGAGGCGGGCGCGGCGGCCATGGCGGCCGCCAGCATCTCGGCGGCGGCCAGGACGGGCAGCTGGGTGTTGGCGGCCGGGACCGTGGGCAGCACGGACGCGTCCGCCACCCGCAGGTTCGCCACGCCGTGCACCCGGCCCTCGCCGTCCACCACCGCGGACGGATCGTCGGCGGGCCCCATCGCGCAGGTCCCCACCGGATGCCAGTACGTGCCGAGGCGGGCCCGCAGCTCCGCCTCGGGCAGCTCGTGCGCGGCCGTCCCCTCCGGCAGCGCGGCGAGCCCCTTCAGCGCCGTGGACCCGGCGAACAGGCGGGCGGTCGCGAGCCCCGACCGGAGCACGGCCGCGTCGCGGCCGTCCGGGTCCGACAGGAACGCCGGATCGATCACGGGCGACTCGTCCGGGTCGGTGGACCGCAGCCGCACCCGGCCCCGGGAGACGGGCTTCATGAGGAAGGCCGACACCCCCGCCTCGTACCGGCCCGGCGGCAGGGACCCGAAGAGCGGCGGCCCGGCGGAGGGAAGGATGTGCAGGTCCCAGCCGCCCTCGGGGGCGTACTCGCTCGCCGCGCGGACGAGGACCCGGCTGACGTACAGCTCGCCCTCGCGCTCCTTCTCCGCGAGGGCGGCGTTCAACTCCGGTGTCGGCACGAGCGGCAGGAAGACGCCGGGCTGGTCGCTCAGGTTCGCCCCCACCCCGGGCAGGTCCACCGCCGGGGAGACGCCGACGTCCCGCAGCGGGTCGGCGGGGCCGATGCCGCTGCGCATCAGCAGGGCCGGGGAACCGAAGGTGCCGCCGGCCACCACGTACAGTCCCGCGCGGAGCGTGCGGGACGTGCCGCCGGCGTGCACGACGACACCCTCCACCCGCCCGTCGCGCAGGATCATCCGGTCGGCCACGGTGTTCCCGAGCACCGTGAGGTTCGGCCGCCCGCGGGTGTCCGCGTCGAGATAGGCGAGCGCGGCGTTCCAGCGGCGGCCGTTCACGGCGTTGATCAACGGGAAGCCGTGGCCGGGCGCTCCGGGCAGGCCCGTGTCGACCTCGCCGTACCCGAGTTCCCGGGCGGCCTCGACGGCGGCCCGGCTCCACGGGGACAGTTCGCGGTCGGGCACCCCGCGCAGGCCCATGCGGCGCACGGCCGCGGCGCGGTACGGCTCCATGGCCGCGAAGCCCCAACGAGGACCGCCCGCACGCTCCCACTCCTCGTGGTCCGCCGCCGAGCCCCAGGTGTTCCAGCAGCCGTTCACGCAGGACGAACCGCCGATCACACGGCCGCGGAACCGATGGACGGGCACGTTCCGCTCCCACATGTCCTCGCGCGGGAGCGCGCGGGCGTCGAGCGCCCCGGCCGGCCAGCCGCCCGGGTCCGGGCCGTGGTCGGGCCCCGCCTCGACGAGGCACACGGAGCGCCCGACGTCCTCGCTGAGCCGGGAGGCGAGCACACAGCCGGCCACGCCCCCGCCCAGGACGACGACGTCGTAGGAGTCGGCGGTCACTCGGCGTCCCCCGCGGCGGATCGGGACCCGGCGAGCGCGGCGACCTCGTCGATCAGGGCGGCGCGGTCGATGGCGTCGCTCCCGGTGGCCGGTACGGTGCAGGCGTAGGCCCCGGCGACCGCGCCGTGGAGGGCGCACCGCAGAGGGTCCTCGCCGGCGAGCCGGGCGAAGAGGAAACCGGCCGCGTAGGCGTCGCCCGCGCCGTTGGAGTCCACCACCGGTGCGCGCGGGGCGACGGCCGGGACGTGGACCGGGTCCTCGTCGGCGGCGGTGAGCAGATAGGAGCCCTCGGCTCCCGCGGTGGCGACGACGACCTCGGCCCGGCCCCGTTCCAGGATGCGGCGCATGGTCGCCTCGGGGTCCGTCAGGGCGGTGGTGGAGACGAAGACGACGTCGGCGCCGTGGGCGAAGGCCTCGTGGTAGGGGTTCTCGCCGTCCCAGTTGTGCAGGTCCGTGGAGACGGTGAGGCCGGCCTCGTGCAGGAGGGGAAGGGCGAAGGCGCACGGGTAGGTGATGGAGACGTGCGCGTGGCGGCTGACCGCGGCCAGCTTGCGGACCAGGTCCTCGGGGAGGCGGTCGGACTCCTGCGAGCGGCTGTCGTCGTAGAGCGACAGCCTGCGGCCGTCCGGGCCGACGAGGTTGACGGCCCGCTTCGTACCGCCCGGCAGGGGGACCTCGGTGAAGTCGATGCCCCTGTCGCGGTGGAAGGCGCGGATGAGGTCTCCGGACGGGTCGTCGCCGATCATGTCGACGTGGTGGGTGCGCAGCCCCAGGGAGTGGAGGCCGAGGGCCACGAAGTCGCCGGTCTGGCCCGCCCGGGTCTCGATGCCCGGTCGGATCATGTAGCTGTCGGCGTAGGGGAGCGGGAGTTCGGGGACGTAGACGATCGTGTCGACGCCCGACCCTCCCAGGACGAGGACGTCGTAGTCGCTGCTCATTGCTGTTCCTCTCGCGTGCGGGTGCTGTCGGCCACCGTGGATCGCGGGTGGGTCCGGTCCGGCACGGCCGGACCGGACCCACCGGCGGTGTGGGACGGGTCAGTCGCGCCAGGTGTCCGTGAGGGACACGCCGCCCTCCGCCGGCACGGTGGCCGTGCGGTCGGCTCCGCTCTCCCAGGTGACGTTGCCGGCGGCGTCCTTGCGGACGTACTTGTAGGCGAAGGTGGTGCCGGCGGGCAGTTCCAGGCCGAGCTTCCAGACGGGGTGGCCCGCCGGGTCCAGCTTGAGGGCGGCGGCCGGCGACCAGGCGCCGAGGGCGGGGACGTCGCCGACGACGTAGACGTTCTGGCCCGGGACGGTGGTCGCCGTGACCGCGAAGGAGGCCCCGGACGGGGTCTGCCCGGCGGAGCAGGGATTGCCCGTCGTGACGACCCCGCCCTTGACGGTGACGTCCCCGGAGCCCAGGGAGTAGTCGGCGCCGTCGTTGTTGTCCCAGGTGCCGGAGCCGTTGTTGAACGCGGCCTTCAGGCCGGTGGCGGAGCCGGGCGCGACGCTCTTCTTCACCCAGCCGGCGCAGGCGGCCTCCATGGCGGTGCCGGGGGCCGTGGTCCACGCGCCGCCGGCCGGGGCGTAGTGGAGGCGGTAGGCGGACCAGTTCTTGTCGGTGCTGTAGTAGACGGTGGTCGCGTCGTCCGCCGGCCGGTCGCCCCCGACCGCGCCGACGTGCAAGGCGATCGCGTCGTCCCCGCCCACCGTGGCCGTGAACGTGCCGTCGGAGCCGACGGTGTACGCGGGACC
This sequence comes from Streptomyces sp. NK15101, assembly GCF_020400725.1. GTDB lineage: Bacteria > Actinomycetota > Actinomycetes > Streptomycetales > Streptomycetaceae > Streptomyces. The sequence continues at coordinate 17,743 of NZ_JAINVG010000041.1, read as the reverse complement.
CGTGCAGCCGCCGCCCGGGACCGGGTCGCCGTGCTGGACGTCGCAGTACGTGCCGGCCGGCAGCGAGGTCTGGAACGTCCGGGTGATGCCGCCGGCCTCGCGGTTGACGGCGACGAACGCCTTGTCGCCGCGGCCGAAGGCGATGGCGTCGTCGCCGTCGTCCCACCAGTTCGTGATGCCGGTGCCCTCGGCGGCGTTGCGGAACGCGACCATGTTGGCGATCTGGCGCCAGGCGTGCTGGCAGGACCATCCGCCGCTGAAACAGGCGGTGACGTCGTGCCCGTTGGGCGCGCCGTCGTCACGGCTCCCGAACGCGTAACCGGAGTGGACCGACGGGGTGCCGTAGGGGTGGGCGAGCATGAAGACGTGGGCGAGGGTGTACCTGGCGCCGTCGCGGTAGTTCAGGCTGTTTCCGTTCCGCTCGGTGTCATGGTTGGCGACCATGCTGCCGCTCTGGCCGGAAGGCATGTATCCCCAGGCCTCACCGAAGTTCTTGAGGTAGGAGAGCTTCTCGTCGGTGAAGATCCGCTTGAGGTCGGTGGTGTAACGGAACTCCTGGACGTCGCCGTTGCCGAGGTATTCCGCCGGCGAGACGGCCTCGCCGGCGCCGAAGATCGCCTCCTGGACCCAGTAGGCGTTCGGGTTGCTCAGCCTGGAGCGGATGGCGGCGAGGTCGCGCGCGGGGACGTGCTTGACGGCGTCCACGCGGAAGCCGTCGACGCCCAGGGACGCGAGGTCGTCGAGGTACCCGGCGATCTTGCCGCGGACGTGCTCGCTGCCGGTGTCGAGGTCGGCGAGGGACGGGTTCCCGGCCTCCCCGAGCTCGCACTCCTGGACGTTGTAGCGGTCTCCGTAGTTGCTGCCGATCGGGCGGCGGCATCCGTGGAAGTCCCCGTCGGAGTAGACGCCGGGATAGTCGTACTTGCCGTACCGCGTACCGGCGGTGCCCGTGCCCGAACCGGACGTCATGTGGTTCAGCACGGTGTCGACGACGACCTTGACTCCGGCGCCGTGGCAGGTGTCGACCATGTTCCTGAAGGCGGTGCGGTCGCCGAGCGGTCCCTGGATCTTGTAGCTGACCGGCTGATAGGCGGTCCACCAGGCGCTGCCCTGGACGCGTTCCTGCGGCGGCGAGACCTGGACGAATCCGTAGCCCTTCGGGCCGAGGGTCCGCGTGCACTCGCGGGCGATGGAGTCGAAGTTCCACTCGAACAGGACCGCGGTGACCTTCTTGGCCCCGTTGGCGCCGGGGGAGGCCGCCGCGGGCGGGGCGGACACGGCGAGCGTGGACGTGAGACCGAGCGTCAGGGCGGCGGACGCGAGTAACGCGGTGGTGCGCCTGGACGCGGCGGTGAGACCGATCGTCATGGGGTTCCTCATGCGGGTGCGGGTGCGGGTGCGGGGAGGGGAGGGGACGAGGCTCGTACGTCCCGAGGATGCTGGAAAGTCTTGCTGTAAATTTCCGCAAGAACTTGAGCAAGCTAGGCGTGAACTCCCGGGAGAGTCAAGGGTTCTGACAGGGCGTCCCGGTGCCCGCGGTGCGCGATCCGCCGACCGGCGCCCGCCGTCCGTCGGTGGTCAGCGCTCGGGTTCCCACGGCCGGAACCACGGGTCGGGCCACGCCTCGGCCGCGGCGAGCAGCGGGTAGAGGGTCGCGCCGTCGATGCCCTCGCGGATGAGGTCGGCGTGGCCTCCGTGCCGCGCCGTCTCCTCGATCAGGTGCAGCAGGACCCAGCGGACCGACCACTCCTTGACCTCGGCGGGAAACCAGGGGAGTCCCTGCGGCACCGGAACGGCCTGCCCGAGGTCCCGAACACCGGCGATCGCCGCGTCCGTCCGCTCGGCCGCCTCCGCGTGCGCGGCCAGCGCCCAGGCCAGGGTCTCGTCCGGAGCGAGCCGGAACTCGTCCTCGTCCGACTCGTCCGCCTTCCGCCGCGGCTCGCTCTGCTGCTGAAGGACGAGGTCGGTCCAGAAGGTCTCGCACCGTGCGGCGTGCTTGATCAGTCCGCCGATGCTCAGCTCGCCGGCGGAGGCCGTCATGCGGGCCTGTTCGTCGGTCAGACCGTGGGCGGTGACGCGCAACGCGCGCCGCTGGTGGGCGAGATAGGCGGTCAGTGCCGTGCGCTCATCGGCGACGGGCGGGGCGAATCCCGGCATGGCTGGTCCCTCTCTGAATTGCAAATGCTTGCAGAAAGTTTCGGCCGGACTCTACTGCCACACCCCGCCCGCGTACACCGGGTCGGCCGCCCCGCCCCGCCCCGATCCCGTCCGGGTGCCGAGTGCTCACATCGCGCTCACGATCGCGCCGCGCTCCCTTCGGGGGCCTTCCTGGCGTCCACGGCGACCGGGAGGGCGCCGGCTTCGAGTTCGTCCGCCGGGACGCCGTCGGCGGTGCCTTCCCCGAACCGCTGACGGTCGGCACCGGTTCCTTCGACCCGCGCGAGGCCGGCTGACGCCGCCGGCCCATCACCTGAGACGGCGTCATACCGCCTCGGTGAGGCGTGCGACCATCAGCCGCACCTCATGATGTCCAGGGGTGGGGGAGCCCGACCGCTCCCTCGCCCGAGGACGTGACCACCCCCCGGGGAGGACGGAGAGTGCAGCAGTGATCGGGACCGTGTTCCGCACCGAGGACGCCCCTGCCGGTGAGCGGTTCGACCGCTGGCGAGAGCTGATCGGCCACAGCCGCGCGAACGACACGAGCAGCCCCCACGCCGCCGACTTCCGGGCGGAGTTGCGCGTGATGGAGCTGGGGCCCGTGACGGTGTGGCAGACGTCGTTCTCGCCCGCGCGCTTCCGGCGGAGCCCGCGCCGGATCCGCAGGAACGACGCCGAGCTCTACCACCTGTCCCTGCTGACCGAGGGCGGGCTGACGCTGGCGCAGGAGCACGGGGGGACCGCCACGATCGGCCGCGGCGGTCTCCTCGTGGACTCCAGCTGGCAGGCGTGCGAATCCCACACCTACGCCCCGGACCCCACGGCCGAGGGACGGCCGGGCGTCGTCGCCGGTGTGGGCGTGGACCTGCCCAAGGCCCTGCTGCCCCTGCCCCCGCACCAGGCGGAACGGCTCCTCGGACACGGGCTGTCGGTACGTGACGGCACGGGAGCGCTCCTGGCGGACTTCCTCATCGGCATCGGCCGGCAGGCCGACACCCTCCGGCCGGCCGACGCGCCCCGGCTGGGCACGGTCACGCTCGACCTGGTCTCCTCCTTCTTCGCCCAGGCCCTGGACGCCGAGACCGGCCTGCCGCCGGAAACCCGGCACGAGGTGCTCGGCCGACGCATACGGGCCTTCATCCGGCAGCACCTGTCCGACCCGGAACTGACCCCGGCAGCGGTCGCCGCCGCGCACCACATCTCCCTCAGCCACCTGCACCGCGTCTTCGGCGAGCGGTCGCCGGGCGAGACGGTCGCCGCCTGGATCCGTTCCCAGCGGCTGGAGAGGATCCGCGCCGACCTGGCGGACCCCGCGCTGCGGACCGTACCCATCCACGTGCTCGCAGGCCGGTGGGGCATGCCCCGCGCCTCCCACGTCACCCGCGCCTTCCGGGCCGCCTACGGGGTCTCCCCGCGGGACTACCGCCACCAGGCCCTGTCCGAGCAGGCCTGAGACGCCGCACGGGGAGGCATCCTCCGGTCAGGACGCGGTGGACACGAGGGGCCGGAGACGGTTCGCGAAGACGGTGCGGACGGATCGGCAACACGGCCGGACGAAGATCGGGCATTCTCGCCGTGCGCCGCTCCGAGGGCGGCGCACGAAAGCCGAGGAGGGGGATTGAACACGCAAGATCCGACGTCGGGCCTGCCCGCCGGGAAGGTGTGGCTGATCACGGGGGCCACGTCCGGCTTCGGCCGGTGCATCGCCGAGGCCGCGCTCGCGGCGGGGGACACGGTCGTCGCGGCGGCCCGCCGGCCCGCGGTCCTGGACGACCTCGCCACGGCGTACCCCGGCCGACTGGTCCCGGTCGCCCTGGACGTCACGGACGCCGCCGGCGCCGACGCGACGGTCGCCGCCGTGGTGGCGCGATTCGGCAGGATCGACGTCCTGGTGAACAATGCCGGCCGGGGTCTCGTGGGGGCGGTGGAGGAGACCACCGACAGGGAACTCCGGGACCTGATGGAGCTGCACTTCTTCGGGCCCGCCCGGCTCACGCGCGCGGTCCTGCCGCACATGCGCGAGCAGAAGTCCGGTGCCGTGGTGCAGATGAGCAGCATGGGCGGGCGGCTGTCCTTCCCCGGGGTCGGCGCCTACTCGGCGACCAAGTTCGCCCTGGAGGGGCTCACGGAGGCGCTCGCCGCCGAGGTCGCTCCGTTCGGCATCAAGGCGCTCATCGTCGAACCCGGCTCGTTCCGCACCTCCTTCGCCGGCGGGGACGCCCTGCGGCAGACGGCCGAGATGCCGGAGTACGCCGGGACGGTCGGCGCCGTGCGCAAGGGCCTGCCGGACAGCGACGGCAAACAGGCAGGCGACCCGGTGAAGGCGGCCGCGGCCATTCTGAAGGCGCTGGACAGCGAGGACACCCCGCTCCGGCTCGCCCTGGGCAACGACGCGCTCGACGCGATCACCGCCCACGCCGAGGCCGCACGGGCGGAAGCCCGGACCTGGGAGTCGGTCAGCCGGGGCACCGACTTCGACGCCTGAGCGCGACGCGGCACGGGCACCCCGGTCCGACGAAGCCCCGCCCGCCCGGTCGCGGTGACGCGACAGGGACCGGGTGACGAAGAGCGGAGCCCCTCGCCTGTGGCGAGGGGCTCCGGCCGTGAGGTCTAGGCGGTGGCCGCCCGCATCAGCTCCGCCGTGCGGGGATCGGCCGGGAAGAACGTCTCGATGGCGATCTCGTCGAGCGTCACGTCCCGCGGCGAACCGAAGACCGTCGTGGTGTAGAGCAGCGCGAGTTCGCCGTACTCGCTCGCGAGTCGCAGCGGAACCACCAGGTCGTCGGCCGGACCGTACCCGGACGGTCCGGCCGCGTCCTCCGGCGGGGCGGGGTAGCCCTCCAGTTCGGCGAGGAGTTCCGCGAGGCCGTCGGCCGCCGTCCGCTCCAGCTGGCGACGGACCCGGCGCAGCACGTGCGCCCGCCACTGCGCGAGGTTCCGGATGCGTCCCGCCAGGCCGTCGGGGTGCAGCGTCGCCCGCAGGACGTTGAACGGCTGCTCCGTGCCCCCGCCCGCGCCGCCGAGGAACAGCCCCGCGGCACGGTTCGCGGCCACCAACTCCCAGCGCACGTCGACCGCGAGCGCCGGATGCGGCTCGTGCCCGGTCAGGACGGCGTCCACCGCCGCGCGCGCCGCGCCCAGGTCGGCGAGGGCCCGCTCGGTGTGCACCGGCGCGAAACCCCCTGCCAGATAGAGCGCGTTGCGTTCCCGCAGGGGCACCTCCAGCTCGTCGCACAGCCGCCGGATCATGTCCCGGCTCGGCTGCGCGCGCCCCGTCTCGATGCAGCTCAGGTGCCGGGTGGACAGCTCCGCGGCGAGCGACACGTCGAGCTGGGAGCGGCGGCGGCGCTCACGCCAGCGCCGCAGCAGCGCTCCGACCGGTTCGGTCGTGGTCGTCGTCATGGCCCCCAGACTGCCCCTTCCGCCGGAGTGACGGCAATGACCTCACAGGTCATCGACACCCCGCGCCGGCGCCCGGCACAGTCATGGACCGGAGCCACGCCGCCCCACGGCGGCGCCACACCGCAGTGACCGACCGAAAGGACACCGGCCATGACCGAGACGACCGTCCAGGACTTCGCCTTCGCCCAGCTCGTCGAGGAGTACGTGCGGTTCTGGAACACCGGCACCGGGCAGGAGCGGCACCGGTCCGCGGCGGCGGCCTTCGCCGGCGACGTCGAGTACCGCGCGCCCGTCGGAGTCCTCAGCGGCACGCAGGCCCTGACGGACTTCCGCGACCGGTTCGTCGGCCACATGGGCACCGTCGAGTTCCGCCTGCGCGAGCGCCCCCAGACCCACCACGCCGACGCCCGGCTCGCCTGGGAGATCCTCACCGGGGACGGCACGTCCTTCGCCACGGGCACGGACATCCTCCGGCTCGACGAGGACGGCCGCATCAGGACCGTGACCGTGTTCCTCGACCGGGCCCCCGAGGGCTTCGGCACCGCGGCGCACGACCGGGCCGAACCCTGAGGACCGCCCCGGCCGGTGGCCCGCCCCGGACGCTGCCGCGGCGGGCCACCCCGGGGGGACCGGTGTCGGCTCATTCCGCTCCGGGGCGCGGGAACGCCGTACGGTGGGCGGCGGCCCACTGGCGGAAGGTGCGGGGCGGTCTGCCGGTCACCTGCTCGACGGTCGGGTAGACCTGGGACTCGTCGAGGGTGCCGTCTCCGTAGAAGCCGAAGAACGCCTGGATGTACGGCTCCGGCACGCCCGCCGCGGCCATGTCGGCCCGGCCCTCCTCGTCCGAGAGGGCGTGGAAGCGCAGGTCGCGGCCGAGGACCTCGGGAGGACGGCCAGGCGCTGGGCGGGCAGCAGCGGTTCGGGTCCGCTCAGCGGGTGGACGCGTTCCTCGTGACCGGGGTCGAGCAGGGCGCGGACGGCGACGGCGGCGATGTCGTACGGGTCGACCGACGCGACCGGCACCGTGCCGAACGCGTCCCTGACGACGTCGCCGGCGCGGAGCTGCGGCAGCCATCGCAGGGCGTTCGACATGAAGGCGTTGGGCCGCAGGAACGTCCAGGCGAGGCCGGACTCCCTGACCGCGGTCTCCGAACCGATCATGTACTCGGACAGGACGTTGCGGGTGTCGGTGGCGACGGTGGCGAGGCTGGAGAGCAGGACGACGCGTTCCACCCCGGCCCGGCGCATGCGGTCGAGCAGCCCGGGCATGTCGCGGTGGCCGGGCAGCAGGAACACGCCCCGCACGCCGTCGAGGGCGGGCGCGAGGGAGTCGGGGTCGTCCAGGTCTCCGACGACCTGCTCGGCCGGTACGTCGGCGGGCCGCCGGACCAGTGCGCGTACGGGTTCGCCGGCGCGGCCCAGGGCCTGGACGACCTCTGCGCCGACGTTTCCGGTGGCTCCGGTGACGAGGATCACGACAGCGTCCGCGCGAAGTGGGCGGCCACCGTGTCGACGGCGACGGTGACCTGGGGTTCGGAGTCGTAGAAGTCGAACTGCGTGCCCTGCGTCCACAGGAGGTCCCTGGGGCCGGCGAGACCGGCGTGGAAGCGGCGGGCTCCGTCGGGGATCGCGGCGTCCTCGCTGTGCACCAGCAGGGTGGGCCGGTCGATGCGCGGCGCGAGGGCGACGGCGTCATAGGTGAGCCAGTCCGCCCAGGACATGACGGCGAACCGGTTGGGCCAGGCGGGGATGCCGCCGCGGGCGGGGTTGAGGTAGAAGTCGATGTCGTACGGCATGGCCGCGCGTTCGTCGGTGGCGGAGACCACGGGCACGTACTCGACCTCTCCGGTCTCCTCGTAGCGGGCGCGGGCCTCCCGGCCCGCCTTGATCCGTTCGGCGACCGCTTCCGCGCCGCCGTAGGCCGCCTCGCAGATGTCGGCGTCGTGCAGCCAGGGGGCCACGAGCGCCAGCGAGCGGACCCGGGGGTCGTCGGCGGCGTTGTGGGACATGTACATCGCGGCCGCGCAGATGCCCAGGGCGCCCAGCCGGTCGCCGTCGACCGCCTCGTGGGCGGCCAGGAAGGTGAGCGCGTGGTGGATGTCGCGGACCTTGCGGGCCGGGTCCTCGACGTCCCGCGGCTCGCCCCCGGACTCGCCGAAGCCGGTGAAGTCGAAGGACAGCGCGGCGTGTCCACGGGCGGCGAGCCGCTCGGCGTACCGGTCGGCCATCAGCTCCTTGACACTGGTCCACGTGCCGGCGACCACGACCCCGGGCAGCGGCCCCGGGGCGTCCGTGCTCTCCGGAAGGAAGAGGTTGCCGGTCAGGGTGACGCCCTCGCTGTCGAAGGTGACCTTGCTCTTGCGCGTCATGCGTACTCCAACGTTGCTGTGGTGATCAGTCCATCGGTGAGGTCGAAGGCGTCGGCCCTCTCATCGCTCTCCGTCGCTCCAGACGGTGGTCATCACCACGCCGGTGATGCGCCAGCCGTCGTCCGTGCGGGCCAGGGCGAAGCGGTAGGTGCCGCCCAGCGTCCACAGGGAGTCGTCCGCCTTGCGGTGGGTGGCCTGGAAGGTGGCGGTGCACACCGCGCCGTCGCCGTCGACGGCGACCAGGTGGTTGCCGAGGAGGTGCTGGGTGGCGGTGTACGCGCCGAGGCCCGTGCGCCAGCCCTCGACGATCTGCGCCGGTGTGAGGGTGACGGGCTCGCCGCCGTTGAGACTGGTGTAGTCCAGCAGGGTCTTGTCGGCGAACACTCCGGCCAGCGCGTCCCATTCGCGCTGGTCGGCGTACCAGGCCATGCGGTTGCAGGTGTCGATGACGTCCAGACGGTCCATGATGATCTTCCTTGGTGCGGCCCTCGGCCGTGGTGGGTGACAGCCGTCGGGCGGTCTGCCCGACGGCACGGTGTGTCGGTCACAGCGCGCTGCGTGCCCTTCGATGATGCCGTCCCCGCGCTGAACCGCGTTGTCGTCGCGTCCGCGATTTCCCGACGCCGCGTCTCAGGAACGCCGCCGGGGTCTCGGGCCGTAGGTGAGACGGCGCAGCACGGTCTCGGCGGGACCGGGCCGGTCGCGGTCGTCCAGGCGGAGGGCGATCAGGACCGTGCAGAGCCAGACGGCCACGGCGATCACGAGGACGGCCGCCGTGGGGTCGGCGTACCGTCCGGCCAGGTCGAGGGTGAAGGGGAGCAGGAGGACGAGCCAGGCCACCGACTGGAACAGGTAGCCCGACAAGGACCGGCGTCCCAGCGCGGCCAGGGCGCGGACGACCACGGCGTCGGGCCGGGTGACGCGGGCGGCGAGGAGCCCGAAGAGCGCCACGTACCCCGGTCCGGCGAACATGCCGCTTCCCCCGTGGAGCAGGAGGGCCGTACGCGCGGTGGGCTCGTCGACGTCGAGCCACCCGGCGCCGATCAGCGCCGCCGGAAGCCCTCCGGCGATCGCGATGCCGGTGCCCAGGACGGCGGTCCGGACGAGCAGGGGCCGGTGCCGGTCCGGTCGTTCCAGGACGCGCCGGCGGGCTGCCCACATGCCCAACCACGCGATGACCACGAAGGGAAGGGTGGTCAGGGTGTGAGCCGGCCACTCGGCGAGGCGAGCGGTCAGCGAGTCGGCGTAGGAGGAAGCCGAGAGGGAGCCGACGTGGCCGACGGGAAGGGGCGAATGGCCCGCCCCGGTGAGGATCCCGTGGACGACGATCCCGCCGGCGACGAGCAGTTCGACGAGCGACAGCGCCCAGATCACGAGCACGATCCGGTGGAAGCGGTCACCGCGGCGCAGCAGCAGCAGGGTCATGGCGACGCAGACGATCCCGTAGGCGCCGAGGAAGTCGCCGTAGTACAGCAGCGCGGCGTGCGCGAAGCCGAGGACGGTGAGCCAGGCGCCGCGCCGGAGCAGGAGGGCGCGGACCTGTCGCGGTGAGCTGCCGGACGCGTCCTGGCGGCGGGCCAGTTGCACGATGCCGTATCCGAACATGAAGGCGAAGACGGGATATCCGCGCGCGTGGGCCAGCTCGAACAGCAGGAAGGTCAGCCCGCGCCCGGCGCCTCGGGGCGCGCCGTCGAGGCCGGGTTCGCCGGCGAAGGCGACGCCGGCGGAGTTCGCCAGCGCGATGATCAGGAGCATCGCTCCGCGTGTCAGGTCCGGAGCCAGGGCGCGATCGGCGCGTCGGACCGGGCCGCTCGGTGTGCGGCCGGTGGTGTCCACGAGCATGTGTCACCCCCCTCAGGGTGCGGGGGACGCCCCCGCACCTTTAATTTATCCGAGAAACTATCAGAGGTAAACTAATGATGCCTCTGGCATGATGAGGGTTCACGCTCCGGGGGCGCCGAGGGGACCATGACCAGCGAAGACACCGTTCCGGCAGCACTGCGGCGGCTCTGGCGGCTCGCGGAGTCCCCACGGCTGGGCCGCCCCGCGGCCCTCGACGTCGACCGCGTCGTCACCGCGGCCGTCGAGACCGCCGACCGGGACGGCCTGGACGGCGTGACGCTCCCCAAGGTCGCCAAGGGCCTCGGCGTCACCGGCATGTCGCTCTACCGGTACGTCGGCTCCAAGGACGAACTCCTCGTCCTCATGGGCGACCACGCCCTCGGCGCACCGCCCCGCTTCGACGCCGCCGACTGGCGTGAGGGGCTGCGCGCCTGGGCCCGCGCCCAGCGCGCCGTGTACCGGCGGCGGCCGTGGCTCGCCCAACTGCCCGTGGCCGGACCGCCCTCCGGACCCCACCGGATCGCCTGGATGGAAGCCGCGCTGGAGATCCTGGCCCGCACCCCGCTCGACTGGGCGCACAAGATCGGCACCCTCTCGCTGATCGGAGGGTACGTGGTCCAGACGGTGCGGCAGGACCACGAGCTCGCCCGGGGCCGGGCCGAGGGGCAAGGGCAGTCCGACGCCGAACGTGCCTACGGCCGCGCCCTGGCGAAGCTCGTGGACCCGGAACGCTTCCCGGAGACGGCCCGGTTGTTCTCGTCGCCCCTGTTCGAGGCGGGGCCGGCGGACACCTCCGACGCGGCGATCGGCGACGCCGATTTCACGATCGGACTCGAACTGATCCTCGACGGCATCGCGACCCGGATCGAGCGCCTCGAACCCTGAGAACCGCCCCCCGGAAGATCGCCGGGACGCCGGCACCGCCACGCGCCCGCGCCCCCTTCCTGTTTCCGGAACAGGAAGGGGGCGCGGGCGACGAGCACCGGGCCGAGGGCGCGGCGGGGGCGGGGCGAAGGGCGGCGGGCCGAAGGGCGTGCGCATCGGGCGCGCCGAGCGCGATCGCGCCTCCACCCGGCTGAACACCGTCAGCGTGGGCTTCAGGCCGCCTGTTCGTGCTCGCAGGCGTCTTCGACGCCGTACGTCTCCCACGCCGGGAAGTCGTCGTCGGCGGGGACGGTCTCGCCCGGCACCAGCAGGCAGGCCTCCAGCGCCGCGTGCAGGGCGTCGGCGCGCAGTCCGGTGCCGATGAAGACGAGTTCCTGGCCCTGCGTGCTCTCCGGGCCGCGGGCGCCGGACGGTTCGAACCGGGCGACGGCGCCTGCCTGGGACCACAGGCCCGTCACCCGGGGCCGGCTGGCGAGCAGGAAGAACCCCTTCGAGCGCAGGACCCGACCGAAGGCGCCGCTGTCCAGCCCCTCGGTGACGAAGGTCCACAGGCGCCCGGGATGGAACGGCAGGCCGGAACGGAAGACGAGCGAGGAGATGCCATACTCCTCGGTCTCCGGCACGTGGTCTCCGTTGAGCTCCTTCACCCAGCCGGGGGCCTGCTGCGCCCGCTCGACGTCGAACAGGCCGGTCCCCAGGACGTGCTCGAGAGGAACCCGTCCCCGGACGGCCGGGACGATCCGTGCCTCCGGGTTGAGCCGGGACAGCGTGGCGCGGAGCCGGCGCGCCTCTTCCGGGCCGACCAGGTCGAGCTTGTTGAGGACGATGACGTCCGCGAACTCCACCTGGTCCACGAGGAGGTCGCTCACGGTCCGCTCGTCGTCCTCGTACTGATCCAGGCCGCGGGCGACGAGTTCGTCGCCGCCGTCCAGCTCCGGCAGGAAGCCGGCGGCGTCCACGACGGTCACCATCGTGTCCAGGCGGGCGAGGTCGCCGAGGGTGGCCCCGTCGTCGCGGGGGAAGGAGAAGGTCGCGGCCACGGGCATCGGCTCGGAGATCCCGCTCGACTCGATCAGCAGGTGGTCGAAACGGTCTTCGCGGGCGAGCCGGTCGACCTCTTCGAGGAGGTCGTCGCGCAGGGTGCAGCAGATGCACCCGTTGGTCATCTCGACCAGGCGCTCCTCGGTGCGGGACAGGGCCGCCTCACCGCCGCGGACGAGCGCGGCGTCGATGTTGACCTCGCTCATGTCGTTGACGATGACCGCGACGCGCAGCCCTTCGCGATTGCCGAGGACGTGGTTGAGCAGGGTGGTCTTTCCGGCCCCGAGGAATCCCGAGAGGACCGTGACCGGCAGACGGTCGCTGGGGGGCATGGGCGCTCAGCCCTCCGGCTGGACGAGGCCGCGCTCGTACGCCTTCACCAGGCGCTGCGGGACCCGGTGGACGACGCCGTCCACGGTGACCGGCACCAGCCGGGGCGTGGTCGCCTTCCACTGGGCGCGGCGGTGACGGGTGTTGCTGCGGGACATCTTCCGCTTGGGGACGGCCATCGTGAGACTCCTCGGTCCGGTTGTTGACACGCGGAGGTTATATGGAAATGGTTGTCATTACCAAACCTGCTCCGCGAGGCGTGCCGCCGCTGGGTGGTCGTCGGACGGCTTCCGGGTGCGGGCCGGGGCGACGCCCCGGCCCGCACCCGGGTCCTCGTCTACCAGGACGACTTGATCACTCCCGGCAGGAAGCCGGCGTGCGCCTGCTGTCGCGTCCGTACGCGCGAGAGGCCGAACTTGCGCAGGTAGCCGCGGGGGCGGCCGTCCGCGCTGTCGCGGTTGCGCACGCGCGTGGCGCTGGCGTCGCGCGGCTGCCGGCGCAACTCCGCGAAGGCGGCGTCCCGTTCGGCCGTCGTGGAGGACGGGCGGCGGATGACCTCCTTGAGCTCGGCCCGCCGGGCGGCGTACCGCTCGACGGTCTCCTTGCGCTTCTCGTTCTTCGCGATCTTGCTTCGCTTCGCCATCAGACCTTGCCTCCCCGTGCGCGGATGCGCGCCACGGCGGCTTCGACGCCGATCGCGTCGACCGTCTTGATCGCCCTGGCGCTGAGCGTCAGGCGCACATGGCGCCCCTCGCTGGGCAGCCAGTAGCGCTTGCGCTGGATGTTCGGGTCGAATCGGCGCGAGGTGCGCCGGTGGGAGTGGGAGATGGTGTTGCCGAATCCCGGCTTGGCGCCGGTCAGTTGGCAGTGGGCCGACATGGGTGCTGCCGCCTCTCTCGCTGGCTGGGTGTGATGCTCACCGTACGGTATCGGAAATGAAAACCATTCTCATGTAGTGTGCGGCACGGCACGCGACGAGATCCGCCCGGCCGTCGTCCCGCCGGACTCCGAACCATCGAAAGGTCATGACATGAAGCCCGGAATCCACCCCGCCCGTGAGCCCGTCGCCCTCCACGACGGCGCCGGCCGCACCGAGCAGTTCCAGCGCCGCCACGGAGCCCGTTGATGGACCACGAACACCGCCTCCCCGTCGTGATCGTCGCCGGGCTGCACGCCGACGCGCGGAAGCAGGTCGTCGAACGACTCCTGCGGACCGTTCCGGACAGCGTCGCGCTGCACCACGACCTCGGCGGAGGGCCCGACGGCACGGTGCTCCGACTCGTACGGGACGCCTCCGGCACCCTCTCCTCCGGCGAGACCCCGCTGATCGGCGACTGCGCGTGCTGCGCGCTGCGCGAGGACCTCGTACCGGAACTGGAGCGACTGGCGGACGGCGGCCTGACCCGCCTCGCCGTGGTCGAGTTGTGGGACTCGGTCGAGCCGAAGGCCATGGCGGAGGTCATCGCCGGCCACGGCGGAGACCGCCTGGCGCTGACGAACGTGATCACCGCCGTGGACCCCGCACTCGTCCTGCCCTGCCTGGCCAACGGCGACGACCTGGCCGAGGCCGGCCTGGCCGCCGCCCCCACCGACCAACGGACCGTCGGCGACACCTGGGCCCGTCAGCTGGAGTACGCACCCGTGCTCGCCGTCGTCGACAACGACGAGGCCGACGACGAGGACCGCGCCCTGCTCGCGCAGCTCCATCCCACCGCGCGGCACGTGGCAGCCGGTTCCGGCGAACTCGCCGAAGCCGCGTTCGCCGGCTTCGACGTCGAGGCCGCGGCGGCCGCCCAGCACCCCGCGTGCGCGCTGTTGCCCCAGGACGCCGACGAGGCCGGCGTCACCACCTTCGTCTGGCGCCGCCACCGGCCCTTCCATCCGGAGCGGCTGTACGAGGCGCTCGAGGACCTGTGCTGCGCGGCGGCCCGCAGTCGTGGCCGGTTCTGGCTCGCCGACCGTCCCGACACGCTCCTCGCCTGGGACGCGGCCGGCGGAGCGCTGTGCGTGGAGAGCGCCGGCCCCTGGCTGGCGTCACTGCCCGACGCCGCATGGGAGATGGTCCCGCCCGTGCGCCGCGCGGCGGCCGCCCTCGACTGGCACCCCGAGCACGGCGACTGCTGCCAGCACCTCGTCTTCACCTCGCCCGGCCTCGACCGGGACGGGATCGAGCGACTCCTCGACTCCTGTCTGCTCACGGACGCCGAGTACCGGGCGGGACGCGAGGCGTGGAAGCACCTGCCCGCCGCCTTCGACTCCCTCCTCGACGCCGCCTGACCCCGTACGACTCCACTGAAACGCTCCCTCGAAGGAACCGAGACATGGCCCGACGCCCCGACCCCCGCAAGCCCGTGAAGTCCCGCCCCAACCCGCTCGACGCGGCCGGCATCACGTACATCGACTACAAGGACACCGACCTGCTGCGGAAGTTCATCTCCGACCGGGGCAAGATCCGCAGCCGCCGCGTCACCCGCGTGACCGCCCAGCAGCAGCGGGCGCTCGCCACCGCGATCAAGAACGCCCGGGAGATGGCCCTGCTGCCGTACGCCGGTCGCTGACGACCGGCCCCGCCGTCCCGCGGAGAAGGGACCGACGGCCGGGACGGCCATGGAAGGGGCGGCCCGCCACGGCGGGCCGCCCCTTCCATGCCGGACGCGGTCCGCGCGCCCAGGGCTCAGTGCTTGAAGACGTCCTTCGCCTTCTCCTTGGCGCCGCGCGCATCGCCCTTGGCCTGTTCGGCCCGGCCCTCCGCCTCGAGGCGCTCGTCACCGGTCATCCGCCCGGCCGCCTCCTTGATCTTGCCCTTGGCCTGCTCGCTCTTGGCCTTCATCTTCTGCTCACCGGACACGGACGATCACTCCTTCTCCGCTCGGCACATCTGACGAGAAGGCGCCTGGCCGGGAAGCGCGACGGTAAACCCGGAAAGGGCGATGAATCGTCCCGTCCCGTCCCGTCCGAGGCCGGGTGCGGGGGGCCACCGAACGGGCCCCGCGCCGTGCGACCGCACCGCCCTCGGCGGCGTCGTGCAAGCCGTTCAGGAGGCGAACCGGTCCGGGTGGGCCGCGTTCCAGTCGCCCGCCCACGACGGCGGAACCGATGCCGACGAGAGGAGCTGCCCGGCTTCGAGCGGGGCGTACAGGTCGGCATGGGACCGGATGGTGTCCGGGCCGACCCGGCGCAGCAGCATCCCGGGCGCCAGGCCGCCCGGCTCGTCGACGCCCATGGCGGCCATGATCTGCAGAGCGCTCTTGACGGTCGCCTCCTGGAAGCGCTGGACGCGGCGCGCCTTGTCCTCGACGTCCAGGGCCCGGGCGCGCCGGCGGTCCTGGGTGGCGACCCCGACGGGGCAGGTGTTGGTGTGGCAGCGCTGGGCCTGGACGCAACCGAGGGCGAACATCATGGCCCGGGCGGAGTTGGTGTAGTCGGCCCCCTGGATCAGCCGCTTGACGATGTCGCCGCCGGTGGCGACCTTGCCGGAGGCGCCGATCCGGATCCGGTCGCGCAGTCCCGCGCCGACGAGGGACCGGTGGACCGTCGTCAGGCCCTCGGTGAGGGGGAGTCCGACGGTGTCCGCGAACTCCAGCGGCGCGGCCCCGGTGCCGCCTTCGGCCCCGTCGACGACGATGAAGTCGGGCGTGACGTCCTCCTCCAGCATCGCCTTGCAGACTGCGAGGAACTCGCGGCGCGATCCGACGCACAGCTTGAACCCGACCGGCTTGCTCCCGGCAAGCTCCCGCATCCGGCCCACGAAACGCACGAGTTCCCTGGGGGTCCGGTAGACGCGGTGGTACGGCGGGGAGATCACGGTGCGGCCCTCGGGGACGCCCCGGACCGCGGCGATCTCCCGGCTGACCTTGGAGCCGGGCAGCACGCCCCCGATGCCGGGCTTGGCCCCCTGGCTGATCTTCAGCAGTACGCAGACGACCTGGTCGAGGGCGGCCTTCTCGGCGAACCTCCGCGGGTCGAAGCCGCCGTCCTCCGTGCGGCAGCCGAAGTAGCCCGTGCCGATCTCCCACACGAGGTCCCCGCCGGGGGCCAGGTGGTGCTCCGATATCCCGCCCTCACCGGTGTCATGGGCGAAGCCGCCGCGCCGGGCGCCCTCGTTCAGGGCACGGACCGCCCGGTCCGACAGGGAGCCGAAGCTCATCGCGGACACGTTGAGCAGGGCCATGTCGTAGGGCCTGGCGCAGCCGGGGCCGCCGATCCGGACCCGGGGCGGTTCCGTGGGCACCGGGCACGGGGCCATGGAGGGGACGAGGTGATCGGTGCCCGGCCGGTCCAGCTCCAGCTCCGTCCCGAAGGGGTCCTCGGCGTCGGTCCCCTTGGCCCGTTCGTAGACGATGGAGCGGGTGTCCCGGTCGAAGGGGGCGCCGTCGACGTTCCGCTCGACGAAGTACTGCTGCACCTCGGGACGGATCGCCTCCATCGCGAACCGCAGGTGCCCCAGGAGCGGATAGTTGCGCAGGATCGAGTGGCGCCGCTGGAGCAGGTCGTACGACGCCACCGCGGCGATCAGGAGTGCGGGGCCGGCCGCGCACCACCACCACGGGGACACCAGGACGGCCAGGAGGCCGGTGGCGAGGGCGGTGATGGCCGGGAGGCCCGCGAGGAGAAGCGTCACCATGCGGGGCCGTCTGTCCCGGATCGAAGCGGCCAAGCGCACCGCGGGAAGGGAGCCGGACAGGGCGCCGGGCGCGACGAACGAGGTTTGCGACGGCCGGGTCCGGCGAGACGGGCCTCATGAGTGCTTCGGAGAAGAGTGGCCGGATCCCGTTCCGTCGGTGCGGCCCGTAACCCCTTCCCCGGCCGGCGGTACATCCCGTCCGTCCGTCCCTGAGCACCCGTCATTACTGGAGGTCGATACGCATGGTTCCCCTGCTGCTGGTTCTTCTTCTCGCGCTGCTGCTCTTCGGCTTCGGCTTCGCGGTCAAGGCGCTCTGGTGGATAGCCGTGATCGTGCTCGTCCTGTGGCTGCTGGGCTTCGTGGCCCGGCCGAAGGGGAGCACGGGCCGCTGGTACCGCTGGTAGGCGGTTCCCCCGCGGCACGAGCGAGCCCGGCACCCTCCGGAAGGAGGGTGCCGGGCTCGTCCGCGTGCTCAGGCGGTCACCACGGAGTCGTCCTCGGGGCGCGCGCCCGGCAGCCGATGGCGGGCCGCGATCAGTGCCGCGTCCACGTCACACGTACCGGTGGAGACGCACAGGGTGTACGCCAGGTCGTCCATGCGCCGCCGCACCTCGGCGCTGCCGTTCTCCGCCCGGAGCACCTCCAGCGTCTCGTACTCCTCGATGAGGTTGCGCAGGACCACGGGATGGGCCATCAGCACGTGCTACTCCCTTCTCGTCAGGGCGTCGGGCGCCCGGCTCGGCGCGCCGCCTACCCGGCCTCCGGCGTCGCATGCCGGAGAACGCCCGGAAGTCGTCCGACGGCGTGTTCCGGCCGCTTGACGCGGCACCGCCCTCCTCCTGTCGATCACGTGGGGGTAGGGTCGTCATCATTGCCGTACGGCAACGGTCGAGGCCGGGGCCGTCATGGAGCACGGGCGGTGCGGCACGTGAGCGTGACCGCATGGCCCGTAAGCGTATGCCTGAGGGCGGACGAGGATGGGGCATGTCTGAGACGACGATCAAGGGCTCCTCGATCGGGGAGCGGCCGGAGGTGGGGGCGGTGGCGGAACCCGAGCTCCGACAGCTCCTGGCCGGTCTCACGGCGGTGCGGG
>NZ_JAINVG010000040.1 GCF_020400725.1 Streptomyces sp. NK15101 | reverse complement strand
CCGCTGACCGGCATGGCGATGCCGTTCCTGGCCCAGGGCGGTTCCTCGGTCGTCACCAACTGGGTGATCGTCGCGCTCCTCATCCGGGTCAGCGACTCGGCCCGCGCGCCCCGGCCGGAAGCGGCCGACACCGGGGAGCTCGCCAAGGTCGGGGAGGTCGCGCGGTGAAGGACTCCGGCAGCCGGGGAGGCCCGATGGTCCGGTACATCCGGCGCGCGGCGGCGCTCTGTCTCGTCCTCCTGGCGGCGCTGCTCGTCAACGCCGCCCGCGTCATGGTCTTCGAGGCCGAGTCCCTCGACGACGACCCGGCCAACCGGCGGATCGCGATCGACCGGTACGCCCGGCCGCGCGGCGAGATCGTCGTCGACGGGAAGCCGGTGACCGGCTCCCGGGACAGCGGGCAGCAGCTGCGCTGGGAACGGACGTACGAGCAGGGGCCGTTGTACGCGCCGCTGACCGGCTACGCCTCCCAGACGTACGGCACGACGCTCGTCGAGCACGCCGAGGACGAGATCCTCGCGGGCACCGACCCGATGCTGGCGCCGCTGCCCCTCTGGGACGACCTCACCCGCGGCCGGCGGCCCGGCGGCGACGTGGTGACGACGATCCGCGCGCCGATGCAGGAGGCCGCCTTCCGGGGGCTCGACGGGAAGCGGGGCGCGGTCGTGGCGATCGAGCCGTCCAGCGGCCGGATCCTCGCGCTCGTCAGCTCGCCCTCGTACGACCCGGGGGTCCTCTCCGGAACCGGGCGGGCCGTCAAGGACGCCTGGCGGCGGCTGAACGCCTCGCCGAGCCAGCCGATGCTGAACCGGGCGCTGCGGCAGACGTACCCGCCGGGCTCCACCTTCAAGATCGTGACGGCCGCGGCGGCCCTGGACGCGGGGGTGGTGCGGGACGTGGAGGCGCCGACGGAGACCCCTGACCCGTTCGTGCTGCCCGGCACCCGGCAGGTGCTGCCGAACGAGGCGAAGGGCTGCGGCGACGCCTCGCTCGCGTACGCGATCCAGTGGTCGTGCAACACGGTGATGGCCGGACTCGGGGTGGAGGTGGGCCTGCCGGGGATGGTCGAGGCGGTGGAGCGGTTCGGCTTCAACGACACGGGGCTGCGGGTGCCGTCCTGGGTGGCGAAGTCCAACTTCGACCGGGAGATGAGCCCGGACCAGCTGGCGCTGTCGTCGATCGGGCAGTTCGACACGACGGCGACCCCGCTCCAGATGGCGATGGTGGCGGCGGCCGTCGCCAACAACGGGGAGATCGCCCATCCGTACCTCGTCGACCGCACGACGACCTCCGGCGGCACGACCGTGAACCGCACGACCCGCCGCAGCCACCGGCAGGCGATGAGCCCCGCCACGGCGATGCAGCTCCAGCGGCTGATGGTGCGGGCCGTGAAAGAGGGGACGGGGACGAACGCGGCGATCCCCGGGGCCCGGGTCGGCGGCAAGACGGGCACCGCCCAGCACGGCTTCGGCAACACGGGTACGCCGTACGCCTGGTTCATCGCCTGGGCGCAGGCGGACGACGCGGCCCAGCCGGCGGTGGCGGTGGCGGTCGTCGTCGAGGACGCGGAGGCCTCCCGCACGGACATCAGCGGGGGCGGCAGCGCGGCGCCGGTCGCGAAGGCGGTGATGGAGGAGGCGCTGAGGCTGGAGGCGGAGGCGCGGAATCCGTAGGCCCGTCCCCCGCGCTTCCCACCCCCTGCCCGGGGTCAGCCGATCGGCTTGCGGATCTCGGCGCGGACCCTGACCGTGGTCTCGGCGAGTTCGGCCAGGTCGATGTCCCCCGGGTCGGCGGCGACCGTCCCGGGGGTGACGAGGGCCACGGCGGCCGCGGTGTTGTCGTCGCCCCAGGCGCACATGGGGAGCGTGGTCGTGCCGAGGCCGTCCTTCGACGTGGTGACCTGGCAGCTGACGGTCACGCCGTACCCGGCGGGGGTGAAGTCCCTGGGCCGGACGGCGAGCGTGGAGCCCTTCTCCGTGGCGGCACCCCGGAGGATGGACGCACGGGTGGCCCCGCCGTTCTTGATGCGTCCGTACATTCCGGAGAGGACGAGGGTGGCCCCGTCCTTGCCGCTGTACTGCCCGACCGCCGCGCGGGCGTCCTTGACGGTGAAGTCGGGGGTGTCCTCGATCTCCTTGCCCTGGGTGTCGGAGAGGTCGGAGGCGAGGGTGTACCGGCCGGCGAGGAGGCTCTGGGGGACGACGAGCCGGTGCGTCGCCTCGGGGAAGGAGCCGGTGACGCCGTCGAGCCCGGCCCTGACCCCGTAGCCGAGACCGCCGACCACGACCAGGGAGCCGAGGACGAGGGCGACGACCGCTCCGGTCGACAGCTTCTTCTTCGGCGGCGGCCCCATGGGCGGCTGCCCCCAGGCCCCCGCGCCCGGCCCCGGGTACTGCGGAGGGTGGCCCTGCGGGGGTCCGGAGGGACCGGGCTGCTGCGGCGCCCCGAACGCGCCGGGCTGCTGCGGGGGCGGTACGGGTCCGCCGTACGGGTGGTGGGGCGGCGGACTCGACGGAGGCGGCGGCATGGTCATGACGGGCACGCTACGTCACCCCTGTGACACCTCCGCCGCCCCCTCCTCGATCGCGGCCTCCACCTCGGCGACCCGCTCGGCCTCCTCCGCCGCGAACCGTTCGCGGTCCAGCGCCTCGGCGATCTCCTCGTCCTGGCTCATCAGCAGGTCGAGGTTGGAGTCGCCGAGGTCGAAGACGCCCATGTCCAGGTAGGCCTTCTGGAGGCGTGCGCCCCACAGGCCGATGTCCTTGACGCAGGGGACGATCCGGCTGAAGAGGAGCTTGCGGAAGAGGTGCAGGAACTCGCTCTGCTCGCTGAGCTCCTCCGCCTCCTTCTTCGGGATGCCGAAGTTCTCCAGGACCTCGACCCCGCGCAGCCGGTCGCGCATGAGGTGGCAGCCCTCGATGACGAACTCCTCGCGCTCGCGGAGTTCGGCGTCGGTGAGCTGCTTGTAGTGGTCGCGCAGGGCCATCCGTCCGAAGGCGACGTGCCGGGCCTCGTCCTGCATCACGTACGCGAGGATCTGCTTCGGCAGCGGCTTGTCGGTGGTGTCGCGGATCATGCCGAAGGCGGCGAGGGCGAGGCCCTCGATGAGGACCTGCATGCCGAGGTAGGGCATGTCCCAGCGGGAGTCGCGCAGGGTGTCGTCGAGGAGGCCCTTGAGGTCGTCGTTGATCGGGTACAGCATCCCGATCTTCTCGTGGAGGAAGCGGCCGTAGATCTCGGCGTGCCGGGCCTCGTCCATGGTCTGGGTGGCCGAATAGAACTTGGCGTCCAGGTCGGGGACGGACTCGACGATCCTGGCGGCGCAGATCATGGCGCCCTGCTCGCCGTGGAGGAACTGGCTGAACTGCCAGGAGGAGTAGTGCCGGCGCAGGTCGCCCTTGTCCTTCTCGGTCATCTTCGCCCAGTGGCGGGTGCCGTGGAGGGTCAGGACCTCGTCGGGGGTGCCGAGCGGGTCGTACGGGTCGACCTCGATGCCCCAGTCGATCCGGGTGGCGCCGTCCCACTGCTTGTCCTTGCCCTTCTGATAGAGGGCGAGGAGGCGTTCGCGGCCGTCGTCGTAGTCCCAGGAGAAGCGGGCGGCGCCGGCGGCGGGAACCTCCCAGACGGGTCCGGCGGGGGCGTTCACGTAGAGGTCGTGCGTCGACACTGACGACTCCTTCCGTCCGTTTGCAGCAGGCTCACACGTTGGTAGACGGATCGTCAACAAGTCGCGCACGCCGGATCGGAGGCCTGCGCGCCCGGCGCGGAGGTCTCACCGCCCGTACGGGACCCCGGTCCCGGAAGGCCCGGGGCCCGCCACCCGGGGACCCGCCCCGCGGTTACGCTGCGGTCCATGACGAGCGCCGCCACCCCCGCGTACCGCAGGCTCAGCGTCGAGGAGCGACGCGGGCAGCTCCTCGACACCGCCCAGGGGCTCTTCGCCCACCGGGCGCCCGAGGACGTCTCGCTCGACGACGTCGCCGAGGCGGCCGGCGTCTCGCGGCCCCTCGTCTACCGCTACTTCCCCGGCGGCAAGCAGCAGCTGTACGAGGCGGCCCTGCGCTCCTCGGCCGACGCCCTGAACCGCTGCTTCACCGAGCCGCCGACCGGGCCGCCGACGGAGCGGCTCGGCCGGGTGCTCGACCGCTACCTGGCCTTCGTCGACGGGCACGACGCCGGGTTCAGCGCGCTGCTCCGCGGCGGCAGCGTCGCCGAGACCTCCCGGACCTCCGCGATCGTGGACGAGGTGCGGCGGGCCGCCGCCGAGCAGATCCTCGTCCACCTCGGGGCGGAGCGGCCCGGCCTCCGGCTCGGGATGCTCGTCCGGACGTGGATCGCCGCCGTCGAGGCGGCCTCGCTCATCTGGCTCGACGGGGGGAAGCGGCCGTCGGCGCCGGAGCTGCGGGACTGGCTCGTCGACCATCTCCTCGCCCTGCTCGCGGCGACCGCGGCGAGCGACGAGGAGACGGCGGGGGTCGTGAAGCGGCTCCTCGCCCAGGAGTCCCCCGAGGGGCCGGTGGCGGAGCTGGCCCGGCGGGTGATCCCGGTGGTGGGCGAGGCGGCGCACCTGCTGTGAGGCGGGGCCGGGAGAGACTGTGGGGGTGAGAAGCGAGAACACCCCCTTCCGCGGCGGCCCCCTCGACGGCCGGGTCCTGCCGATCCTGCTCGGCCCGACCGGCCATCCCCCGAAGTGGTACGAGGTCCCCGTCCCGGCGCACGACGGGCATCCGCCGATTTTGTACGCCTACCGGCGCGAGCCCGCGGGCTACACGAAGCGGCTCGGGCTCCAGCGCGGCTGGGTCTACGTGTACGTCCCCGAGGGGCGGGAGCGGCGCGAGCTGAAGTGGCCGTGGTCGAAGCCGGCGCCGAAGCCGAACGGGTGACGCGGAGGGGCACGCCCCGATTCGTACGGTAATCGCATGAAGTGACTTGTCATCATCCCTCTGGAGGTGGTGACGTGTCGCGAAGGCTGCTGCGCACGGTCTGCACGGGGGCGCTCGCCGCGGCGACGGCGCTCACGGGGATGCTCCCGGCGGCGGGCGCCGCCCCGGACCCGCCCGCGGACCCTCCGAGGGAGGCCCCGATCGCCTGGGCGGACCCGGCGGCGGAACCGGTCGGGCCGGTCGACCCCGCCGCACCGGACCCGGCGGGGACGGACCCGGGTGCGGACGCGGATCCCGGCACGGACGCGGATCCCGATACGGACGCGGATCCCGGCACGGATCCGACCGACACCGCCGCCCCGGCTCCCCCGTCCGCCTCCCCCACGCCCCCTCCCCCCGTCGAGGACGACGCCGCCGCGCTTCCCGCTCCCGGCGGAAGCTCCGTCGGCGGGCTGCTCACCCGGCTGCGGACGCTGTACCAGCAGGCCGAGGCGGCGACCGAGCGGTACAACGCCGCGGAGGAGGCGCTGAAGCGCCAGGCCGCCGACACGAAGAAGGTCACCGCCCGGCTCACCGCCGCGCGGACGGCACTGGCACAGGGCCGTGCCGCGGCGGGACGGATCGCCCGGGACCAGTACCAGGGCAGGTCCGAGCTCTCCTCGTTCCCCTCGTACCTGCGGCTGCTCTTCGCCGCGGACCCCCGGTCGGCCCTGGACGAGGGACACCTGATGGCCCGCGCCGCCCGCGACCGGGCCACCGCCGTCTCCCGGCTCACCAGGGCCGAGCGGCAGGCCGGCAGCCTCGCGAGCGCCTCCCGCAAGGCCCTGGACCGGCAGCAGGGGCTCGCCGCCGCGCAGCGCACCCGACGCGACGAGGTGCGGGCCAAGCTCCTGGAGGTGGAGAAGCTGCTCGCCGCCCTGTCGCCGGAGCAGTTGACCCGGCTCACCGAGCTGGAACGGGTCCAGACCGCCGGCGCGCAGCGCGAACTGCTCGACTCCGGGGTCCTGGACGGCCCGCGCACCCCGTCCCGGGCGGGCGCGGAGGCGCTGCGCTTCGCGGTGGAGCAGATCGGCAAGCCGTACGAGTGGGGGGCGGAGGGCCCGGAGGCGTACGACTGCTCGGGGCTGACGCAGCGGGCGTGGGCGGCGGCCGGCCGGGAGCTGCCGAGGACCAGCCAGGAGCAGTGGGAGACCCTGCCCCGGGTGCCGCTGGCCGAGCTCCGCCCCGGCGACCTGGTGGTCTACTTCCCGGGCGCGACCCACGTGGCCCTCTACCTGGGCGAGGGCCTGGTGGTGCAGGCCCCGCGCCCCGGCGGGAAGGTGAAGGTCTCCCCGCTCGCGGCGAACCCGGTGCTCGGGGCCGTGCGGCCCGACCCGGGGGGGACGCCCCTGAAGACGTACGCCCCGCCCGAGCTTCCCGAGGGCGCGAGGGACGGCGGGGACGAGGGCTACGACCGGAGCTGAACTCCCACCCGGTGCATACCCCTTGCTCTTGCGAGTAATAAGCAACAAGCTTGACGGGTCCTTACCGATGGCCGATCGCCCCTACCGGACACGGAGCCCCGTCATGCCCGGACCGCTGCCGGACACCCGGCCCCAACGCGCCCTCACCGCCTCGAACTTCGTCAACGCCGTCGGCAGCGGCCTCTTCCTGACCGCCGGAGTGCTGTACTTCACCCAGGCCGTGCGGCTCCCGGCCGCCACCGTGGGGCTCGGGCTCGGTATCGCCGGGCTCCTCTCGCTGGCCGTGGGAATCGCCGTCGGTCACCTCGCGGACCGGCGCGGGGCGCGCGGGGTCCTCGTGACCACGCTGGCGGTGCAGGCACTCGCCACGGCGGCCTTCGTGCTCGCCGACAGCTTCTGGCCGTTCGTCCTCGCCGTCTCCGCGGCCACCGGCGCGAAGGCGGCCGGCCTCGCCGCCCGGGCGCCGCTCGTCCGGCACCACGGAGGGGAACGACCGCAGGAGTTCCGCGCCTACCTGCGGGCCGTGACCAACGTCGGCATCTCCTTCGGCGCGCTCCTCGCGGGATGGGCGGTCCAGGCCGGCACCCTCGGCGCCTACCAGGTCCTGGTCGCCGGGAACGCCTTCGCGTTCGCGGCCTCCGCCGCCGTCCTGTCGCTGCTGCCGCCCCTCGCCCCCGCGCCCACCGCCCGCGGACCCCGGTGGATCGCGCTGCGGGACCGGCCGTACCTGGCGCTCACCGCGCTCGACGGCGTCATGGCGGTCCAGTTCAAGGTGCTCACCGTCGCGATCCCGCTCTGGCTGGTGGGATCCACCACCGCCCCGCACTGGCTGGTCTCCGGCACCATGCTCGCCAACACCGTCCTCGTCGTCGGCCTCCAGGTGCGGGCGAGCCGCGGTGTCGACTCGCCCCGGGCCGGCGGCCG
Organism: Streptomyces sp. NK15101; assembly: GCF_020400725.1. Taxonomy (GTDB): domain Bacteria; phylum Actinomycetota; class Actinomycetes; order Streptomycetales; family Streptomycetaceae; genus Streptomyces. Next base: position 65,374 of record NZ_JAINVG010000040.1, on the reverse strand, counting down.
CGCCTACCGGCGCGCGGGAGCGGCCTTCCTCGTCTCCTGCGCCCTCGTCGCGCTCTCCGCCGGGACGCCCGTCGGGGTGGCGGTCGCCCTGCTGCTGACCGCCGTGGTGGTCCACACGGTCGGCGAACTCTGGCACGCGGCGGGCGGCTTCGAGGTCTCGTACGCCCTCGCACCGCCCCACGCCACCGGTCAGTACCTGGGCGTCTTCGGCCTGGGCGCCGGTCTCTCCGAGGCCCTCGGGCCCGGACTGCTCATCGCGCTCTGCATCGGCTGGGGCCGCCCCGGCTGGTTCGCCGTGGGCGCCCTCTTCGCCCTGACCGGCCTCCTGACCCCGCTCGCCGTCCGGCGCGCGGAGGCGGGCCGTCAGTCGCTGAAGAGGGAGACGACCCCGAGCACCCAGACGTACCCGAAGGCGACCGTGCCCACCAGGCAGCCGGCACCCGCCAGGACACCGCCGAGCGACCACCCGCCGGCCTCCGGCGCGTACTCCTCGTCCGCGTCCTCGTCGTAGGAGGCGGGGTCGTCCCAGTCGACCGGCCGCCCCAGCTCCTCGGCACGGGCCGTCCGCACGGCCGCCAGCTGCCGCTCGGCGAACGCGGTGGCGGCCCGCGCCTCGGGCCCGTGCCACGCGAGGGCCTTCATGCGCCGCGCGGGAGACCCGTACCGCTCCTCGAAGGCGGCGGTCTCGTCCGGGCGCCGGTCCTCCTCGAGGTACGACCACCGCCCCGCCTCCGCCGCGTCCCCGTACAGCCGGTACACCTCGGCCAGCCGGCGGCGGAGGGTCGGGTCGCACGGGAAGGAGGAGACGAGTCCGCGCAGGCGCTGGCGCGCCACCGGCACGCGGCCGGCGGCCAGGTCGGCGTCCACGCGGGCGAGGGTCTGTGACAGGGGCATGCGCCCATCATCAAGCACAGGAAGCAGCCACATCGACCGGATTTCGACGGCCGGCCCCGCATCACGCGGGCACCGGCCGTCGACCGGAAGCCTCGATCAGGCTCCCGCGACCTCGGTCAGGTAGGCGGACGCCTTCTCCGGGTCGAAGAAGAAGTTCTCGAAGTCCGCCGGGTCGTTGAAGCCGTTGGCGAAGCGGTCGGCGACGGGCTGCAGCTGCCCGGCCGCGCCGAGCAGGTTCAGGACGTGCTCCGGCGGGGGCGCCAGCATCGCGTTCGTCCACTTGGTGACGGGCTGGGCCGTCTTCCAGTAGCGGTCGAAGGCGCCCTGCATCCACTCCTCGTCGAAGGGCCTGTCGCCCTGCTCGACGATGGCGGCGAGGTACGCGGCGGCGCACTTGGACGCCGAGTTGGAGCCCTGGCCGGTGATCGGGTCGTTGGCGACGACGACGTCGGCGACGCCGAGGACCAGGCCGCCGCCGGGGAGCCGGCCGATGGGGTTGCGGACGGTCGGCGCGTACCGGCCGGCGAGGGTGCCGCCCGCGTCGGTCAGCTCGACCTTCGTCGCACGCGCGTACTCCCAGGGGGTGAACTTCTCCATCAGCTCCAGCGTCAGCGCCAGGTGCTCGGAGGGGTCCTTGACGCCCTGGAAGACGTCGAGCGGGCCGCCGGGGACGCCCTCCCAGAAGAGGATGTCGGCGCGGCCGCCGGTGGTGAGGGTCGGCATGACGAAGAGCTCGCCGACGCCCGGGACGATGTTGCAGCGGACCGCGTCGAAGTCCGGGTGCTCGGGGCGCGGGCCGAGGCCGTGGACGTACGCGACGGCCAGGGCGCGCTGCGGCTCGCTGTACGGCGAACGGGACGCGTCCCGGCCGAACATGGAGACCAGCTCGCCCTTCCCGGCCGCGACGAGCACCAGGTCGTAGCTGCGGGAGAAGTAGTCCAGGTCGCCGACGGCCGCGCCGTGGATCACCAGCTGGCCGCCGCGCTGGGCGAAGGTGTCCATCCAGCCGGCCATCTTCACGCGCTGGTCCACGGACTGGGCGTAGCCGTCGAGCCTGCCGACCCAGTCGATGACGCGGGCGGACTCGGGGCCGGCGACGGAGACGCCGAGGCCCTCGATCTTCGGGGCCTGGGACTCCCAGAAGTTGAGGCCGAGGTCCCGCTCGTGCTGGAGGGCGGTGTCGAACATGCACTGCGTGGACATGACCCGGCCGGTCCGGATCTCGTCCGCGGTCCGGTTCGACATGAGGGTGACCTCGTACCCCTGCGACTGGAGTCCGAGGGCGAGCTGCAGGCCGGACTGGCCGGCGCCGACTATGAGTATCTTCCGCATGGGCGGGGCTCCTGGCGTGACGGGACGAACTGTTCGGGGACGGGCTATTCGGGCGTGGCGTCGAGGGCGTGCGCGACCATCGCGAGCAGGGTCTCGACGACGCTGTACCGCTTGCGCGCGTCCATGATCACCACGGGCACGTGCGCGGGCACCGTCAGAGCCTCCCGCACGTCGTCCGCCTCGAACAGCTCCGTGCCCTCGAAGTGGTTGACGGCCACGATGTACGGCAGCCCGCAGCTCTCGAAGTAGTCGAGCGCCGGGAAGCAGTCGGTGAGCCGGCGGGTGTCCGCGAGCACGATCGCCCCGATCGCCCCGCGCACCAGGTCGTCCCACATGAACCAGAAGCGCTGCTGCCCCGGCGTGCCGAAGACGTACAGCACCAGGTCGTTGTCGAGGGTGATCCGGCCGAAGTCCATCGCCACCGTGGTGGTGAGCTTGTCCGGGGTGGCGGTGAGGTCGTCGGTGTCCTCGCTCGCCCGCGTCATCAGCGCCTCGGTCTGGAGCGGGGTGATCTCCGAGACGGCGCGGACGAAGGTGGTCTTGCCGACGCCGAAGCCGCCCGCGACGACGATCTTCGTCGCGATCGGGGCGCGGGAGTGGTCGAGCTGCCAGTCCTGCGCGCCCTCTTCGGCGTCGAGCACGGGATCCTCGGGCCCCGGCTGGGCGGGGATGCCGGCGACCGCCGGCTTTTCGGAGACGGCGGTGGCGTCAGAGACGACGGAGTCCACTCAGCACCCTTTCGAGGAGCGCGCGGTCGGGCTGGCCGGTGCCGTGACCGGTCCCGTACACACGGATCTTTCCCTGGTCGGCCAGGTCGCTGAGCAGCACCCGGACGACCCCCAACGGCATCTTCAGAAGCGCCGAGATCTCCGCGACCGTCCGCATCCGGCGGCAGATCTCGACGATGGCCCGCATCTCCGGCATCAGGCCGCGGGCGGCGGGCCCGCCGTCCGTCAGGACCTTGCGGGCGGCGGGCGCTTCGAGCGCGGCCACGAAGGTCTCGACGAGCAGGATGTGGCCGAAGCGGGTCCGGCCGCCGGTCAGCGAGTACGGGCGCACGCGCGCGGGGCGCCGCCCCTCGCCCCGTACCGGCAGCTTGAAGGCGTGATGAGCCGAGGACATGGCCGTCACTGGGTGCTCTCCATCGATTTGCGCAGCTCGCTGCGGACTTCGGGGGTGAGTACGTGACCGGCGCGGCCCACGAAGAGCGCCATGTGGTACGCCACGACGCTCATGTCGCAGTCGGGGGTGGCGTGCACGCCGAGCAGCGAGCCGTCGCTGATCGACATGACGAAGACGCTGCCCTCCTCCATCGCCACCATCGTCTGCTTGACCCCACCGCCGTCCATCAGCCGGGCCGCCCCGACGGTGAGGCTGCCGATGCCGGAGACGATGGTGGCCAGATCGGCGCTGGAGCCGCGCGGCCCGTCAGGACGGCCGGCACCCGCGGCGACCGTCGTCGCCTGCTGGGTGGCCGGATCCGACGAGAGCAGCATCAGGCCGTCGGAGGAGACGACGGCCACCGAGCGGACACCCGGGACCTCCTCCACCAGATTTCCCAGCAGCCATTGCAGGTTGCGGGCTTCCGTGCTCAGTCCGAACGTTCCCGTCGCGGTCAACTGCGTGCCTCCTCGACTGTGTCCCCCGTCTTCTCCCCTGTACGTGCGGTCTTCGTGGCTTCTATGTGCGCCGCGCCCAGCTCCGCCTCCACGTCCCGGCGCCCGGCCTTGGCTCCCTGGTGGAAGCCGCCGAGCCGGCGGCGCAGGGCCTCCGCGTCCACGCCGCCCTGGCGGGGCGTGGCGGGTGCGGAGGGCTGACGGACCACCTGCGGGGTCCGCTTGGGCAGCCCCTTGTCGGTGACCCGCTCCCACTGCGCGGGGCGCGGACCGGGCACCGCCCCGTCGGCGGCGGTCGCCTCGACGTGGGCCGCCTCCTCGCCGTCGGCGGCGCGCTCGTGGGTGTCCGGTTCCGGCGGCGGGTCGGGCAGCCGGACCTGGAGCGTGGTCTCGGAGACGGACTCGTAGGAGGCCTCGGGCGCCGGGGGCTCGGGGGCGTACGGCGCCTCGGGCGCGGCCTCCGGCTCGGGCTCCGGGGCGTACGACCGCTCCGGGGCGTGGGCCGCTTCCGGCTCGGGGGCGTACGCGGGCTCGGGCGCCGAGGGCTCCGGGGCGTACGCCGACTCGGGCGCGGCCTCCGGCTCCGGGGCGTAGGCCGCTTCCGGCTCCGGTTCCCCCGGCTGCTCCGCCTCCGCCGCCAGGAACGCGGCCTCCGCCGCCTCCACCAGGGGGTCACGGTGCCGGGACGGCAGGGTGTTGGAGTTGGCCTCCGCGACCGAGCCGGGCAGCTGGATCACGGGCGTGGCGCCGGCGACCCGTACGGGCTCCGACACGGCCGTCGGCGGGGTGGTGGGCAGCAGGGACAGCGGCAGGACCACGACGGCCGCCGTGCCGCCCTGCTTCTGCTCGCGCAGCTCGACGCGCACCCCGTGGCGGGCGGCGAGCAGGGCGACGACCCGCATGCCGAGCCCCTCGCCGTCGAAGGCCTCCGGGTCGGCCTCGGCGAGGCGCGCGTTGAGCTCGGCGGACCGGGAGGCGGTCATGCCGATGCCCGCGTCCTGCACGGAGAGCATCACCTCTCCGCTCTCCAGGAGCCAGCCGGAGAGCTGGACCTCGGCGTCGGGCGGCGAGAAGGAGGTGGCGTTCTCCAGGAGTTCCGCGACCAGGTGGCTCAGGTCGTCCGCGGCGAAGCCGGCGACCTGGGCGTGCGGCGGCAGCGACTGGATGGTGACCCGCTCGTACCGCTCGATCTCGCTGACGGCGGCGCGCAACACGTCGACGAGCGGGACGGGCCCGGCGTGGCCGTGGACGTGCTCGTGGCCGGCGAGGACGAGGAGGTTCTCGCTGTGGCGGCGCATGACGGTCGCCATGTGGTCGAGCTTGAAGAGGGTCGCGAGGCGGTCCGGGTCCTGCTCGCGCTCCTCCAGCTTCTCGATGACGCCGAGCTGCCGCTCGACGAGCCCGAGGCTGCGCAGCGAGAGGTTGACGAAGGTGTGGTGGACGGTGCCCCGGAGCCGTTCGAGGTCGGCGGTGAGGAGGGCGACCCGACCCTGGAGGTCGGCGCGCTGGGCGGCGAGTTCCGCGCCGACGGCGTCCTTGGCGGCGGCCAGGTCGGCGCGCTCGTCGGTGAGCCGCTCGGTCTGCGCGGCGAGCCCGGCGAGCTTGCCGTGCAGGGCGTTGAGGGAGCGGACGACCTGGGCGAACTCGTCGTTGCGGCCGGTGAAGCGGACCGCTTCCTCGGCGTGCGGCTCGGGGGCGGCGGCGAGCCGGGCGGCGCCGAGGCGGAGCACGGCGAGCGGCCGGGTGAGGGTGCGGGCGACGTAGGTGGAGATGCCGACCGCGACGAGGAGGCAGCCGCCGAGGAAGGCGATGCGCAGTTCGAGGGCGGTGACGTCGTCGTCGCGGAGCGCGGCGAGGCGTTCGACCCGCTGGGTGGCGAGGGCTGACTCGACGCCGCGCATCTGCTCGACGCGGGCGGAGAGGGCGGCCTCCAGGGCGACCGGGTCCGTGCCGCGCTCGGCCTCGGTCAGCTTGGGCTGGTCGGTGAGGCCGGCGAGGGCGAGCTCGGCGGTCTTGACGTCGGGGCCGGTGACGGTGGCCGCGAGGGAGTCGCGGGCGGTGGAGCCGGCGGCCTGGTCGAAGTCGCCGAGGGCGGCGAGCTCGCGGACGCGGGCCTGCTGGGCGGCCGCGGTGAGGCCGTCGCGGGCCCGTTCGGCCTCGGCGGCGCCCTCGGGCTCGTCGGCGACGTAGGTGCCGGTCCGGGTGTCGTAGTGGACGCCCCCGGTGGGTTCGGGCTGCGGCACGGTGAGCGCGGCGAGGAGCAGGCCGCGGGTGGCGGAGGCCTGTTCGACGGCGCGGCCGAGGGCGGCGGGGGCGCGGGTGGCCTCGGTCAGCGCGGCGTCGGAGGCGCGGGCCGGGGTCTTGTCGGCGAGCTCGTCGGCGAGGGCCTGGAGCTTGTCGATGACGTCGGAGTACGCCTTGTGGGCCTCCAGGGCCGTGCCCTTGCCGGTGAGGGCGGTGCGGCGGACGGAGGGGACGCCGGCGAGGTCGCGGCGGAGTTCGGCGGGGGCGGCGGCCCGGATCTCGTCGATCTGGCGGTCGACGCGGGTGGAGCGCGCGTCGGTGACCTTCCGCCGGTGCTTGGCGTCGCCGCTCTGGGCCTCGCGGCCGGCGGCGATGTACGCCACGACCTCGTCGCGCTCGTCGGCGAGGGAGTGCGCGAGGGTGACGGCCTGCCGGTCGAGTTCGGCGAGGGTGACGAGGCGCTGGGACTCGGTGAGCTCGGCGGAGGCGGCGAGGATCGCGGGGGCTCCGGCGGCGAGGACGGTGACGCCGACGAGGGCGACGCCGGCGACCAGCCGGTTGCGGACGCGCTTGGGCCGGCCGGCGGGGGCCTGCGGCTCACCGGGGGTCTGGCTCTGCGTGCCGTTCTTGCTCCGAGGCCGCTTCTTCTGCACCGGTGCTCGCATTCTTGATTCGTCCGCCGATGAAGCAGAGGTGACGGCCGGTCACATGGAGCGCCCCCACCCCTGGTACGGCTTCCGACCATTCCAGCGCTTCTGGCAAGGGGACGGGCATCGGCCGCTCCGCCACCCGAACGAGTGAACAACACTCAGTAGTTGGCGAACAACTTCCGGAGGTGGATTCCGGGGGCTCGCGCGGGGCGCCGGTTGGATCTTCCGGGCGGGCTTTGGCAGGATGCCCGCCCGCAGCTTCCCGGAGGTGCTCCTTCCGCCTCTCGGGCCGCGTCCGCGAGGTTGGTACAGGCCTTTTCCGGTCATTTGCAGGTCCGGTGAAGGAGACCGGGGAAGAATGCGCGGGGCGGGCAGACTGGATGCCATGCGCAGCGAAGTCGCCTCCCTTCCCGGCAGCCCCGAACGCCCAAATGAGGACTGGGTGGCCGCCGCTCCGACCACCTCGGACGGCGGGGGGACGGTCGTCCTGCTCGACGGCGTCACACCTCCCGCCGGTGATGACGGTTGTGTGCACACGGTCCCGTGGTTCACCGCGCGCCTGGGCGGCGCTTTGACCGAACTGTCCGGTTCCCGCCGAGACATGCCCCTGTCCGAGATCCTGTCGCTGGCGATCCGGCGCACCGCGGACGCCCATCGCGACACCTGTGACCTTTCTCACGTGCGAACGCCTCAGGCGACCGTGGTGCTCGCCCGCTGGGACGAGACCCGGGTCGAGCACCTCGTCCTCTCGGACTCCGTCCTCCTCCTGGAGGCTCCCGACGGGACGGTGCGGGCGGTGCTCGACGACCGGCTCGACCGGGTCCCGGACGAGGTGCGGCGCTCCCTGGAGGCGACGGACCGGCTGCGGAACCGCATGGGCGGCTTCTTCACCGCGGCGGCGGACCCGGCGGTCGCGGCGCGGGCGGTCGCCGGGACGACCCCGCGCGCGGAGGTGCGGGCCCTTGCGGCGCTCACGGACGGGGCGAGCCGCTGGGTGGAGCTGTTCGGCGAGGGCGACTGGACGGACTGCTTCGGCGTGCTGCGCGAGGAGGGTCCGGCCGGCCTGCTCCACCGGGTGCGGACCCTGGAGGCGGCCGACGCGCGGACGGGCGGGCCGCGCCGCTGGAAGCTCCACGACGACGCGACCGCGGTGTACGCGGAGCTGGGGGACCGCCGGGCGGCGGTCCCGCGCGTCAGCCCTCCGAGCGGACGTTGAAGTGGTTCAGGAGGCGGGCCAGTTCGGCGACCTCGGCGCGGTCCCAGTCGGCGAGTTTGCGGACGTAGCGTTCACGCCGGGCGTCGCGGACGCTGCGGAAGCGGCTGCGGCCCTCCTCGGTGAGGCGGACCAGCGAGGCGCGGCCGTCGGCGGGGTCGGGGTCGCGGGCGACGAGCCCGAGGTCCTCCAGGGCGCGGAGCTGGCGGCTCATGGTGGCCTTGCCGACGCCGAAGTAGCCGGCGAGTTCGGTGGCCCGCTGGGGTCCGGCGTCGTCGAGGCGCACGAAGAGGCCGTAGGCGGCCGGCTCCAGTTCGGGGTGGACCTCGCGGGCCATCTCGCCGGACTGGGCGCGGGCGCGGCGCAGAAAGACCGCCAGCTCCCGCTCGAGGGCGAGGAATTCCTGGTCCACACCACCTCCGGCGGTGGCCCGGCCTTCGTTTTCCGTACCGCTTCCGTGCACGTCAGCACCTCCCGCGCGCTTTCCGGTCGCTGAAAGTTTCCTGCCGGGGCGTCCATCGCCGCAGCTCCTTCAGTATTTCGCAGGCGTAGACCAACGGCGGTAACCAGGCCCTCTTCCGCCGGACGGGTCTACGTGCGTAGCGTCTTTCCCGGCAGCCCTGAATGACATGTTCATTCCAGGACGTGTCATGAGGCCTGCCGCCCCCGCTCCCCACCGAGCCTTTCGGAGGCACGCAATGCGTGTGCACAGATCCGGAACGACCCTCGCAGGCGCCGCCCTCGCGGCCCTGGCCCTCCTCCTCCCCCTCGGACTCTCCGGCACCGCCAGCGCGGCCCAGGACCCGGGCACCCGGCAGGCGATCCCCCCGCGCGGCTCCGCCTACATGGGCATGGGCGTGATCGCGCACGACGGCCAGGGCTCCAGGCCCGGCGGCGGCTTCTCCACCCTGGCGGTCCAGACGGAGGGCGTCGACGTCTCCGGCCACCAGGGCAACGTGGCCTGGTCGACCCTGTGGAACAGCGGCGTGAAGTGGGCCTACGTCAAGGCGACGGAAGGCACGTACTACAAGAACACCTACTTCGCGCAGCAGTACAACGGCTCGTACAACGTGGGCATGATCCGCGGCTCGTACCACTTCGCGACCCCGGACACGACCTCCGGCGCCACCCAGGCCGACTACTTCGTCAACAACGGCGGCGGCTGGTCGAGGGACGGCAAGACCCTGCCGGGTGTGCTGGACATCGAGTGGAACCCGTACGGCGCCACCTGCTACGGCAAGACGGCGTCCGGGATGGTCGCCTGGATCCAGGACTTCGTGAACCGCTACCGGTACCGGACGGGCCGCGATCCCGTGATCTACACGGCCACCAGCTGGTGGAAGCAGTGCACCGGCAACTCCGCGGCCTTCGCCTCCACCAACCCGCTGTGGATCGCGCGGTACGCCTCCGAGGTCGGCGAACTCCCGGCCGGCTGGCCGTACTACACGATGTGGCAGTACACGTCCTCCGGCCCGACGGTCGGCGACCACGACAAGTTCAACGGCGACCTCTCGCGGGTCCAGGCGCTCGCGAACGGCTGACCCCCTCCGCCCGACGGCGGCCTCCCGGGTGTGCGGCACCCCGGGGGGCCGCTTTTTCCGTCCACCCCCTTGCTCATTGGTATGGACCAATGCGAGGCTTCCTCCGCCGGTCGCCCGGACCCAACTTCCGTGCGCCCCAAGCGCGTTGCTCGCCCCGTACTCCCCCACGCACGAGAGAGAGCCCCCGCATGCCGTCCTCCCGCCGCACCGTCACCGGCGTCGCAGCCCTGTCCGCCGCCGCTGCCCTGGTCAGCCTCACCCCCGCCACCGCGAGCGCCCACGGCGCCGTCTTCAACCCCGTGAGCCGGGTGGCCGCGTGCTACGCCGAGGGCCCCGAGACGCCCAGGTCGCAGGTGTGCAAGGACCTCGTCGCAGACTCCGGCACCCAGCCGCTCTACGACTGGAACGAGGTCAACATCGCCAACGCCGCCGGGCAGCACCGGTCCCTCATCCCGGACGGCAAGCTCTGCTCGGCCAACCGCGAGAAGTACCGGGCCCTGGACTGGGCGCGCACCGACTGGCCCTCGACCGCCGTCGCGGCCGGCTCCTTCGACTTCAAGGTCCGGGTGACGGCCCCGCACTCGGGCACGATGACGGTCTACATCACCAAGGCGGGCTTCGACCCGACCCAGCCCCTGAAGTGGTCGGACCTGGACCCGACCCCCGTCGCCGTCCACGACACGACCCGCACCGCGACCGACGGCTTCTACAACTTCACCGGCAATCTGCCGGCCCGCACCGGCCGCCACGTCGTCTACAAGATCTGGCAGCGCAACGACAGCCCCGAGGCCTTCTACAGCTGCTCGGACGTCACCTTCGGCGGCGCGACGACGGCGACGACGGCCCGGACGCAGCCCCAGGCCCCGACCGAGGCGAAGATCGCGGCCGGCGCCGGGCTGTCCACCGTGAGCCACGCGGGCCACGGCGGCGACGAGCGGCCCCCGGCCCTCTCCGCCGACGCCGCCGAGGCCCCCTCCTCGCCGCTGCCGACGGCCCTCGCGGGGGCGGGCGCCCTCGCCGTCTTCGCGGCGGGCAGCCTGCTCCTGGGCCGCCGCCGCGACTCCTCCGGCTCCTAGGAGCCGGAGGCACCGGGCGGGAAGAGGGCGGTGAGCCGGGGCATGGCCGACCCCTCCGGCCGAGGCGCCCGAGGCTCCTCGTCCTCTTCCCACTCCCCCGCCGCCTCCGCGGCGTCCTCCGCCTCCTCGACGGCGTCGAGGAACTCCTCGCCGTCGTCGTCCTCCTGGCCCGTCAGCTCGTCGTACGCGTCCTGGGCGACGTAGTCGAGCTCCTCCCACTCGGGCCACTCGTCGTCGTCCCAGTCGTCGTGGTGCCGGCCCACGAGCGCGCGCACCCCGGGCACGTCGGCCAGCGCGTCCGGGTCGGCGAGGACCGACTCGTACACCTTGCGTCCCTGGCCCACCAGCCAGAGCGTGAAGTAGTGGAAGCCGTCGTCCGTGCAGGCGCCGCCCTCGATGCGGTTCGCCGCCGTCCACAGCTCGCGCGTGTCCGCCGTCTCGGTCGCCCGCTCCAGCCGCACCTGGAACGCCACGCTCTCGTCCACCGGACGCCGTATCAGCTCTTCCCGCAGCCACTCGAGTCGCTCGTCCCGGTCACCGGTCCGGCGGATCGACTCGTCGATGAGAGCCCAGAAGGCGTCGTCGTTCATGCGTACGAGCATGCCAGTCCCGGCTGACATCCGGGTAACGGGATCCTGGCGCGCCGGAGCGGGGTGCCGCGGACGGCACCCCGCTCCGGAACGCGGGGAGTTACGCGGCCACCTCCACCGGCACCACCGCCGGCGAGAGGGCGATCTCCAGGACCTGGCGGACGTCCGTCACCGGGTGGACCTCCAGCTTCTCCAGGATCTCGGCCGGGACGTCGTCCAGGTCGGCCTCGTTCCGCTTGGGGATCACGACGGTCGTGATGCCCGCCCGGTGCGCGGCGAGGAGCTTCTGCTTCACGCCGCCGATCGGCAGCACCCGGCCGGTGAGGGAGACCTCGCCGGTCATGGCCACGTCCGTGCGGACGAGCCGGCCGCTCAGCAGCGAGGCGAGGGCGGTCGTCATGGTGATGCCCGCGCTCGGCCCGTCCTTGGGCACCGCGCCCGCCGGGAAGTGGATGTGCACGCCCCGGTCCTTCAGGCCGGTGACGGGCAGCTCCAGTTCCGCGCCGTGCGAGCGGAGGAAGGAGAGCGCGATCTGCGCCGACTCCTTCATCACGTCGCCCAGCTGACCGGTGAGGGTCAGGCCGGCGGCACCCGTCTCCGGGTCGGCGAGGGACGCCTCCACGAAGAGGACGTCACCACCCGCGCCGGTCACGGCGAGCCCGGTGGCGACGCCGGGAACCGCCGTGCGCCGCTCGGCCGGCTCCTGGGCCGACTCCGGCACGTGGTGCGGCCTGCCGATGAGGGCCCGCAGGTCCTCCGGGGCGATCGTGAACGGCAGCTCGCGCTCGCCCAGTTCGTGCTGGGCCGCGACCTTGCGGAGCAGCCGGGCGATCGAACGCTCCAGGGTGCGGACGCCGGCCTCGCGGGTGTACTCGCCGGCCAGCTTGCGCAGCGACGCCTCCTCGAGGACGACCTCGCCGGGCTCCAGGCCGGCCCGCTCCAGCTGGCGCGGGAGCAGGTGGTCGCGGGCGATGACGACCTTCTCGTCCTCGGTGTAGCCGTCGAGGCGGACCAGCTCCATGCGGTCGAGCAGGGCCTCCGGGATGGCCTCCAGGACGTTCGCCGTCGCCAGGAAGACGACGTCGGAGAGGTCGAGTTCGACCTCCAGGTAGTGGTCGCGGAAGGTGTGGTTCTGCGCGGGGTCGAGGACTTCGAGGAGCGCCGCCGCCGGGTCGCCGCGGAAGTCGGAGCCGACCTTGTCGATCTCGTCGAGCAGGACCACCGGGTTCATCGACCCGGCCTCCTTGACGGCTCGGACGATCCGGCCGGGCAGGGCGCCGACGTAGGTCCGCCGGTGGCCGCGGATCTCCGCCTCGTCGCGCACGCCGCCGAGGGCGACCCGGACGAACTTCCGGCCCATGGCGTGGGCCACCGATTCCGCGATCGACGTCTTGCCGACGCCGGGCGGACCGACCAGGGCGAGCACGGCGCCGCCGCGGCGGCCGCCGATGACGCCGAGGCCGCGCTCGGAGCGCCGCTTGCGCACCGCCAGGTACTCGGTGATGCGCTCCTTCACGTCCTCCAGGCCGGCGTGCTCGGCGTCCAGGACCGCCTTGGCGCCCTGGATGTCGTACCGGTCCTCGGTCCGCTCGTTCCACGGCAGTTCGAGGACGGTGTCGAGCCAGGTGCGGATCCAGGAGCCCTCGGGGGACTGGTCGCTGGACCGCTCCAGCTTCTCGACCTCCTTGAGGGCGGCCTCCCGCACCTTCTCGGGCAGGTCCGCGGCCTCCACGCGGGCGCGGTAGTCGTCGGACTCGGCGCCCTCGGACTCGCCGTTGAGCTCGCGGAGTTCCTTGCGGACGGCTTCGAGCTGGCGGCGGAGCAGGAACTCGCGCTGCTGCTTGTCGACGCCCTCCTGGACGTCCTTGGCGATGGTCTCGGCGACGTCCTGCTCGGCGAGGTGGTCGCGGAGCTGGGCGGTGGCGAGCTTGAGGCGGGCGACCGGGTCGGCGGTCTCCAGGAGTTCGACCTTCTGCTCGACGCTGAGGAAGGGCGAGTAGCCGGAGTTGTCGGCGAGGGCCCCGACGCCGTCGATCTGCTGGACGCGGTCGACGACCTGCCAGGCGCCGCGCTTCTTGAGCCAGCTGGTGGCCAGCGCCTTGTACTCCTTGACCAGTTCGGCCACGGAGCCGGGCAGCGGGTCGGGCACGGTCTCCTCGACGGTGCTGCCCTCGACCCAGAGGGCGGCGCCGGGGCCGGTCGTGCCGGCGCCGATGCGGACGCGGCCGAGGCCGCGGATCAGCGCGCCGGGGTCGCCGTCGGAGAGACGGCCGACCTGCTCGACGATGCCCAGGACGCCGGTGCCGGCGTAGGTCCCGTCGACGCGCGGCACGAGCAGCACACGGGGCTTGCCCGTGCCGGCGCGGGCTGCGGCCTGGGCGGCCTCGACGGCAGCCCGTACGTCGGTGTCGGACAGGTCCAGCGGCACCACCATTCCGGGCAGCACGACCTCGTCGTCGAGCGGCAGCACAGGCAGAGTGAGCGGCACGGACGCCATGGACTCAGAAGCCATGATCTCCCCTTCGGCAGTCAAGTTGAGCTATGTGCACTCAATGCTTGTGAGCCCGGGGATGTTCCCGGACGCCCGTTCGCTCTGAGCGATCACCCCCGCACGCGCCCGCGTACGGCAGATGTAATGCCTGTATGGATATGGCAGCCATTACTTCAGCCTGGGTGGCGGGCTGGACCGCCTCCCGGGGCACCCCGTCCGCGGTCGTCGAGCCCTGGGGCTACCGGATCGAGGTCGGCCTCCCCCGGCACGTCGTACGGCACGTCCTGCCCGCCCCCGACGCGGCCTCCGTCGGCGCGCTCTGCGCCCGGCTGACCACGCCGTACAGCTGGCTCAAGGTGATGGCGGGCCCCGAGGAGGCGGCGGGCTGGATCACCGACGGGTGGACGGTCCCCGACGACCCCGGCTTCATGATGGTCAAGCGGCTGGACCCCGGCGTCCGCCCCGCGCCGCCCGAAGGGTACGCGCGCACCACCGAGGTCGACAGCGGCGTCATCCGGGTCCGCGTCCTCGCCCCGGACGGCACCCTCGCCGCCCGCGGCCGGATCGCCCCGACCGGCTCCACCGCCGTCGCCGACCAGATCGAGACCGACCCCGCGCACCGGCGCCGGGGCCTGGGCGCGAACGTCATGCGCACCCTGGAGGCCGCCGCCGCCCAGGCCGGCGCCGAGACCGGCGTGCTCGCCGCGACCACGGACGGCCTGGCCCTCTACGACTCGCTGGACTGGCGCTACCGGGGACCGCTCACCGGGATCGTCCGGACGGCCCCCTGACACCGCCTGCCTCGTCCGGCTGCGCGCGGGGCCCCGGAGCGGGCATGCTCGTCCCATGGCGCGAGGCGTACGGAGGACGGGAACGTGGTGCGGGTCCCTGCTGCTGGCGGGCGTCCTGGTCGGCGGCGTGAGCGGCTGCGGCCCCGGGACGCCGCCCGCGCCCGGCGGGCCGTCGAGCGCGAGCGCGCCGGCCGCGCCGAGCCCCACGGCCGCCCCCGGCACGCCGGCGGCGGACCCCCAGCCGGGCGAGGTCCTCGTCGAGGTGGTCGTCAACGGCGGCCTGGCGGGCGTCCGCAACCAGCTCGTCGTCCACTACGACGGCAGCTGGACCAGCCGCTCCGGCACCAAGCCGCCCCGGACCGGCCGGCTGACCCCCGCCGAGGCCGCCGAGCTCCGGGCGGCCCTGGAGGACCCCGCGTTCGCCCTGGTCCCGGAGCGCCCGACGGGCCGCCCGATCCCGGACGGCTTCCAGTACTACGTGACGTACCGCCACCGGCTGGTCGTCGCGGACGACGGCGAGCGGCCGCCCGCCCTCCGGCGCGTCTTCGCCGCCCTCCCCGAGGGCGGCCCGCCGACGAACCCCTGAGCGGGGCCGGTCCGCAGGCCGCCCGCGGACGAAGGCCCGTTATGCGTTTGTCCCGGCCGTCGGCGCCCCGCCAGGATGACGGGACGAACCGGACGTACCCGAGACCACGGAGTGATCATGACCAGCCCCGTCACCCTCGACCGACGCGAAGGGCCGTACGGAGAGGTGGTGCTCCGCCGCCGCGCCGAGCACTACGAGATCATCGCCAACGGCACCTTCCTGATGGACACCTCCGACGGACGCTCCGAGCGGCTCCTGATCGACGCGGCCCTCGCCGCCCTTCCCGAGGAGTCCCGTCACGGCGCCTCCGTCCTCGTCGGCGGCCTCGGCGTCGGCTTCTCCCTGGCCCACGCCGCCGCCGATCCCCGCTGGGGCCGGATCGCGGTCGCCGAGCGCGAGGAGGCGATCATCGACTGGCACCGGCGGGGACCGCTCGCGGCGATCTCGGGGGCCGCGCTCGCCGATCCGCGGACCGTGATCCTGCACACGGACCTCGTGACCCACCTCCGCACCACCACCGACACCTACGACGCCCTCTGCCTCGACATCGACAACGGGCCCGACTGGACGGTCACCGAGGACAACGAATCCCTGTACTCGGCCGAGGGATTGGCGGCCTGCGCGGCCCGGCTGAACCCCGGCGGGATCCTCGCCGTGTGGTCCGCGCAGCCGTCCGCCGATTTCGAGGAGTCGTTGCGGAATGCCGGATTCAGCGGGGTACGGACGGAAGAGATCCCCGTTGCCCGGGGCGTCCCCGACGTGGTCCACCTCGCCGTCCGTCCCAGGTAGCTCCTGGATAGCCGGGACGCCACCGGTACCTCTAGGCTGCTGCACCGACATCGGCGACGCGAGGCGGGGCAATGGAGCAGACACACACCACTCACCACGGTGCGGCGGCCACTCCGGGGGCCCAGCGGCGCGTCCTGGTGGTCGAGGACGACGCCACGATCGTGGAGGCGATCTCCGCGCGGCTGCGCGCCGAGGGCTTCCTCGTGCAGACCGCGACCGACGGTCCCGCCGCCGTCGACGCGGCCGAGGCCTGGCAGCCCGACCTGATGGTCCTGGACGTGATGCTGCCCGGCTTCGACGGCCTGGAGGTGTGCCGCAGGGTCCAGGCCCAGCGCCCCGTCCCGGTCCTCATGCTGACCGCCCGCGACGACGAGACCGACATGCTGGTCGGCCTCGGCGTCGGCGCGGACGACTACATGACCAAGCCGTTCTCGATGCGCGAGCTGGCCGCCCGGGTGCACGTGCTGCTGCGCCGCGTGGAGCGGGCCGCGCTCGCGGCGGTCACCCCGCGCAGCGGCATCCTGCGCCTGGGCGAGCTGGAGATCGACCACGCGCAGCGCCGGGTCCGGGTCCGCGCGGAGGACGTGCACCTGACCCCGACCGAGTTCGACCTGCTGGTCTGCCTGGCGAGCACCCCCCGGGCGGTCCTCTCCCGCGAGCAGCTGCTCGCCGAGGTGTGGGACTGGGCGGACGCCTCGGGCACCCGGACCGTGGACAGCCACATCAAGGCGCTGCGCCGGAAGATCGGGGCCGAGCGGATCCGCACGGTCCACGGCGTCGGTTACGCGCTGGAGACCCCGGCGCCGTGAGCCGGCCGGTGCCCGGGAGGCCGCACACGGGACAGGGGCCGCGCCGGCCCCGCCGGATCGTGATCTCGATCAAGACCAAGCTGGGCGCCCTGGTCGTCGGGGCGGTCCTGCTGACCTCCTGCCTGGCCCTCGTGGCGATCCGCACCTCCACCGAGTTCCGGTACATCACGATCTTCGCGATGATCGCGACCCTGCTGATCACCCAGTTCGTGGCGCAGTCCCTGACGGCGCCGCTCGACGAGATGAACACGGTGGCGGGGTCGATCTCGCGCGGGGACTTCAGCCGCCGGGTGCAGGGCGCGGACCGGCGGGACGAGCTGGGCGACCTGGCCTCGACGATCAACCGCATGGCGGACGACCTGGAGGCCGTCGACCGGCACCGCAAGGAGCTGGTGGCCAACGTCTCGCACGAGCTGCGCACGCCGATCGCCGCGCTGCGGGCCGTCCTGGAGAACGTCGTGGACGGGGTGTCCGAGGCCGACCCGGAGACCATGCGGTCGGCCCTGAAGCAGACGGAGCGGCTCGGCCGGCTCGTGGAGACCCTGCTCGACCTGTCACGTCTTGACAACGGTGTCGTCACGCTCCGGGCGAGCCGCTTCGAGGTCTGGCCGTACCTGTCGGGCGTCCTGCGCGAGGCGAACCTGGCCGCGTCCCAGCGCGGCCTCTCGTCCACCTCGGGGCTGCACCGCCGTACGGACGTGCACCTCCACCTGGACGTCTCGCCGCCCGAGCTGGTCGCGCACGCGGACGCGGAACGGCTGCACCAGGTGATGGCGAACCTGATCGACAACGCGGTGAAGCACTCCCCGCCGCACGGCCGGGTCACGGTCCGGGCCCGGCGCGGCCCGTATCCGGACTCGCTGGAGCTGGAGGTCGAGGACGAGGGCCCCGGCATCCCGGAGTCGGAGCGGCACAAGGTCTTCGAGCGGTTCAACCGGGGCTCGGCCAAGGACCGGCAGGGGCCGGGAAGCGACGGCGGCACGGGGCTCGGTCTCGCGATCGCCCGCTGGGTGGTGGATCTGCACGGCGGCGGGATCGGAGTGGCCGAATCGTCACGTGGATGCCGCATCAGAGTCACTCTTCCGGGCAGCCTTCCCCCCAGAGATTGACGTAGGGTTCGAACCGGAAGCGCACGTTCTGCGTGTACGTGAGCAGGACCTGCGTCAACGTGAGCGGGACTGCGCTTCCGTGAGCGAGACCTGCGTCTCCGTGAACGGGACGTGATCGGGGGTGCGGCCGAACCGGGCCGTGCTCGCGCTTTCCCGTACCCTCACACCTGCAGAACCACAGTTGTTTCCCGCCATTCACGGCGCCGAAACACCTCGTCAAGTGTGACTTGCGCGACGTTGGACTGCCCGGCCTGCACCTCCCGGCCGGACAGGCGTAGCCTTTATTTCCGCTGTCCATCACCTTGTGAAGCGGAAGAGGGCGGTTGCCGCCGTGTCGTCTCAGTCCCCCAGTACCCCGAGCTCCCCGACCGACCAAGACGGGCAGGGCCAGAACCCTGCAGCCGCCTTCGGTGCCAATGAGTGGCTCGTCGACGAGATCTACCAGCAGTACCTCCAGGACCCGAATTCGGTCGATCGTGCCTGGTGGGACTTCTTCGCCGACTACAAGCCCGGAGCGTCGGAGACCCCGGCCGCCCCGGCCCCCACCACTCAGAGCGCGCCCGCCGCGCCGCAGGCGGGCCCCGCACAGGCCGCGCCTTCGGCTCCGGCGGCCGTTCCGGCCCCCGCGCCCGCCCCGGCCCCCGCGAAGCCCGCCGCGGCTCCCGCGCCGGCCGCCGCGAAGCCCGCCGCCGCCCCGGCCGCGGTCAAGGCCGCCCCGGCCGCCGAGGCCCCCGCCGGCCCCGAGCTGATCACGCTGCGCGGCCCCGCCGCCGCGGTCGCGAAGAACATGAACGCCTCCCTGGAGGTGCCGACGGCCACGTCCGTCCGCGCCGTCCCGGTGAAGCTGCTCTTCGACAACCGGATCGTGATCAACAACCACCTGAAGCGCGCCCGGGGCGGGAAGATCTCCTTCACGCACCTCATCGGCTACGCGATGGTGCAGGCGATCAAGGCCATGCCGTCGATGAACTACTCCTTCGCGGAGAAGGACGGCAAGCCGACCCTGGTCAAGCCGGAGCACGTGAACTTCGGCCTCGCGATCGACCTGGTGAAGCCCAACGGCGACCGCCAGCTCGTCGTCGCGGGCATCAAGAAGGCCGAGACGCTCAACTTCTTCGAGTTCTGGCAGGCGTACGAGGACATCGTCAAGCGCGCCCGCGTGGGCAAGCTGACGATGGAGGACTTCTCCGGCGTCACGGTCTCCCTGACCAACCCCGGCGGCCTCGGCACCGTCCACTCCGTGCCGCGTCTGATGCCCGGTCAGTCCGTCATCATGGGCGTCGGCTCGATGGACTACCCGGCCGAGTTCCAGGGCACCTCCCAGGACACCCTGAACAAGCTGGGCATCTCCAAGGTCATGACCCTGACCTCGACGTACGACCACCGCGTCATCCAGGGCGCCGCCTCCGGCGAGTTCCTGCGCATCGTGGCGAACCTCCTCCTCGGCGAGGACGGCTTCTACGACGAGATCTTCAAGGCCCTGCGCATCCCCTACGAGCCGGTCCGCTGGCTCAAGGACATCGACGCCTCGCACGACGACGACGTCACCAAGGCCGCGCGCGTCTTCGAGCTCATCCACTCCTACCGGGTCCGCGGCCACGTCATGGCCGACACCGACCCGCTGGAGTACAAGCAGCGCAAGCACCCCGACCTGGACATCACCGAGCACGGCCTCACCCTGTGGGACCTGGAGCGGGAGTTCGCGGTCGGCGGCTTCGCCGGCAAGTCGATGATGAAGCTCCGCGACATCCTCGGCGTGCTCCGCGACTCGTACTGCCGCACCACCGGCGTCGAGTTCATGCACATCCAGGACCCGAAGCAGCGCAAGTGGATCCAGGACCGCGTCGAGCGCCCGCACTCCCGCGTGGAGCGCGAGGAGCAGCTGCGGATCCTGCGCCGGCTGAACGCGGCGGAGGCCTTCGAGACCTTCCTGCAGACCAAGTACGTCGGTCAGAAGCGCTTCTCCCTGGAGGGCGGCGAGTCCGTCATCCCGCTGCTCGACGCGGTCATCGACTCGGCCGCCGAGTCGCGCCTCGACGAGGTCGTCATCGGCATGGCCCACCGCGGCCGCCTGAACGTCCTGGCGAACATCGTCGGCAAGTCGTACGCGCAGATCTTCCGCGAGTTCGAGGGCAACCTCGACCCGAAGTCGATGCACGGATCCGGCGACGTCAAGTACCACCTGGGCGCCGAGGGCACCTTCACCGGCCTGGACGGCGAGCAGATCAAGGTCTCCCTGGTCGCCAACCCCTCGCACCTGGAGGCGGTCGACCCGGTCCTGGAGGGTGTCGTCCGCGCCAAGCAGGACGTCATCAACAAGGGCGGCACGGACTTCACCGTCCTGCCGATCGCCCTCCACGGCGACGCGGCCTTCGCCGGCCAGGGCGTCGTCGCCGAGACGCTGAACATGTCGCAGCTGCGGGGCTACCGCACCGGCGGCACGGTCCACATCGTCATCAACAACCAGGTCGGCTTCACCGCCGCCCCGGAGTCCTCGCGCTCCTCGATGTACGCGACCGACGTGGCCCGCATGATCGAGGCGCCGATCTTCCACGTGAACGGCGACGACCCGGAGGCCGTGGTCCGCGTCGCGCGGCTCGCCTTCGAGTTCCGCCAGACGTTCAACAAGGACGTCGTGATCGACCTCATCTGCTACCGCCGCCGCGGTCACAACGAGGGCGACAACCCGCAGTTCACCAACCCGCAGATGTACAACCTGATCGACAAGAAGCGTTCGGTGCGCAAGCTGTACACCGAGTCGCTCATCGGTCGCGGCGACATCACCCTCGAAGAGGCGGAGCAGGCGCTCCAGGACTTCCAGGGCCAGCTGGAGAAGGTGTTCGCGGAGGTCCGCGAGGCCACCGCCGCCCCGGCGTCGGCCACCGTGCCGGACCCGCAGGCCGAGTTCCCGGTCGCCGTCACCACCGCGGTCTCCCAGGAGGTCGTGAAGCGGATCGCCGAGTCGCAGGTCAACGTCCCGGAGCGGATCACGGTCCACCCGCGTCTGCTCCCGCAGATGCAGCGCCGCGCCGCCTCCATCGACGACGGCACCATCGACTGGGGCTTCGGCGAGACCCTCGCCATCGGCTCCCTGCTGATGGAGGGCACCCCGGTCCGCCTCTCGGGCCAGGACTCCCGCCGCGGCACCTTCGGCCAGCGCCACGCGGTCCTGGTCGACCAGGAGACCGGCGAGGACTACACCCCGCTGCTCTACCTGACCGAGGACCAGGCCCACTACAACGTCTACGACTCGCTGCTCAGCGAGTACGCGGCGATGGGCTTCGAGTACGGCTACTCGCTGGCCCGCCCGGACTCCCTGGTCATCTGGGAGGCCCAGTTCGGTGACTTCGTCAACGGCGCGCAGACCGTCGTCGACGAGTTCATCTCCTCGGCCGAGCAGAAGTGGGGCCAGACCTCCGGCGTCACGCTGCTCCTGCCGCACGGCTACGAGGGCCAGGGCCCGGACCACTCGTCCGCGCGCCCGGAGCGCTTCCTCCAGATGTGCGCCCAGGACAACATGACGGTCGCCATGCCGACGCTGCCGTCGAACTACTTCCACCTCCTGCGCTGGCAGGTGCACAACCCGCACCACAAGCCGCTCATCGTCTTCACCCCGAAGTCGATGCTGCGTCTGAAGGCCGCGGCGTCCAAGGTGGAGGAGTTCACCACCGGCGGCTTCCGCCCGGTGATCGGCGACACCACGGTCAACCCGGCCGACGTCCGGAAGGTCGTCTTCTGCGCCGGCAAGGTCTACTACGACCTGGAGGCCGAGCGTCAGAAGCGCGGCGACACGGAGACCGCGATCATCCGTCTGGAGCGCCTGTACCCGCTGCCGGGTGCCGAGCTGCAGGCCGAGATCGCCAAGTACCCGAACGCGGCGAAGTACATCTGGGCGCAGGAGGAGCCGGCGAACCAGGGTGCCTGGCCGTTCATCGCGCTCAACCTGATCGACCACCTCGACCTGGCGGTCGGCGCGGACATCCCGGCGGGCGAGCGCCTGCGCCGGATCTCGCGTCCGCACTCCTCCTCCCCGGCGGTCGGCTCGGCCAAGCGCCACCAGGCGGAGCAGCAGCAGCTGGTCAACGAGGTCTTCGACGCCTGATCGACCGGAGCGCGTGCGGAGGCCCGGCACCCCACTCGGGGTGCCGGGCCTCCGGCGTCTTTGCCGGGCGTACGGGGCTCAGCCCAGGTTGGCCTCGAAGTCCCAGTAGGGCCGGTTGCGCTGACGCGCCGACAGGGTGTGCGGGTGCTGGGCCCCCAGGGTGCGGGTGAGGGTGAGCAGCGCGTCCTCCTCCAGCTTCCCGGCCTCCTCGTTCTCCCTGAGCCCGCGCAGATCGGTGGCGAGGGCCACCTGGGACGACAGGGTGAGCGGGTGCTCGTTGCCGAGGGTGTGCCGGGCCCGGCGCAGGGTGTCCCGGCTGAGCTCGGCCGCGTCGTGCACCCGGCCGTTGAAGTTGCGTGCCGCCCCGGTGTTGAGGGCGCAGCCGAGGACCCAGGGGTGGTCGGGTCCGAGGGAGGAGGTCAGTCCGGCGAGCGCGGCCTCCAGGATGGCGAGCGCGTCGGCCCGCTGGCCGGAGGCCTGGAGCACGAGCGCGGTGTTGGCGAGGACACCGGTGGCGACCGGGTGGGCGGGGCCGAGGAGGGCGCGGTAGCCGGCCTCGGCCTCGTGGCTGAGTTCGCGGGCGTGGTCGAGGTCGCCGTGCTCGCGGAGGTAGTTGGCGTAGTTGTTGATGGCGTTGAGCGTGAGGTAGTGCCCGCGGCCGTGCACCTGCTGCATCTGGTCGAGCAGGCTGGCCATGGTGGCTCCGAGGTCCTGCTGGAAGCCGCCCTCGCGGCGCCGGCACAGGGCCAGCTGGGTGCGGGCGTACAGGGTCTGCAGGTGCTGCGGGCCGAGCACCTGCACATGGCGCAGGACGTTGGCCTCCTGGCGGGCGAGGGCTTCGCGGTACTGGCCGAGCAGCCGCAGGTCGTGCGCGAGGGCGTTGCTGGAGTTGAGGGTGTGGGAGTGGCGTTTGCCGAGGACCCGCTCGCTCTGGGCGAGGGTCTCGGCGTCGGACTCGTACGCCTCCTGGAAGCGGCCGAGCTGCCGCAGGGTGACGCCGAGGTTGTGGCGGGCGACGAGGGTGGAGAACTCGCTGTTGCCGAGGAGGCGTTCGGCGTCGGCGAGGACGCTGCGCTGGAGCCGCTCCGACTCCTTGTACTGGCCGAGGAAGCGCAGGTCGCTGGAGATGGCGCTGCTGGAGAGCAGGGTGCCGAGTTCGTTGGGGGGCTGGGCGGCGGCGAGGCGTTCCCGCTGGGCGAGGTCGAGGTCGTACGCCTCGCGGAAGCGGCCGAAGGAGCGCAGGATGTTGCCCTGCTGGGTGGTCAGGTCGAGCATGGGCTGGTCCAGCGGGTCCATGAAGGTGGACCAGTTGTCCCGGATCTTCTCGGCGAGCTGGATGCCGGCCCTGAACTCGCCGCTGCGGAAGCAGTAGCGCAGACAGTTGAGCACGGCGGTCTGGATGCGCGGGTTGCGGCTGAGGAGTGCGCCGGAGGGTTCCAGGTGGGGCAGGAGTTCGGCGTAGCGGGGCCACTGCCGGCTGTCCATGGGGTTGCCGGGGTCGGCCTCGGCGAGCAGGGTGCGGACGGCCTGGCGGTGGGCGGCGCGGTGGTCGCCCTCGGTGAGCCGGGCGACGATGTCGTGGACGAGCCGGTGCATGTGCACGGACTCCTGGTGCGGCCCCACCTCGGCGTTGTTGACGGGGCCCCGGGTCTCGCGGGTGAGCACCGAGTAGTTGACCAGGGTGTCCAGGGCCCGGGACCAGGCGGCGAGGTCGGTGACCATCCAGCGCAGGTCCTCGGGGAGGTCCGCCTGCGGATAGGCGCGGATGAGGCCGAGCGGGATGCGGCCGGGGGCGAAGGAGGCGCACAGGCTGAGCACGTCGATGGCCTGCGGCTGGGCGCGTCGGAGCCGGTTGATCAGTATCGACCAGGAGGTCAGGGACGCCTGGGGGAAGCCGTCGCCGGACGGCTCGACGGTGGAGATCCGTCCTTCGCGGACCATGTGGAGGTACTCGGAGACCTCCATGCGGGACTCCCCGAGCCAGGCCGCGGCCTGGACCAGCGGCAGGGGTACGTCCCCGAACTCGGCGGCGACCTCGTCGGCCTCGGGCGCCGTGACGTGCGGGGCGCGCCGCATCAGGTAGGCGGTGGACTCGGCGCGGTCGAAGCCGGGGATCTCGAGGATGTCGGTGTAGTCGCCCCAGCCCCGGTTGCGCGAGGTGATGAGGACGTGGCCGGGGCCGTGCGGCAACAGGACGTTCGCGCCGTCGGTGTCGTCCCAGCCGTCGAAGACGATGAGCCAGCGGGTGTGCGGGTCGCCCCGGCGCAGTGCCTCGCGGACGGCGCGGATGCGTTCGCCGGGTTCGTTGCCGGTGGTCAGGCCCAGTTCGGTGGCGAGCTCCCCGAAGCGGTCGCGCTGCACGTTGCGGTCGTCGGAGCTGACCCACCACACGACGTCGTAGTCGGAGCTGAAGCGGTGGGCGTACTCGGCGGCGATCTGGGTCTTGCCGATGCCGGACATGCCGAGCAGGGTGCAGGCGGCGTTGCCGCGCTCGGCGTCCATGAGCCGTTCCTGGAGCTCGGTGAGCAGGTCGTCCCGGCCGGTGAAGCGGGGGTTGCGGCGCGGGATCTCGCCCCAGATCTCGGGAGGGGTGTCCGGGAAGCGGACGAGCGAGCCGACGGGCAGCCGACGGCCGGTGGGGCGGCGGGGTTCGACGCCGAGCCGGCTGAGCAGCCGGGCTTCGGCCTCCTCCTCGCCGACGCCCCACAGGCTGACGGGTTCGAGGACGGCGGTGGCCGGGAGGAGGGTCCGGTTGGTGAGGTTGACCGCGGCGAACCGCTCGGCATGGGCGGCGACGAAGCCGCGCAGGACGTCGTTCCACTCACCGGCCGCACGCGGGCCGAGCTGGAAGAACCAGTCGTCCAGGACGAGCAGCACCTGGCCGCGTGCGAGCAGCAGGTCGCCGAGCGAGTCCTCCAGGGGCACCTCGCGCGGCGGGTCCCAGCGCTGGAGGCTCGCGCGCACGCCGTACGCGTCGAGGCGCTGGTTGATCCAGGTGGCCCACGGGCGGTGGTAGCCGGGGAAGACCACGAGGACGTGTTCCGGCGCGCTCCTGACTCCGTGATCCGCCGCACCACCCGATCGCTGTTCCGCCATCTGTCGTGTCTCCCGTCCCGCTCCCGCGCAACGCAGTGTTGTATGCCGTGAGCACAGTGTTACCCGGCGACCAGGGGAGTCGCGCCGAGGCTCGCGTGATGCAGCCTCATTTGCTGCACGAACTCCCTTCCGTCCACCGTCAGTTCATCGGATTCAAGCAGGATCCGCAGTGCCCCGCCCACCTGATCGTGGATGTCGTCGAACTGTTGCCCGGCAGTGGACCGCCAGGCCGCCGGCACCCCCTCGGCGGTGACCGCGCGCCGCCACAGATCGGCCAGGGCCAGATGGGCGTAGGCGCCGTGCAGCACGCCGGCGATGGGCCGCGGGTCCGACCGCCAGCCGACCCGGTGCACGGCGTCCCGCCCGGGGCCGTACAGCGGCACGAGTTCGTGGAGCGTCGCGAGCTTGCTGTGGTGCAGCTCGTGCACCAGCGTCTCGGCCATCCCCCGCCCCTCGGCGGGCAGTGAGGTCAGTACGGCTCCGGGGGCGGCGCTCAGGGTGGCGCCCAGGTGCCGGGGTCCGCGCGGAACGACCGGGACGACCGCGCGGACGCCACGGGCCACCTCGGCCGCCCGGCCCGGGTCCGTACGGCCGAGGAGGTCCTGGGCCGCGCGCCAGGTGGCGAACCAGGCGGCGTGATCGGTGTCGGCGGGGTCGGCGGCGGTGACCACCGTGCCGCCGCCCGCGCCGGACGGCACCCGGTGCGGGTCGAGGTCGTCCAGGCGCGCGACGCTGCGGGGCAGCGGGCGGACCGCGCGCCAGCCGGGCCCGCGGCCCGTGAGGACGCCGTGGCGCCGGTCGGTCAGGGCCAGGACGGCGGGTGCGGCGTGGCGGGCGCCGTCCGGGTGGAACCGTACGGTCCGCTCACCGGCGCTGACCCGGACGCGGTCCGCGGCCACCCTCAGCCGGCCCACGCCGGGCAGCGCGAGCAGGCCGTCCGGGGTCTCCAGGGTCAGGTCGAGCGGGCCGCCGCCGCGCAGGGCGGCCGTGACCGCGAGGTTGTCGAGGTGGCCGAGCAGCCCGTCGAAGGCGGGTCCGGCGGGTTCGGCGAGCGCGCCGGCCAGCCAGGCCCCGGTCGTCGGGTAGTCGAGGACGTCCCGGACCACGGCGGGATGGCGCCGCTCAACCCGTTCGAGCAGTTCCCAGGCGCGCTCGAACCGGTCGAGCGCGCCCGGTTCGACGGACGCCCGGTGCCGGTGGACGCGCACCAGGAGCGCTTTGAGGAGCAGCAACCGCCGGGCGTGCAGGGCTGACCGCAGCAGCGCGAGCCCGTCCGGGGCGGGGCTGAGCCGGGCCAGTCGGGCGAAGACGGGCGCGGGCAGGGGCGCGATGCTCATTCCCGCCTCCATGGACCTGCGGCGGGCGGTGCGCATCTGACCGAAAACGGCCGGTAGGCGCGGCCGCTCCGCCGGAGGTCAGCCGTGGGCCTTGTCCCCGGCGGTCTCCGCCCAGGAATCGGCCAGTCCCTGCGGATGCCAGAGCACCCGCTCGACGGCGGCCGCCAGCTCGGGATCGTCCATGAAGCGCAAGGTCCGCAGGTCCACACCGGTGAGGTCGGGGAAGCGCCATGGCCGCTCGCCGCCCCCGTCGACGCCTGCGACCCGCTGCGTGTGCTCCAACACCCTCGGCTCCTCCTCACCGACCCTTGTCCCCCACGGTCGTAGCGGCGGAGCGGTTCTTCCCGACCCCCCAAAGGCGGAAACCCGTTCGACTCAACTGCGCCCATGCGCGCCCCCGTTATCCAGCCGTTCCGCGTCCTCTTCGCGCCACGCCCACCAGGGCGGCGCGACCCGGCGCCGTTCCTCGCGGGAGAAGCGGTCCGGTCGCGGGCGGGGATCGGCGCCGACCTCGGCGAGCAGGGCCCGGGTGCGTTCCACGTCCGCCCAGTCCACCGCCACCAGCACGCCGTCAAGGCGTCGCCACTGCTCGGCGGCCTGCTCCAGGAGGGTCGCGGCGTGGCCGACGCGGTCCATCAGGTACAGCACCGCCCCCTGGGCGTGGAGCGCCCGCGCCAGGGTGATCGTGCCGGGGGTGTCGCCGTGGGCGGCGCGGGCGTCGTCGGCGGCGTGCCGGAAGGCGGTGAGGGCGCCGACGAGCTGCCCGTCCCGCGCGGCCTCGCTCAGCTGCAGTTGCACCCAGCCCAGCTGGAGCCGGATCCCCGCCCGGGTCGCCGGGTCGCGGGTGGCACGGAGGGCCTCTTCGAGGAGGTGGCGGCTCTCGTACAGGTCCGGCAGGAAGCCCGCCCGGTCGAAGCGCAGGGCGAGCACGCTGCCGATGAGGATCCGGGCCCGCTCGCGGGCGGCGGCGCCGGCGGGGAGACAGGTGAGGGCCTCGCGCAGCACGGACTCGGCGCGGTCGACCGGCCGGGTCCCGGTGCCGGCGGCGGCACGGCGCAGCAGGGACTCGCCCCAGGTGAGCAGGAGCAGTCCGCGCTGCTCGCCCTCGGCGGGGGTGAGCAGGGTGGCCCGCTCGTACGCCTCGTCGGCGGCCGGCCCGTCGCCGGCGGCCTCGTACAGGCGGGCGCGCGCGCCGGCGTGGCGCAGCCGCAGGGCACGGCCGTCGCCGAGGAGGGCTTCCGCGCGGTCGAGGACGGGGGCGACGCGGTCCGGTCCGGCCTCGGCGAGGTGCAGGGCGTCGGCGAGGTCGAGCAGGGCGGCGGCGCTCTCCCCGAGGGCGAGGGCCGCGGTGAGCTCCTCGGCCGCCGCGGCGCCGTCGCCGCGCGCCAGGAGCAGCCGGCCCCGGCGCAGGTGCAGGGTGGGCCGGGCGGCCGGGGGCCACTGGTCCGCGTCCCCGGCGAGCGCGGCGAGGGCGGCGTCGAGCTGCCGCGGGTCCTCGGTCTCCTGCCACAGGGCGTGATGGACGACGGCCTGCTCGAGGCGGGCCTCGGCCCAGTGGTCGTCTCCGGGCCGGGCCAGCTCCCCGGCGTGGACGAGGGTGTCGGCGGCCCGGGCGAGGAGCTCGCGGCGGGTGCCGGACCGCCGGGCGGCCCCGGTGCCCGCCTCGGCGGACAGGATGCGGCCGAGGACGACCCGGGCCTCGACGGGCGCGGTGGGCAGCGCCTCCTCGGCGCGCTCGCGGGCGGCGGAGAGGAGGGCGGGGTCGGACTGGGCGCGTCCCTGGTCGAGGAGGCGGCGGGCTTCGGTGAGCGGGTCGGGGGTGACGAGGTCGGGGTGGTAGAAGCGGAGCACGCGCGCGGGGATGCGGGCGAAGAGCTCCGCCTCGGCGCCCTCGGGCCCGGTGGGTTCGTCGGTCTCGTCGGGCGCCGTGACGGGGCCGGGACCGCCCTCGCCGTCGGCGGCGGGGCCGTGGCCGGCGAGCCGGGCGGCGGCGAGCGCCGGGAAGTTGCGCGTGCCCTGGCCGAAGTTGCGCTCCACGTAGGCCGAGCAGTGCTTGAGGACGAGGGCGGCGGCGCCGGGATCGAGCGAGCCGAGGAGGAACTGCTGGATGCCGGGCGGATAGCTGAAGCAGGGGTACGGGGCGGGGCCGGGAAGCCGGCGCAGGAGTCCGCTGAGCAGGACCTCGGCCAGCTCCATCGGCCCGGTGTCGGGCAGCATCGCGCGCTGGACGAGCTGCATGACGGGCAGGGTGAGCGGGGCCGCCGCGAGGTGGACGGCGAGCCGGAGCGCCCCCGGGGAGGCACCCGCCCGGAAGGCGCGCAGGAGTTCCTCTTCTCCGCGCGGCGCGCGGGGTGTCCGGGGCGGCGGCGGTCGCGTCGGCTCGGGGGCGAGCCAGGCGGCCCAGCCGCGGACGGTGTCGCCGCCGTGGCCGGTGTGGAGCCGGGCCCAGGAGGCGAAGGCCTCGGGGGTGGGGGTGAGCACGGGGACGGCCTGTCTGGCCGGGTCGGGAACCGCCCAGGGTTCGTCGTCGGAGCGGAAGGCGGCGGGGCCCCCGGGGCGGGCGGAGCGCTGGAAGGTGCCCGGTTCGGCGGGGAGCGCGGTGCGCGGCCAGAGGCGCGGCGGGAGCGGCTGGACGAGGGCGAGCGGGGAGTGGCGGGGCCACTGGCGCAGGAAGCGCTGGGCGGCGCCGCGCTGCCAGAGGGGGCCGACGCAGTCGCTGACGACGAGGGTGAGCCGGCGTCCGGTGGGGTCGTGGAGCTGGTCGACGGGGCGGAGCCGGGGCCGGCCGTCGGCGCCGGAGGTGGTGGTGACGAGCGGGGGGCCTTCGCCGGTGTCGTACAGGCGGTGGACCTGGACGTCGCGGAAGGCGCCGGACTGCTGGCAGGCCTGGCGGAGCTCCTCGACCATGCGGTCCCAGACGACCATGGCGGGGCCGGTGTCCATGAGGAGCTGGATGTCGGGGCGGCGGCCGGCGGCC
Source organism: Streptomyces sp. NK15101 (assembly GCF_020400725.1). GTDB lineage: Bacteria > Actinomycetota > Actinomycetes > Streptomycetales > Streptomycetaceae > Streptomyces. Next base: position 36,131 of record NZ_JAINVG010000040.1, on the reverse strand, counting down.
GGGCGCAGGACGGGTGTCAGGATGCCCGCGGCGGCGCTGCGTTCGGCGGTGGCCTCCTCGTCGAGGGTGCCCTCGCCGGGGCGGGGCGGGGCGGGCGCGTACCCCCGCAGCGGGCGCAGGGCCTTCTGCAGGCCGAGGAGTCCGGGCAGGGCGTTGGCACCGGGCGCGCGCACGGGCAGGGCGGCGCCCCGTCGCGCACCCCCGCCCGCGCCGCCGTGCGCTCCGTCCGCCGGGGCCGCTCCGGAGCGCATGTGGAGGGCGACGGACTCGTGGCCTCCGGTGCGCTGGGGCGGCCGCTCGGGCGTACGCGCGGGCGCCTCCTCCCGATTGGCCGGATCTCGCTCCTCGCCGGTGGCCCGGACGGTCTCCGTGCCTCCGCCGTCCGCGCGGGACGGCGCATCCGGATCAGGAGCCTCCGGTTCCGGCAGCCACTGGGACAGCCAGAGCGCGTCCGCGACCGCCTCGGCGGACGGGTCCGCCCCGCCCGCCCGCAGTCTGCGGGTCAACTCCTCCAGAGGCATCCGGCGCGTCCGGTGCATCCGGTCATCACCTCGGCTGATCGAGCGGCTGCATGAGCATGTCCGCGATGCGTTCCCTGGTCACCCGCTCGGCGCGGGAGGCGTGCTGGGTGAGGTAGAGCGCGTTGAGCAGCTGGTCGGTGGCGATGACCTCGCCCGGCTCGCGGTTCAGGAACCGCTGGACGAGGCCCTGTTCGCCGTCGCCCGCCACGGCTTCGGCCCCCAGGTGGGCCTCGATCATCGCGCCGAGCTGCTCCTCGCCGGGCGGTTCGAGCTCCAGGCGGATGCAGCGGCGCAACAGGGCGGCGGGGAAGTCCCGTTCGCCGTTGGAGGTGAGCACGATGAAGGGGAAGGTGGTGCAGCGGATCCGGCCGCCGTACACGGGCACCTTGCGGCCGTCGTCGCTGAGCACCTCGACGACGGGCTCCCGGTCGGCGAGCCGCTCCAGCTCGGGGATGGCGAACTCGCCCTCCTCCAGCGCGTTCAGGAGGTCGTTGGGCAGGTCGAGGTCGCTCTTGTCGAGCTCGTCGATGAGCAGCACCCGGGGCTGCTCGGAGGGGAGCAGCGCGGTGCCGAGCGGTCCGAGCCGGATGTACGAGCCGATGCCGGCCGGGGCCGCGGCGGCGGAGCCCGTCGCGCCGGGCTGGGCACGCTCCAGCTGGACGTCCTGGAGGCGGCCGATGGCGTCGTAGCGGTAGAGGCCGTCCTGGAGGGTGGAGCGGCTGACGATGGGCCAGCGCAGCACGCGGCCGAGGCGCAGCTCGTGGGCGACGGCGTGCGCGAGCGTGGACTTTCCGGTGCCGGGGTTGCCGGTGACGAGGAGCGGGCGCCGCAGGTACAGGGCGGCGTTGACCGCGTCGGTCTCCGCGGGCCGCGGGTGGTGGTTCTGGACGAGTCTGCGCTTGACGCCGAGTCGGCGGTCGGAGCCGGCCAGGGTGTCGTCGGCGCCGCCCGTCGAGAAGTCGCGCCAGGGCGGCGGGGCGGGCAGGCGCCGTATCTCGTCGTGCGGATGCCCGGCCCCACGGTAGATCCGCCAATCGTTCACCATGAACTCCTTCTGGCTGTGGTGTGCCGGCCGGGCCCTCCGAACGTACTGCTCGGGTGCCACCCCTGCCGACCCCCAAACCGGTCGTCCGACGCGGGTCCGGACGCCGCCGGACCCATGGGGCGCACGGGGTGGGACGGAGCCGGTGGGCGACCCGGGGCGGAGGCGCGCTCCCTCACCGCCACGGGACCTGCCCGGCCCGGGCCCGAGGCGGGGTCCGCCGCCGTCACGGGTACTCCTCGCCGAACAGCGTCGGGGCCTCCAGGCGGCCGGCGGGCGGCGGGCGGTCGGGCGGGTCGTACAGGACGGCGATGGTCTCGGCCCAGGCGAGGTCGGCCCGCTCCGGCACCAGGGCGCGCAGGGAACGGACGGGCTCGCCGAGCCCTGGGGCCGTGCGCGCGTCCGCGAGCATCCAGTCCGCCTCCACGTGGAAGGCCGCGCAGTCGGTGTGGTCGTGGGCGCCGGTCCGCCAGAGGGCCAGCGGATGGCCGGCGGTCAGGGCCGCGTTCATCGCCATGAGTCCGTCGCCGCTGCCCACCGGGCCGCAGAAGACGGGAACGGTGCCGCCCTCGGCCTCCCGGAGCCGGTCGTACGTCTCCGCCCAGGTCTCCCGGCGCACGCGCGGGGTGTGGGCGTCCGGGCCCGCGCCGGGCACCTCGGCGCGCAGCGGGGCCGCGCGCAGCGGTCCCCGTTTCCCGGCCTCCCAGCGCTCCCGCCACTCGGGCGACGGCTCCTTGCCGTGGCGCCGGGCGTCCCGGATGACCACGATGCGGCGCTGCCCGAGGGTGACGGCCCCCCACTCCTCGTCGGGGCCCTGCGGAGGTTCGAGCCGCCAGGTGTCGAGCGGCTCGTCGAAGAGCTCGCGCGGCAGCACCGCCTCCACGGAGGCCAGGTACGGTCCGTTGTCGCCGAGCCGGAGGGCCTCGGCGAGCGGCCCGCGCAAGGTCTCCTTGAGCCGGGCCCGCTCGACGCCGCGGTCGTCGCCCTTGAGCGGGGTGACCATGTGCCCGTCGCGGAGCAGCTTCACCCGCCAGGGGTAGCGCCGGTCCCAGCGGGGCGTGTCGATCTCCAGGAGCACGTCCGCGCGTGCCCGGCGCTCGCGGACGGTGCCGGAGGCCGCCGAGCGGCCCGAGCCGATCAGGCCGTCGATCTCCCGGCGGAGGTACGGGCCCGCGTCGGCGGCCCGGTCGATGAGCCAGCTCCGGAAGGCGGCCGCGTCGCCCAGCCCGCCGGGCCGCCCGGAGACCCGCCGGACGACGTGGGCCGCGTACAGGAGCACGGCGTCGAGGCCGGGGTCCCCCGGATCGCTGCGGTCGGGCGCGCGCAGCCCGTACAGCTGGGCGGCGCCCTCGCTCCACGTGCGCGGGTCGTCCTCGAACGCGTCCGGGGTGGTGGTGTTCCTGATCCAGGCCTTGACCCGGTCGACGAGGTCCATGATCTCGCCGGGGTTGATCGGCGGGGGCAGCGCGGCGAGCTGTCCCCGCAGTCTGGTCCGCAGGTTCGGGCTCAGCGGGTGCGGGCCGCCGAGCCGCTCCTGCGCGCGCGTCCAGTCGGATCCGTCCTCCAGCGACTGGAGGTAGTGGTCGAGGTGGTGACGGTCGTGGTCACGCAGGGCCTCGGCCCAGAACCCGCCCCCCGGAGCGTCGTGCAGGCGGCGCAGGGCGGTGAGGGGGACGAGGGCGCCCTGGTCGGACCAGCGTCCCTTGTTGAAGCCGATCACGGCGCCCTGGAGGTCGTCGACGACGGGGCCGCCGGAGCAGCCCTCGACGGGCAGCACCCCCTTCGTGACGAGGGCGCCGGCGTCGACGCCGCTGAGCCTGCCGTGCACCTGACGGATGCCCAGCTCCCCGGTCTCCCGTGACCAGCCGTGCAGGCCGACCTCGGTGGTCCGGGCCGGAGGGCGCTCGGCGAGCAGGACGCAGGAGGCCTTGCGCGTGCCGGGCACGCGCACGAGCGCGACGTCGGGGAACCCCCAGGGCTCGTGGCGTTCGCCGGTGTCGCCGGGCTCGGGCAGGGCGAGGACCACCGTGCCGACGGACCGGCGCGCGGTCCTGCCGTCCTGCCAGGTGATGCCGACGGCCGGCTCTTTCCTCCACACCTCGCCACCCCCCTCGGCCACGACATGGGCACACGTCAGCACCCAGCCCGGGGCGATGAAGAAGCCGGTGCCCCAGAACCGGTCGCCGTGCGGGTCATACCCGCCGTCGGGAGCGCCGATGCGTACGAGTGCGGGGCGCACGAGAGCGTCGAAGGCGCTCATGCGGTGCCATCGGCCGCCGGGCGCCGCTGCGGGACGATGCCCGACCGCTGTTCCGCGGCCGCCGGCTCGGCGGAGCCGGGCGCGGACTCCGCCGCACGCCCGGCCGCCGGGCCCGGTTCCGTCCAGGTGAGGGAGACGTTGACGGAGGCCTTGCCCGCGCCGTCCGCGAGGACGCCGATGACCTTTCCGGACTGCGCCGAGAGTTCGATGCCGAAGCTGACGGCGACCTCCACCGGCCCCTGGGGGTCGAGGCCCGCGCGCAGGGAGCCGACGACGCCGCGCACCACGTCCGTGAGCCCGCCGGCCATCGAGACGACCCGGTCCCTGACGCCGGTGTCCTGGAAGCCGCCCCGGCCGAGCTCCTCCACGTCGCCGACCCGCGCCCACACGGGCGTGCCGTCGTCCAGTCGAATCCGAGCGATCCCGTGTGCCACAGCGGCCCCCGCTCCCCGAAGCGATGTTGGATCCAGAAGGCTAATCGGTGGGACTGACGGGCGACAGGGGACGTGAGGGGTACGGCCTATCCTGATCGCATGTACTTCACCGACCGTGGCATCGAGGAACTGGAGAAGCGGCGCGGCGAGGAGGAGGTCACCTTCGAGTGGCTCGCCGAGCAGCTGCGGACGTTCGTCGACCTCAACCCCGACTTCGAGGTGCCGGTCGAGCGCCTCGCGACCTGGCTGGCCCGTCTGGACGACGACGAGGACGACGACGAGTAGGAAGCCCGCCCGGCTGCGGGACCGGGGGCCCGGTCACCGCTCCCGCAGCCGGTCGTAGGCGAGCCCGAGCGCGCCGTGCGCGACGAGCAGCGCGCCGGCCGTCGCCCAGCCGCCGTTGCGCCGGGCGGCGCCCCAGAGCAGCAGCGGCATCCCCGCGAGGAGCTGCGCCCCGCCCAGGACGCGCGCCTTGGGGCCGCGCAGGTACGGGCCGAGGGGGCCGCTCTCCACCACGTCGAGCTCCGCGCGCAGGACATCGGGCAGGCCGTGCCGTTCGAGCTGCTCGGCGCCCTGGTCGAGGGCGGCGGAGCGGAGCCGGTCGGCGCTCTGGCCGGGGACGAGTCCGGCGGGCAGGGCGAGTCCGGCACGGGCGAGGACGGCGACGACGCCGATGAGACGGGTGTGGGCGTCGGCGTCCGGGTCGGGCTCGGTGAGCGGTTGGAGGGCCTGCACGTCCAGGACGGGATCGAGGGCGAGCCGGGCGGCGAAGGTGCGCATGGCCTCGTCCTCTCCGACGGGTGTGCCGTCCGCGAGCCAGGTGTAGCCGACCGTGCGGCGGAAGCCGGCGGCGAGCGTGAGACCGGCGCGGTCGCGGTCCCACCAGAGCGCGACGACGGGCCGGCCGCCGGCCGGGACGGCGAGGGCGGTGGCCCAGCCGGTGACGACCCGCTCGACGGACTCCCCGCCGCGCAGCCAGGGCTTCCCCTCCGGTACGAGCACGGTCCACTCGGCGCCCGCGGGGGCGAGGAGCAGCTGTTCCCGGAGGAGCAGGGCCGGCGGCCGGACCTCCGGCGGCTCACCGCGGCAGAGCAGCAGGGCTCCGACGGACTGTGGTCCGGATGTCGCGTTCATGGCCCCACGCTAGGGCAATTTGTCCGCATACGACGGAGATTCCCCCCTCCCCTGTCAGGGATGAGTCAGGGTTGACTTCGCAAGGCCGCGATATATCGTGTCTATCGAGAGACGCGATATGTTGCGTTGCCGACACGGGAGGTCAGCACCATGACAGAGTGGTCCGTCACCGAGCCGACGAAGCTGGCTCCGGCCGACCCCGTGACGCTGCTGCAGGTCCGCATCGTCAACGGCACGGTGAACGTGGTGGGGACGGACGAGAGTTCCGTCCGCCTGGAGGTCTCCGAGATCGAGGGCCCGCCGCTGGTCGTGACGCAGGACGGCTCCACGCTGACCGTGACCTACGAGGACCTGCAGTGGAAGAGCATCCTCAAGTGGTTCGAGCGCAAGGAGTACCGGCGCCGGGCCGTCGTCTCCGTCGCCGTCCCGGCGGGCGTCGACGTCGAGGTGGGCGTGGTCGGCGCCGAGGCGGTCGTCACGGGGATCAGAGGGCGTACGGAGGTGCGCGGCGTCACGGGCGACACCACCCTCCTCGGACTCTCCGGCCCGGTCCGGGCCGAGACCGTCTCGGGGAACCTGGAGGCCCAGTCGGTCACCGGCGCGCTGCGCGTCAACTCCGTGACCGGGGACGTGACGGTGATCGAGGGCGCGGGCTCCTCCGTGAAGGCCGACACGGTCAGCGGCGACATGGTCATCGACCTCGACCCGGCCCGGCTCGACGGACCGCCCGCCGACATCCGGCTCACCAGCGTCTCCGGCGAGGTCGCCATCCGGCTTCCGCACCCGGCCGACGCCCGGGTGGAGGCGAGCACCACGAGCGGCGCCGTGTCGAACGCCTTCGAGGACCTGCGGGTGGGAGGCCAGTGGGGCGCCAAGTCCATCACCGGCACCCTCGGCTCGGGCCGGGGGACGCTCAAGGCGACCACCATCTCCGGCTCCATCGCCCTGCTCCGCCGCCCCGAGTCCGGGGAGGACGGCGACGCCGCCCCCTCGTCCGCCCCCTCCGCGACCGGAAAGGTGCTCTGACATGCCGCCCGTCTTCGCCCACGGACGCCTCCGCCTCTACCTCCTCAAGCTGCTCGACGAGGCCCCGCGCCACGGGTACGAGGTGATCCGGCTCCTGGAGGAGCGCTTCCAGGGGCTGTACGCGCCCTCGGCGGGCACGGTCTATCCGCGCCTCGCCAAGCTGGAGGCCGAGGGGCTCGTCACCCATGCCAGTGAGGGGGGCCGCAAGGTCTACTCGATCACCGACGCCGGCCGCGCCGAGCTGGCCGGGCGCGGGGCCGAACTGGACGACCTGGAGCGGGAGATCCGCGAGTCGGTCTCGGAGCTGGCGGCGGAGATCCGCGACGACGTGCGGGGCGCGGCCGGCCGGGTGCGCAGCGAGATGCGCGCGGCCGCGGGCCGGACCCGCGCGGTGGATCCCCCCTCGTTCGCCGAGGCCAAGGAGGAGCTGCGCCGGGTCAGACAGGAGTGGAAGGAGCAGGCCCGCGAGGCCCGCGAGGAGGCTCGTTCGGCGCGCCGCCAGGCGAAGGAGTTCCAGCGGATCGCCCAGCAGGTGCAGGAGGAGGTTCAGGACCGGTTCTCACGGGGCGACTGGCCCAAGGGGGTCTGGGAGGGGATCTCGGGCATCACGGCCCAGCTCGGCGACCTGGTGGCGGGCACGGCCCACCCGAAGGCCGCGTCGCCGGAGCCGCCGCTCGCGAAGACCCCGGCCGACGAGGCACCGGAGTGGGCGCGGGACACGACGAGCTCGGGCGACCCGGCCCGCGACCTCGACCGCCTCCTCGACCGCTTCCGCGACGAAGTCCGTGACGCGGCCCGCGACCACGGGGTGTCGGAGGACCAACTCACGGAAGCCCGACGCCACTTGTCCACGGCGGCGACCCGGATCACGACCCTGCTCCACCCGGAGCGAAAGGGCTGAGGGGGCGCCCGGCGGCGACTTGAGGGGCGCGAGCGCCGAGAGCCACCCCGGCGAGCACCGGGGGCGCCCTGCGGACCGGGCCGGAAGGACCGGCACGGGCCGACCGGCCCCGCCCCGGCCGTCTCAGCCCCGGGTGACAGTGACCGTCACCCGGGCGCCGGGGGTCGCGAGGATCCAGGCCCTGCCGCGGTCCTTGCGGAGGACCAGCGCGGCGCCGCGGGCGGTGACCCCCCAGTCGCCGGGCGGGAGGGAGAGCTCGGTGACGCGGGGGCCCCGCCGGCCGGCCGCGTCGTAGGACAGGCGGTAGACACCGGACCCGGAGTCGTACGCGGCGGAGCGGACCGTGCCCGCGACCGCCTCCGCGTACGGCTCGGCGGTCAGCTCCTTGTTCGTGCGGAAGGCGCCGGCGCCGTCCACCGCGCAGTAGCCGCCGCCGTAGCACCACACGTAGCCAGCCCAGCCGGAGGTGTAGCGCCCGAGGGAGGCCATGGCCTCGCGGTAGAAGCGGTTCATGTTCGGCAGGGAGTTGTTGAGCGGCCCCCACTCCCCCACCACCACGGGCACCTCGTACTCCTTGGGGTACAGGGTGACGGCCTGCTCGTAGCTCTCGATCCAGCCGGCGGCGGGGTCGTAGTCGGCGCCCGCCTCCATGCCGGTGTTGTAGAAGTGCGGGGCGTAGACGATCTTCGGGTCGTCGATCCTGCCCAGTCCGGTGGGCACGCCCTCGCCGACGATCGGGGTCGGCTCGACGAAGACCCAGGCGTCCCGGTCGGCCGAACGGACCGCGTCCGCGAGGCGGTTGTACATGGGGGTGAGCTGGTCCCGTTCGATGCGCCGGGCCGCCGTCGGCAGGTCCTCGCCCTCCCGCAGCTCGCCCATCGGCTCGTTGATGAGGTCGTAGCCGAGCACCGCCGGGTGGTCGGCGAAGCGGTCGGCGAGCACCCGCCACATGCGGGCCTGGGCGCGCCTCAGGTCCTCGTCCTCGTACAGGTGGGTGAAGGCCCGCTGGACGGCGGGCTCGAAGTACTCGGAGAACCAGTCGTCCGGGTGCGGGGTGAAGGGCAGCCCGTCGGTCCTGGTCGCCCAGGCCGGCACGCCCCGGTGGCCGAAGGCGGGTCCGAAGACGTCCTGGTGGGCGTCGACGAGGACCTTGACGTCGTACTTCCCGGCCCAGTCCAGGATGCGTTCGATCTTCCGCAGGTAGGCCTGGCTGTACCGGCCCGGGCGGGGCTCCAGGTCGTCCCAGAAGACGAGCAGGCGGGCGAAGCCGAAGCCCTTGGCCCGCAGGTCGCGGAAGTGCTTCTCGGTGATCGCGGAGAGGGCGGCGTCGCCCCGGTTGGCCTTGTCCTCGACGTTCCAGCCGCGCAGGGTGAGCACCCGGCCGTGCTCGTCGGTGAGGGCGGGTATGCCGGTTTCCGCCGGCTCCGCGTGGGCGGCCGTCGGGGCGAGCAGGGCGGCGACGACGAGGGTCGCCGCGAGGGTGGTTCGCGTTCGCAGCAAGGAAGACCTCCGGCACGAGGAAGTGAGAGATGTTCACGTTTCGCGTGCCGGAGATCCCATCAGCAGTACTGACGAGTCATCAAGGGGTCGTCACGAGGTCTTCAGGACGATCTTTCCGAAGAGCTCGCCGGAGGCCATCTTCTCGAAGCCCTCCCGCGCCCGGTCCAGCGGCAGCACCTCGTCGATCACCGGCCGCAGGCCCGTCGCCGCGCAGAACGACAGAAGGTCCTCCAGCTCGTCCTTGGAGCCCATCGTCGAGCCGACGACCTTCAGCTCCAGGAAGAAGATCCGGGTCAGCTCGGCGTGCGAGGGTCGGTCACCGCTCGTGGCGCCCGAGATGACGAGCGTGCCGCCGGGCCGCAGCGACTTGACCGAGTGCGACCAGGTGGCGGCGCCGACGGTCTCGATGACGGCGTCCACGCGCTGCGGGAGCCGTGCCCCCGGCTCGTACGCCTCGACGGCGCCGAGCTCGACGGCCCGCTTCCGCTTGGCCTCGTCGCGGCTGGTGGCGAAGACCCGCAGGCCGGCCGCCTTGCCGAGGGCGATCGCGGCGGTGGCGACGCCGCCGCCCGCGCCCTGCACGAGCACGGAGTCGCCGGGCCGCACGCCGGCGTTGGTGAAGAGCATGCGGTAGGCGGTCAGCCAGGCGGTGGGGAGGCAGGCGGCCTCCTCGAAGGACAGCTCCTTCGGCTTGCGCAGCACGTTCCAGCTGGGGACGGTCACCCGCTCGGCGAAGGTGCCCTGGTAGCGCTCGGTGAGGATGGACCGGGGCTCGTCGGGGCCGACACCGTGGCCCGTCTGGCCGATGACGGAGTGCAGGACGACCTCGTTGCCGTCCTCGTCGATGCCGGCGGCGTCGCAGCCGAGGATCATCGGCAGCTTCTCCTCGGGCAGGCCGACCCCGCGCAGCGACCACAGGTCGTGGTGGTTGAGCGAGGCGGCCTTGACGGTGACGGTGGTCCACCCGGGCCGCGCCTCGGGTTCGGGACGTTCGCCCAATTCGAGGCCGTTCAGGGGCTGGTCGCGGTCGATTCGGGCAGCGTAGGCAGCGAACATGGCCCCGACCCTAGGCCGCCGCCGGTGGGCGACGGAACCACGCACCCGTGTGACCCCTGTCGCCTGGACAGAGCGCGCCGGCGCCCCCTTCTGCCGTGCGCCCCGCACGCCGAAGGGCCCCGTCCCGGCGTGCGGAACGGGGCCCTTCGGCGTGGCCGGGGCGCGGCAGCGGTGACCGCGCGGCCGGGTGGGGCGTCAGCGGCGGGCGACGCCCTCGGCGCGGGCGGCGGCGGCGACCGCGGCCGCGACGGCAGGGGCGACCCGCTCGTCGAACGGCGACGGGATCACGCAGTCGGCGGCGAGCTGGTCGCCGACCACGTCCGCGATGGCGTTGGCCGCGGCGATCTTCATGCCCTCGGTGATCCGGGAGGCCCGGACCTGGAGCGCGCCGGCGAAGATGCCGGGGAACGCGAGGACGTTGTTGATCTGGTTCGGGTAGTCCGAACGGCCGGTCGCCACGACGGCCGCGTACTTGTGCGCGACGTCGGGGTGGACCTCGGGGTTCGGGTTGGCCATGGCGAACACGAAGGCGTTCGGGGCCATGGCGGCGACGGCCGCCTCGGGGACCGTACCGCCGGAGACGCCGATGAAGACGTCCGCGCCGGCCAGGGCGCTCTCCAGGGAGCCGCTGAGGCCCGCCTTGTTGGTGAGCTCCGCGATCTCGCGCTTGACGTCCGTGAGGTCCTCGCGGTCGCGGCTGACGATGCCCTTGCGGTCGGCGACGCAGACGTCGCCGAGGCCGGCCTCCAGGAGGAACTTCGCGATGGCCACGCCGGCCGCACCGGCGCCGGAGATGACACCGCGCAGGTCGCCGAGGGTCCGGCCGGTCAGCTTCGCCGCGTTGCGCAGGGCGGCGAGGGTGACGATCGCGGTGCCGTGCTGGTCGTCGTGGAAGACCGGGATGTCGAGGCGCTCCTGGAGCTTGCGCTCGATCTCGAAGCACCGCGGGGCCGAGATGTCCTCCAGGTTCACGCCGCCGAAGGACGGGGCGAGCCGGACGACGGTCTCGACGATCTCGTCGGTGTCGGTGGTGGCCAGGGCGATCGGGACCGCGTCCACGCCGCCGAACTGCTTGAAGAGGATGGCCTTCCCCTCCATGACCGGGAGGGAGGCCTCCGGGCCGATGTCGCCGAGGCCGAGCACCGCCGTGCCGTCGGTCACGACGGCGACGACCTGGGACTTCCAGGTGTAGTCGTTGACCAGCTCGGGCTGCTCCGCGATCGCGGTGCACACCTTGGCGACGCCGGGCGTGTACGCGAGGGACAGGTCGTCCTTGTCCCGGAGGGGAACGGTGGCCTGCACGGCCATCTTGCCGCCCCGGTGAAGGGCGAAGACAGGATCGAAGGGCTCCTCGGGAGCTCCATCCGTACCACTGTCGTTGCGAGGATTGACGATCTCCGCTGCCATTGGGTTGACCCCTTAAGTCTGCTTCATTTGAGGGTGGGCCGCTCCTGGTGTGGAGCGGTGGGCGGGTCCCGCGGCCGCCGTGTCTGGCAGCCGCGCGGGCGCGCCGCACAACGCGCCCTGAGCCCCGGATGAGGGGTGTAAGGATCCTTCTTACCGGACGGACGGCACCGCAGACGAGTTCATATCCGTTCGGTGACGCGACTCATACCGAGTGCATCCGCACGTGGATAGGAGACGACACGTCACCCGATGTCCCGATAGATGGTCCCGCCACCCGATTGGCGGCCTTCCGCTCGTCCGAATGGCGAGATGAACCGCAGATTTTCCGGTGACGGGGGAGGGATTCCGCAGAAGATCCGGCCCTGATGTACCGGCCTGTCGGGATTTCGGGGTCACCTGTTACCCGATTTTGACATCCGAGGCCGTCGGTTTGTGGCAGTCCGAATGGCAAGATGCCGTAATCACACGAGGTCGCGACACTCGAAGGTACGTACGCGACCACCTGGCAGCACTTCACACGCCGGAGGAACCCGACCATGACCGCACGCTCCACGCGCTGTACGACCGCCAAGACCCGCACGTCCCGTCTTGCCGCGGTCGCCGCCATCGCGGTCGCCGGCTCGATGCTGCTGACCGCCTGTGGCGACCAGACCGAGGGCGGCAGCACCAAGGAGGGCGGCTCCTCCTCCGCCGCCGCGAGCAAGGCTCCGCTCTTCTCGAAGCTCCCCGCCGACATCCAGAAGTCGGGTGTCATCAAGGTCGGCACGGACGCCTCGTACGCCCCGATGGAGTTCACCGAGGGCGGCAAGATCGTCGGTGTCGACCCGGACCTCGGCGAGGCCCTCAGCAAGCAGCTCGGCGTCAAGCTCGAGTTCGTCTCGGGCACCTTCGACGGCCTGATCACCTCGATCTACACCGGCCGCCAGCAGCTGATCATGTCCTCGATGACGGACAACAAGAAGCGCCAGGAGGGCCTGGACGACAACGGGAAGAAGATCGGCAAGGGCATCGACTTCGTCGACTACTTCAGCTCCGGCGTCTCCCTGCTGGTCAAGAAGGGCAACCCGCAGGGCGTCAACTCCCTCGACGACCTCTGCGGCAAGACCGTCGCCGTCCAGCGCGGCACGATCTACGAGGACACCTTCAAGGCGCAGGCCGCCAAGTGCGGCGACAAGAAGCTGACCATCCAGGCCTTCGACACCGACGCCGAGGCCCAGACCCGCGTGAAGGCGGGCGGCGCGGTCGCCGACCTGAACGACTACCCGGTCGCCGCGTACATCGCGAAGACCTCGGGCGGCGGCAACGACTTCGAGGTCGTCGGCAGCCAGAGCGACGTCGGCCTCTTCGGCATCGGCGTCTCGAAGGAGAACACCCAGCTGCGCGACGCCGTCAAGGAGGCGCTCGACGCGATCATCAAGGACGGCTCCTACGCCGAGGTCCTGAAGAAGTGGGACGTCGAGGACAGCGCGGTCAAGTCGGCCACGATCAACGCCGGCAAGTGACCTCTCCTCGTACCACTGAAGGGCAGTCGTCATGACTGACAAGATCAGCAAGGACCCGGCCGCCGCTCCGGCCGGGCCCACCCCCCCGGGCGTCCCGTACGAGGCGATCAAGGCCATCCCCGTGCGCCACTACGGCCGCTGGGTCAGCGGTGTCGTGGTCGTCGTCCTCCTCGGGTGGCTCGTCTACGCCTTCTCCCAGGGCGACGTCGTCTGGGACACGGTGTGGGACAAGGTGTTCGACCCCTCCGTCATCGACGGCATGTGGAACACCATCATCATCAGCATCGCGTCCATGGCGCTGGGCCTCGTCCTCGGCATCATCTTCGCCGTGATGCGGCTCTCCAAGAACCCGGTGACCGGCGCGGTCGCCTGGCTCTACATCTGGTTCTTCCGCGGCACCCCGGTCTACGTCCAGCTGCTCGTCTGGTTCAACCTGTCGCTGATCTTCCAGTACATCAACCTCGGGCCGATCTACAAGAACGAGACCGTGGACGTCATGACGCCGTTCATGGTGGCCCTGCTCGGCCTCGGCCTGAACGAGGGCGCCTACATGGCGGAGATCGTCCGCGCCGGCATCCAGTCGGTCGACGAGGGCCAGACCGAGGCGGCGCACGCGCTGGGCATGTCCCAGACGAAGACCATGGGCCGCATCGTGCTCCCGCAGGCCATGCGGGTGATCGTGCCGCCGACGGGCAACGAGTTCATCAACATGCTGAAGACCTCGTCCCTGGTCTCGGCCGTGCAGTACACCGAACTGCTGCGCGCCTCGTCGAACATCGGCAACACGGCCGGCGCCGTGATGGAGATGCTGTTCGTCGCCTCCATCTGGTACCTGGCGCTGACCAGCGTGTTCAGCGTGGGCCAGTACTACCTGGAGCGGCGTTTCGCGCGCGGTTCGACGCGCAACCTGCCGCCCACCCCGTGGCAGCGGGTCAAGACGAACCTGACCACGTTCAAGCGTTCCCCGGAGGCATCGGCATGACCGGCCAGCCCATGGTCAAGGCGGAGGGCGTCCACAAGTCGTACGGCGCCGCCCACATCCTCCGCGGCATCGACCTCGAAGTGCAGAACGGCGAGGTCTTCTGCCTCGTCGGCCCCTCCGGCTCCGGCAAGTCGACCTTCCTGCGCTGCATCAACCACCTGGAGCGCATCGACGGCGGCCGGCTCTCGGTCGACGGCGAGCTGGTCGGCTACAAGCAGAAGGGCGACAAGCTCTACGAGCTGAAGGACAGCGAGGTCGCGGTCCAGCGCCGTGACATCGGCATGGTCTTCCAGCGCTTCAACCTCTTCCCGCACATGACGGCCCTGGCCAACGTCATGGAGGCGCCCATCCAGGTGAAGGGCGAGTCCAAGGCGGTGGCGCGCGAGCGGGCCGAGCGCCTGCTCGACCGGGTCGGCCTGCGGGACAAGACGGGGAACTACCCGTCCCAGCTCTCCGGCGGCCAGCAGCAGCGCGTGGCCATCGCCCGCGCGCTGGCGATGGAGCCGAAGCTGATGCTCTTCGACGAGCCGACCTCGGCGCTCGACCCGGAGCTCGTGGGTGACGTCCTCGACGTCATGCGGGACCTGGCCGAGTCGGGCATGACGATGATCGTCGTCACGCACGAGATGGGCTTCGCCCGGGAGGTCGGCGACTCGCTGGTCTTCATGGACGGCGGCGTGGTGGTCGAGTCGGGCAACCCGCGGGACGTCCTGGGCAACCCGCAGCAGGACCGGACGAAGGCGTTCCTGTCGAAGGTGCTGTAAGACGCACGAAGAGGGGCGGTACGGGCGATCCGTACCGCCCCTTTCGCGCACCGCGGCTACTTCACGGCGAGCACCAGCGTGTCGCAGGGCGAGGCCCAGACCGTCCGGGCCTCGCCGAAGCCGGCGGCGCGGAGGGTCTCGGCGTGCCAGTGGGCGGAGGGCGCGTCGCCGTCGGCGTGCTCGCCGTATATCTCGAAGCGGCGGGCGGTGGGCTCGGCGAGGACCGGGTCCTTGGCGGCGACGGCCCACCAGTCGGCCCAGTCGAGGACCCCGGAGGCCTTCTCCCGGTCCATGCGGGCGTGCCGCTGGGCGCGCTCGGCGGCGTTGATGCGGGGCGCGGTCTCGTCGATCATGTGGTCGGCGTTCATGAAGACGCCGTCGTCGCGGACGAGGCCGGCGAGCTGTCCGTAGAGGGCCGTCAGGGGCTCCCTGTGGAGCCAGTGGAGGGCGGTGGCGGTGAGGACGGCGTCGTACGAGTCGTACGGCAGGCTCGCGACCCACGAGGGGTCCTTGAGGTCGGCGGTGACGAAGGTGACGCGCTCGTCGCCGGCGAAGGAGCCTTCGGCTATGGCGAGGAGGGCCGGATCGAGGTCGACGCCGACACTGGTGGCGTCGGGGAACCTCCGGAGCAGCCGGTTCGTGATACTCCCCGTACCGCACGCGAGGTCGAGGACGCGGGGCTTCGGCCCCACCAGTGCCTCGACCATGTCGAGCATCACGCGGAACCGTTCCTCCCGGTCCGGCATGTACCACTCCTGCTGACGGTCCCAGCTCTGCTGCCAGGCCGCCCAGTCGGTTCCGGTCATGGTCGTTCCTCCCCGCGTTCGTAATACCCTCGAAGGGGAAACAGGCGTTACCCCTTCCGACCGGGACACTAGCCCCCCGAAGTAAGGACTACAAGTGGAACTGGCCCATTACTCGGATTTCGCCGTACGTCTGGTCAACACCGAGGAGCCGGCCCGCAACAAGGACACGCTGACCTCCGTCGAGGTGCTCCGGGACCTCTTCGGCCCCGCCACCCAGATGGCCCGGCGGGTCACGGAGGCGGACCTGCCGCGCTTCCGCACGGTGCGGGCCCGGCTGCGCGCGGTCTTCGCCGCGGCCGACGAGGGCGACCACACGGGGGCGGTGGACCTGCTGAACTCGCTCCTCCTGGAGTTCCCCGTCAGCCCGCAGATCTCCGGCCACGACACCCTCGACGAGGAGGGCCGCCCCCGGTGGCACATGCACCTCGCCGACCACTCCTCGAACGCGACCACGGGCTACGCCGCGATCTCCGCGATGGGCCTCGCCTTCCACCTGACGGAGTTCGGCGCGGACCGGCTCGGCCTCTGCCAGGCGCCGCCCTGCCGCAACGCCTACCTGGACACCTCCACCAACCGCTCCCGCCGCTACTGCTCGGACCGCTGCGCGACCCGCGCCAACGTGGCCGCCTACCGGGCCCGCAAACGCCTGGAGGCCGAGCGGACCGACCACACGGGCCTCACGGAGGAGACCAGCCAGGAGAGCATCACACCCGGCGAACGCTGACGCCCCGGCGTCACCGGCCGGTACCGCGCCCGCACCCGCCCGAGAACCAGTTCGGGCGGTACGGCCCCGAAGACCCGGCTGTCCCCCTCGGCGTCCGGATTGTCACCGAGCACCCACCAGCCGCCGTCACGTCGCTCGATCAGCCGCTTCACGATGAGCAGATCCTGCTGGAGCGGATGCCGCAGCACGGCCACGCACCCGGCCCGCAGACGCGCCCCGTACTGCACGAGCAGCTGGTCACCGTGCAACAGCGTGGGCACCATCGACACCCCCGTCACTTCGGCGATCCCGAACGGTGCACCGGTCTCGGCCACCCTCTCCCGCCCCTCTCCCGTCATCCGGCACCTCCCGGTCCGCTCCTGCGTCGACTCGTCCACTCGTACACGAGTCCCATGGTGACCCTGGACTTTTGACCTAAGCCCCAGGGGGCGCCCGCGAAAACGCCCTTCTCACCGAGTAATGTCCCACCTGAGAAGACGATCACGAGGAAGGACGGCTCAATGCTCTCCCGCCTGTTTGCCCCCAAGGTGAAGGTCAGCGCCCACTGCGACCTCCCGTGCGGCGTGTACGACCCGGCCCAGGCCCGCATCGAGGCCGAGTCCGTCAAGGCTGTCCAGGAGAAGTACCTGGCCAACGACGACCCGCACTTCCGCGCGCGCGCCACGGTCATCAAGGAGCAGCGCGCCGAGCTCGCCAAGCACCACGTCTCGGTGCTCTGGAGCGACTACTTCAAGGCCCCGCACTTCGAGAAGTACCCCGAGCTCAACCAGCTGGTCAACGACACCCTGAAGGCCCTCTCGGCCGCCAAGGCGTCGACGGACCCGAAGACGGGCGAGAAGGCGCTGGAGCTCATCGCCGAGATCGACCGCATCTTCTGGGAGACGAAGAAGGCCTGACCTTCCGATCCCCACCCGGAGGGGTACGACCGCTCGGCGGTCGTACCCCTTCGGTGCTTCTACGCCTCCGTCGGCCGCTTCCACGCCTCCGTCGGCCACGTGTAGCGGCGCTTCTCCTTCGAGGTGGCGCCCAGGCGGTCATAGAAGCGGATCGCGTCCTCGTTCCAGACGGGGGTCTGCCACTGGAGTTCCGGGAGGCCGAGGGCGCGGGCCTCGGCACGGAGCGCCGCCATCAGGAGGGGGCCGAGGCCGTGGCCGCGGGAGGTCTCCGTGAGGTAGAGGCAGTCCATGTGGAGGTACTCCGTGCCGTCCCAGGTGGAGAGCTCCGGGGCACAGGTGGCGTAGCCCGCGAGGGTGCCGTCGGGGAGGGCGGCGACGAAGCAGCGGAGGCGGGGGCGCCCGGGGCCGAAGAGGAGGCCGGCGAGGCGGTCCGCGAGGCCGGGGGCCGGGGGCGCGGCCTTCTCGTACGCCGCGTGTTCGGTGATCAGCTCGACGACGCGGGGCAGGTCTTCCGGGCGTGCGTGGCGCACCTCTGTCCGGCCGGGATCTTCGCTCATGCGGTCATCATGCACGGCCCCACCGACAGGGTGGCCGTCGCGCCCTGGCGGCGGAGCCACTCGCGGTACGGGGCCGCACGCAG
This sequence comes from Streptomyces sp. NK15101, assembly GCF_020400725.1. Lineage (GTDB taxonomy): Bacteria > Actinomycetota > Actinomycetes > Streptomycetales > Streptomycetaceae > Streptomyces. The sequence continues at coordinate 18,536 of NZ_JAINVG010000040.1, read as the reverse complement.
GGCCACCTCCCGGTAGGCCGCCGCGAGTTCCGCGTACAGCACGTCCAAGGGCGCGCCCGGGCGCGCGTACAGCAGGAGCCGGACGCCCAGCGGGTCGCCGCGCAGGGGCCGGATGGCCATGTCCTCGCGCGGGCCCGAGGTGGGCTGGCAGGGGGCGACGGCCTCGCCGAGGACGATGAGCGAGGCGGCCGTGTGGTAGTCGCCGTGCAGCAGGGGCGGGTCGATGCCGGCGGCGCCGAGGACCCGCCGGAGGCCGTCCCATTCGCCGTCGACGGTCGGGTCGACCATCCAGTGGTCGGCGGCGAGGTCGGCGAGGTCCACGACGGGTCCGGCCGCGGCCGGGTGGTCGTGGGCCATGGAGATGAACTGGGGTTCGCGGGCGACCAGGACCCGGCCCGTGAGCCCCTCGGGGACCCGCAGGGGGCAGCCCTCCACCTCGTGCACGAAGGCCACGTCGAGCTGTCCGGTGGCGACCGTGCGCAGCAGCGCGTTGGCGGAGACGTCCACCCGGAGGCCGACCTCGGTGCCGGGCAGCCGCTGCCGGAGCCGGCGCAGCCAGCCCGGGAGCGCCCGGCTGGCGGTGGAGCCGACGCGGAGTCCGGGGCCGTCGGCGCGGGCGGCGGCCCGGGTCTCGGTGACGAGCGCGGCCATGTCGGCGACCAGCGGGCGGGCCCGGCTGAGCAGGGAGCGGCCGAGGGGAGTGGGGCGGCAGCCGGTGCGGCCGCGGGAGAAGAGCTCGGCGCCGAGGGAGTTCTCGATCCGGCGCAGCTGGGTGGTCAGCGAGGGCTGGCTCATGCCCAGTTGCCGGGCCGCCTTGTGCAGGCTGCCCGTGTCCGCGATGGCGCAGAGCGCGCGCAGGTGTCTCACCTCCAGCTCCATGCCCCCGAGGGTAGGGCGGCTCCCCCGAGTCGCACCAGACACCCGGAAGCCGTCAATCTCCTTTCACTCCAAGGGAGTTGACGCAGCTCTGCCCCGTGATGCGGTGGAGCTATCGGTGGTTGGCATCATCCCCGCGCGGGCCGGCTCCCCCGAGACTCTCTCCGACACCAACAGGAGGAGCCCCCCATGCGTCACCCCAAGGTCCTCACCTCCGTGCTGACCGCCGCCCTCGGTCTCGGTCTCGCCGCTTCCCTCGGCGCGGCCCCGGCGGCAGCGGTCGGCACGGGCACCACCGGCACCACCGGCAACGCCTCCGTGGCGTACGCCGGTTCGGCCGAGGAGGCCAAGGCCAACCAGGCCTTCTTCGAGGCCGTCGTGAAGTCGGTCGCGAGGAAGCGGGCCGCCACGCCCGGCGCGACCGCCGTCACCGTCGTCTACAGCGCCGCCAACGCGCCGACCTTCCGCACCCAGATCGCCCGCTCCACCCAGATATGGAACAGCTCGGTGGTGAACGTCCGGCTCGTCGAGGGCAGCAACCCGGACTTCGCCTACTACGAGGGCAACGACTCCCGTGGCTCGTACGCCAGCACCGACGGCCACGGCAACGGCTACATCTTCCTCGACTACCGGCAGAACCAGCAGTACAACTCGACCCGGGTCACCGCCCACGAGACCGGGCACGTCCTCGGGCTGCCGGACCACTACAGCGGCCCGTGCAGCGAGTTGATGTCGGGCGGCGGCCCCGGCACGTCCTGCCAGAACGCCCAGCCGAACGCGCAGGAGCGCTCCCGCGTCGACCAGCTGTGGCGTTACGGCCTCGCCTCCGCGTTCAAGGACTGACACCGATTCGCACGGCGGCGGCACCCCTCCCCGGGGCGCCGCCGTCCCGGCCTCAGGCCGCCTGGAGGAGCCTGCGGCCGAAGTCCGCGCCGGGCGGCAGCTGCCGCCGCACCCGCTCCAGGGCTTCCTCGAAATCGCCCCCCGCGACGCACGCCTCGAAGGCGGCGCCGCCGTAGTGCAGCGTCAGGCTGAGGTCGGCGCGCTCGCCGAGCGTCAGCAGGCAGGCCAGCGTGGCCTGCTGGGCGGCGCCGTCCACGACGACGGGGAGCGGAAGGTCCCACTCCAGGACGCATCCCGTGAGGGGCCGCCCGCCCTCGTCGGCGGCGCCGAGCGCGGCGAAGCCCTCGCCCGTGTACTCGACCCCCCTGATCCGGGTGGCGACGTGCCGCCCGTCGGCCGTGATGACGATCGCTTCCGCGCCGCTGCGGTCCCGGTACCAGCCGGTCCAGACTTCTGTCGACTCCGATGACATGCGCGGACTGTAGCGGTATGACCGGCTCCGCCGCGCGTCCGGTCACCCCGAGGCCGGACTTCTCCCGATCTCGCCGTTCTTGCCGGTCACGTGCGCGCCGGCGTCCTCCGCCCGCTCGTGCAGCGGGCACTCGGGGTTGCGGCAGGGCTGCACCTCCCACTCCGGCACCCAGGCCCCGAGGACCTTGTGCCGGGTGGCCAGGACGGCGAGCGGTTGGCCGCAGGCCGGGCAGTGGCGCTCGGCCAGGGGGTCCCGCGTCGTACGAGGCGTCTCCTCACCCATGCGTCCAGGGTAGGACGCCCCGCGCGAGGGCGCCCGCCACCGCCGGAGGAGGACCGCTACCGCTTCCTGGTGTACGTACGGACGAGCACGCCGTTCTCGAAGGCGCGGACGTCGCCGAGCTCGAAGTCCCGGGGCTCGAAGCCGGCGCCGAACATCGGCATGCCGGTGCCGTAGACCTGCGGGTACGTCTTGATGACCAGCTCGTCGATCTCCTCGATGAGCTCGCCCGCGATGGTGGAGCCGCCGCAGAGGTAGATGCCCAGCGGGCTGTCCTCGGCCTTGAGCTCGCGGACGCGGCCCACCAGGTCGTCGGCGATCAGCTCGACGTTCGGGTGGGGCGACTCGGCGAGCGAGCGGGTGGCGACGAACTCGCGCAGGTGGTTGTACGGGCTGGTGACGCCGATGTCGAGGGCGAGCTGGTACGACCCCAGCCCCTGGATGACGGTGTCGAAGTGCCTGTTCTCGCCGTCGACGCCGAGCATCTCGCGGCCCTGCGTCGGAATGGTCTCCGGGTACTCGGTGCCCATCCAGGCCATGTAAGGCCCTTCCGAGTACTTGAACATGGAGGTGGCGTCGCCCTCGGGGTCGCCGATGAAGCCGTCGATGGTGCAGGCGATGTAGTAGGTGAGCTTGCGCAAACCGGTCCTCTTCGTCTCGGGGGCGGCTGCGATCGCAACCACGACAGCTATAGTGCTTCATCTGTAGTGGTTGTGCAAGACCCTTTTCGGAAGGAGCCGACGTGGCGAGGAACCCTGAACGCCGTACGGCACTGCTCGACGCAGCGATCGAGGTCCTGGCGGACGAAGGCGCCCGGGGGCTGACCTTCCGGGCGGTCGACGCCCGGGCGGGCGTCCCCACGGGCACCTCGTCCAACTACTTCGCCGACCGGGACCAGCTGCTCTCCCAGGTCGCCGACCGGATCTTCGTACGCCTCACCCCGGAGCCGGGGGCCATCGACACCGCCCTGCGGCCGGCGCCCAGCCGTGCGCTGGTCGTCGAGCTCATGCGCTGGCTCGCCCGGCGCATGACCGCCGAGCGCACCTGCTACCTGGGCCTCTTCGAGCTGCGCCTGGAGGCCGCGCGCCGCCCCGAACTGCAGAAGCGGTTCACCGAGGTGCTCCGGGCCGACCTCGACCTGAACATCCGGCTCCACCTCGACTCCGGCATGCCGGGCGACGCGGACACCGTCCGGGTGCTCTACGTCGCCCTGACCGGGCTCCTCCTCGACCACTTCACCGTCCCCGGCCTCCTCGGCGACCGGGACCTGGACGACATGATCGAGACCGTGGTCACCCGGATCGTCCCCGAGGCCTGAGCCGCCGCGGCCGGGTCAGCGCGTGCGCCGCGTGACGAACTCCGCGAGGGCGAGCAGGTCCTCCGCCGCCGCCAGATCCGGCACCGCCTGGGCCAGGTGCTCGACGGCACGGCCCATGCGCTCGGCCGCCTGGGCCTGCGCCCAGTCACGCCCGCCGGCCCGCTCGACGGCGTCCGCCGCCGCCCGTACCGCCGCCGCGTCGAGGGTCGGCCGGGAGTAGAGCTCGACCAGCTCCTCCCCCGCGGGGGTGCCGGAGGTGAGCGCCGCCACCACGGGGAGCGACTTCTTGTGGGCGACGAGGTCGGCGCCGGCCGGCTTGCCCGTGCGGTCCGGGTCGCCCCAGATGCCGATGAGGTCGTCGATCAGCTGGAAGGCAAGGCCGGCCTCCCGGCCGAAGGCGTCCATCGCCGCGACCTCCTCCTCCCCCGCGCCCGCGTAGAGCGCGCCGAGGGCGCAGGAGCAGCCGAGCAGGGCACCGGTCTTGGCGGTGGCCATGGCCAGGCACTCGTCGAGGGAGACCTCGCGCGGGTCGCGCTGCTCGAAGGCGCAGTCGGCCTGCTGTCCGGCGCAGAGCTCGATGATGCAGGCGGCGAGGCGCGCGGAGGCCGCCGCGGAGGCGGGGTGCGGGTCCTCGGCGAGCAGCCGCAGGGCCAGCGCGCTCATCGCGTCGCCGGCCATGAGGGCGTCGGGGATGCCGAAGACGGTCCAGGCGGTGGGCCGGTGCCGCCGGGTCGGGTCCTCGTCGACGATGTCGTCGTGGAGCAGGGTGAAGTTGTGCGCGAGCTCCACCGCCGCCGCGGCCTTCACGGCCCGGGTCTCGTCGGCGCCGAGGGCACGGGCCGCCGCGAGGACCAGGGCGGGCCGGATCGCCTTGCCCGGCTGCCCCGCGTCCGGAGTGCCGTCGGCGCGCTCCCAGCCGAAGTGGTACATCGCCACCCGCCGTATGGAGGCGGGCAGGGACTCGACGGTCGAGCGCAGTTGGGGATTGACGGCGGTGCGCGTCCGGTCCAGGAGCGTCACGGCCCCCTGGCCGTCGGCGACGACGTCCGTGCTGGTCATGGTCACGGTCTTTTCCCTCGCATCCTTCACGGCGGTCCCGCGCGGCGGTTCTTCGGCGCCCGGGGCCGGGTGCGCCCGGGGGCGGGCGGGTTCGGCCCCCGCCCCCGGGCGTCGCCGGCTCAACGCCAGCGGCTGACCTCGACGTTCTCCAGGACGCCGAGGGCGTCCGGGACGAGGATCGCCGCCGAGTAGTAGGCCGTGACCAGGTAGGAGATGATCGCCTGCTCGTCGATGCCCATGAAGCGGACGGAGAGGCTGGGCTCGATCTCGTCGGGGAGGCCGGTCTGGTGCAGGCCGATGACGCCCTGGTCGGCCTCGCCGGTACGCATGCAGATGATCGAGGTGGTCCGGGCGTCCGAGACCGGGATCTTGTTGCACGGGTAGATCGGCACACCGCGCCAGGTCGGGATGCGGTTGCCCGCGATCTCGATCGTCTCGGGCACGAGTCCGCGCTTGTTCAGCTCGCGGCCGAAGGCGGCGATGGCGCGCGGGTGGGCGAGGAACATCTTGGAGCCCCGGCGGCGGGAGAGCAGCTCGTCCATGTCGTCCGGGCTGGGGGCGCCGTCGTGCGGCTGGAGCCGCTGCCCGTAGTCGCAGTTGGAGAGGAGGCCGAACTCCTTGTTGTTGATGAGCTCGTGCTCCTGGCGCTCGCGGAGCGCCTCGACCGTGAGCCGCAACTGCTGCTCGGTCTGGTTCATCGGCTGGTTGTAGAGGTCGGCGACGCGGCTGTGGACCTTCAGCACGGTCTGGGCGACGCTCAGCTCGTACTCGCGGGGCGAGGCGTCGTAGTCGACGTAGGTGTGCGGGACGACCGCCTCGCCGACGTGACCGGCGGAGAGGTCGATGGCCGCCTCGCCGTACGTGTTGGTGCGCTGCTCGGGCATCGCCGCCACGCCCGCCAGGTGGGCGGCGAGCGAGCCGGCGCGCTCCGCGAGGTTCCGCACGTCGTCCCGGGTGAGCTCCAGGACCGTGCAGGCGGTGGCGGCCCGGGCGGTCCAGTCCCAGGTGGCGTCCTCCCGGACCAGGGCGTCCTCGCCGAGGTAGGCGCCGTCGGCGAGGACGCCGAGCACGGCCTCGTCGCCGTAGGGCCCCTCGCCGATCTGCTCGATGCGGCCGTGCGCGAGGAGGTGCACCCGGTCGGTGGGGGCGCCCGCCACGGCGATGAGCTCTCCCGCCGCGTACTCCCGCTGGGTGCAGCGGGCCGCGAGCTCGGTCAGCGCGGCCTCGTCCTCGTAACCGCGCAGTGCGGGGAGTTCGCCGAGTTCGGCGGGGATCACCGCGACGCGCTCCCCGGTCTGGACGAAGGTGACGCGGCCGTCGCCCACGGAGTAGCTGAGCCTCCGGTTCACCCGGTACGTGCCGCCCTGCACCTGGACCCACGGCAGCGTCCGCAGCAGCCACCGGGAGGTGATCTCCTGCATCTGCGGAGCCGACTTGGTGGTCGTGGCGAGGTTCCGCGCGGCGGCGGTGCCGAGACTCTGCTGCGGGGCCTGCCGCTCCGCACGGACCTCGCCGTCAACCGAACCAACGGACATGGAACTCCCTCTCGTATGACTGAGTTGCGAGAGAAGCCTTTCAGCACGGAACGTGTCGGCGCCATTACACATTCGGGTGGGACTGTTCGACGATCTTCGGGGCATGTCACGCGATTTCCATCCGAACAGCGCATCCCCACCCGTCTCCTGACGCTCTGTCCGGAACGACTCGCACACGGTCCGAACGGATGGCAGCGGAGTGGCGGACTCCGGTACTCCGGAAGTTCACCCCGTCCTCCGGAAGGAGTCGGTCATGGCCTCACCCATGTCCGCGAACAGGTTCCTCGGCGCGCTGCGCCACGAGGGCCTCGCGGTCGTCCAGGTCGGCGACTGGTCCACCCACAACCGCAACCACAAGGGCCCCTGGGGCCCGGTGCACGGCGTGATGATCCACCACACCGTGACCCGCGGCACCGCCCAGACCGTCCGGATCTGCCGGGACGGCTACGAGGCCCTCCCGGGGCCGCTCTGCCACGGCGTGATCGCCAAGGACGGCACGGTCCACCTCGTCGGCTACGGCCGCGCCAACCACGCGGGGCTCGGCGACGACGAGGTCCTCCGGGCGGTCATCGCCGAGCGGCGGCTGCCGCCGGACGACGAGGCCACCACGGACGGCAACCGGCACTTCTACGGCTTCGAGTGCGAGAACCTCGGCGACGGCCAGGACCCGTGGCCGAAGGTCCAGCTGGAGGCCATCGCGAAGGCGGCGGCCGCCGTCTGCCGGGTGCACGGCTGGACGCACCGCTCGGTCATCGGGCACCGGGAGTGGCAGCCGGGGAAGGTGGACCCGCGCGGGTTCACGATGTCGTCGATGCGGGAGCGGATCGCCGACCTGCTGCGCTGACCCCGGGCCGGCCTGTCGCGCCGGCTGCCGGGGGTGCGGCGAGAATGTCCGGGTGAACGCGCTCGACCTGTCCCGTCTGCGGCCCCGGCTCCCCTCGCCCCTGGAGCCGGTGGAGGACGAGCGCTTCGCCCGGCGCGGCCTCACGCTGCTGCTGAAGCGCGAGGACCTCATCCACCCGGACCTGCCGGGCAACAAGTGGCGCAAGCTCGCGCTCAACCTGCGCGAGGCGGCGGGCCGGCCCGTGCTCACCTTCGGCGGGGCGTACTCCAACCACCTGCGGGCGACGGCCGCCGCCGGCCGGCTGCTCGGCTTCCCGACGGTCGGGGTGGTCCGCGGCGACGAGCTGGCCGGGCGCCCGCTCAACCCCTCGCTCGCGCGGTGCGCGGCGGACGGGATGCGTCTGGAGTTCGTGGACCGGGCCACGTACCGCGCGAAGAACGACCCGGCCACGCTCGCGGCGCTCCTGGAACGGGCCCCCGCGGGCGCGTACGTGGTCCCGGAGGGCGGCAGCAACGCGCTCGCGGTCCACGGGTGCGTGGAGCTGGGCCGCGAGCTGGCCGGGGCGGCGGACACGGTCGCGGTCGCCTGCGGCACGGGCGGCACCCTGGCGGGGCTGGCGGCCGGGCTCTCGCCGGGGCAGCGGGCGCTGGGCGTCCCGGTCCTCAAGGGCGGCTTCCTCGGCGGAGAGGTCCGCGCCCTCCAGGAGGCGGCCTTCGGCGGGCCGCGCGGGGAGTGGAGCCTGGACGAGCGTTTCCACGGCGGGGGCTACGCGCGCGTGTCCCCCGCACTGGAGGCGTTCGCACAGGACTTCGAGGCGCGGCATGAACTCGCCATCGAGCGGCTGTATGTCGCCAAAATGCTGTACGGCCTGACGGCCCTCGCGGAGGAGGGCGCCTTCCCGGCGGGCACCAGGCTCGCGGCGGTGATCACGGGGGCGCCCGAGGCCGGGGCGCGGAGCACCGCCCAGGCCCTGCCGTCGGACTCCCGCCGGCCCCGCTCCCCCGATCCGGCCTGACCCGAAGGACAAGCCCTAGCCGTCCGCCTCCCGGTAGGCCGCCGCCTCTTCCAGGTCCAGGCGGCGGAGCAGGGTGCGCATCATCTCGTCGTCGATCCGGCGGGCGTCGCGGAGCCGGACGAAGACCTCGCGCTCGGCGTCGATCACCTCGCGCGAGAGGCGCCGGTAGGTGTCGTCCGCGGTCTCCCCCGTGAGCTCGTTGACCGCGCCGAGGCGTTCCCACACGGCGTTGCGGCGCCGCTCCAGGACCGTGCGCAGCCGGTCGGCGAGAGGTTTCGGCAGGGTGTTGCGCTCGTCTGCGAGGAGCGCGTCGAGGCGTTCCTCGGCGGCCCGCGAGGCCTCGCTCTGGGCCTGCGCCTCGGCCAGGGTCTCGGCGTACCGGTCGCGTCCGGGGAGCTTCAGGAGGCGGATGAGGGGCGGCAGGGTGAGGCCCTGCACCACGAGGGTGCCGATCACGGTGGTGAAGGTGAGGAAGAGGACGAGGTTCCGGGCCGGGAACTCCTCGCCGTCGGTGACGACGGGGATCGAGAAGGCGATGGCCAGGGAGACCACGCCGCGCATGCCGGCCCAGCCGACGACGAGCGGCGCCCGCCAGTCCACCTCCGGCTCCCGCTCCCGGATGCCCGTGGACATCCAGCGGGGCAGGAAGGTCGCCGGGTAGACCCAGACGAACCGGACGACGACCACGGCGACGAAGACCCCGAACGCGTACCAGGCCGCCTCGCCCATGCCGTACCGTCCGAGCCCCTTGACGACGTACGGCAGCTGGAGGCCGATCAGGGCGAAGACGGAGGACTCCAGGACGAAGGCGACCATCTTCCAGACCGCCTCCTCCTGGAGCCGGGTCGCGAAGTCGACCTTCCAGGCCTTGTGGCCGAGGAAGAGGCCGACCACGACGACCGCGAGCACGCCGGAGGCGCCGACCTCCTCGGCGGCGGCGTACGCGATGAACGGGATGAGCAGGGACAGGGTGTTCTGGAGGAGGGCCTCGCGCAGGTGCATGCGGAGCCAGTGGATCGGGACCATCAGGACCAGGCCGACGCCGATGCCGCCGATCGCGGCGAGCGCGAACTCCCCGAAGCCGCCGGCCCAGCTGACGCCCTCGCCGACGGCGGCCGCGAGGGCGACCTTGTAGGCGGTGATCGCGGTGGCGTCGTTCACGAGGGACTCGCCCTGGAGGATCGTGGTGATCCGGTTCGGCAGGCCGAGCCTGCGGGCGATGGCGGTGGCGGCGACCGCGTCCGGCGGGGCGATCACGGCGCCGAGCACCAGGGCGGCGGTGAGCGGCAGGTCGGGCACGAGGACGTAGGCGAGCCAGCCCACGGCCACGGTGGCGAAGAGGACGTACCCGACGGAGAGCAGCGCGACGGGCCGGATGTTGGCCCGCAGGTCGAGGTACGAGGAGTCGACGGCCGCCGTGTAGAGGAGCGGGGGCAGGATCAGCGGGAGCACGATGTGCGGGTCGAGGGTGTAGTCGGGGACCCCCGGCACGTACGAGGCGGCGAGGCCGACCGCGACGAGCAGCAGGGGGGCGGGCACCGGGGTCCTGCGGGCGAACCCGGCCACGGCCGCGCTCGCCGCCACCAGTGCCACCAGCTGTAGTGCGTCCATGTCCGACCCCGTTCCCCTGCCGCAACGTAACCTGGCCATCATGAGCGAGTGCCTGCACCTGGCCGAAATGCCGCGCCCCGAACCGGCGCCGCTGGCCGACACCTGTCCCGAGTGCCTGGCGGACGGCACGCACCCGGTCCAGCTGCGGCTCTGTCTGAGCTGCGGACACGTGGGCTGCTGCGACTCCTCGGCGGGGCGGCACGCGACGGGGCACTTCTCCTCGACCGGGCATCCGGTGATGCGGACCTTCGAGCCGGGTGAGGCCTGGCGCTGGTGCTTCGTCGACGGTTCGATCGTCTGACGGCGGACGCGGTCGCCCGGCGGCCGGTGCGGTCACGGACGGTTCGACGGCCCGGACGCTGGGTACGTCACCCCTCCGCGGGTTCTCCGCGGCTGCCGGTGCGGGGGGCGAGGAGACCGTCGGTCTCCAGGGCTCACGGCGACACGGCAGGATGGATCGCGATAGCGTCACGGCGGACCGCGCAGGCTCCCTGCGTACCGCCCGGTTCGGGGTTCTCTCCCCCGAGCCCCGAATGAGCTTGTGCCACCTTGGAGGTGAGGGTGTCCCAGATCGCAGGCGAGCCCGGGACCCAGGACTTCGTGGAAGTCCGGCTGCCCGCTGCGGGTGCCTATCTGTCCGTGCTGCGTACGGCCACGGCCGGCCTCGCGGCGCGCTTGGACTTCACCCTCGACGAGATCGAGGACTTGCGGATCGCGGTCGACGAGGCCTGCGCCATCCTGCTCCAGCAGGCCGTGCCGGGGTCCGTCCTCAGCTGTGTCTTCCGGCTGATCGACGACTCGCTCGACGTGACGGTCTCCGCCCCGACGACGGACGGCAGGGCGCCCGAGCGGGACACCTTCGCCTGGACGGTGCTGTCGGCGCTGGCCGGGAAGGTGGAGTCGTCGGTGGCCGATGACCGTACGGTCTCGATCAGCCTGTACAAACAGCGCGGCGCGGGGCCAGGCCCGGCGTGAGGAGCGGGGACGCGACGGCCGGCATCCCTGAGCAGCAGGCGCGGCCGAACAGGGTCGCTACGGAGCAGGCGGACCAGATGAGCGAGCACGAGCAGCACCCCGAGGTTCCCGAGGCACCGGGAGTCTCCGCGGCCCCCGCGAGCCCCGGGGCGCCGGCCCCCGACGAGGCCGAGGCGGTCGGGGCGGTCGGGGCGGTCGGGGTGGTCGAGGCGGCTTCGGCGGAGAAGGCCGGGGGCGGCGACGAGGACGACGAGGGCCCGGACGCCCACGTCCTCCCGGACCCGCACGACCGGAGCGGCGCCCGCGCCCTCTTCGTCGAGCTGCGCGAGCTGCCCGAGGGCTCCCCGGAGAAGGCGGAGCTGCGCAACCGGCTGGTGCGCATGCACCTGCCGCTGGTGGAGCACCTGGCCCGGCGCTTCCGCAACCGCGGCGAGCCGCTGGACGACCTGACGCAGGTGGCGACGATCGGCCTGATCAAGTCGGTCGACCGGTTCGACCCGGAGCGCGGGGTGGAGTTCTCCACGTACGCGACGCCGACGGTCGTCGGCGAGATCAAGCGCCACTTCCGTGACAAGGGGTGGGCGGTGCGGGTGCCGCGCCGACTCCAGGAGCTGCGGCTCTCGCTGACCACGGCGACGGCGGAGCTCTCGCAGCAGCACGGCCGCTCGCCGACGGTGCACGAGCTGGCGGAGCGGCTGGGGATCTCCGAGGAGGAGGTCCTGGAGGGGCTGGAGTCGGCCAACGCCTACTCGACGCTCTCCCTGGACGTCCCGGACACGGACGACGAGTCGCCGGCGGTGGCGGACACGCTGGGCGCGGAGGACGAGGCCCTGGAGGGGGTCGAGTACCGGGAGTCGCTCAAGCCGCTCCTGGAGGACCTGCCGCCGCGGGAGAAGCGGATCCTGCTGCTTCGCTTCTTCGGGAACATGACGCAGTCGCAGATCGCGCAGGAGGTGGGCATCTCGCAGATGCACGTCTCCCGGCTGCTCGCCCGGACGCTCGCCCAGCTGCGGGAGAAGCTCCTCGTCGAGGAGTGACCTCCGTCAGGCCTCCCGGCCGGGGCGCCGGATGCCGAGTGCCTCGGTCGTGGCCGGGTTCACGAGGAGGACGAGCCCGGTCACGGCGAGGACGGCCAGGACGACGCCGGCCGGGATCATCGCGCTGTTCGCCTGGAGCATCTGCCAGGCGACGGGCAGGGCCAGGACCTGGGTGATGACGGCCGGGCCGCGGCTCCAGGAGCGGCGCAGCCACAGGCCGCGTGCGGCCGCGAGCGGGATCAGACCGAGGGCGACGAGGGTCGCGGCGCCCATGACCGCGCCGGTGAGGTCGCCGGCCGTCCCGGTCAGGGCGTTCACCACCATGTACACACCACCGGCGACGAGCCCGAGGGCCTCGATGCCGGCGACGGCCGCCGCGGCGGCGAGACGGGTGGGCCGGGGGGTCTGCTCCGCACTGCTCATAGAGGGCAGGGTAGCCGGGGCGCCGGTGCCCGGCCGAGGCCGCCCGGTGGGCGTCCACCCCTCGGCCTGGACTGGGCCCGGTACCGCCGGGTAGGTACGCTGGCGCTCATGCGCGCACTTCTCGTGGTCAACCCGGCAGCCACCACCACCAGTGCCCGCACCCGTGACGTGCTCATCCACGCGCTGGCCAGCGAGATGAAGCTGGAGGCGGTCACCACCGAGTACCGCGGGCACGCGCGCGACCTGGGCCGGCGGGCCGCCGAGGCCGGGAACATCGACCTGGTCGTGGCCCTCGGCGGGGACGGCACGGTGAACGAGGTCGTCAACGGACTGCTGCACGACGGGCCCGATCCGGACCGGCTGCCGGGCCTCGCGGTCGTCCCCGGCGGCTCGACCAACGTCTTCGCCCGCGCCCTCGGACTGCCGAACGACGCCGTCGAGGCGACCGGCGCCCTGCTCGACGCGCTGCGTGAGCGGCGGACACGGACGGTGAGCCTCGGGCTCGCGTCCGGGACGCCGGGCACCGAGGACGAGGCGGTGCCGGAACGCTGGTTCACCTTCTGCGCCGGGCTCGGTTTCGACGCGAGCGTCATCGGCCGGGTCGAACAGCAGCGCGAGCGCGGGAAGAGATCGACGCACGCCCTCTACCTGCGTCAGGTGGTGCGCCAGTTCCTGGGGGAGCCGAACCGCCGGCACGGCACGATCACCCTGGAGCGGCCGGGCGCGGAGCCGGTCGAGGACCTGGTCCTCTCCATAATCTGCAACACCTCCCCCTGGACCTACCTGGGCAATCGTCCGGTGTACGCGTCCCCGGAGGCGTCCTTCGAGACCGCGCTCGACGTGCTCGGGCTGCACCGGCTCTCCACTCCGGCGGTGGCCCGTTACGGCGCCCAGCTGCTCACCTCGACCCCGGAGCGGGGTCCGCGCGGCAGGCATGCCGTGTCTCTGCACGACCTGACCGACTTCACCTTGCATTCGAAGGTTCCCCTCCCTCTGCAGATGGACGGAGACCACCTCGGACTGCGTACGAGCGTGACGTTCACAGGCGTACGCCGTGCACTGCGTGTGATTGTGTGAGTGGAAGGGCCCAAAGTCCTTTCACTCGAACGTTTAGGCGCGCATCCACCCCTTAGAAGTACGGCTGTGACCTAGCCGACACCGAGGAATCAAAAAAAACTTTCCGGAAGGGGTTGTATCCGTTGCTGGGGTTTGGGAGTCTCTTCTTGGCGATCGGGACGGCCCGCAACACCGGCCTCCACTGAGAGCCAGAACCCCTCCTCAGCAACAAGGACCACACCAGTTCACCTGGCAGTCGGCCCTTCCCTTGCGGAGGGATTCGTGAAAGCGTTCACATTCACAAGCAACTCGCACGTAACACCTGAGAGAGGTAGCAGCCATGGACTGGCGTCACAACGCCGTTTGTCGTGAGGAAGACCCCGAGCTGTTCTTCCCCATCGGCAACACCGGTCCTGCGCTGCTGCAGATCGAGGAAGCCAAGGCCGTCTGCCGCCGCTGCCCCGTCATGGAGCAGTGCCTGCAGTGGGCGCTCGAGTCCGGCCAGGACTCCGGCGTCTGGGGTGGCCTCAGCGAGGACGAGCGCCGCGCGATGAAGCGCCGTGCCGCTCGCAACCGGGCGCGTAACGCCAGCGCCTGAGCCACCTGCACAGCCTGAGGCACGCGGCGCGTACACCGCGTACGCAATCACCGCCCCCGAGCCGCAGCGCGCAGCAGTAACCCACAGCATTCGAGCCCCGGACCGATTCCCTTCGGTCCGGGGCTCGCTGCTGCGCGCTCGCGCGTGCGGCTACTTCTGCGGCCGCACGGGGACGTCGAGGACCACCTTGGTGCCGCGCTCGGCGCCCGGCAGCATGTCGAAGGAGCCGCCCAACTCCCCTTCCACCAGGGTCCGTACGATCTGCAGGCCGAGGTTGCCGGCCCGCTGCGGGTCGAAGCCCTCGGGCAGTCCGCGGCCGTCGTCCTGGACCGTGATCAGGAGCCGGGCGTCCGTCCGGATCTCGCCGCGGACGGCGCTGACCTCGACCGTGCCCTGCTCCCCCTGCGCGAAGGCGTGTTCGAGCGCGTTCTGCAGGATCTCGGTGAGGACCATCGAGAGCGGGGTGGCCACCTCGGCGTCGAGGATGCCGAAGCGGCCGTTGCGCCGACAGGTGACCTTGCCCGGGGAGATCTCGGCGACCATCGCGATGACCCGGTCGGCGATCTCGTCGAACTGCACCCGTTCGTCCAGGTTCTGGGACAGCGTCTCATGGACGATGGCGATCGAACCGACGCGCCGCACGGCCTCGTTGAGGGCCTCGCGGCCCCGGTCGGAGTCCATCCGGCGGGCCTGGAGGCGGAGCAGGGCGGCCACCGTCTGGAGGTTGTTCTTCACCCGGTGGTGGATCTCCCGGATGGTGGCGTCCTTGGTGATCAACTCGCGCTCGCGGCGGCGCAGTTCGGTGACGTCCCGGAGCAGGACGAGCGAACCGATGCGGGTGCCCTTGGGCTTGAGCGGGATCGCCCGCAGCTGGATCACCCCGCCGTTGCCCTCGACCTCGAACTCGCGGGGCGCGTAGCCGGAGGCCAGCTTGACCAGGGCTTCGTCCACCGGGCCCCGGGAGGGGGCGAGTTCGGCGGTGATCTGGCCGAGGTCCTGGCCGACCAGGTCGGCGGCGAGGCCGAGCCGGTGGTACGCGGAGAGGGCGTTCGGCGAGGCGTACTGGACGACGCCCTCGGCGTCGAGGCGGACGAGACCGTCGCCGGCGCGCGGCGAGGAGTCCATGTCGACCTGCTCGCCGGGGAAGGGGAACGTTCCGGCGGCGATCATCTGGGCGAGGTCGGAGGCCGACTGGAGATAGGTGAGCTCCAGCCGGGAGGGGGTGCGGACGGTCAGCAGGTTGGTGTTGCGGGCGATGACCCCGAGCACCCGGCCCTCGCGGCGCACGGGGATGGACTCGACCCGCACCGGGACCTCCTCGCGCCACTCGGGGTCGCCCTCGCGGACGATCCGGCCCTCGTCGAGGGCGGCGTCGAGCAGCGGACGGCGGCCGCGCGGGACCAGGTGGCCGACCATGTCGTCCTGGTAGGAGGTCGGGCCGGTGTTGGGCCGCATCTGGGCGACGGAGACGTACCGCGTGCCGTCGAGGGTGGGGACCCAGAGCACGAGGTCGGCGAAGGAGAGGTCGGAGAGCAGCTGCCACTCCGACACCAGCAGGTGGAGCCACTCGAGGTCGGAGTCGCTCAGGGCGGTGTGCTGGCGGACGAGGTCGTTCATGGAGGGCACGATGCGAGCGTACCTGCGGAATTACAGGGGCCGTGAACCTGGATCTCCGGGGCTCCGTGTTGGAGGATGGGCCGGGAAGGACCGTGTTCCTGTGGATGGACAGACAAGAATGGTCTAGTCCACAATGAAAAATACAGAGCCTCCATCCTCCCCGCACAGGAGGATGGAACGAGGTACCCGGCGCTCTCTGCCCTGACTGCGTCGAGACCTCCCACACGGCCGAGGGACCGCACACCCCCGGCCGGGCAACTCCGGGCTGCGGTGCCGGGCGGGCTGAGGGTCCCGCCGGGCGCCGCGGCCCGCGGGTTTTTCCGGGGCCGCCACACCCCCTTCCGATCCCCTTCCCGAGCCCTTCGAGTGGCTGCCGCGACAGGTGCGGCCGACGATGGAGACGGTGCCGTCCGCAGGGCGGAACGACGTGAGGAGACGGCCTTCCCTCTGCTAGATTTGGACCCAGATTGGTCTATACCACCGGCCCCTCACCAGATCGGCAGGCACAGCGTGGAAGTTGTCATCGTCAAGGACGCCAAGGCCGGCGGCGAGCTGATCGCGGACGGCATCGCCGACCTCCTGCGCCGCAAGCCCGACGCGCTGCTCGGCGTGGCCACGGGATCGACTCCGATCCCGATCTACGACGCCCTCGTCGCCCGGGTCTCCGCCGGCGCCGTGGACGCCTCCCGGGCCCGGATCGCCCAGCTGGACGAGTACGTCGGCCTGCCCGCCGGGCACCCGGAGTCGTACCGCTCCACCGTGCTCCGGCAGGTCGTCGAGCCGCTCGGGCTCTCCCCGGAGGCCTTCATGGGCCCCGACGGCTCCGCCGAGGACGTCCTGGCGGCCTGCGAGGCCTACGACAAGGCGCTGGCCGAGGCCGGCGGCGTGGACCTGCAGATCCTCGGCATCGGCACCGACGGGCACATCGGCTTCAACGAGCCGTGCTCCTCGCTCGCCTCCCGCACCCGGATCAAGACGCTCACCGAGCAGACCCGCGTGGACAACGCCCGCTTCTTCGACGACGACATCGAGCAGGTGCCGCACCACGTCATCACCCAGGGCATCGGCACCATCCTGGAGGCCCGTCACCTGGTGCTGCTCGCCACCGGCGAGGGCAAGGCCGAGGCCGTGGCGCAGACCGTCGAGGGCCCGGTGGCGGCGCTCGTGCCGGCCTCCGCGCTGCAGCTGCACCCGCACGCCACGGTCGTCGTGGACGAGGCGGCCGCCTCCAAGCTGAAGCTCGCGGGCTACTTCCGCCACACCTTCGCGAACAAGCCCGCCTGGCAGGGCATCTGAGGCGTACGCGCGCGAAGGGGCCCGGCACCTGGATCAGGTGCCGGGCCCCTTCGCGCGCGTCCGTGGACTCAGGCGCCGGTCCCGACGACGGCCTCCGCCGCCGCGCGGCCGCAGACCCGGGCCGCGCCGTGCGTGGCGATGTGCAGGGCCCCGCGGGGCTCCGCCTCGTTGAGGCCCATCTCGACCACGACGGTGTCGGGGCGGGCCGCGAGGAGGCCGTCCAGGGCCCGGATCATCCACGGGTGCCGGTGGGCGTCCCGTACGACCGCCACGATCCGCCGCTCCCCCGCGGCGGCCAGGACCGCGTCCACGGACGACTCGCCGTACGAGCCGGTCTCCGTGCCGGGCAGCAGGCGCTCCAGCTCGGCCGCGACGCCCCAGGGCGTCTCGTCGCCGACCGCGAAGTTCGCGACCGGGGTGAAGGAGGCCACGTAGGGAGCGCCGGTCATCGGCGTGTGGGGCCGCTCCCCCCGGGTCACCTTCAGGGCGCGGCGGGCCGCGACGAGCCCGATGTCGGTGCCGGGCGCGGTCCCCTCCTGCACTGCCGCGCCCGGCACCGATCCAGCCCCCCTGGCCCGGTGCGCCTGGGTCCAGGCCGCCAGGGCGCGCACGCGCGCCGCGGCGTCGGCCAGCCGCTCCTCGGGCAGTTCACCGGTCCGTACCGCGTCGACGAGGGCGTCCCGCAGCCGCAGCACGGTGTCCTCGTCGCACAGCCCGCCGCCGACGCAGATGGCGTCGGCGCCCGCGGCGATCGCGAGGACGGATCCGCGCTCGATGCCGTACGTCGCCGCGACGGCCCTCATCTCCATGCCGTCGGTGACGATCAGCCCCTCGAAGCCCAGCTCCTGGCGCAGCAGACCGGTGAGGATCTGCGGGCTCAGGGTGGCCGGACGGCGGGGGTCGAGCGCGGAGAGCAGGATATGCGCGCTCATGACCGCTTTGGTACCCGCGGCGACGGCCGCGCGGAAAGGCACCAGCTCACGGGCGTGCAGTGTGGCGAGGTCCACATCGATCCGGGGCAGCGCGTCGTGCGAATCGACGTTGGTGTCGCCGTGTCCGGGGAAGTGCTTCGTGCAGGCCGCGACCCCGACGCCCTGGAGGCCGTCGACGTACGCCACGGTGTGCCGGGCGACCAGGTCCGGGTCCGGTCCGAAGGAGCGGACCCCGATGACCGGGTTCTCGGCGTCGGAGTTGACGTCCGCCGAGGGCGCCCAGTTCAGGTCGACGCCGCACTGCACGAGCCGGCGGCCGAGCTCGCGGGCGACGGCCCGGGTGAGCTCGACGTCGTCGACCCTGCCGAGCGCGTAGTTGCCGGGGAAGGACGAGCCCTGCTTGACCTCCAGGCGGGTGACGTCCCCGCCCTCCTCGTCGATGGCGACGAGGACGTCGTCCCGCTCGGCGCGCAGCCGCGCGGTGAGGGCGGCGAGCTGCTCGGGGCCGGCGATGTTCCGGCCGAAGAGTCCGACCGAGGAGAGGCCCTCGCCGATGCGGCGGAGCAGCCAGTCGGGGGCGGTGGTGCCGACGAATCCGGGCTGGAGGACCGTGAGCGCGTCACGGGTCAGGGTGTCCGAACCGTGTACCAGTGTGGTCATGGAGAGCCGTTATCCCTTCACCGCGCCGGCGGTCATGCCGCCGACGGCCTTGCGCTGGAGGAAGAGGAAGACGAGGAGCACGGGGAGGGC
>NZ_JAINVG010000004.1 GCF_020400725.1 Streptomyces sp. NK15101 | reverse complement strand
GGTTCCGCGTCTGACAGATGTGCCGGAGGCGCCTCGACACGCCTCCCGGGCACTGATTCAGTCGTGGGTCCGCCTGAGGAGTCGACGGGCTCGTCGAGACGAGTCTCGATGTGCTCCATGGCCCGGTTCAGGCGATCCAGCAACCCCGGCCTCCTCCCCTTCCGCTCACCAAGGTCGGGGAGGAGCATGCCTGCCGGGCCCGACGGGAATGGTCGGACAGGCCCGCGGCGGGGTCCGACAACGCCTCGGGGCGGCGCCGGGAGGATTCCGGTCGCCGCCCCTCTTGGCGTGCGGGTTCCGCTCAGCCGGCGAGCTTCGCCAGGGCCGCGTCGATGCGGGCCAGGGTCTTCTCCCTGCCCAGGATCTCCAGGGACTCGAAGAGCGGCAGGCCGACCGTGCGGCCGGTGACGGCGACGCGGACCGGGGCCTGCGCCTTGCCGAGCTTGAGGCCGTGGGCCTCGCCGGCGGCCAGGACGGCGTTCTTGAGGGACTCGGGGTCGCTCCAGTCGGCCGCGTCGAGCTTCTCGCGGGCGGTGGTCAGCAGGGCCGCGGGCTCGCCCTTCATGGCCTTGTCCCACGAGGCCTGGTCGAAGACCGGCTCGGGCAGGAAGAGGAAGTCCACGTTGGCCGTGATGTCCGAGAGGACGGTCAGGCGGGTCTGGGCGTGCGGCGCGATGGCCTCCCAGGCGGCGCGGTCGAAGTCCTCGGGGGCCCAGGGGGCGTGCGGGGCCCGGAGCCAGGGCTCGCACGCCTCGGCGAACGCCTTCACGTCCAGCATGCGGATGTGGTCGGCGTTGATCGACTCGGCCTTCTTGAGGTCGAAGCGCGCCGGGTTGGCGTTGACGTCGGCGATGTCGAACTTCTCCACCATCTCGGGGATGGTGAAGATGTCCTGGTCGGCCGAGAAGGACCAGCCGAGGAGCGACAGGTAGTTCAGCAGGCCCTCGGGGAGGAAGCCGCGCTCCCGGTAGAGGTTGAGGGAGGCCTGCGGGTCGCGCTTGGAGAGCTTCTTGTTGCCCTCGCCCATCACGTACGGCAGGTGGCCGAAGGAGGGGATCTCCTTGGCGACGCCCAGCTCGATCAGCGCCTTGTAGAGCGCGATCTGGCGCGGGGTGGAGGAGAGCAGGTCCTCGCCGCGCAGGACGTGGGTGATCTCCATCAGGGCGTCGTCGACCGGGTTGACCAGGGTGTACAGCGGGGCGCCGTTGGCCCGGAGGATGCCGTAGTCCGGCACGTTGTCCGGGGTGAAGGTGAGCTCGCCGCGGACCAGGTCGGTGAAGGTGATCGGCTCGTCGGGCATCCGGAAGCGGACGATCGACTCGCGGCCCTCGGCGCGGTAGCGCTCGATGCGCTCGGCGCTCAGGTTGCGGCAGGTGCCGTCGTAACCGGACGGCTTGCCGGCCAGGCGGGCGGCGTCCCGGCGGGCTTCCAGCTCCACGGCGGTGCAGAAGCAGTGGTACGCGTACCCGCCGGCGAGCAGCTTGTCGGCGACGTCCTTGTAGATGTCCATCCGCTGCGACTGGCGGTACGGCGCGTGGGGGCCGCCGATCTCGGGGCCCTCGTCCCAGTCGAGGCCGAGCCACTTCAGGGAGTCGAGCAGCTGGTTGTACGACTCCTCGGAGTCGCGAGCCGCGTCGGTGTCCTCGATGCGGAAGACCATGGTGCCCTGGTTGTGCCGGGCGAAGGCCCAGTTGAAGAGGGCGGTGCGGACCAGACCCACGTGGGGGTTGCCGGTCGGCGAGGGACAGAAACGGACGCGGATGTTCGCGTTAGCCACGCTTGATCACCTTATTGGTGAGAGTGCCGATGCCTTCGATGGTGACGGCGACCTCGTCGCCGACGTTGAGGGGGCCGACTCCGGCGGGGGTGCCGGTGAGGATGACGTCGCCGGGGAGCAGCGTCATGGCCTCGGTGATGTGGACGACCAGGTCCTCGATGGAGCGGATCATGTCGCTCGTCCGACCCAGCTGGCGCTGTTCGCCGTTGACCGTGGCCTGGATGGTCAGGTCGCTCGGGTCGAGGTCGGTCTCCACCCAGGGCCCCAGGGGGCAGGAGGTGTCGAAGCCCTTGGCGCGGGCCCACTGCTTCTCGCGCTGCTGGACGTCGCGGGCGGTGACGTCGTTGGCGCAGGTGTAGCCGAAGACGACGTCCTTCACGCGCTCACGGGGCACCTCGCGGCACATGCGGCCGATGACGACGGCCAGTTCGGCCTCGTGGTGCAGCTCGTTGGAGAAGGAGGGGTACTCGATGGCGTCGCCGGAGCCGATCACCGAGGTGGTGGGCTTGAAGAAGGCGACGGGGACGTCGGGGACCTCGTTGCCGAGTTCGGCGGCGTGCTCGGCGTAGTTGCGGCCGATGGCCACGACCTTGTTGGGGAGCACGGGCGGCAGGAGCCGTACCTTGCTCAGCGGGACCTTGGTGCCGCTGAGCTCGAAGTCGGTGTACGGGATGCCCTTGATGATGTCGAGGACGAGGCCGCCGGACTCGACGGTTCCCTCGCCCTCGACGGCGCCGAAGGCCACATTGCCGTCGATGGAGAATCTGGCGATGCGCACGAGTGCTGTCGCCCCTCACTTGGTACTGGCTGGAGTCTGACGCTCCAGGCTAACGCGGCGAGGGGCGGCCGACCGGCGATATCACCGGCGCCCGTGCGGGGATGCCGGGGGCGCTCGCGGGGCCCCCGGGGGCGCTAGCGCGTCGCGGAGGCGTACGGCTGGGGCTCGTAGGGGGCGGGGGCCTGCATCAGGATGGTGCGGCGCGGGTTGGCCGTGTTGCCGGGCAGCTCGACCGCGTACTCCGGCTGGACGCCCCGGCCGAGGTCTGCGGCGTCCGAGAGGTGGACGAGGGTGGAACGGCGGGGGTTGGCCGTGGTGCGGAGCGTCGTCGTCTTCATCGCGGTGATCAGACCTTGTTCCGGGACGGGCGCCCGTACGGGCGCGAAGGGGTGTAAAGCGTCAGGCTAAACATGCGATTCCCTTCGAATGCATGGCTGAGACATCGATTCGGGTGTGAGTTTGCTCACCAGACGCCTCACATTCCGGGCATTACGGACCGCCTCCGGATGTCACGGAAAGGGACATTCCGCCATTGAACTAGTCATTCCGCTCCTGATCATGTCGACTGGGACACACGGGGATGCCCGGCCATTGGGACGGAAAAGTCCGAATCCTCCGTGATCATCTTCTACGTGGGGTGACGTCCCGTGCACGCGTTGTCATACCCCTCCCGCCACGACACGCGGCCCTTGTTGGAGATCCGGCACTGTGCTGGAATTCCACGCACCGCCGCGGGTTTCAAGCCGGCGCGCAGGGGGCGCAACG
Organism: Streptomyces sp. NK15101; assembly: GCF_020400725.1. GTDB lineage: Bacteria > Actinomycetota > Actinomycetes > Streptomycetales > Streptomycetaceae > Streptomyces. The sequence goes on along the minus strand of NZ_JAINVG010000004.1, from coordinate 191,339 downwards.
CAGCGCCGGCCTAGTGGCGGGGAAGGGGGAACTGCGCCGGTCACCGACGACCACCTGGGGTGCCCAAGCACCCCGATCGACGCCGACACCGTCCTCTCCGTTCACCCGGAAGGACGCCTGGTCCAGAGGTTGCGACGCTAGTGCAGGGACGTTTCAAGAGGGATGGCTCGGGGTCTCCCCAGGCCCGCCAGGGCCGAGCGGATGCTCCGGCGGAGCAGGAACCGCGTGCCGGGACCGACCGCGGTCCCTCGGCCCCGCACACCCCGAACCAGGGTCAGGGACCGTCCGGCGACGGCGGCGGGCGCGCGAGCGCCGCGGCCGCGTCCGCCGAGACGTCCGCCGCACCCCCCAAGCTCCGGGCCGAGAACGAGGTCGGCCCCCGAATAGCCCTGCGCAACTGGCGCATCTCCACGCGCCTCGTCGCGCTCCTCACCCTCCCCGTGGTCGCGGCGACCACCCTGGGCGGCATCCGCATCAGCGACTCGCTCCAGGACATGGAGCAGCTCGACCACATGCAGCTGCTCACCAAGCTCACCCGAGAGGCCACGGGCCTCGCCCAGGCCCTGCAGGCCGAGCGCGACCTGTCCGCCGGCCCGCTGGCCAACGGCCGCCCGGTCAGCGACTACCAGGTCGCCAACCCGCGCCGGAAGACGGACCGCGAGTACAAGGCCTTCCTGGAGGCCACCGAGGACATCCCGGCCACCGAGGGCGACGAGGCGCTGCGCAGCATCCGCCAGAACGTCAGCCAGATCGCCTCGCAGGTCACCGAGCTCCACTCCATCCGGGGCAGCGCCTACGAGAAGGGCGTCTCGCATTCGGTGACGGTCGAGGCGTACAGCCGCCTCATCCGCTCGCTCCTCAGCCTCTCCCAGGACATGGCGCAGGCGACCAGCAACCCCGAGATGATCAAGCGGACCCGCGCGCTCGCCGCGTTCTCGTCCGCCAAGGAGTACGCCTCCATCCAGCAGGCGATCATCGCGGCCGCGCTGCCCCCGAGCGACCGGACCGCCGGCCAGATCCAGCAGGGCGACCGCCTCTACGGCGAGGCCGCCCTCAACAGTGAGGCCGTCGAGCTCAAGTCCTTCCAGGCGATCTACGAGTCGACCGGCGGCGACGCCGCCGAGCGGACCGAGTCGCTGAACTCCGGCGACCCGTCGATCAACGCCGCCAACAAGTACGCCGAGCGCGTGCTGAACTCGGACAAGGCGATGCGGGAGGGCCCGCGCCGCGGTCACCTGAACTTCACCGACGAGTACAGCACCAAGATCTCCGCCATGAACCGCATCGAGGCGGGTCTGCTCGGCGACATGGAGACGATGGCCCGTGAGCTGAAGCAGGAGTCGCAGCGCGACGCCATCATCAACGGTGCGCTGATCCTCCTCGTCCTCGGCGTCTCGCTCATCGGCGCCTTCGTCGTGGCCCGGTCCATGATCCGCTCGCTGCGCCGGCTGCAGGACACCGCGACCAAGGTCGCCCAGGACCGCCTGCCCGAGCTCGTCAAGCAGCTCTCCGAGTCCGACCCGCAGGACGTCGACACCTCCGTCGAGTCCGTCGGTGTGCACTCCCGGGACGAGATCGGCCAGGTGGCCGCGGCCTTCGACGACGTGCACCGCGAGGCGGTCCGCCTCGCCGCCGAGCAGGCCCTCCTCCGGGGCAACGTCAACGCGATGTTCACCAACCTCTCGCGCCGTTCCCAGGGCCTCATCCAGCGCCAGCTCTCGCTCATCTCCGAGCTGGAGTCCCGCGAGGCCGACCCGGACCAGCTCTCCTCGCTGTTCAAGCTCGACCACCTCGCGACCCGTATGCGCCGGAACGGCGAGAACCTCCTCGTCCTCGCCGGCGAGGAGCCGGGCCGCCGCTGGACCCGCCCGGTCCCGCTGGTCGACGTCCTCCGTGCCGCCGCCTCCGAGGTGGAGCAGTACGAACGCATCGAACTGGCCGCGGTCCCGGCGACCGAGGTCGCCGGCCGGGTCGTCAACGACCTCGTGCACCTCCTCGCCGAGCTGCTCGAGAACGCCACCTCGTTCTCCTCCCCGCAGACCAAGGTCCGGGTCACCGGTCACGCCCTGCCCGACGGCCGCGTGCTCGTCGAGATCCACGACACCGGCATCGGCCTCTCCCCCGAGGACCTCGCCGCGATCAACGAGCGGCTCGCCTCGCCGCCCACCGTGGACGTCTCGGTCTCCCGCCGCATGGGCCTGTTCGTGGTCGGCCGCCTGTCCCTGCGACACGGCATCCGGATCCAGCTGCGCCCGTCCGACTCGGGCGGCACCACCGCGCTCGTCATGCTCCCCGTCGACGTCGCCCAGGGCGGCAAGAAGCCCATGCCCAAGCCGGGCGCGGGCGGCCAGGGCGCGATGCCGCAGGGCGCCTCGGCCCCCGGCGGCCGTCTCCCCGGCGGCCCCGGTGCGGCCGGTGGCCCCGGCGGCGGACGTCCGGGCCAGGGCGGTGCCCCGTCCTCGGCGGCCGGCCGCCTCGGCGCCGGTGCCGGTGCCGCGCGCGGTCAGGTCGGTGCGAGCGGTCCCCGGGCCGCGCTGCCCGCCCGTGACGGTGCCCCGCTCACCGGCGGCCCGCAGGGCGCGCCGCAGTCCCGCACCCCCCAGCCGCAGAACGCCCAGCTGGAGCAGACCGGCCGGCTGCCGCAGGTCCCCCAGGCCCCGCAGGCTCCCCAGTCGCCCGACGCGCTGCGTCCGGGCCCCGGCGGGGGCGGCCTCATCGGCGGCGCCGCGAGCGCCATCCCGTCCCGTACGGACGTGTGGGGCAACCAGTCCGGCCCGCAGCAGGCCCCGCAGCAGCCGCAGCCGCAGCCGCAGGGCGACCAGCAGGGCGGTTACGACTTCCCGCGCGCCGAACTGCCCGGCGGCGCCCCTCAGCCGCAGCGCCCGCAGGCCACGAGCTGGGGCAACGACCCGCAGCAGCAGCCGGTCCGGCGCCCGCAGCAGGAGATGTCCCCGCTGGACGCCCCGCGCGGTCACGAGGAGCCGGAGTCGGCGGGCCTGTTCGGTGCGCCGGCGGCTCCGCAGGGTCCCGGTTCCACGGGCCAGTTCCCGCGCCCGGACTTCGGCGCCCCGCAGCAGCCGCAGGCCCCGCAGGCCTACCAGGGCGGTGCGCAGGACCCGGCTTCGACGGCCCAGTTCCCGCGCCCCGACTTCGACGCCCCGCAGGGTCCCGGTTCCACCGGCCAGTTCCCGCGCCCGGACTTCGGCGCCCCGCAGCAGCCGCAGGCCCCGCAGCAGCCCCAGGCGTACCAGGGAGGCCAGCAGCAGCAGTTCGGCCGGCAGCCCTTCGTGCCGCAGGCGCAGCAGCAGGCCCAGCAGCAGGCGCCGCGTCAGCGGACCGGCGACGACTTCGGTGCCCCGCGTCCGGCCGAGCCGGCCGGACGGCAGCCGCAGCTCCAGCAGCCGCGCCGTCCGGAGGCCCTGCCGCCGGCCGGTGGCGCGGGCGACGGTCGCACCCCGCTGTACGACACGCTGGAAGGCAACTGGTCGCAGCAGGGGCAGCAGCGGGCCTACCAGGCGGACCCGGCGCAGACGATGCCGACCCCGGTCGTGTCGCAGCCGTCCGCTCCGGCGCCCCGCCCGGCCGGTGACCCGGCCGGTGACGGCCGCCAGAACGGCGGGGCCGCCTGGCGGACCTCGCCCAACGACGAGCTGGTGCGCCAGGCGGAGCGGGTGCGCAAGCCCGCGGCCGGCGGCGTCACCACCTCCGGTCTTCCGCGCCGTGTGCCGAAGGCCAACCTCGTACCCGGGACCGCACAGGAGCAGGCCCACACGGCCGGCCCCCAGGTCTCGCGTGCACCCGACGACGTCCGCGGCCGGCTCACCAATCTGCGCCGCGGCATCCAGCAGGGCCGCCAGGCCGGCAACTCGACCACGGGTAGCCACCACCTCGGTCCGAACCATCAGCAGGAGCGTTAGTTGAACGCGATGAGCCAGGCGGCGCAGAATCTGAACTGGTTGATCACCAACTTCGTGGACAACACCCCCGGGGTGTCCCACACGGTGGTGGTCTCCGCCGACGGACTCCTGCTGGCCATGTCCGAAGGATTCCCCCGCGACCGCGCCGACCAGCTGGCGGCGGTCGCGTCCGGACTGACCTCGCTGACCGCGGGCGCGTCCCGGATTTTCGAGGGCGGACCCGTGGCACAGACCGTGGTGGAGATGGAGCGCGGCTTCCTCTTCCTGATGTCCGTCTCCGACGGCTCCTCGCTGGCCGTGCTCGCTCACCCCGAGTGCGACATCGGCCTCGTGGGCTACGAGATGGCGCTGCTGGTCGACCGGGCCGGCAGCGTCCTCACCCCGGATCTCCGTGCGGAGCTCCAGGGCAGCCTGCTCCACTAGGTCACGCACGGCGGACGGACCCCACATCCGTCCGCACCGACCGACCCGCAGAGCGATACGCCCCTCCGTACCGCTCTGGGCACTGTTCATCGTCCGGCCGCCCCACCCGGCCCCCCACCGGCCCCATCAGACGGCAGAAGTCTTGCTGTCACGCCCGGAGGATTCATGACCCCGCCCCCCGCCTCTCACGATCCGTACGGCGCCTCAGTCGACGAGTACGGGCATGAGGGCGACCAGCCGCTGGTGCGTCCGTACGCGATGACCGGCGGCCGGACCCGGCCGCGTTACCAGCTCGCCATCGAGGCGCTGGTCAGCACCACGGCCGACCCGGCACACCTCGCCACGCTCCTTCCGGAGCACCAGCGGATCTGCCACCTCTGCCGCGAGGTCAAGTCCGTGGCCGAGGTGTCGGCCCTCCTGTCGATGCCGCTCGGCGTCGCCCGGATCCTCGTGGCCGACCTGGCGGAGGCCGGCATGGTGGCGATCCACCAGCCGGGCAACGGAGAGACCGGCGGCACGCCGGACGTCACACTGCTCGAAAGGGTGCTCAGTGGACTTCGCAAGCTCTAGCGGCGCGGCCAGATCGACCACCAGCGCGAAGATCGTGGTGGCGGGCGGCTTCGGCGTGGGCAAGACCACGTTCGTCGGCGCCGTCTCGGAGATCAACCCGCTGCGTACCGAAGCCGTCATGACCTCCGCGTCGGCCGGCATCGACGATCTGACGCACACCGGTGGCAAGACGACGACGACCGTCGCCATGGACTTCGGCCGCATCACCCTGGACCAGGACCTGATCCTGTACCTCTTCGGTACCCCGGGCCAGGACCGCTTCTGGTTCATGTGGGACGACCTCGTCCGCGGCGCCATCGGCGCCGTCGTCCTGGTCGACACCCGACGCCTCGCCGACTGCTTCCCCGCCGTCGACTACTTCGAGAACTCGGGCCTCCCCTTCGTCATCGCCCTCAACGGCTTCGACGGCAACCAGCCCTACCAGCCCGAAGAGGTCCGCGAGGCCCTCCAGATCGGCCCCGACACCCCCATCATCACCACCGACGCCCGCCACCGCGCCGACGCCAAGAGCGCCCTCATCACGCTCGTCGAGCACGCCCTCATGGCACGCCTCAAGTAGCGGGGCCGGCCAGGGCAGTTGTCATATGCCCCTGCCAGGGGCGGTCTGTGTCCTTCGACACGGCCGCCCTCGGCTTCATAACATTTCGACAGAGAATTGGGGCGCCCCGGACACCCGACGCATCCGATCGGTGTCACTGCGCTCACATGAGCCCCGTCATTTGGCGGGGCTCGCTCTTTATGCCCGTTTTATGTGAGGCCTGGACCACTGAAAGGGGCCGCTTCCCACTGTTTGGAAGGGACCCCCTTCACGTGCTGCAATTCATGAACTCCCGAGTAGTACGGCCCTGAACGAAACACCGGCACAACGTAGGTGCCGACGCCGAGAGGTTGTTGGTCGAGTGAGGCGAAGCAAGGAAAGCTCCGCGGAGCAGGAGACGCGGGGCAACTTCACGCCGCCGTCGCGCACGGCGGCGTCGCCCGCGGACGTGCCCGTGACGCCGCCCCCCGTGGAAGTTCCCAGGGGCAGCTCCAGCAAGCTCTCGCCCCGCAACTGGCGGGTGCCCACCCGGCTGAACGCGATCCTCTGCATACCCGTGCTCACCGGCCTCGTCATGGGCAGCTTCCAGGTCAAGTCGGCCATCGACACCTGGCAGGAGGCGCAGGACGCCGAGAAGACGGCGCTCATCGTGCGCGCCGCCTCGGAGTACAGCACCGCCCTGCTCAACGAGCGCGACCTCACCGCCGGCCCCCTGCTGGCCGCGAAGACCCCCGAGGACCGCAAGGCCGACGAGGTCACCCGGGCGTACGCCGCGACCGACTCCGCCAAGTCCAAGTTCGACGAGGCCGTCAAGAACATGCCGTCGGGCCAGGGCCTGGAGCGCCGCCTGCGGCTCTTCCAGGACGAGGAGCCGAAGCTGGAGACGCTGCGCAAGGCCGCGTACACCCGCTCCCTCGACCCGGTGAACACCCAGCTCGGCTACACGGGCGTGCAGCACTACCTGATGGAGTTCTCCAACGAGCTCGGTCTGGGCACCGGCAACATCACCAGCTACGGCCGCACCGTCTACGCGATCCAGCTCTCGAAGGGCGCGGAGTCCCTCCAGCGCTCCATCGGCACCCAGCTCCTGGTCCGGCCCAGCCGCGACGAGGCGGTCTTCGCCCAGCAGTCCGTGGCGTTCAACTCGTACAACTACCTGGAGCAGATCGCCCTCGGCGAGTTCAACTCCGGCGGTCTGCCCGAGGACGTCGACCTCCTCAAGAAGGTCATGGCCGGCAAGGCCGCCGAGGGCGAGAAGCGGATGGCCGCGGCCGGCGTCGAGCTCCCCAAGGGCAAGGACGGCTCCGTCTACTCCGGCGTCGCCTCCAAGATCGGCACCGCCAAGGGCGCCGAGGGCATCAAGGAGCTGAAGGGCGAGGGCATCACGCCCGAGACCTGGATGGCGGTCGCCACCGCCAAGTTCGACGGGTACAGCGAGGTCGAGAAGACCCTCGTCGACAAGGCCGTGACCGAGGCCGCCGCCATCTCCGACGAGGCCAAGACGGACGCCTGGGTCAACGGCGGCATCGTCGTCGTCGCCCTGCTCGCCGCCTTCATCCTGGCCGGGATGATGGCCCGCCAGATGAGCCGCTCGATGCGCGAGCTGCGGACCGCCGCCTTCGGCATCGCCGAGCAGCGCCTGCCGATGCTGGTCGACCAGCTCTCCCGTACGGAGCCGGGCCGCGTCGACACCCGCGTCCAGCCCATCCCGATCGACTCGCAGGACGAGATCGGCGAGGTCGCCCGCGCCTTCGACCAGGTCCACCGCGAGGCCGTCCGGCTCGCCGCCGAGCAGGCCATGCTCCGCGGCAACGTCAACGCGATCTTCACGAACCTCTCGCGCCGCAACCAGTCGCTGATCGAGGGCCAGCTGACCCTCATCACCGACCTGGAGAACAACGAGGCCGACCCGGACCAGCTGGAGAACCTCTTCAAGCTGGACCACCTGGCCACCCGCATGCGCCGCAACGGCGAGAACCTCCTCGTCCTCGCCGGCGAGGAGCCGGGCCGCCGCTGGGACCAGCCGGTCCCGCTGGTCGACGTCATGCGCGCCGCCTCCTCCGAGGTGGAGCAGTACGAGCGCATCGAGCTGGCCGGCGTCCCGGAGGCCGAGATCCACGGCCAGGCCGTGACCGACCTCGTGCACCTGCTCGCCGAGCTCCTGGAGAACGCCACCACGTTCTCCTCCCCCCAGACCAAGGTCCGCGTCACGGCGACCCGTCTCCCCGACGGCCGCGTGATGGTCGAGATCCACGACAAGGGCATCGGCCTCACCGCCGAGGACTTCGCGGACATCAACCACAAGCTGGCCAACCCGCCGACCGTGGACGCCGCCGTCTCGCAGCGCATGGGCCTCTTCGTGGTCGGCCGGCTCGCCGACCGGCACGGCATCCGGGTCCAGCTCCGCCCCTCGGGCGAGCAGGCCGGGACGACCTCGCTGATCATGCTGCCGGACGCGATCACGCACGGCGGCGGTGGCGAGCAGCCGCTCCAGGACGACTTCACCGTCTCGCAGATCATCCCGCAGCAGCAGCAGAACGCCTTCGAGGGCGGCGCGCCGCAGCCGATGCTCACCGCGGCCGACCTCGGCTTCGACGACTCGCGCTACGAGCAGCCGGCCGGGGAGGAGCGTCAGCTCGACCCGGTCAACCGCTCGCTCCAGCGCGAGGGGCGGCGCGCCGCCCTGGAGGCCCAGGCGCAGGGCGGCGACCGTCCGCTCTTCCGCGACGAGGCGGAGCCGGCGGAGCAGTACGGCCAGGGCCAGGAGTTCGACCAGGGTCAGGAGTACGGGGGGCAGCAGGCCCAGGAGTACCCGGCGGAGCAGTACCCGGCGCAGGAGTACGGCCAGGAGTACGCGGCCGGCTACCCGCAGCAGGACGGCTTCCAGCAGCAGGACGGGTACCCGCAGCAGCAGGAGGACTACGCCTACCCGCAGCAGGGTTACGAGGCGTACCCGCAGCAGGGCTATGCGGAAGCCTCGTACGAGGCCTCGGGAACCGAACACCAGCAGTACGGCAATGCGTTCGATCCCCAGCCCCACCAGGCGCAGTGGCAGGATCAGAGCGCTTACCAGGGCGGCTACGGACAAGATTTCGGAGCGGAACCGGAATCTGCTCCGAGCGCTCCCGAACAGGCCGCCGAGCGCGTAGGCTTCGACCGTCCGGGCCCGACCTCGAGTCCCGCCCCGGACACCGGACACGCGCTGACCGACGCCGGTCTGCCGCGCCGCGGCAGCGTCGCCCCGCAGACGCAGCAGGTGCCGCAGCAGCCGAAGCCCGCGCAGCCGGTGCAGCAGCAGAACGAAGCCGACGGCTCCGACGAATGGCGCTCGACCAACGACGAGCGCTGGCAGCGGGCCGGAAAGCTCAAGGACCCCAAGGCGGGCGGGGTCACCTCGTCCGGTCTCCCCCGGCGGGTCCCGAAGGCCAACCTGGTCGAGGGGACGGCTGAGCAGACCCCGCAGGGCGGCCCCCAGGTCTCCCGCGCACCCGAGGACGTACGCGGCAGGTTGAGCAACCTGCGCCGGGGCGTCCAGCAGGGGCGCAGCGCGGGAACGGACACGAACGGATCGGGCCTCGGCCCGGGCAGTACCTACAACCAGGAGCGTTAGTGTGAGCATGAGCCAGGCGGCGCAGAATCTGAACTGGTTGATCACCAACTTCGTGGACAACACCCCCGGGGTGTCGCACACGGTGGTGGTCTCCGCCGACGGACTCCTGCTGGCGATGTCCGAGGGGTTCCCCCGTGACCGCGCCGACCAGCTGGCGGCCGTCGCTTCCGGACTGACCTCGCTGACCGCGGGTGCGTCCCGGATCTTCGAGGGTGGTGCGGTCAACCAGACCGTCGTGGAGATGGAGCGCGGCTTCCTCTTCATCATGTCGATCTCGGACGGCTCCTCGCTGGCCGTGCTCGCCCACCCGGAGGCCGACATCGGCCTCGTGGGCTACGAGATGGCCCTGCTCGTGGACCGCGCGGGCACGGTTCTGACGCCTGACCTCCGGGCGGAACTTCAGGGAAGTCTTCTCAACTAACAGACGGACAGTGCGTTTCGTGCCACCGCACCGTAAGGTGCGGTGGCGCGGTTCCAAGGGACATGGACCGCGAGGCAGTCGGAGGAGGAGACGTGGGTACACCCCCGGGCGCGAGCCCCTACAACGGTTATGACGCGCACCAGGCGCCGCTGGGCGACGCCGCGCAGAACCGGTTCAACTTTCCCTCCACCCCGAGCAGACAGGGCGTGTCTCAGCCCTACGCGCAGCCTCAGGTCCCGTCGGCCGCGGGTTCGCCGGCCGTCTCGCGCGGCTCGTCCGCCGGCGGTTCGGGCGGGCACAACCCGCTCGTGCGTCCGTACGCGATGACCGGCGGCCGTACCCGGCCGCGTTACCAGCTCGCCATCGAGGCGCTGGTCAGTACGACGGCCGATCCGGCCCGGCTGCAGGGGCAGTTGCCCGAGCACCAGCGGATCTGCCGGCTCTGCTTCGAGATCAAGTCGGTCGCGGAGATCTCGGCGCTTCTCTCCATTCCCCTCGGCGTCGCCCGAATCCTCGTCGCCGACCTGGCCGAGGCCGGACTCGTCGCCATCCACCAGCCCGGCGGCGACGAGGCCGCCGGCGGTCAGCCAGACGTGACACTGCTCGAAAGGGTGCTCAGTGGACTTCGCAAGCTCTAGCGGCGGCGCGGCCCGTTCAACCACCAGCGCGAAGATCGTGGTGGCGGGCGGCTTCGGCGTGGGCAAGACCACGTTCGTCGGCGCCGTCTCGGAGATCAACCCGCTGCGTACCGAAGCCGTCATGACCTCCGCGTCCGCGGGCATCGACGACCTCACCCACACCGGCGACAAGACGACGACGACCGTCGCCATGGACTTCGGCCGCATCACCCTGGACCAGGACCTGATCCTGTACCTCTTCGGTACCCCGGGCCAGGACCGCTTCTGGTTCATGTGGGACGACCTCGTCCGCGGCGCCATCGGCGCCGTCGTCCTGGTCGACACCCGACGCCTCGCCGACTGCTTCCCCGCCGTCGACTACTTCGAGAACTCGGGCCTCCCCTTCGTCATCGCCCTCAACGGCTTCGACGGCAACCAGCCCTACCAGCCCGAAGAGGTCCGCGAGGCCCTCCAGATCGGCCCCGACACCCCCATCATCACCACCGACGCCCGCCACCGCGCCGACGCCAAGAGCGCCCTCATCACGCTCGTCGAACACGCCCTCATGGCACGCCTGCGGTAGTCCCGGCGGGAAGACGTACGGAAGGCCCCGCGCACCGGATCCGGTGCGCGGGGCCTTCCGTGTCCCGCCGTCCCGATCCCGCCGTCCCGGTCCCGCCCTCTCAGTCCTGCCAGTAGAACAGGAGGGTGTCGACGTCGCGGGGCCCGCGTCCGCCGAAGTAGTAGACGCCCAGGCCGGTGACCTCGATGCCGCCGGTGGCCCGGTCGATCCAGCGGAAGCCGGCCTCCTCCAGGGCCCGGCGGGCGGGGTGCTTGTCGTCGTGGCCCGTGGCGAAGCGCCCGAGGGTGCTGACGAGGACGTTCTCGTCGCCGCAGGAGATCACGTGGTAGGTGCCGTCCCCCTGCTGGTGGTGGGCCCCCGCGGAGACCGGCGGATCCGGGGCGAGACCGGCGGCGGTCAGCGCGGCCGTCGCCCGCGCGAGCCGGTCCGCCCGGTCCGGGCGGCCGGGCGGCTCGGTGCACAGGGCTTCCAGGCGCCAGCGGGGGTCGCTCCGCCGCTGGCACCGGGGGGCGTACTCGTGGACGATCGCCCGGCGCAGTTCCTCGTCCAGGCCGTCGACCTCGACCCGGGGGCTGCCGAGCCGCTCGTCGATCCGGCGGGTCTCGGCCCGGTCCCCGGTGAGTCCGTGCAGGGCGCACACGGCCCACACGGCGGCCTCGGGGGCGGGCGCCCCGGCCAGGAAGGCGCGCAGCCGGCCGGGGTCCGCCACGAGCGTGTGGGCCAGGTGGGCGACGTCGCGGTCGGGGTCGGCCAGGTAGGGAATCACGTCCTGGCCCGCGCGGTGCCGCGTCCGGAGCGCGAAGCGGCGGTCCTCCGGCCGGTCCTCGCCGAGGTCGGCCAGGACCGCGTCGGCGCCGTGGTGCTCCGTCAGACCGTCGAGGCCGGCCTCCCCGATCTCCCGCCACCGCTGCCAGGGCGAGGCCGCGAGCGTGGACAGGGCGGGGGCGGCCGTGCGGTCGCCCAGCAGGCCGCGGGCCTTGAGGACCGCCTCGGCGACCCCGTACGAGCCGTCCCCCCGTCCCGCCTCGTCGCGCAGCCAGGGCAGGAGTTCCGTCCGGCCCGCGAGGAGGTCGAGGAGCGCGATGCGCACCTCGGCCGTCTCGTCCTCGTCCCGGATCCGCTCGAAGAGGCCGGGGACCCGGGCCTCCGGGACCCGGCCGGCGAGCGCGTGCGCGCAGATGCGACGCCGCCACCAGTCCTTGCCGGGGTCGAGCACGTAGCGGGCGAGGGCGTCGGGGTCGTGGGCCCGCAGGGCGGCGGTGTCGGGCTGCCCCCGGTCCGGTATCAGCGTGTCGATCTTCCGCATCGGGCGATGCTACGTCCCGGGGACGCCGAAGGGCCCCCGGTTTCCCTGTGCGGGAAGCGGGGGCCCTTCGGTGCGACGGGGTGTCAGCGCCAGCTGTGCGGGGCGCGGAAGCCGTGCTCGCGCTCCAGGCGGCGCCAGCCGGCCTGGGTGCGGCCGCGGTGGGCCTCCTCGGCGGGCTGCGAGGCGGCGCGGGCGAGCAGCACGGCCGTGATGGCGGCGAGCTCCTCGGGGTCGGCGGTGCCCTTCTCGACGCGGAGAAGGTTGGCGGGCGTGGTCACGTGGATGACTCCTCTTACTGAGGCGGGTTGCCGTGCTTGCGGGACGGCAGGTCGGCGTGCTTGGTGCGGAGCATCGCGAGGGACCTGATGAGCACCTGGCGGGTGTCGGCGGGGTCGATGACGTCGTCGACCAGGCCGCGCTCCGCCGCGTAGTACGGGTGCATCAGCTCGGCCTTGTACTCCTTGACCATGCGGGCCCGCATGGCGTCGGGGTCCTCGGCCTCCGCGATCTGCTTGCGGAAGATGACGTTGGCGGCGCCCTCGGCGCCCATGACCGCGATTTCGTTGGTGGGCCAGGCGTACGTCAGGTCGGCACCGATGGACTGGGAGTCCATCACGATGTAGGCGCCGCCGTAGGCCTTGCGCAGGATCAGGGAGATCCGGGGAACGGTCGCGTTGCAGTACGCGTACAGCAGCTTCGCGCCGTGCCTGATGATTCCACCGTGCTCCTGGTCGACTCCGGGCAGGAAGCCGGGTACGTCCAGAAGGGTGATGATCGGGATGTTGAAGGCGTCGCACATCTGGACGAAGCGCGCGGCCTTCTCGGAGGCCTCGATGTCGAGGACGCCGGCGAGCGACTGGGGCTGGTTGGCGACGATGCCGACGACCTGACCGTCCAGGCGGGCGAGCGCGCAGATGATGTTGCGGGCCCAGCGCTCGTGGATCTCCAGGTAGTCGCCGTCGTCGACGAGCTCCTCGATGACCTTGTGCATGTCGTACGGGCGGTTGCCGTCGGCGGGCACGAGGTCGAGCAGCACGTCGGAGCGGCGGTCGGCCGGGTCCTCGGAGGCGACGGCCGGCGGGTTCTCGCGGTTGTTCTGCGGGAGCATCGACAGGAGGTAGCGCACCTCGGCGATGCAGGTCTCCTCGTCGTCGTACGCGAAGTGCGCGACGCCGGAGGTCTCGGCGTGGACGTCGGCGCCGCCGAGGCCGTTCTGGGTGATCTCCTCGCCGGTGACCGCCTTGACGACGTCCGGGCCGGTGATGAACATCTGCGAGGTCTCGCGGACCATGAAGACGAAGTCCGTCAGCGCCGGGCTGTACGCGGCACCGCCGGCGCACGGGCCGAGCATCACCGAGATCTGCGGGATGACGCCCGAGGCCCTGGTGTTGCGCTGGAAGATGCCGCCGTAGCCGGCGAGGGCGGAGACGCCCTCCTGGATGCGGGCGCCGGCGCCGTCGTTCAGGGAGACCAGCGGCGCACCGGCCGCGATGGCCATGTCCATGATCTTGTGGATCTTGGTGGCGTGGGCCTCGCCGAGGGCGCCGCCGAAGATCCGGAAGTCGTGGGCGTAGACGAAGACCGTGCGGCCCTCGACCGTGCCCCAGCCGGTGATGACGCCGTCGGTGTACGGCTTCTTGGCCTCCAGGCCGAAGCCCTGCGCGCGGTGCCGCCGCAGCTGCTCGACCTCGTTGAAGGAACCAGGGTCGAGCAGCAGCTCGATGCGCTCGCGCGCGGTCAGCTTGCCCTTGGCGTGCTGGGCCTCGGTGGCACGCTCACTCGGGCCACGGAGCGCCTGCTCGCGCAGGACGTGCAGCTCGGCCACTCGGCCACGGGCGTCAGCGGGCTCGCTCGGGATCTGGTCCACAACGGTCATGTACCGACCCTACGAAGTCGCGCAAGAAAACCCCGCCGTCGACTCCGTACAGTCTCGCGTGTCGAATCCTGGCGGGGCTGGACAGAACCCGGCCCCGTCCAGCCCGAGTCAACAGCCAGACACCCCCCGTGTTTATAGGGTTCCGACATAGACCTAGAGCAGAACCTCGCAACCATGGGTCGCGCCCCCGGTACCCGGGGTGATCCGCAGCCGCAGCGAGGAGCCGGTGGCGAGGACCTCGACGGAGGGGTCGTGGCGGACCACCCGGCGGACCGGACGGTTCCACACGAGCTCCAGCGCCTGCCCCGTGCGCAGCGGTTCGGAGACCCTCAGGTCCAGGACGGAACGGCGGCGCCGGACGAGGACGCTCGCGGGTGCGGTGACCGTGAGCGGCCCCACCGTACCGGCCTGCCAGAGGTTCGCGGCGGTCAGCCCGAGGGACGGGACGGCGATCGCCTGCCGCTCGGCGGTGTTGTCGAGAACGTTCAGCCAGTCCGGGTCGGCGGCGCGGGCGGCGAGCGCCCGCGGGGAGGCGTCCGGCATCAGGAGGTACACGTACGAGGCGGCGACCGGATCGGTGCCGTGGTCCAGCCAGAGGGTCTGGTAGCGGCGGGTCCGGCGCTCGGTGGAGCCGGCGGTGTTGATGTCGCTCCACGCGCCGGTGCGGTCCTCGCGCAGGGTGCGGAGGTTTCCGGCCCCCCGCGGGAAGACCCAGCCGCCGTGGCCCTCCAGGTGCGCCCAGCCGTCGCCGGCGGTGAAGGCCTGGGTGCCTCCCTCTCCGAGGAGGCGGTTGTCGACGACCGTCTCGACGGGCACGCCGTCGGTCGCGGTGATCCCGGCGCCCAGGCAGACGACCGCGTCCGCCGCGCAGAACCAGGACTTGCGGGCCTCCAGGGTGGAGCCGAGGCCCTTGAGGTGCTGGCCGACGGCCGCGTACTCGCCGTCGGTGGTCCCGCCGACCCAGCGGACGGCCGGCCGGGGCGCGCCCCACTCGCCGCCCGCCCGGTCGGCCAGGCGCTTGGTGGAGACGGTGGTGCCGGGGAGGCGGTACGGGTCGACGGTGGGCCAGAACCAGTCGGTGTACTGGTCGCCGCGGCCCGGGGCCCACCAGGAGAGCATCCCGGCGCCGGTGTGCCAGCCGCGCGGGTTCTCGCCGTTTCCGCACTCGTAGTACGTGATCCGGTTCGAGGCCATGGCGATGCTGGCGGCCCAGCCGGGGCGGCGGTGGACGGCCCGGTCCATGGCGGGGAAGAGCCGGTGGCCGGTGGGTTCGGGGGCGGCCGGGACGGGAGACGCCGCCACGGCGTGCAGCCGGGCGAGGTCGGCGACGCCGAACTGGCGGGCGGCGAGGACCGGGGAGACGGTGTCGCGCTCGATCCACCCCTTCACGCGCGCGTGCCACCGGTCCCGCTCGGCGGCGGACGCCCCGCCCGCGAGGAGGGCGATGGCCGCGATGACGCCCTGGCCGTGGAAGTGGTCGGAGCGCATGATCCGCCGGTCGTCGTTCTTCAGGTGTCCGCGGCTGATGGCGCGCCCGTTGACGCTGTCCATCATCAGGCCGTCGTAGACGAAGGGCGCGTAGGCCTTCTCGACGCTGTCGAGGACGATCTGCCGGTCGGGGTCGGTGACGGCCCAGGTGGAGCCGGCCAGGAGGGAGAAGAGCCGGCCGAGGCCGTCGAGCATGACCTGACCGTAGGTGCCGGAGTAGGCGACCCAGGTGTGCTGGACGAAGGAGCCGTCGGCGTAGAGGCCGTCGCCCTGGGTGACGTACGGGAAGACGGGCGAGAGGGCGTCGCGGGCGAGGGCTATCTTGGCGGGGTTCGCGCCGAGGACGCCGCGCAGGGCGACCGAGCGGCAGAGGTCGACGCGGTTGGCGCCGGTGGAGGTGCCGGTGTAGTTCCGCAGGACCGAGTCGGGCACGAAGTGGTCGACGGCGGCGCAGGCGGCGGCGATGCGCTCGGCGCCGAGGCGGGGGTGGAGCGCGGCCACGATGTCCATGAGGAGGCGGGGGCTGCCGATCTGCCACTCCCACCAGTTGCCGTAGCGCGGGGCGCCCGCCCGGTAGACGGTGGCGGAGAGGTGGTCGAGGCCGCGCAGCACGTCGGCGAGCAGTTCCTCGTCGCCGGTGAGGCCGGTGCCGGGCTGGACGTACGCCTGGGTCATGGTCCACAGGCGGCCGTAGCTCTGGGAGATGCCGGCCGGCGGGTCGAAGGGGGCGTCGGGCCAGAGCGAGGCGGTCGTGGCGGCCATGCTCGCGCGGAAGGCACGCGCGAGCGTGCCCGTCTCGGCGAGCTTGCCGGCGTAGGGCTCGGCCCCGGCGTCGAAGCCGGAGCCGAGCTGGAGGTCGAGCCAGCGGAGCCGCAGGGTCTCGAACTCGTCGGCCGGGTCCGCCGCGTGGGCGGAGGGGGACAGCGCCACGGCGGCCGCCGCGGCGGCCGCCGTGCTCAGGAAGGTGCGGCGGGACCAGAGGGACAGGGACACGGGAGCCTCCCGGGGGAAGTGGTGGAGACCGGTCGGCGCCCGGTGTAACACCCTGTTTCCGACGCAATCAATGAGCACCGCAAGCGCTTGCTACACGGGATCAGCTCCCGCAGTGGAAGCGGGCGTTCCCCCAGTCCGCGTGGTCGTTGCCGTTCCCGTCGCCGCCGTCGTCGACCACCAGGTCGACGTAGGAGGCGCCGGTGACGTCGGCGGTGAGCGCCCAGGCCGGGTCGGCGGCCTTGAGGACCGGGGACTTCGCCTTCTCCACGCCGTCCGCGAGCACGCTGAACCGGACGCTGCCGCGGGTGGCCTGGACGTCGTCCACCCCGACCTCGGCGGTGAGCGAGGTGCACTTGCCGCCCAGGTAGTAGCGGACCTTCGCCGGGGCGTGGGTGCCCAGGCCCTTGGTGTACGTCACTCCGCCGATCCGCAGCGGGGAGCCGTCGCCGACGCCGGTCTCGCCGTTGGAGAGGTCCCGTTCGACGGGTCCCCAGCCGTTGGCGGCCGAGGTCCAGTCGAGGTCGCTCGCCCAGCTGTCGGCGGTGGGCGGCGGGGGCAGGGTGCGGACGGTGGTGGCGGCGGTGAGCTTCCGCTCCTCTTCCCCGAGGCCGTACGCGACGGAGGCGCCCAGCGGGTACGGCCGGTAGGCCGCGTCCACCGGCGGGGTCACCTGCCAGGTGGCGGTGGCCCGCGCGCCCGGGGCGACCGTGCCGAGGGCGACGGGCGTGGCGGGCTCGGCGGTCCAGCCCTCGGGGAGGGTCAGGACGGCCCGGGCGCCGGTGACCTCGGCGGCCTCGTCGTTGTCGAAGGCGGCCGTGACCCGGTTCGGGCGCCCGGGCTCCAGCGTTTCGGGCGCGGTGACGGTGAGCGTGCCGCAGGCGGCGCGCTCGGCGGCCGGGCCGAGGTCGGTGACGGTGAAGCCGTCGAGGACGAAGTCGGCGCCGTCCGGGGCGTCGCCGCGCTTGCGCAGCCCGGTCCAGGTGTCGCCGCAGCCGGCGGTGACGGTCTCGGCGAAGTGCCCGGTGGTCCGCTGCTGTCCGATCGGGGTGCGCCGGGTCTCGACGGCCGGCCCGTTGCCGTGCGTGCGGTCGTAGCCGGTGACCCACTCGTACGCGCCCGCGTGGCTGGACTGGTAGTCGTACTCCACGCGGTAGCTGTGGCCGTCCTCCATCGGGACGGTCCAGGGCGCGGTCCGGTAGACGAGTCCACTGTTCTCGTCGTGGGACTTGAGGCTCTCGGCGCCGCCGATGACGTCGTCGATCAGCTTTCCGTTCCAGCCGGCCTGGGTGTACGGGGCGTGCGGCTGGGCGATGTGGGTGCGGGGGTCGGTCGTGCCGCCGGCGTCGCCCTTGAGGAAGGGGCCCCAGCCCTGGTCGACGGCCTCGAAGTCCTCGTACGCGACCGTGCCGGCCTTCGTCGCCGGGGCGTTGGCGACGATCCGCACGTCGTCGATCCGGACGGTCGCGGAGCTGCCGCTCGCGGCCTGGATCCGCAGCGGGGTGGAGCCGTCCGCGGGCGCGGTGAAGGTGACCTTGGCCCGCTGGAAGCGGGTGCCGTTCCAGTCGGAGGCGGCGACCCGGTCCTCCAGGGCGGAGCGCTCGACGGTGACCTCCCGGCCGCCGACGGACAGGGTGGTGGGCCGGGTGGCGCCGGGCTCGACCTCGATGAGGGCGGAGGCGGTGTACCGCTTGCCGGGGGTGAGGCCGGTGATCTGCTGGCGGACGGAGGCGGTGGCGGTGCCGCTGAGCTTCGCGCTGTTGCGGCCCTGTTCGTCGGTGTGGCGGGCGACGGTGCCGGCCTTGGTCCAGGCGCCGAGTCCCGCGTCGTTGAAGCCGGGGTCCCGCACCGGGGTGCCCTGGCCCCACCGCGGGTCGGTCTGGGCGGGGGCGCTGTCGGGGTGGAGCACGTAGGGCTGTCCGGCGACGGCGTCGAGGGTGATCCGTCCGCCGGAGGGGCGCACGGTGGCGCTCTTCACGCGCCCGTTGTCGGTGAGCTTGTACACGGTGTACGCGCGCGTGCCGCCGGGGACGGCCCAGCTGCTCGTCCCGCCGGCCTTGTTGTAGTGGTAGAGCTTCTCGCCGCCGTCCCAGGGGAGCAGGTAGCTCTCGCCGTCGAGGACCTTGCGGCCGTTCTCGTAGAAGGTGCGGCGGCCGTTCTCGACGGTGCCGCGGACGCCTCCGGTGAAGGTGATGTCGTCGCCGTTCCAGCGGGTGATCTTCTGCTGCTGGAGGTACTTGGCGGGCAGGTTCCGCTGCCAGATGTTGGCGGAGAAGGCGTTCCAGTCGGTCTCGCCGGTCCAGCCCTCGAAGTCGACGAGGGCGGTCTGGCCGAGGACCGGGTGGTTGTTCCAGACGTCCTTCTCGCCGTTGCGGATGAAGCGGATGATCTGCGAGTTGAGGCCCTTGTTGGTGGCGCCGCCGTAGTCGAGGTCGTTGGCCCAGTGGGACCAGAGGGAGGCCCGCTCGAACTTGTCGGACCACTCGGTGGCGACGTTCCAGCCCTGCGCCTGGACGGCCCGCATCGTCTTGTCGGCGATCCAGCCGTGCGTGTAGTAGACGTCGATGTAGAGCATCGACAGGTTGGGGTCGGTCTCGTCGCGCAGCTGCTGGAAGCGGCGGGCGAGGTCGCCGCTGTTCACGTCCCGGCGCTGGTCGATGTAGTAGCTCTGGTTGAGCCAGTTCCAGCCTGGCTTCGTCCTGTCGACGAGGGTCTCGCTGAAGTTGTGGGCCTCGGGGTACGACTCGGTGGCGTTCACGTGGACGCCGAAGCCGGCGCCCCACTTCCCGCCCTCGCGCAGCAGGGTGTTGAGGTCGGCGAGGCCGCCGGCCCGCTTGTTGTAGTTGCCGCCGTAGTCGGGGTGTGCGGAGTCGTGGCCCTCGGAGCCGTACCCCTTGAGCAGGGCGAACTGGCCGAGTCCGTCGGTGGAGAGCGAGATCCGCTTGACGTCGTCGAGGGTGCGCAGGAAGGGGTGGGTGGCCTGGGAGGCGAAGTTGAAGGGGATGTGGGCGACGACCCGGTCCGGGGTCCTGTCGCTGCCGGGGGCCTTGATCCCGATCGTGCGGAAGGCGACGGCGCCGTCCTGCCAGTCGGTGGTGCCGTCGCCGTTGGCGTCGGGGGTGACGACGACCTTCGCCCAGGGCAGTCCGTCGCCGCTCTCGGGCTGCGGGGCGCCGGTGCCGCGGTAGGTCCACTGGCCGGACCAGACGCCGACGCGGGTCTCCGTGCCGCTCCTGCGGGCCTGGTGCCAGAAGCGGGCGCCGTCGCGGGCGGAGGCGCCGGAGGGCTTGTCGTAGCTGGAGTTGGACTCGACGGCGGCGGCCAGCCGTCCGGTGTTGACGATCGCGTAGCTCGCGCCGACCGGGTTCGTCTCGGCGGCGGTGGCGTCGGTGACCCGGGCGAAGACGTCGGCGGTGCGGGTGGAGTCCGGATCGAGCCGGGTGAAGGCGGTCGCGGCGCCGGTGTCCGAGGAGCCGACGGAGACCAGGTCGTGGCCGGGGATGTCGATCGTGCCGACGCGGAAGGCCTCGGTGTCGCGGACGGCGGTCACCCGGAAGGTGGTGGTCCGGCCGTCGACGCCGAGCCGGGCGTCGATCTCGACGCCGGGCAGGTCGGGGAGGACGAGGGTGTACGCGGCGGACGTGGCGGTCAGGACGGGGGCGCCCTTCGCCCGGACGGCGTGGGCGGTGCCGTTGAGCACGATCTGCGTCACCGGGGCCGTGCTCCCGAGGAGGCGGGCGCCGCTCGCCCGGTCGGTGTACGACAGGACGCGGGGGAAGTCCTCGGCGACGGCGACGGAGAGCAGGTCGGAGCCGATGACGGCGTCGGTGGTGGTGGTTCCGTCTTCGGCGAGGGCGGGTCCGGACAGGGCGAACACGGTGGCCGACGCGGCGGCGAGCGCGCCGGCCGCACGGATTCTTCGCGGGCTTCGCGAGCGAGGGAGGGACATGCGCACTAGTTGGCCCCGCCCCGGCAGCACCGTCAACGAGATCGCGCCGCGCGGGCCCCTCCAGTCCAAGAACCCCCTCCGGTTAGTCCAAGTGACCGCCGGAGAGGGGCTCTTCGGCCGCGGTACGGGTCAGCAGCCGCCGCAGTTGTAGTAGGTCACGTCCCAGTGGTTGCCCTCGTCGGCGTAGATGTTGCCCGCGCCGGACCTCCACTGCGGGGCTCCGTCGCCGCGCAACCCGATGTAGGTGAACGTGTTCTTGATGTAGCTCCCGAGGCAGGTGTACTTGCTGAAGTCCAGCTTGTAGCCGTTCCAGTGCGAGTACGTGCCGCTCGCGTGGCCGACCTCGGTGCCGCCGGTGATGTTCAGGGCGCAGCCGCTGGCGCTCTTGAGGGTCTGGGCGCCCTGGGCGGTGGCGAGGTTGAGCTGCTCGAAGGAGGTGCAGGTGGAGTTGTAGCGGTCCGAGCAGTTGCCGGACGAGGACCAGGTGATCCCGGAGGACCGGAACATCGAGGTCGCGGTGGAGTGGCTGATCTTGGTGACGGCGTGGGCGTCGGTGGCGGTGGTGAGGGCGCCGAAGCCGGGGGCGAAGAGGGCGCCCAGGACGAGGGCGAGGGCGGTGAGGACGGAGCGGAGCTTCACGGGGTCCTCCTGCGGGTGACCGTGACGGTTGGGGACGGCTGTGCAGGTGGTGCTCGTCGCGCAGGGAGATGGTGCCGCAGTTCTACGCGCGTCCGCCAGAGGGCGTCGGTGTCGTCGTGACGCCATTCGGATGAACGGCTTCCCCAGATGTTGAATGTTGAACGGAATAGGGCTAGAGTCGTTCTCGTTGAAGGTTCAACAAACACCGACAAGGAGCACGTCATGGGTCTCTTCGGCCGCAAGAACACCGAGTCCGCCGTCGCCACCGCCACCCTCCCCGTGGACCCCGCCCTCGCCGCCCTGACCGGCGACTACACCATCGACCCGGCGCACAGCAGCATCGGCTTCACCGTCCGTCACGCGATGGTCACCAACGTCCGCGGCACCTTCGCCGAGCACGAGGGCACGCTGAAGCTCGACGGTTCGGACCCGGGCGCCTCCACCGCCTCGATCGACGTCAGGATCGCCTCGATCGACACCGGCATCGCGGACCGTGACGGCCACCTGCGCAGCGGCGACTTCTTCGACGCCGAGCAGTTCCCGCTGATGAGCTTCCGCTCCACGAGCGCCGAGCAGCTGGGCGGCGACAAGTACCGGATCACGGGCGACCTGACCATCAAGGACGTCACCAAGCCGCTCGCCATCGACCTGGAGTTCAACGGCACCGCGACGGACGTGTACGGCAACGAGCGCGTCGGCTTCGAGGGCTCCGCCGAGATCCTGCGCTCCGCTTGGGGCCTGACCTGGAACGCGGCCCTGGAGACCGGCGGCGTCATGGTCAGCGACAAGGTCAAGCTGAACTTCGACATCTCCGCGATCAAGAACGCCGCCTGACCCCGGATCCACTTCCGGACCCGTCCGGCCCACCGGACGCACGAGCGCGCCCGCCCTCCGCGACAGCGGAAGGCGGGCGCTCGGCGTTCCGGGAGTTCCCGGCCCGGGGTCAGCCGCGCCTCTCGGCGGCGGTACGGAAGGCGAGGGCGGTCTTCGCGGCCCCGGCGAGGTCGCCGTCTCCCGCGAGCAGCACGCTGCCGAAGGTCTCGGAATCGGTCCACGCGCAGAGCACCGGCTGCGGCCCGGACGCCGCGAGGGTCCCGCAGCTCAGCTTCCCGCCCCGGGGTCCGGCGTCGAACGGGGTGACGTCCTGCGCCTTCGCGCCGGCGAAGAAGTTCCGCAGCTCCTGGTCGAGCGTGTCCTTCTGCTTCTGCGCGCCGAGTGAGGGGTCCCATTCGACGGCGTCGATGCCGAGCATCAGGTCCGGGGCGCCGTCGCCGTCACGGTCGTAGTACCACTGTCTGCCCCTCGGCTTCTCCTTCCCCTTCAACGGGTCCTCCCCGGCCAGGACGCGGTACTCCCCGACCCGTTCGGGTCCTTCGACGACCCGGGCCGGGACGCCCTCCCCCGGCTCGGCCCCGGCCGCCGCGGCGGAGCCGGTCCCCGACCGCGCCGCCGGGGGCTCCCCCTCGAACGAGAGCGCCCGCGAGACGCCGAGGGCGACGATCGCCGCGACCACGCCGAGGACGATCCTCTGCCGGCGCCGGGCACGCGCCCAGGATCCGTCGGCCCCGCCGTCCGTGACGCGCGCGTCGGCCTCCGCGGCTTCGGCGAGCGGGGCGGGCGAGGCGGCCGCGGGGCCACGGCCCGGGACCTCATGCCGCCAGGAGCGGGTGAAGCGCCAGACCAGGGCTGCGGCCGCGACGGCGACCAGGAGCGTCCCGATGGCCCGGCCTTGGGCGAAGGCCTCTGAGGAGGGGTCCACGGCAAGGGTGATCATGACGAGGATCGTAAGGGCGCGGCGGGCCCGCGCCGGTTACGATCCCGCATCACCCGGCAGCACGATCGCGCAGGTCAGACGGCCTTCGCCGCCGCTTCGACGACGGCCGGGACCAGACGCTCGTACGCCGGAGAACGGCGCCTGTGCGCAAACGGCCCGGGAGTCGGCGTACCCGACGACGTCGAACGGCCGAGGCCGTTGTCAGTGGCGGCCGCTAGCGTCGTCGGCATGGAACTCCGCATCGACAGCGCCGTGTTGACCGACGCCGTGGCCTGGGCAGCGCGCGTCCTGCCGGCCCGCTCCCCCCTGCCCGTCCTCGGGGGCCTGCTCCTGGAGGCGGCGGACGGCCGACTGCGCGTCTCGGGCCTGGACCACGAGGCCTCGGCCCGCGTCGAGGTCGAGGCCGACACGGTCGTCGAGGGCCGTGCCCTGGTCCTCGGCCGGCGCCTGCTCGACATCTGCAAGGTGCTCCCCCGGGGCGGCACCGAGCTCGCCGTGGAGGGTGCCCGCCTCTCGGTGACCTCGGGCGACGCCCGCTTCGGCCTCTCCCTGCTGCCGCTCGACGACTACCCCGCCGCGCCCGCGCTGCCCGAGGTGCGCGGCCTCGTGGACGGGGACGCGTTCGCCGCGGCGGTCGGCCAGGTCGCCGTGGCCGCGGGCCGGGACGACTCGCTGCCCGTCCTCACCGGAATACGGCTGGCCCTGGACGGCGCCACGATGACGCTGGCCGCCACCGACCGCTACCGGTACGCGGTCCGGACCCTGGAGTGGAAGCCGGAGGCCGGCGCCGTCGCGGAGGGCGCGGACGTGGTCGTCCCGGCCCGCCGCCTCACCGAGATCGCCCGCTCCCTCCCCGGCGCGGGCCCTGTCCGCCTCGCCCTCGACTCCGGTTCCCTCGGCTTCGAGAGCGCCGGCACCCGCACCACCACCCGTCTGCTCGACGGCCGGCTCCCCCGCCACGACAAGCTCTTCGCCCTCGGCGAGCCCGTCCTCGCGGTCACCGGGCGGGCCCCGCTGACCGAGGCCGTCAAGCGGGTCGCGGTCGTCGCGGAGGGCGACAGCCCGGTCCAGCTGACCTTCTCCCCCACCGGCCTCCACCTCCAGGCGGGCTACGAGGACGACGTGGCCTCCCAGCGCCTCCCCGCCGCCCTCACCGGCTCCGAGTCCCTGACGGTCGCCTTCAACCCGGGCTACCTCCTGGACGCGCTGAACTCCCTGGACGCCCCCGAGGTCCACTTCCACCTCCTGGGCCCGGGCCAGCGCGCCCTGCTCACCGACGGCCCGGAGGCGACCCACCGCCATCTGCTGATGTCGGTGAAGCCGCTGGTCTGAGGCGCGCGGTCGGGCGGCTAGAAACCGCCCCCGCCGTCGAAGCCGCCGCCACCGCCGAAGTCGCCGCCGCCGAAACCGCCCCCGTCGCCACCGCCGAAGTCGCCGCCGAAACCGGAGGAGTCGAAGTCGGCCCCGGAGAAGTCGCCGCCCTGGAAGTCCTGGAAGTCGGTGCCGCCGTACTCGGCGGCGTAGGCGGGGGTGGCGAGCATGGAGCCGAGCATGGTGCCCACGAGGAGGCCGGGGAGCATGCCGCCGCCGAAGTATCCGCCGGCCCAGGGGCCGTAGGCGGGGCCCGCCTCCCAGTAGGGGCGGCGGCCCGTGTCGGTGTCGACGGTGCGGGCCGCGGGGTCGAGGCCGTCGTCGAGGCGGGCCGCGTCGGCGGCGCAGACCGGGACCTGGCGCGGGGCGCCACCGAGCGGGGTCCAGGTCCGGTCCGCGGCGGCGGGGCCGTGCCGGGGGTCGAAGAAGCACGGGGGCCTGCGCTCGGGCAGGGGGCGGGACTCGCGGCGGGCGGCCAGGACGGCGAGGGAGAAGCGGCCGTCCTCCAGGGCCTGTGTGACACCGCGGACCTCGTGCGGCCGGGTGACCGCGCCCATGAGGGACTTGGCCCGGTCGTACGAGTCGAGGGCGCGTTCGTAGTCGCCGCGCATGGCGTCGTCGGCGCCGCGCTCGGCGGGGTGGAAGTCGAGGCGCTCCAGCTCCTCGCCGAAGGCGGTGATGTCCTCGTCCACGACGACCCGGAGCCGGTCGAGGGCGGCGCGCTCCTCCGCCTCCTGGCGGAGCCGCTTGCGGCGGACGACCGCGTAGGCGCCCGCACCGCCGGCGACGACGACGGCGCCGAGGGTGACGAGTCCGGCGACGGGGACGCCGGAGTCCGTGCCGACGGAGCCCCAGGAGGCCGGGGCCGAGCCGCGCAGGGCGGGCAGGGCCTGGTCGACGAAGTTGTTCAGCTCGGTGGCCGCGTCGACTCCGGGCTGCCGCACGGAGGTGACGAGGTTGCGCACGGCCCGTTCGGACATCACCGAGCGGTCGGCGCCCGCGTCGAAGCCGTTGCCGAGGCGGACGGCGTAGAGGCCGGTGATTCCGGTCTGCGTCCGCAGGTTCCGCAGCAGGTCCTCCGGCGGGAACTGCGCGTTCGCGGGGAGGACCGCCACGAAGAGCGGCTTGTCCGCGTCCTTGATCTTCTGCGCGAGGGCCTTCGCGTCGGCCGTGGACAGCTGGCCGGCGGCGCCCGGGTCGACGTAGACCGGGCCCTGTTTCAGGGCGGCGGCCGCGTCGGGCACGCCCGTGGCCCTGGCGCCCGCGGTGGGCGCCAGGACCAGAAGCAGGAGCAGGAGCAGCCCGCCGAGGGCCGACCCTGTGGACATCGCCCTGGTCCTCATGGTTCGACGCTACCCGAACCAGAACGAACAAGACATAGGGGGACTATTCGGCGGGGTCGATCCCGGCGCGCAGCAGCCCGTACGTGAAGGCGTCCTCCAGGGCCTGCCAGGACGCGGCGATGACGTTCTCGCCGACGCCGACCGTGGACCACTCGCCGTTGCCGTCACTGGTGGTGACCAGGACCCGGGTCGTGGACTCGGTGCCGTGGCGGCCCTCCAGGATGCGGACCTTGTAGTCGACCAGCTCGAACTTGGCGAGCGGCGGGTAGATCCGGTCCAGGGCCACCCGCATCGCCCGGTCGAGGGCGTTGACCGGGCCGTTGCCCTCGGCCGTGGCGACGATCCGCTCGCCCTTGGCCCAGAGCTTCACGGTCGCCTCGTTGGCGTGGGTGCCGTCGGGGCGGTCCTCGACGATGGCGCGCCAGGACTCCGTACGGAAGTAGCGGCGGGCCCGGCCCTCGGCCTCCTCGCGGAGCAGCAGCTCGAAGGAGGCGTCGGCGGCCTCGTACGTGTAGCCCTTGAGCTCGCGCTCCTTGACCCGCTCGACGACCCGGGCGACGAGCTCGCGGTCGCCGCCCAGGTCGACGCCGAGCTCCTTGCCCTTGAGCTCGATGGAGGCGCGGCCGGCCATGTCGGAGACGAGCATCCGCATGGTGTTGCCGACCAGTTCGGGGTCGATGTGCTGGTAGAGGTCGGGGTCCACCTTGATCGCGGAGGCGTGCAGTCCGGCCTTGTGCGCGAAGGCGGAGACGCCGACGTACGGCTGGTGGGTGGAGGGCGTGAGGTTGACGACCTCGGCGATGGCGTGCGAGATCCGCGTCATCTCGGCGAGGGCGCCCCCGGGGAGGACCTTCTTGCCGTACTTGAGCTCCAGGGCCGCGACGACGGGGAAGAGGTTGGCGTTGCCGACCCGCTCGCCGTAGCCGTTGGCGGTGCACTGGACGTGGGTGGCGCCCGCGTCGACGGCGGCGAGGGTGTTGGCGACGGCGCAGCCGGTGTCGTCCTGGGCGTGGATGCCGAGGCGGGCGCCGGTGTCGGCGATGACGGTGGCGACGACGGCCTGGACCTGGGCGGGGAGCATGCCGCCGTTGGTGTCGCAGAGGACGACGACGTCGGCGCCGGCCTCGTGCGCGGCGCGGACGACGGCCTTGGCGTAGTCCGGGTTCGCCTTGTAGCCGTCGAAGAAGTGCTCGCAGTCGACGAAGACCCTGCGGCCCTGGGAGGTCAGGTGGGAGACGGTGTCGCGGACCATCTCCAGGTTCTCGTCGAGGGTGGTGCGCAGGGCGAGCTCGACGTGCCGGTCGTGCGACTTGGCGACCAGGGTGATCACCGGGGCGCCTGAGTCGAGGAGCGCCTTGACCTGCGGGTCCTCGGCCGCGTTGCCGCCCGCCCTGCGGGTGGCGCCGAAGGCGACGAGCTGCGCGTTCTTGAACGCGATCTCCTGCCGGGCGCGGGCGAAGAACTCCGTGTCGCGCGGGTTGGCGCCGGGCCAGCCGCCCTCGATGAAGCCCACGCCGAACTCGTCGAGGTGCCGGGCGATGGTCAGCTTGTCCGCGACGGTGAGGTTGATGCCTTCGCGCTGCGCCCCGTCGCGCAGGGTCGTGTCGAAGACATGGAAACTGTCGTCGAGGCGCGATCCCTCGGCGTTCTCCGTGGTCATGGCTGTGATGGCTCCTGTCGGATGTGGCTCCGGAAGGTATGGATCCACTTGCCCCCATTCTCACGCGCCGTCCGCTTCCGGCGTGGGTGGGGCCGGAAAACGAAAAAACCCCTCGCGGGTGCGAGAGGTCTGCGCGCGGGTCTGGGGCACGGTGTCCACTGCCGCGGGGTTCGTACCGCGGCTCAGTGGCCACTGCGGACCGGCGCGCTGCTGCCGATAATCATCGTGGTAGCAAGCACGCCGGAAGTCTGACACAGGTCCGGTGCCGACGGGACGACGGTCTCACGATACGGGCAGTTGATCTCGCGACCGCCCGGACGGGGCGGCGCCCACCCGGCCCAGGTCGATGTCCCGGGTCTCCCTCATCGTGAGGTAGACGACCAGGGAGACGGCCGCGCAGCCCGCGACGTACCAGTAGAAGCCCGACTCGACGCCGGCGTCCTTGAACCAGAGCGCCACGTACTCGGCGGTGCCGCCGAAGAGGGCGTTGGCGACGGCGTACGGCAGGGCGACGCCGAGGGCGCGGACCCCGGTCGGGAAGAGCTCGGCCTTCACGCAGGCGTTGATGGAGGTGTAGCCGGTGACGACGACGAGCGCGAGGAGGGAGAGGCCGAGGGCCGGCCAGAAGGAGCCGGCGTGCTTGAGCATCGTCAGGATCGGGACGGTGAGGAG
Source organism: Streptomyces sp. NK15101 (assembly GCF_020400725.1). GTDB lineage: Bacteria > Actinomycetota > Actinomycetes > Streptomycetales > Streptomycetaceae > Streptomyces. The sequence goes on along the minus strand of NZ_JAINVG010000004.1, from coordinate 163,592 downwards.
GGTGGAGCCGAGCGCGAAGGTGATGAGGAGCGGGCGGCGCCCGATCCGGTCGGAGAGCCGGCCGGCGAGCGGCTGCAGGGCGGCGAAGACGATCAGGGCGCAGAAGGAGACCAGGGTGGCGGTCTGCTTGGGCAGTCCGGCGGAGTTGGACAGGTACTTGGTGAGGTACGTGGTGTACGTGTAGTAGGCCACGGTCCCGCCCATGGTGAGCGCGACGACGAGGAAGGCCTCGCGCCTGTGCGCCCACAGGGCCCTGAGGGTGCCCTGCTGTCCCCGCGCGACACCGGAGTCGGCGGTCTCCTCGTACACCTCCGTCTCCAGCATGGTCCGGCGCAGGTAGAAGACGACGGCCGCGCCGAGGGCGCCGACGACGAACGGGATGCGCCAGCCCCAGGCGTGCAGTGCGTCGGCGGAGAGGGCGTGCTGGAGGACGAGCAGCAGGCCGAGACCGAGGATCTGGCCGGCGGTCATCGACACGTACTGGAAGCTGGAGGCGAAGCCGCGGTGCCCCGGCGCGGAGGCCTCGGTGAGGTAGGTGGCGCTGGCCGCGTACTCGCCGCCGACGGAGAGGCCCTGGAGGAGGCGGGCGACGAGGAGGACGGCGGCGCCGCCGTATCCGGCGACGGAGTACGTCGGCGCGATCGCGATCAGCACGGCGGAGGCGGACATCAGGGTCACGGTGAGGGTGAGCGCCGCCTTGCGGCCCTTGCGGTCGCCGACCCGGCCGAGGAGCCAGCCGCCGACGGGGCGCATGAAGAAGCCGACCGCGAAGATGCCGGCGGTGTTCATGAGCTTGGCGGTGTCGTCGCCCTCGGGGAAGAAGGCCCCCGCGAAGTAGGTGGCGAAGCTCGCGTACACGAACCAGTCGAACCACTCGACCATGTTGCCGGCGGAGCCGACCCAGATCTTCTTCCAGTGCTCTCGTCCCATGGGCAGGAACCGTGCCGGAGGTGACGCCCGGTCAACAAGGCTGTAGCACACAACGATCGGGTGTACTTACGTGCGTTGTGGTCGCGCGAGCAGGTCCTGCTCGATGAACTCCCGCACGTGCGCGAGGACCTGATCCCGTCCCGTGCCCGGGATGCCGACGGCGACGTGCACGCTGAAGCCGTCGAGCAGGGCCCGCATCCGGGTGGCGAAGCGGTCCGGGTCGACCGCGCGGAACTCCCCCCGCGAGACCCCCTCGGCGAGGATCGCGACCAGGTCCCGGTGCCAGGCCCCCTCGATGGCGGCCTGCCGGGCGCGGGCGTCGTCGTCGGCGTTCTGCGACCGGTTCCAGACCTCCAGCCAGAGGGTCCAGTGCGGGTCGCGGGGCCCGTCGGGCACGTACACGTCGACGTATCCGTCGAGCCGGTCGCGGGCCGTCCCCGGCCGGGACAGCAGCGCGCTGCGCTCGGCCCCGAGCCGCCCCTCGCTCCACTCCAGGGTCTGCAGCAGCAGCTCGTCCTTGGTGCGGAAGTAGTACAGCAGGTGCCCGCTGCTCATCCCCACCTGCCGCCCGAGCCCGGCCATGGTGAGCCCGTCGAGTCCGCGCTCGGCGATGGTGCCCATGGCCGCGGCGAGCACGTCCTCCCGGGGCGGGGCGGCCTGGTTGCGGCGGCGGGGGTGGGAGGGGGAAGGGGTGGGGTTGCTGCTCTGACTCACTCGTACGTTCTACAGGATGCGGCCGTCGGGCCCTCGCCCGAAGGCGTGCAGCATGACGTCGGCGAGGTCGGCCGCGGGCACGCGGGCGCGCAGCCCGGCGAGCACCGGCGGCACGTCCTCGTCGGCGAGCACGCCCAGGTGCTCCTGCCGGAGCCCGTGGATCACGCCGACGGTCTCCGGCCGCAGCTCCATCCACGACCGGGAGGTGCGGATGTCCTCGGCCACCTGGTCCATGAACCAGCGCATGACGGCGTACGGGACGTCGCGGTGGCCGTCCCCGGAGGTGAAGCACACCGTCGGCTCGCGCCCGGGGTCCTCGTCGGGGACGATCGCCAGCACGAGCGTGCGCTGCCCGGCCACCTCGTCCAGCTCCAGGTACCAGGCGTCGTCCGGCACGGAGTACGTCGTGGTGATGGCGTACCGGCCGTCGGGGTGCGGGATCGGCATGGCCGCACGCTCCCACGGAGCGCGCGGCCGTCGCCAGCCGGTTTCTCCTACACCGCCGGCTGCTGCTGCGTGATGCAGTGGATGCCGCCGCCGCCCGCGAAGATCGTGCGGGCGTCGACCAGGACGACGTGGCGCTCGGGGAAGAGGCGGCGGAAGATCTCGGCCGCGACCTCGTCGTTCGGGTCGTCGAAGCCGCACAGCACCACGCCGCCGTTGCACAGGTAGTGGTTGATGTACGAGTAGTCGACCCAGTCGCCCTCCTCGTCCTTCAGGACGGTGGGCGCCGGGACCTCGATGACCTCCAGCGGGCGGCCCTTCGCGTCGGTCTGGCCGCGCAGGATCTCCACGTACATCTTCGAGCGCACGTAGTCCGGGTGGGCCGGGTCCTGCTGGCTGTGGACGAGGACCGTGCCGGGGCGGGCGAAGGCGGCGACGATGTCGACGTGGCCCTGGGTGCCGTACAGGCCGTAGTCGCCGGCGAGGCCGTGCGGGAGCCAGATCGCCTTGGTCGTGCCGAGCTTGGCGTGGATCTCCTGCTCGACCTGCTCTCGGGTCCACTCGGGGTTGCGGCCGGAGCCGAGCTGCACGGTGTCGGTGAGGAGGACGGTGCCCTCGCCGTCGACGTGGATCGCGCCGCCCTCGTTGACGAGGGGGGAGGAGAGCACGGGGACTCCCGCCACGTCCGCGACATGGCGGGCGATCTTGGAGTCGTGCTCCCAGCGGGCCCAGTCCTGGGCACCCCAGCCGTTGAACACCCAGTCCACCGCGGCGAGTTCGGTGCCGTTGGTGACGAAGGTCGGGCCGATGTCCCGCATCCAGGCGTCGTCGAGCTCGCGCTCGACGAGCTCGACCTCCGGGCCGAGGAGCGCGGCGGCCGACTCCGCGTCGCCGGGCGCGACGACCATCGTCACCGGCTCGAAGCGGCGGACGGCGCGGGCCACCGACGCCCAGGCGGTACGGGCCTCGGCGAGCTCCTCGTCGTTGGTGAAGGTGGGGTTGGGGCTGGGCCAGGCCATCCAGGTGCGCTCGTGCGGCATCCACTCGGCGGGCATGCGGAAGGTCATGAGTCAGGTCCTAGAGGAAGTAGAGGCGGTTGAGGGAGACGGACTCGGCCGCCTCGGAGCGGATCGGGGAGCCGTCGAGCGAGACGAGGCCCGTGCGGCCGTCGACCTGGACGTCGCCGACGCGGGAGTTGAGCCGCAGGTCGGCGGGGCCGATGCCGCGGGTGCCGCGCACGGCGACCCGGCGGCGCCGGGTCGGCATCGCGTCGGAGCCGAGGTCGACGGCGGCCTGTGCGACGAACGCGACGGAGATGTCGGCGGGCGTGGCGCCGTGCGCGCCGAACAGCGGTCCGAGGACGAGCGGTTCGCAGGTGTCGGTGGCGGCGTTCGGATCGCCCACGACCCCCCACGCGGGGAAGCCGTTCTTGATGACCATCTGCGGCTTGGCGCCGAAGAACTCCGGCCGCCACAGCACGATGTCGGCCATCTTCCCGACCTCGATCGAGCCGATCTCGTGGGCGAGGCCGTGGGCGATCGCCGGGTTGATGGTGAGCTTGGCCATGTAGCGCAGCACGCGCGCGTTGTCGTCGTGCGCGCCGTCGCCCTCCATGGGGCCGAGCTCGGCCTTCATCTTCCCGGCCATGGCGAAGGTCCGGCGTACGGTCTCGCCGGCCCTTCCCATCCCCTGCGCGTCGGACGAGGTGATCCCGATCGCGCCGAGGTCGTGCAGGACGTCCTCCGCGCCCATCGTCCCGGCCCTGATCCGGTCGCGGGCCATCGCCGCGTCGCCGGGCAGGTCGGTCTTCAGGTCGTGGACGGAGACGATCATCCCGTAGTGCTCGGCGACCGCGTCGCGGCCGAAGGGGAGCGTGGGGTTGGTGGAGGAGCCGATGACGTTCGGCACGCCCGCCATCTTGAGCACGTTGGGGACGTGTCCGCCGCCGCAGCCCTCGATGTGGAAGGCGTGGATCGTACGGCCCTCCAGGACCTTGAGGGTGTCCTCGACCGACAGGCACTCGTTCAGGCCGTCGGAGTGCAGCGCGACCTGGACGTCGTGCTCCTCGGCGACCCGCAGCGCGGTGTCCAGGGCCCGGGTGTGGGCGCCCATGTCCTCGTGGACCTTGAAGCCCGACGCCCCGCCCTCGGCGAGGGCCTCGACCAGCGGGGCCGGGTCGGAGGACGAGCCGCGGGCCAGGAAGCCGATGTTGACCGGCCAGGCGTCGAAGGCGTTGAAGGCGTGCTTGAGCGCCCAGGGCGAGTTGACGCCGACGCCCCAGACGGGCCCGAACTCCTGGCCGATGATCGTGGTGACGCCGCTGGCGAGCGAGGCCTCCATGATCCGGGGCGACAGCAGGTGGACGTGGGTGTCGACGGCCCCGGCGGTGGCGATGAGGCCCTCGCCGGAGACGATCGAGGTGCCGGTGCCGACGACGACGTCGACCCCGTCGAGGGTGTCGGGGTTGCCGGCCCGCCCGATGGCGTGGATGCGGCCCCCGCGGATGCCGATCGACACCTTGCGGATGCCCTGCACGGCGTCGATGACCAGGACGTTGCTGATGACGACGTCGCAGGTCTCGCGGACGGCCGCGGCCTTCAGGTGGAGGCCGTCGCGGGCGGTCTTGCCGAAGCCGGCGAGGAACTCGTCCCCGGGCTTCTGGGAGTCGGACTCGACGCGGACGACGAGCCCGGAGTCGCCCAGGACGACACGGTCGCCGGCGCGCGGGCCGTGCACGGATGCGTACTCGTAGGGGTCCATCAGTCGTCCTCGATTCCCAGGTAGCCGCAGGCCCGCGCCCGGCGCAGGGCCTCTTCGCGCGCGCCGGGCGCGTCGAGCGGGCCGTCGACCAGGCCCGCGAAGCCGATGGCGACGCGGGCGCCGCCGATCGGCACGAGCCCGACCTCGGCCTCGCCGCCCGGGTCGAAGCGGAAGGAGGCTCCGGCCGGGATGGCGAGGCGCATGCCGTAGGCGGCGGCCCGGTCGAAGTCGAGGCGCGGGTTGACCTCGAAGAAGTGGAAGTGGGAGGTGACGCTCACGGGGACCGTCGCCGTGTTCCGCACGAGGAGGGTGAGCGCCGGTTCTGCCTCCTCGTACCCGGGACCGGGCAGCAGCGCGCCCGGCGCCTCGGCGCCCAGGGCTCCCCCTCCGATCGGGTCGGAGACGACCGCGAGCCGTGAGCCGTCGTCGAAGACGGCCTCGACGTGGACCTCCGTGACCACGTCGGCGACGCCGGGCAGGACGTCGTCGGGGCCGAGGACGGAGCGGGCCGCCTCGATCGCCTCGGCGAGTCGCTTGCCGTCGCGGGCCGCCTCGCAGACGGTGTCCGCGATGAGGGCGGTCGCCTCGGGCACGTTGAGCCGCAGGCCCCGGGCCCGGCGGGCCCGGGCGAGTTCGGCGGCACCGAAGAGAAGCAGCCGGTCGCGTTCCGTGGGGGTCAGTCTCACGCCCCAAACACCTCCTGCAATTGCGACACGTTTGAGCGACACTCTAAATGTTGAGAAGCGAGCTTCCAAGCATTGACGTCGCCGACAGGCGTAGGTCACATTGAGCGCCGCTCTAAAAACGTCCCCGTCCCCCGCAGGGAGTCCCCATGCCGATAGAACAGCGCGGAGTCGACACCATCCCCGAGGCCGAACGCACCAGCGGCCCCCGTGACCTCGTCTCGATCCTGCTCGGGTCCAACCTCTGTCTGGGGGTGATCGTCTTCGGCTGGCTGCCGGTCTCCTTCGGGCTCGGCTTCTGGGCCTCGGTGACCTCCGTCGTCACCGGCACGCTCGTCGGCGTCGCGGTCACCGCCCCGCTCGCGCTCGTGTCCCTCCGCACCGCGACCAACCTCTCCACCTCCTCCGGCGCCTTCTTCGGCGTCCGCGGCCGGCTCGTCGGCTCCGTGGTCGGGCTGCTGCTCTCACTGGGCTACACCGCGCTGACCCTCTGGATCGGCGGCGACGTGATGGTGGGCACGCTCGCCCGCCTCGTCGGCCTGCCGACCGGCGGCGCCGTCCACGCCGTCGTCTACGCGCTCCTCGCCGCCTGCACGGTGGTCGGGGCGGTCTACGGCTACCGGCTGCTGCTCCGGCTGAGCAAGGCGCTCGCGATCGGCATGACGGTGCTCCTCGCCGTCGGCCTGGCCGCCTACGCCGGCGACTTCACCACGGCCGCGGTCCCGGACACCCCGTACCTGCTCGGCTCCTTCTGGCCGACCTGGCTGCTCTCGGCCGTCGCGGCCGGCCTCAGCGGCCCGGTGGCCTTCATCACCCTGCTCGGCGACTACACCCGGTACGTCTCCCCCGAGCGGTACAGCTCGAAGACCGTGTTCCGGGCCACCTGCCTGGGCCTGACCGTCGGCCTGCTCGTCCCCCAGCTCTTCGGCACCTTCACCGCCCTGGCGGCGCGCGGCGGCCTGGACTACGCGGGACCGCTCGTCGAGGCGTCGCCCGTCTGGTACCTCGTACCGCTGCTGATCGCCGCCACCGCCGGCTCCGTCGGCAACGCCGGACTGATGCTGTACTCGATGGGCCTCGACCTCGACGCGATCCTGCCGAAGGCCACCCGCGCGCGTGCCACCCTCGTCGTCGCGGCGGTGGCGACGGCCTTCGTCTTCCTCGGCCACTTCGCCTCGGACGCCCAGACGGCGATGACCTCGTTCGTGCTGCTGCTCACCGCGATCGGGACCCCCTGGGCGGTCATCACCCTGATCGGGCACGCGCGCTGCGGCGGGACGTACGACCCGGAGGCGCTCCAGGTCTTCAACCAGCGCTCGCGCGGCGGGATCTACTGGTTCTCGGCGGGCTGGCACCCGCGCGCCACCGTCTCCTGGGCGGTCGGCGCGGCGGTCGGCCTGGCCGCGGTGTCGACGCCGCTCTACGAGGGGCCGCTGCTCGCCCTCACGGGCGGGATCGACTGCAGCTTCGTCTTCTCGGGGATCGTGGGCGGCGCGCTGTACGCCGTCCTGACGCCGAACAGGGCTTCCGGGACCGTGACGACGGCCCCGGAAGCCCTGGCGGCGACGGAGTAGCGCCTACCCCACCGGCTTACTTGCCGAGCTCGTGCATCCAGCCGTGCGTGTCCTCGGCCTTGCCGGTCTGGATGGCGAGCAGCGCCTCGCGCAGCTTCATCGTGACCTCGCCGGGCTCGCCACCCGACTGCTGCCACTCGCCCCGGGCGGACTTGACCAGGCCGACCGGGGTGATGACGGCGGCGGTGCCGCAGGCGAAGACCTCGGTGAGGGTGCCGTTCTCGGTGTCGGCCTGCCACTGGTCGATGGAGACGCGGGCCTCCTCGGACTCGTAGCCGAGGTCGCGGGCGACCTGGAGCAGCGAGTCGCGGGTGATGCCCGCGAGCAGCGAACCGGTGAGGGTCGGCGTGACGATCTTCGGCTTCTCACCGGACGCACCGCCGTACACGAAGTACAGGTTCATGCCGCCGAGTTCCTCGACCCACTTGTGCTCGACCGCGTCGAGGTAGCAGACCTGGTCGCAGCCCTTGGCCGCCGCCTCGGCCTGCGCGAGCAGGGAGGCCGCGTAGTTGCCGCCGGTCTTGGCGTCGCCGACGCCGCCGGGGACGGCGCGGACGCGGTCCTCCGAGGCCCAGATGGAGACGGGCTTCACGCCGCCCGGGAAGTACGGGCCGGCCGGCGAGGCGATGACGACGAAGAGGTACTCGTTGGCCGGGCGGACGCCGAGGCCGACCTCGGTGGCGATCATGAACGGACGCAGGTAGAGCGAGTCCTCCCCGCCGTGCGCCGGAACCCAGGCCTCGTCCTGCCGGACGAGGACGTCGCACGCCTCGACGAAGGTCTCGATCGGCAGCTCGGGCATGCCGAGCCGGCGGGCGGAGGCCTGGAAGCGGCGGGCGTTGGCGTCGGGACGGAAGGTGGCGACGGAACCATCGGGGCGGCGGTAGGCCTTCAGGCCCTCGAAGATCTCCTGCGCGTAGTGCAGGACGTTCGTGGCCGGGTCCAGGGAGAGCGGACCGTACGGCACCAGCTGGGCGTCGTGCCAGCCGCGGCCCTCGGTCCACCGGATGGTGACCATGTGGTCGGTGAAGTGGCGGCCGAATCCCGGCTTGGCCAGGATCGCCTCGCGCTCCGCGGCGGACAGCGGGCTGGAGGAGGGCTTGAGCTCGATGGTGGGCGTCGTCATGTGCGTGTCCTTCACCGGTTGTGATGGGGAGGACCGCGCGCACGCCGTCGGCGGGGACAGTCGTCCCTGACGAGCGGGCGTACGGGCGCGCCGTATGCCGCGGCCCCACGTTCGATTATCGCTCGTGGGGACCTGTGCGGGAAACGGGGTGGCGCGGTCCGGGGTTCTGGGACGCCCGGTGGCCGCGCATGCCGCAGCCGCCGGGCGCTGGTGCGACCCGGCGGCTGCTGCGATGTCAGTCGGCGCGGGTCAGCTCGCTACTCGCGCGGCGAGCGCGTCGCCGATCTCGTCCGTCGTGCGGACGGAGTCTCCGCGCTCGGTGAGGTCGGCCGCGACGGCCTCCTCGACCCGGGCGGCCTCGGCCTCGTAGCCGAGGTGGCGGAGCAGGAGGGCGACGGAGAGGACGGTGGCCGTGGGGTCGGCCTTGCCCTGGCCCGCGATGTCCGGCGCGGAGCCGTGGACCGGCTCGAACATGGACGGGAACTCGCCGCTCGGGTTGATGTTGCCCGAGGCGGCGACGCCGATGCCGCCGGAGACGGCCGCGGCGAGGTCGGTGATGATGTCGCCGAAGAGGTTGTCGGTGACGATCACGTCGAAGCGGGCCGGGTCGGTGACGAGGAAGATCGTCGCCGCGTCGACGTGCAGGTAGTCCGTGGTGACCTCGGGGAACTCGGCCGCGACCTTGTTGAAGATGTCCGTCCACAGGTGGCCGGCGAAGGTCAGCACGTTGTTCTTGTGGACCAGCGTCAGCTTCTTGCGCGGGCGGGCCTGGGCGCGGGCGAAGGCGTCCCGGACCACGCGCTCGACGCCGAAGGCGGTGTTGACCGAGACCTCGGTGGCGACCTCGTGCGGGGTGCCCTTGCGGATGGTGCCGCCGTTGCCCGTGTACGGACCCTCGGTGCCCTCGCGGACCACGACGAAGTCGATCGCGGGCTGCCCGGCGAGCGGGGTGGCCACGCCGGGGAGCAGCTTCGAGGGACGCAGGTTCACGTGGTGGTCGAAGGCGAAGCGGAGCTTCAGCAGGAAGCCGCGCTCCAGGACGCCGGACGGCACCGACGGGTCGCCGATGGCGCCGAGCAGGATGGCGTCGTGCTTCTTCAGGGAGGCGAGATCGGCGTCGGTGAGGGTCTCACCGGTGGCGTGGTAGCGCTTGGCGCCGAAGTCGTACTCCTCGGTCTCCAGCTTCACGTCCTGGGGAAGGACGGCCGCGAGGATCTTGAGGCCCTGGGCCACGACCTCCTGGCCGATGCCGTCGCCGGGGATGACTGCGAGATTGATGCTGTGAGACATGTCGGCACCCTACTCTTCGTCCCATCGTCTGACACGTTCCGTCCGCCATGTGGACGAACGGACAGTCGGACGGGGGTGCGCCGGAGCGCGTCAGTGACCGGTGGAGCCGCCGTTGTCACGGCGGTCGAGGGCGCGCTGGAGGGCGGCGGCGGCGTTCTGGCGGGCCTCGTCGCTGGGACGGTTGACGGAGTGGCGGACGCGGCGGGCGGTCTGAGCGGCCATGAGGGATCGACTCCTTGAGATCAGTGGTGATCCGGACGTGCGGAGATCAGTGGTGATCGAAGGCGCCGGAAGGGGCGGGGAGCGCCGCCGCAGGGGTTGCCTGCGCAGGGCGTCGCGCTCTCGACCGCCATTCGCTTGATGAAGCGAGACGTTCGGCTTCTACAAAGCTAGGGCAGGCCTCCTCATCTGTCTCCACAATTACTCGGACTTCCTACTATCTGAGACGGCGGTCAACCCTCCGTGCCGCGCAGCTCGCGGATCAGCGACCGAACGGCGAGGGATCTCGCCAGCTCAGGGGTGGTGACATAGCCCACGGACCGGGTCGGACGGGCCGCTCCGAGATCGGCGATCTCCACCGAGGGCGGCGCTCCGATCAGCGACAGTTCCGGCATCACGGCCATTCCGAAACCACTGCTCACCATCGAGAGCACCGCTCCGTCGTCCTCGGCCTCCACCGTCGCCGCCGGCAGCCACTCCTGGGCCGCCCACCACTCCCGGGTGCAAGAGGTGCAGTTCTCCGCCCAGTCGACCAGCGGCAGCGTGCGCGGCGCCGGATGCCCGGCCGGACGGACCAGCGCGTACCCCGCCTGGAGCAGCACGCCCCTGACGAGTCCGGGCGGCGCCGGCGAGGTGGCCCCGAGGACGATGGTCGCCCGCTCGCCGAGGACTTGTGGACCCTGAACTCCCCCGTGACTCCTCCCCCTCATGAGCGAGGGGGCTTCTCGCTACGCCGGTGGGGCGTTGCGACGGACCAGCCCGGCCCGCAGGACGTTAAGGGCGCCCACCGTGTCCGCGTGCGCCCGGTGGCCGCACGAGACGCAGTGGAACTTCTCCCGTGTGGGCCGGTTCTCCGCCGAGACATGCCCGCATTCGGGGCAGGTCCGGGGAGTATTGCGGGGGTCCACGGCGATCATTTCCCGTCCGGCGCTTTCAGCCTTGGCGGTGAGGATCGCCAGGAACACCCCCCATCCGGCATCCGAGATCGAACGGTTCATCCCGGCCTTGGCGGCGGCCCCGTTGGGCAGGAAGCCGCCTGGCTGGTCGGGGTCCGGCTTCGGCGCGGGAGCCCTGACCATGTTGCGGATCTTGAGGTCCTCGTGCGCAATCACGTCGTATGCCCGCACGAGATCCAGCGCAGTCTTGTGTGCGTGGTCCAGGCGCCGGCGGCGGACCCTGCGGTGCAGCTCGGCGACCTTCTCGACCGCCCGGTGGTGGTTCGCGGTCCGCTTGTCCCGGCGAACGCGCGGGAACCGGGCGAGGGCCTGCTGTGCGGCTTCGAGTTTCGCAGCGGCCGTGCGACTGTGGCGGGGGTTGGGCACGAACCCACCGTTTGAGTCGGCGAGGAAATTGGCTATACCCATGTCGATCCCGGCTACGGAGCCGGTCGGGGCAGCGGCTCCGGCTGGGCCTGCTCGGCGGTCAGCACCACGTACCAGCGCTTGCCCTCGCGCTTCACCGAGACCGTCTTGACCGTGCCGACCACGGGCCGGTGCCGGTCGACCTTGACGTGCCCGACGCCTGGAAGCGGACGCGGGTGACGGGGGGTGCGGCGTGGAGTCCCAGCGGCATCCGTCGCCGTCCTTGGGGAAGTCGACCGTGTCGAACCAGCTGATCCCGCGGAAGCGCGGGCAACCCGGCACGTCTCCGACCCCGACCCGCCGGAAGAACGCTGCGAATGCCCTGTCCAGGCGGCGCAAAACGGCCTGCTGCGAGCTGAACGACCAGCGACCCCGACGCTCGGGGTCGAAGGCTCGGATGTCCTTGAGCTGCGCGGACTGCTGCCCGTACTCGATGCTCGTCACCCGTTAGGCCGCAGTATCTAGATTGCATTCCTACCTAGGTAGTGATCTGATGTGCACATGGCCGCAGACCGCAGATCCAGCTGGCTCAAGGGAGTCCTCGACCTGCTCGTCCTCTCCTGCCTGACCGACGGCGAGAGTTACGGGTACGAGATCGGGAAGGCGCTCGACGGGGCGGGCCTGGGCGAGATCAAGGGCGGGACGCTCTATCCCGTACTGAACCGCCTGGAGCAGGCCGGCCTGGTGGAGGCCGAGTTCCGCGCCGCCGAGCGCGGGCCCGGGCGCCGCTACTACCGGCTCACCGAGCCGGGCCGGGCGCACCTCGCGGCCGAGAGCGAGGCCTGGTCGGAGTTCCACCGGGCCGTACGGACGCAACTGCACGCAGGGGGAACCGCACCATGACCACCGACGCCTACTTCGCCGAGCTGACCGACGCGCTGCGCGCCGCGGGGGTGCCCGAGGAGGAGATCGCGCGGACGGCCGACGAACTGCGCGGCCACCTCGCGGAGACGGGGACCGCGCCGGAGGAGGAGTTCGGGCCTGCCGAGGGCTTCGCGGCCCGGCTGGGCGGGCTCGCCCCGACCCCCGGGGAGCCGGACGAGGCGGCGGAGCGCTGGACGTGGACCGCCGACCTCTTCAACGACCGCCGGATGCTGGCCGTCCACGGCGCCCAGGGCTGGGAGGTGGAGGGTCTGGACAGCATCGGCCGCTTCGTCTGCCGCCGGGCGCCCGGGGTCGCGCTCGCCTGGGAGTACCGCCGCGAGGTGATCGCCGGCCGCAGGCGGGCCCGTGTCCTCGACGAGCTCACGCCGGAGGGCTGGGAGCTGTGCGGCGAGTGGCTGGTGTACGGCTACTTCAAGCGGCCGCGCGCGGCGACGGCGGGGCCGGCGGGCGCCGTGGAGGCGCCGCCGGCCGCCCCGCGCCAGTGGCTGTTCCTGAGCCGCCGGGGCAAGGCGGCGCTCGCGGTGTGGTGCGTCCTGGTGGGCGGCGCGCTGACCTCGTTCCTCGTCGGAGGGATCGGGGCCTCCGGGCTCGCGATCACGGTCGCCGTCGTCTCGTCGCTCTCCACCGCGTACACCTCCCACCTGGAGACGGCCGCGGGCCGCGCCCGCGGCCGGGACTGAGGGTCCCTCACATCACGTCGCCGTCCCGCCAGTCGAAGACCAGCGGGGCGGCGGGGTCCGGCAGGGCCCGGCCGGCCGAGGGGCGCAGGAGGACGTAGCCCTCCTCCTCGGCGAGGTGGACGATCCCCTCGGGCCCGAGCGCTTCGAGGCGCCCCTCCCAGACCCGCCAGCCGCGCGCCCGGTAGAGCGCGGCCCCTTCGTCGGTGGCGCCGAGCGCCCCGAAGGCGTACGCCCCGTCGATCACCCGCTCCAGTCCGGCCATGACCGCACCGCCGAGCCCCCGGCGCCGGAGGTCCTGCCGGACGGCGACCCCTTCCACGTATCCGACGCGGTGCGAGCGGCCGCGGTGCAGCGCCCGGCGCTGCACGACGGCGCCGTGGGCGGCGATGCCCCGCCCGTCCTCGATCCAGGCGTGGAGGCCGCCGAGGGTGTGGTCCCAGTCGTCGTCGGAGAAGTCGCCCGCGAAGGCGGTGTCGAGCATCTCCCGTACGGAGCGGAGCCGGGCGGCGCCGAGTTCATGGGTGGGCGCGATCCTCACGGTCATGCCCCACCCTCCCACACTCACCTAACCCCTCATTCGATGTTGACAGGTTAGCCCGACCCTGATTGAGTCACTTCATAACCAGTGAGCGACGACTGAGGGGTTAGAAAGATGTCCGTGCTGCCGACCCGCCACCGCACCGTCACCGTCCGGGGCCACGAGATCGCCTACCGCGAGGCCGGCCCGGCCGACGCCCCCGTACTGCTCCTGCTGCACGGCTTCCCCACCAGCTCGCACATGTTCCGCGACCTGATCCCCCTGCTCGCCGACCGGTACCGGCTGATCGCCCCCGACCACCTGGGCTTCGGCCGCAGCGCGACGCCCGGCGACTTCGACTACACCTTCGCCGGACTGGCCGCCCTCACCGCCGAGTTCACCGAGGCCCTCGGCCTCGACCGGTTCGCGCTCTACATCCAGGACTACGGCGCCCCCATCGGCCTGCGCCTCGCCCTCGCCCACCCCGAGCGGATCACCGCGATCGTCACCCAGAACGGCAACGCCTACGAGGAGGGCCTCGGCGCCGAGGCCTGGGCCCCCGTCCTCGCCCTGATCGAGGAGCGCACCCCCGAGACCGAGGAGCCGGTCCGCGCCATCCGCTCCCCGGAGGGCATCCGGTGGCAGTACGAGACGGGTGTCCCCGCCGAGTACCGGGACCTGCTCAGCCCCGACGCCTGGCACCACGACGCCGCCCTGATGGCCCGCGAGGGCCAGGACGACATCCAGCTGGGCCTGATCGCCGACTACGGCTCCAACTTCGCCCTCTACCCGGCCTTCCAGGAGTACTTCCGCACCTCCCGGGTCCCCCTCCTCGCCGTCTGGGGCGAGGGCGACCAGGTCTTCGTCCCCGCCGGCGCCGAGGCCTTCCGCCGCGACCTCCCGGACGCCGAGGTCCACCTCCTGCCCACGGGCCACTTCGCCCTGGAGACCCACGCGCCGGCGATCGCCGGGCTGATCGGCGACTTCCTGGAGCGGCGCGTGGGGGAATGAGAACCGCCCCCGTCCTCAATTGGGGGTAGAGGAGGGGGGCGGTGATCAGGAGCCGCTCACGCGGCGGGCGGGCGTCAGCCCATGTGCGGGTAGCCGTACTCGGTCGGCGGGACCAGCGTCTCCTTGATGGCGCGGGTCAGCGTCCAGCGCATCAGGTTCTGCGGGGCGCCGGCCTTGTCGTTGGTGCCGGAGGCGCGGCCGCCGCCGAAGGGCTGCTGGCCGACGACGGCGCCGGTCGACTTGTCGTTGATGTAGAAGTTGCCCGCGGCGAAGCGGAGCTTCTCCATCGTGTACGCGGCGGCCGCGCGGTCGCCGGAGATGACCGAGCCGGTGAGGGCGTAGTCCGAGACCGACTCCATCTGGGTCAGCATCTCGTCGTACTTGTCGTCCTCGTAGACGTGGACCGCGAGGATCGGGCCGAAGTACTCGGCCTTGAAGACCTCGTTCTCCGGGTCGTCACAGACGATGACGGTCGGGCGGACGAAGTAGCCCACCGAGTCGTCGTAGGTGCCGCCGGCGATGATCGTGCAGCTCGGGTCGGCCGCGGCACGGTCGATCGCCGCCTTGTTCTTGGCGAACGAGCGCTCGTCGATGACGGCGCCGATGAAGTTCGACAGGTCGGTGACGTCACCCATGGTGATGCCGTCGACCTCGGCCGCGAACTCCTCCTTGAAGCCGTCGTTCCAGATGGACGCCGGGATGTAGGCGCGGGAGGACGCGGAGCACTTCTGGCCCTGGAACTCGAAGGAGCCACGGGTCAGCGCGGTCTTCAGGACGGCGCGGTCGGCGCTGGGGTGGGCGACGACGAAGTCCTTGCCGCCGGTCTCGCCGACGATCCGCGGGTACGAGCGGTACTTCTCGATGTTGTTGCCGACCGTCTTCCACAGGTGCTGGAAGGTCTTGGTCGAGCCGGTGAAGTGGATGCCGGCCAGGTCGCGGTGGTTCAGGGCCACCTCGGAGACGGCGATGCCGTCGCCGGTCACCAGGTTGATGACGCCCTTCGGCAGGCCGGCCTCCTCCAGGAGCTCCATGAGGAGCACGGCGGAGTGGGTCTGCGTCGGGGACGGCTTCCAGACCACCACGTTGCCCATGAGGGCGGGGGCGGTGGGCAGGTTGCCCGCGATGGCGGTGAAGTTGAAGGGGGTGATCGCGTAGACGAAGCCCTCCAGCGGGCGGTGGTCCAGACGGTTCCACACACCCGGGGAGTTCGCCGGCGGCTGCTCGGCGAGGATCTGGCGGGCGTACGCCACGTTGAAGCGCCAGAAGTCGACGAGCTCGCACGGGGTGTCGATCTCGGCCTGCTGGGCGGTCTTGGACTGGCCGAGCATGGTGGACGCGGCCAGCGTCTCGCGCCACGGACCGGCGAGCAGCTCGGCGGCGCGCAGGATGATCGCGGCGCGGTCGTCGAAGGACATCGCGCGCCAGGCCGGAGCGGCGGCCAGGGCGGCGTCGATGGCGTCCTGGGCGTCCTGCTGGGTGGCTGCGCGGAAGGTGCCGATGACGGCCTTGTGGTTGTGCGGCTGGACGACCTTGAACTCCTCGCCGCCGCCGAGGCGCTTCACGCCGCCGATGGTCATCGGCAGCTCGCGCGGGTTCTCGGCCAGCTCCTTGAGCTTGATCTCCAGACGGGCGCGCTCGGGGGAACCGGGGGCGTAGCCGTGCACCGGCTCGTTGACGGGAGCGGGGACCTGGGTGACAGCGTCCATGAGTCTCGATACTCCTTGTGAGAGGTGGGCTCAGCCCTTGGTGAGGATGGAGCGGACGAAGAAGAGGAGGTTGGCCGGCTTCTCCGCGAGGCGGCGCATGAAGTAGCCGTACCAGTCGGTGCCGTACGCGGTGTAGACGCGCATGCGGTGGCCCTCGGCGGCGAGCCGGTTCTGCT
Organism: Streptomyces sp. NK15101; assembly: GCF_020400725.1. GTDB lineage: Bacteria > Actinomycetota > Actinomycetes > Streptomycetales > Streptomycetaceae > Streptomyces. The sequence continues at coordinate 147,516 of NZ_JAINVG010000004.1, read as the reverse complement.
CCTCGCTGCGGATGCCGTACAGCATCTGGAACTCGTACTCGTCCAGCTTGCGCCCGGCACGGCGGGCCAGCTCCTGGCCGATGGAGATCAGGCGCGGGTCGTGCGAGCCGATCATCGGGTAGCCCTTGCCGTCCATCAGGATCTTCATGATCCGGACGTACGCCTTGTCGATCTCGGCCTTGTCCTGGAGGGCGACGGAGGCGGGCTCCTTGTAGGCGCCCTTCACGATCCGGACGCGGGAGCCGTTCTCGGCGAGGCGGCGGGCGTCGTCCTCGGTGCGGAAGAGGTAGGCCTGGATGACGCAGCCGGTCTGCGGGAAGTCCTTCCGCAGCTCCTCGTGGATGGCGAACATCGAGTCGAGGGTGGTGTGGTCCTCGGCGTCCAGGGTGACGGTGGTGCCGATCTCGGCGGCGGCGGCGACGACCGGGCGCACGTTGGAGAGGGCCAGCTCGTGCCCGTCCTCCAGGGACTGGCCGAACATCGACAGCTTCACGGACATCTCGGCACGGGCGCCGAGGCCCAGCTCCTTGAGGCGGCCGATGAGCTCCAGGTAGGCGTCCCGGGCGGCGTACGACTGCTCGACGGTGGTGATGTCCTCGCCGACGACGTCGAGGGTGACCTCCAGGCCGCGACCGCTCAGCTCGGAGACGATCGGGACGACGTCGTCGACCGTCTCGCCGGCGATGAAGCGGGCGACGACCTGCTTGGTCCCGGGGGCGGCCGAAACGAGACGGCGCATCTTGTCGCTGCGCGACGCGGCGAGGATCACGGGACCCAGCACGGGGCACCTCCAAAGGGCAAAGGTAGAACGGGGCCATAACCGGAGCAAGGGAACGAACCGGGAACAGCACGGAGAACCACCGTGAAACCTATGGATCGCTCCGATCGTCCGCCATCTACAGCTGTCACGCATCCGTGGCCCGCCCCTCATACATCTGTCTGACAGGCCGGGTGGCGGGTGCGAGAATGTGGCCGTGAAGGGCGATTACCAGGAGCTGGTGGACGAGATCTCGGCGCTGCTCGGCGAACCGGCGACACTGGAGAACCGCGACTTCGGCCTGATCGCCTTCGGGGCCCACGACAGCGACGACGACAGCGCCATGGACCCGGTCAGGACCCGGTCGATCCTGACCCGGAAGTCCTCCCCCGCGGTCCGCGCCTGGTTCGAGGGCTTCGGCATCACCCGCGCGACCGGCCCGGTCCGCATCCCCGCCGCTCCGGACGCCGGCGTCTTCCGCGACCGCATCTGTCTCCCGGTACGCCATCGGGGGGTGGTCCTCGGGTACGTGTGGCTGCTCGACGCCGAGCCCGGGCCCTCGCACGCGCAGCTCACCGCCGCGATGGAGGTCGCCGCCCGCATCGGCGAGCTGCTCGCCGACGAGGAACGGGCGGGCGCGGACCTCTCCCGGGAGCTGCGGGCCGCCCTGACGGCGGAGCGCGGCTGGCAGTACGACATGGCCCTCACCGCCCTGCGGACCGCCCTCGGCCCGGATGCGGAGGGCCTCCACGCGGTGGTGTGCGTGGCACCCTGGCCGACGGAGGACAGCCCGTCCCCGCGCACGGTCCCGGGCGCGGCGGCCCTCTGCACCCTGCCGTGGCGCCCGGCGGCCGGCCCGGTCGCGGGCTCCCCCTTCGGCCGGGGCGCGGGGGCCGGGGCCGACCCGGGGCCCGGTCCGCACCTCGCGGGTCCCGCGACCGCGGAGGGCGGGGCGGCCCGCGCGCTCGCCGTCCTCGTACGCCTGCGGTCGGCCGACAACCTCTCCCCCGCCACCACCGCGGCGACCCGGCTGCGCGGCTCCGCCGCCCCCGCCGCCGTCGCGGGCGTGGCCACCCCCCGACGGGGGCTCGCGGAGCTCGACACCGCCTGGCGGGAGGCCTGTTCCGGGGCGAGGGCCGCGCTCGTGCAGCCCCTGCTCGGCCCGGTCGCCGAGTGGGCGGCCATCGGCCCGTACCGGCTGCTCACCGCCCTGCCCCCGGCCGAGCCGGATCCGGTGGTGCGCGCCCTGCTCACCCCGGCGCACGCGGAACTGGCCCGCACGGCCGAGGTGTTCCTCGACCACGCGGGCCAGGCCGGCCGCACGGCGGCGGCCCTGGGCATCCACCGGCAGACGCTCTACTACCGGCTCTCCCGGGTCGAACAGCTCACCGGCCTCGACCTGGACGCCGGCGAGGACCGCCTGCTGCTGCACATGGCGCTGAAGGCGGCCAAGCTGTGACCCCCGGGTCGACGCCCCCCTCAGGGTCGAATCGGGGTCGTCCCCGATACCCCGGCGCCGTGGTGCGCCCTACCGTCGTAGGCGTGGGACGGGGAACGGCCGAGGGGGGCCTCATGAAGGCGTGGGTGCAGGACCGGTACGGATCGGCGGACGTGCTGGAGTTCGCGGAGGTCGAGAGGCCGGTGCCGGGCGAGCGGGAGGTGCTCGTCCACGTCCACGCCGCCGCGGTCAACGCGGCGGACTGGCACCTGATGCGGGGCGACCCGTACGTGGCCCGGCTGGCCCTCGGCCTGCGAAGACCGAAGGAGCGGATCCGGGGCCGGGACTTCGCGGGCCGGGTCGAGGCCGTGGGCGCCGGGGTGACCGGGCTGCGCCCCGGGGACGAGGTGTTCGGGGAGGCCCCCGGGGCCTTCGCCGAGTACGTGTGCGCCCCCGAGGAGGCGACGGAGCGCAAGCCCGCCGGCCTGACCTTCGAGCAGGCGGCGGCGATACCGCTGGCCGGCAACACCGCCCTGATGGGACTGCGGGACCTGGGCAATGTGCGACCGGGCGGGAAAGTGCTGGTCAACGGGGCCTCGGGAGGTGTCGGGACCTTCGCCGTGCAGCTCGCGAAGGCATTCGGCGCCGAGGTCACGGGGGTGTGCAGCACCCGGAACGCGGCGCTGGTCCTCGGGCTCGGCGCGAACCGGGTGATCGACTACACCCGGCAGGACTTCACCACCGGCCAGGACCGCTACGACCTGGTGTTCGACCTGGTGGGCAACCGGTCGCTGGCCGAGCTCCGGCGGGTCCTCTCCCCCACCGGCGTACTCGTCCTGTCCGGCGGGGGCGTCTTCGAGGGAGGCAGCGCCTTCGGGCCGATGGGGCTGATCATCAAGGGACAGCTGCTCTCCCGGTTCTCCGGCCGCCGGCTCCGCGTCCTCACGGCGGAGCCGTGCCGGGAGAACCTGGCGGCGCTGCGCGAACTCGCCGAGAACGGTGACATCACCCCGGTGGTCGAGCGGACCTACCCGCTCGACGAGGCGCCGCGGGCCCTGCGGTACGTCGAGGAGGAGCACGCCCGCGCGAAGGTGGTCCTCAGCTGCCCTCCCCCATCAGGACCTTGAGCCCCTCGGTGAGATCGTCCGCGCTGGGGGCGGTGTCCGGGTCGACCATCCACTGGATCATGACCCCGGTCGCCAGGGCCTGGAGCAGCAGTCCGGCCACCCGGGCCTTCTCCGGCTCCACCGTGGAGTCGATGCCGAGCATGCCCTCGGCGATGCCGAGCCGGCCCTCCCGCTGCGGCTCCTTGATCGCCTCGCGCAGCTTCTCGTCGTCGTCGAGGCGGGTGACGACCTCCGTCTGGAGCTTCCAGACCGGGCGGCTGGCCTCGGCGGCACCGATGAGCTGTGCCCACACCGCGCGGAAGCGCTCGTACGGATCGGCCGGAAGGGGGGCGGCGCCCTCCTCCCCGTCCGGGAGGCTGACCCGCTCCCCCCACTCCTCGGTGAGGGTCAGGAAGGCCTGCTGGAGCAGGGCGTCCTTTGAGCCGTAGTGGTAGCCGATGGAGGCGAGGTTGGTGCCCGAGGCGGCGACGATGTCACGCGCCGTGGTGCGCCCGTACCCCTTCTCCAGGAGGCAGCGCTTGGCGCCTTCGAGCAGGTCTTCCTTGTGTCCCATGACAGCACTGTACCCGGCCGATAGACGACCGTCTAAGACAGTCGTCTACCGGCCGGGTACGGAAACCCTGCGAGAGGCGTGCGTCAGATCAGGTTGACCGAGCGGGCCGAGGTCGCGCCGATCTCCTCCGCGATCTCCGTGAGCACCGGCGCCGGCAGCGTGTCGTCGACGGTGAGCACGACGAGCGCCTCGCCGCCCTCCTCCGAGCGGGAGACCTGCATGCCGGCGATGTTCAGACCGGCCTCGCCGAGGATCCGGCCGACCGTGCCGACGACACCCGGGCGGTCCTCGTAACGGAGCACGACCATGTGGTCGGCGAGCGCGAGGTCCACGTCGTAGTCGCCGACCGCGACGATCTTCTGCAGGTGCTTCGGGCCCGCGAGCGTACCGGAGACCGAGACCTCCTGGCCGTCGGAGAGCGTGCCGCGCACGGTGACCATGTTGCGGTGGTCGGGCGACTCGGAGCTCGTCGTCAGGCGCACCTCGACACCGCGCTCCTGCGCGAACAGCGGGGCGTTGACGTACGACACGGTCTCGTCGACCACGTCCTCGAACACGCCCTTGAGCGCCGAGAGTTCGAGCACCTTCACGTCGTGCTGGGTGATCTCGCCGTAGACCTCGACGTCGAGGCGGGCCGCGACCTCGCCCGCGAGCGCGGTGAAGATCCGGCCGAGCTTCTCGGCCAGCGGCAGGCCCGGCTTCACGTCCTCCGCGATGACACCGCCCTGGACGTTGACCGCGTCCGGGACCAGCTCGCCCGCGAGCGCCAGGCGCACCGACTTGGCGACCGCGATGCCGGCCTTCTCCTGGGCCTCGTCCGTGGAGGCGCCGAGGTGCGGGGTGCAGACGACCTGGTCGAGCTCGAAGAGCGGGGAGTCCGTGCAGGGCTCCTTCGCGTACACGTCGAGGCCCGCGCCGGCGACCCGGCCCTCCTTGATCGCCGAGTACAGCGCGGCCTCGTCCACGATCCCGCCGCGCGCGGCGTTGACGATCCGGACGGAGGGCTTGACCTTGTGCAGCGCCTCGTCGCCGATGAGACCGATGGTCTCCGGGGTCTTCGGCAGGTGGACGGTGATGAAGTCGGCGACCTCCAGGAGCTCGTCCAGGGCCAGCAGCTTCACCCCCATCTGGGCGGCGCGGGCCGGCTGCACGTAGGGGTCGTACGCGACGATCTTCATGCCGAAGGCGGACATGCGCTGGGCGACCAGGACGCCGATGCGGCCGAGGCCGACGACGCCGAGGGTCTTCTCGCTCAGCTCGACGCCCGTGTACTTCGAGCGCTTCCACTCGCCGTTCTTGAGCGCGGTGTTGGCCTGCGGGATGTTGCGCGCGGTGGCGACGAGCAGGCCGCACGCGAGCTCGGCGGCGGTCACGATGTTCGACGTGGGGGCGTTCACGACCATCACGCCGGCCTTGGTGGCGGCGGAGACGTCGACGTTGTCCAGTCCGACGCCGGCGCGGGCGACGACCCGCAGCTTCTCGGCGGCGGCGATGGCCTCGGCGTCGACCTTGGTCGCGGAGCGGACCAGGATGGCGTCCACATCGGCGATGGCGGGGATCAGCTCGGCCCGGTCGGCGCCGTTGCAGTGCCGGATCTCGAAGTCCGGGCCCAGGGCGTCGACGGTGGCGGGCGACAGCTCTTCAGCGATGAGTACGACAGGTTTCGAGCTCACGTGAGTCCTCACAGGTCCAGTGCGGACGGCCGTCCCGACGGCCGCAGGCGGTGGAGGGGGCTTGCCGCGTGAAAGCGCACGACGCTGTGGGCCTGACGCGTATGTTGTTGAGCAGTGTAGTGGTGCGTGAGCGCCGTTCATGCTCCTCGTTGGAAGGATCACCCGTCCGTGGTTGGACGGGGTGTCCAACGGTGTGGCGAGGGGCCGGACACGGTGTCCGGCCCCTGCCGCGAAGGCTTACGCCTCCTCGTCGTTCACCCAGCTCATGAGCTTGCGCAGCTCCTTGCCGGTGGTCTCCAGGAGGTGGTTGGCGTCCTGGGTCTTGTACTCGTTGTACTTCTTCAGACCGCCGTGGTACTCGGCCATCCACTCCTTGGCGAAGGTGCCGTCCTGGATCTCCGCGAGGACCTTCTTCATCTCGGCCTTGGTGGCGTCGGTGATGATCCGCGGGCCGGTGACGTAGTCGCCCCACTCGGCGGTCTCGGAGACCGACCAGCGCATCTTCTCCAGGCCGCCCTCGTACATGAGGTCGACGATGAGCTTCAGCTCGTGCAGGCACTCGAAGTAGGCGATCTCCGGCTGGTAGCCGGCCTCGGTCAGGGTCTCGAAGCCCGCCTTGACCAGAGCCGCGGTGCCACCGCAGAGGACGGCCTGCTCACCGAACAGGTCGGTCTCGGTCTCCTCCTTGAACGTCGTCTTGATGACGCCGGCGCGGGTGCCGCCGATGCCCTTGGCGTACGAGAGCGCCAGGTCGAAGGCCTTGCCGGTGGCGTCCTGCTCGACGGCCGCGATGCACGGAACGCCGCGGCCCTCCTCGTACTGACGGCGGACCAGGTGGCCCGGGCCCTTCGGGGCGACCAGGGCGACGTCGACGCCCTCGGGCACCTTGATGAAGCCGTAGCGGACGTTCAGGCCGTGACCGAAGAAGAGCGCGTCGCCCTCCTTCAGGTGGTCCTTGATGGACTCCTCGTAGACCTGGGCCTGGATCGGGTCCGGGGTCAGGATCATGATGAGGTCGGCCTCTTCGGCCGCCTGGGCGACGGAGACGACGCGCAGGCCCTGCTCCTCGGCCTTGGCCTTGGACTTCGAGCCCTCCTGGAGACCGACGCGGACGTCGACACCGGAGTCACGGAGCGACAGCGCGTGGGCGTGTCCCTGGCTGCCGTAGCCGATCACCGCGACCTTGCGGCCCTGGATGATGGACAGGTCGGCGTCGGCGTCGTAGAACAGCTCGGCCACTGGAATTCTCCTTGAGGTGCTGGTGTTGCGTCCCACCGTACGGCGGGGAGCGGGAGGAAAGTTTTCGGGTCTCGTCAGTCGGACCGCCGGCCGGACCGGCGGTTGACCTCCGAGGGCTCAGGCGCTGCGGTCGAGGGCCCGCAGGGACCGGTCCGTGATGGACCGGGCGCCACGCCCTATGGCGATCGTGCCGGACTGCACGAGCTCCTTGACGCCGAACTGCTCCAGCATCTTGAGCATGGCGTCGAGCTTGTCACTCGAACCGGTGGCCTCGATGGTGACCGCCTCGGGCGAGACGTCCACGGTCTTGGCGCGGAACAGCTGCACGATCTCGACGATCTGGGAGCGGGTCTCGTTGTCGGCGCGGACCTTCACCAGGACGAGCTCGCGCTGGATCGCGGCGCTGGGCTCGAGTTCGACGATCTTCAGGACGTTGACCAGCTTGTTGAGCTGCTTGGTCACCTGCTCCAGGGGCAGGTCCTCGACATTGACCACGATGGTGATGCGGGAGATGTCGGGGTGCTCGGTGACGCCCACGGCGAGCGAGTCGATGTTGAAGCCGCGGCGGGAGAACAGGGCGGCGATCCGGGCGAGGATGCCGGGCGTGTTCTCGACGAGAACGGAGAGCGTGTGCTTGGTGGACATGTCTGGGTCTCTTCCTTTTCGCTCTGCGCGCTCAGTCGTCTTCGCCGTCGCCGAAGTCGGGGCGGACGCCCCGCGCGGCCATGACCTCGTCGTTCGAGGTGCCGGCGGCGACCATCGGCCAGACCTGGGCGTCCTCGTGGACGATGAAGTCGATCACGACCGGGCGGTCGTTGATGGCGTTGGCCTCGGCGATGACCTTGTCCAGGTCGGCCGGGTCCTCACAGCGCAGGGCGACACAGCCCATGGCCTCGGAGAGCTTGACGAAGTCGGGGACGCGGGTGCCCTTGTTCGCCTGGATGTCGTCCGGGCCGGAGTGCAGGACGGTGTTGGAGTAGCGCTGGTTGTAGAAGAGCGTCTGCCACTGCCGGACCATGCCCAGGGCGCCGTTGTTGATGATGGCGACCTTGATCGGGATGTTGTTCAGGGCGCAGGTGGTGAGCTCCTGGTTGGTCATCTGGAAGCAGCCGTCGCCGTCGATCGCCCACACCGTCGTGTCGGGCTTGCCGGCCTTCGCGCCCATCGCCGCCGGGACCGCGTAGCCCATCGTGCCCGCGCCGCCGGAGTTCAGCCAGGTGGCCGGCTGCTCGTAGTCGATGAAGTGCGCGGCCCACATCTGGTGCTGGCCGACGCCCGCCGCGAAGATCGTGCCCTCCGGGGCCAGCTGGCCGATGCGCTGGATGACCTGCTGCGGCGAGAGGCTGCCGTCCTCCGGCAGGTCGTAACCGAGCGGGTAGGTCTCGCGCCAGCGGCTCAGGTCGCTCCACCAAGCGGTGTAGTCGCCCTTGTTGCCCTCGCTGTGCTCGGCCTGGACGGCCTGGACCAGGTCGGCGATGACCTCGCGGGCGTCACCGACGATCGGAACGTCGGCGGCGCGGTTCTTGCCGATCTCGGCCGGGTCGATGTCCGCGTGGACGATCTTGGCGTACGGGGCGAAGCTGTCGAGCTTGCCGGTGACGCGGTCGTCGAAGCGGGCGCCGAGGGCGACGATCAGGTCGGCCTTCTGCAGCGCGGTGACGGCGGTGACCGCGCCGTGCATGCCCGGCATGCCGACGTGCAGCGGGTGGCTGTCGGGGAAGGCGCCGAGCGCCATCAGGGTGGTGGTGACCGGGGCGCCGGTGAGCTCGGCGAGGATCTTCAGCTCGGCGGTGGCGCCGGCCTTGATGACGCCGCCGCCGACGTACAGGACGGGCCGCTTGGCGGCGGTGATCAGCTTGGCGGCCTCGCGGATCTGCTTGGCGTGCGGCTTGGTCACCGGGCGGTAGCCGGGCAGGTCGGTGTGCGGCGGCCAGCTGAAGGTGGTCTTCGCCTGCAGGGCGTCCTTGGCGATGTCGACCAGGACCGGGCCCGGGCGGCCGGTGGAGGCGATGTGGAAGGCCTCGGCGATCGTCCGCGGGATGTCCTCGGCCTTGGTGACGAGGAAGTTGTGCTTGGTGATCGGCATCGTGATGCCGCAGATGTCCGCCTCCTGGAAGGCGTCCGTGCCGATCGCCTTCGAGGCGACCTGGCCGGTGATCGCGACGAGCGGGACCGAGTCCATGTGCGCGTCGGCGATCGGGGTGACCAGGTTGGTCGCGCCCGGGCCGGAGGTCGCCATGCAGACGCCGACCTTGCCGGTGGCCTGGGCGTAGCCGGTGGCGGCGTGGCCCGCCCCCTGCTCGTGGCGGACGAGGATGTGACGCACCCGCTGCGAGTCCATCATCGGGTCGTAGGCGGGGAGGATCGCGCCGCCGGGGATGCCGAAGACGGTGTCGGCGCCCACTTCCTCGAGAGAACGGATGAGGGACTGCGCACCCGTGACGTGCTCGACGGTGGTGGCGGGCTGCGCGCCGTTACGGGGCCGCGGCTGCGGATGGTGCCCGGTGGCCTGCTCGGTCATCAGCATCTCTTCTCGGGGCGAGGGTTTTTTGCGAGGTGTTTTGCGGGGTTTTGCTGCGTTTTTGGGGTGAGCCGGTGCAACAAAAAACCCCTCGTGCCGTGAGGCAAGCGAGGGGAGCGCGTCGGGTGCGTTCTCAGCGGGACCTGCGGGGGTCCTGCTTCAGCCGACGCGCTTTCCAAGTACGAGAATTCGGGTGCGCATGGCACTGACCCTCCCTCTCCGCCCTCGTCACTGTCAAGTGGGTGGGACAGGCGTCTCAGTATTTGGGCGGATCGGGGGACGGTTTCCGACAGGGACGGGGTCCGCTCCGGGCAGCGGGTACTCGTCCCGCACGAGGGCCCTGCGCAGGCGGTACTCGTCGAGCGGGCCGGAGAAGGCCATGCCCTGGGCGTGGGTGCAGCCCATCGCGCGCAGGGCGACGACCTGCTCCGGGACGTCGACGCCCTCGGCGACGGTCTGCATGCCGAGCTCGTCGGCGATGCGCAGCACCCCGCGCGTGATCTTGCGGAGCCGGGCCGACTCGACCACGCCCTCGACGAGGCCCCGGTCCAGCTTCAGTATGTCCACGGGAAGCCTCCGCAAAGCGTTGATCGCCACGTGTCCGCTACCGAACCCGTCGAGAGCGATCCGCACCCCGAGGCGGCGCAGCGTGATCAGGCGCTGTTCCAGCTCGTCGAGCGAGGTCCGGGGGTCGCTGTCGGCGAGCTCGACGATCAGCGAGCCGGACGGCAGCCCGTGCCGGGTGAGCACCGACTCGATCGAGCCGAGCGGCAGCGAGCGGTCCAGGAGGCGCCGGGCGGAGAGCCGGACGGAGACGGGCGTGCGGTGGCCGGTTCCCGCCCGCTCGGCGGCCTGCTCCACGGCCTCCTCCAGGAGCCAGCGGCCGAGCTCGGCGGTGCGCTCGCCGTCGTCGGTGACGCGGAGGTACTCGGCCGGGGTGAAGAGGACGCCCTGGCTGGAGCGCCAGCGCGCCTGGGCGCTGACGGCGGAGATCCGTCCGGTGGCGAGGTCGACGACCGGCTGGTGGAGCAGGGCGAACTCGCCGTCGTGGAGGGCGGTGCGCAGCCGGGCGGCCAGCTCGGTCCGCCGGACCACCTCGGCCTGCATCTGCGGGGCGTAGAGCTCGACGCGGTCCTTGCCGGCGGCCTTGGCGCGGTACATGGCCAGGTCGGCGTTGCGCAGCAGGTCGCCGGCCTCCATGCCGGGCTCGGCGAAGGCCACGCCGATGGAGGCGGCGACCCGCACCTCGGTGCCCCCGTCGACGCGGTAGGGCTGGGAGAGGGTGAGCCGGAGCCGGTCGGCGATCTCCTGGACCTGGTTGCGGCGGGCCGTCCGGTCGCGGCCGCCGTCGCCGAGGATGAGGGCGGCGAACTCGTCGCCGCCGAGCCGGGCGGCGGTGTCCCCGGCCCGTACGGAGTCGTGGAGGCGGCGGGCGGCCTGGACGAGGAGGTCGTCCCCCGCCTGGTGGCCGAGGCGGTCGTTGACCGCCTTGAAGCCGTCGAGGTCGATGAAGAGCACGGCGGTGCCGGGGTCGGAGGAGCGGCGGCCGCCGAGCGCCTGTCGGACCCGGCGGGTGAAGAGGGCCCGGTTGGGCAGGTCGGTGAGCGGGTCGTGCTCGGCGTTGTGCTGCAACTGGGCCTGGAGGCGGACGCGCTCGGTGACGTCCCGGCTGTTGAAGATCAGGCCGCCCTGGTGCCGGTTGACGGTCGACTCGACGTTGAGCCAGTCGCCGCGACCCGAGCGGAAGCGGCACTCGATCCGGGTGGTGGGCTCCTCGGCCGGCGAGGCGGCCAGGAAGCGCCGCACCTCGTGGACGACGGCGCCGAGGTCCTCGGGGTGGATGAGGGAGGCGAGCTCGGAGCCGATGAGCTCGTCGGCGTCGCGTCCGTACACACCGGAGGCGGCCGGGCTGACGTAGCGGAGTATCCCGGTGGGCGCGGCGATCATGATGACGTCGCTGGAGCCCTGCACGAGCGACCTGAAGTGGTTCTCCTTCTGGGCCAGTTCGTGGGTGAGGGCGATGTTGTCGAGGAGCATGATGCCCTGCCGCACGACGAGGGCGAGCACGACCGTGCAGCCGGTGAGGACGACGACGCGGTCGACCCGGCGCCCCTCGACGACGTTGTAGAGGATGCCGAGGGTGCAGACCGCCGCGGCGAGGTACGGGGTGAGGGCGGCGAGCGAGCCGGCGACCGGGCGGCTGTGGAGCCACGGGCCGCGCGCGGCGGCCGCGCCGTCCGGCGGGCGGCGCACGCCCCAGGGCGCGTAGGCGAGCAGCAGCGAGCCGGCGAACCAGCCGGCGTCGAGGAGCTGGCCCGAGGCGTAGTTCTCGCGGAGCAGCGGTGAGGTGAACAGGGCGTCGCACAGCACGGTCAGGGCGAGCGCGGCGATCGCGGTGTTCGTCGCGGAGCGGTTCGCCTGCGAGCGCCGGAAGTGCAGGACGAGGACCATGCTGACGAGCACGATGTCGAGCAGCGGGTACGCGAGCGACAGCGCGGCCTGGGCGACGGACTCGCCCTCGAAGTGCGCGGTGCGGGCGAGGGCGAGGCTCCAGGAGAGCGTGAGCAGGGAGCCTCCGATGAGCCAGGCGTCGAGCCCCAGGCACACCCAGCCGGCCCGGGTGACGGGCTTCTTGGCGAGGACGAGGAGACCCACGATGGCGGGCGGCGCGAAGAGCAGGAAGAAGAGGTCGGCGACGGAGGAGTCGGGCACGTCGGTGCGGAGCACGACCTCGTACCAGCCCCACACGGCGTTTCCCGCGGCCGCCATGAAGGAGGAGAACGCGAAGAGCAGCCAGGCGGGGCGGGCGCTGTCGTGGTGTGCGCGTCCGTAGAGGAAGCATGAGACGGCGGCGGCGAACGCGGCGGCGCTGAGCCCGAAGTCGCCCATGAAGAGGGCCAGTCGGGGAGAGCCCCAGCCGAGGGAGGCGCCGGTGGTGTAGCCCGCGCAGACGAGTCCGAGGGCGATCTGGGCGGCGGCCCCGCCGAGGCGGGGGCGCTCGGGATCCGGATGGCCGGAGCCGGAGCCGACGGGGCGGCGCGTGATGACCGCCCCGGGCGCGCTCACGGGATCCTCCGGTGCCGCGCCGCCGCATCCGGCCGCGTCGTGCGGCCGCGCCTCCGGTTCGCCGGCGCCCCCGGGGGCGTGCCCCTCGTGGTCGTGGACGTGACGGTCGTGGACCTCGCGGTCGTGGACGTCCCGTCCGGTGTCCCGCGGCGCGGCGGCGCGGGACACCCGGTGCGGCGCCGCCTGGTCCGGCACCGAGGGCGCGAGGCCTCCGGCGAGGCGCGGAAGGATTGCCGGCGGCGGCGTCGCCGCGTCGGATCGTCGGTCCTCCGGCCGTGCTTCACCCGTCGCCCCCCTCGGAATCTGATGTCCCGTCACTTCGCTCCCCAGCGTCAGCCCGTTCTCGACGCAGTCCCCCGCCACCGGACGATACACCAGGACCGTCACTCAGGGACAGGGCCGCAGTACTCTCCGTGACGGCCAGGGGGCTTGTGCGCGGCGCGTGTCGGGGGCGCGCGTCACCCGCCCGGCGGAACGCCCTCCCCCGGTCAGCCGGTGGTGAGGAGGACGTTGGCCAGTTCCTCGCCCGCCGCGAACCGCCGCAGCTGTCCCGCGATCAGCCGCTTCGCCCTCGGCATGAAGGCCGAAGTGGAACCTCCCACATGGGGACTGATCAGGACACCGGGAGCGTGCCACAAAGGGTGGCCGGCCGGCAGCGGTTCGGGGTCGGTGACGTCGAGCGCCGCCGTGATCCTGCCGCTCTCGACCTCCTTGAGCAGCGCGTTCGTGTCGACGACCGGCCCCCGGGCGACGTTCACGAGGAGCGCGCCGTCCTTCATCCGCGCCAGGAACCCGGCGTCGGCGAGATGCGTGGTCGCGGGCGTGAGCGGAGTGGAGAGCACGACCACGTCCGCCTCCGGCAGCAGCGCCGACAGGTCCGTCAGGGCGTGCACCGGACCGCGCTCTGTGGTGCGCGCGGAGCGTGCGACGCGTGCCACCCGCGCGCACTCGAAGGGCGCGAGCCGGTCCTCGATCGCGGCGCCGATCGATCCGTAGCCGACGATCAGGACGGACTTGTCGGCGAGGGCCGGATAGAAGCCGGCGCGCCACTCCTCGGCGTCCTGGCCGCGCACGAATCCCGGGATGCCGCGCAGCGAGGCGAGGATCAGGGCGAGCGTCAGCTCGGCGGTGCTGGCCTCGTGGACGCCCTTCGCGTTGCAGAGGGCGACTCCCGGGCGCAGCGCGCCGATGCCCGGGGTGACGTGGTCGATGCCGGCGGACAGGGTCTGCACGACCCGGAGGGAGGTCATCGCGGCCAGCGGCCGTACGGCGATCTCCGATCCCTTCATGTACGGGACGACGTAGAACGCACAGCGCGCCGGATCGGCGGGGAACTCGGGACCGCCGTCCCAGAAGCGGTAGTTCAGGCCCGACCCGCCCGGCGCGGGAAGCCCCTCGATCTCGTCCGCCGGAACGGGAAGCCACACGTCAGCGGTCGTGTCTTCGAATCTCATGACCGGGAGGCTATGCGAAGAATCCGGCGCGTCATTGGTTACTTTGGGGGACGGCACAGGGAGGGGTACCGGCAGGTGGAGCGCAGGACTATCGGGACGACGGCGCTCGACGTGGGTGCGATCGGCCTGGGGTGCATGCCGATGAACTGGGCGTACAGCCGTTCGCAGCAGCGGGGGGACCGCTCGCTGCGGACCGTGCACGCGGCGCTCGACGCCGGGGTGAGCCTGCTCGACACCGCCGACATGTACGGCCCGTTCACCAACGAGCTCCTGGTGGGACGGGTGTTGAAGGAGCGCCGGTCCGAGGCCTTCGTCTCGACGAAGTGCGGACTGCTCGTCGGCGACCAGCACGTGGTCGCCAACGGCAGGCCGGAGTACGTGCGTCGGGCCTGCGACGCCTCGCTGCGCCGGCTCCAGACCGATGTGATCGACCTCTACCAGCTGCACCGGGCCGACCCCGAGGTGCCGGTCGAGGAGACCTGGGGCGCCATGGCCGAGCTGGTGTCGGCGGGCAAGGTGCGGGCGCTCGGCCTCTGCGCCGTCGGTGCCCGGTCGGCCCGCCGTGGTGCGGCCGGCGCCGGACGTGACGGATACGAGGGAACGATCCGGCAACTGGAGCGGATCCAGCAGGTCTTCCCGGTCGCGGCGGTGGAGGCGGAGCTGTCGGTGTGGTCGCAGGAGGCGCTGGTGCGGCTCCTGCCCTGGTGCGCGGCGCGCGGGGTGGGCTTCCTGGCGGCGATGCCGCTGGGGAACGGCTTCCTGACCGGCACGCTGACCCCGGGCGGCGGCTTCGAGCGGGACGATCCGCGGGCCCGGCACCCCCGGTTCACGGCCGAGATGATGGCGGCGAACCAGCCCATCGTGGCGGGGCTGCGCCGGGTGGCCGCGCGGCACGGCGCGGGGGTCACCCCGGCGCAGGTGGCGCTGGCGTGGGTACTGGGCCTCGGGCGGCACGTCGTGCCGGTGCCGGGGGCGAAGCGGGAGCGGTGGGCGGTGGAGAACGCCCGGGCGGCCGCGCTGCGGCTGACGGCGGAGGACCTGGCGGAGATCGCGGCGCTTCCGGCGCCCCGCGGGTCCTGGGACTGAGCGCGCCGCACGGGACGGGCGGGGTATCAAGGAGGTGGGACACCGCTCGACTCGTCGAAGGGGGACCGGCCCATGCGCCGTCCTGTCGTGCAGAAGGCCCTGTGGGGCGCCGCCGTGCTCGCGCTGGTGACCGGCTGCTCCTCGGGGGACACCGGGCAGGATCCGCGTGCGGCCTCGCCGCCCCCGGTCTCCTCGTCGCCCCCGGTCTCCTCGTCGCCGTCCGCCTCCCCGTCCTCGTCCGCCGCCGGCCGGGTGTCCGTGGCGGGCACGCTCACCGAGGGGCTGAAGTCGCCCTGGGGGCTCGCGGGGCTGCCCGGCGGGGATCTGCTGGTCTCCTCGCGGGACGAGCGGACGATCACCCGGGTCGACGGGCGGACCGGCGCGAAGACCCCGCTCGGCGAGGTGCCGGGGGTGGTGCCGGGCGGCGAGGGCGGGCTCCTGGGACTGGCGGTCCGGGACGGCTGGGTGTACGCGTATCTGACGGCCGCCTCGGACAACCGCATCGTGCGCATGCGGTACGGCGGCGGGGCGGGCGACCGGCTCGGTCCGCCGGAGCCGGTGCTCACCGGCATCCCGAAGGGCTTCGTGCACGACGGCGGACGGATCGCGTTCGGGCCGGACGGGATGCTGTACGCGGGGACGGGAGAGACGGGCCGGACCGGTCTGGCCCAGGACCGGTCGTCGCTGGGCGGGAAGATCCTGCGGATGACGCCGGAGGGCCGGCCGGCGCCGGGTAATCCCTTCCCCGGCTCGGTGGTCTACTCGTACGGTCACCGCAATGTGCAGGGGCTCGCCTGGGACGCGGAGGGCCGGCTGTGGGCGGCCGAGTTCGGACAGAACACCTGGGACGAGCTGAACCTGGTGGAGCCGGGGCGGAACTACGGCTGGCCGGAGGCCGAGGGACGTGCCGGGCGCGCCGGGTTCGTGGACCCGGTGGCCCAGTGGCCGACCTCGGAGGCCTCGCCGAGCGGGATCGCGTACGCCCGGGGCGCGATCTGGATGGCCGGGCTCAGAGGAGAGCGGCTGTGGCGGATCCCGCTCTCCGGAGCGGAACGATCCGGAGAGCCCGAGGCGTTCCTGAGGGGTGAGTACGGACGCCTGCGGACGGTCCTCGCGGCGGGCGACGGGCGGCTCTGGCTGGTGACAAGCGAGACCGACACCCGGGGGACGCCCGGGCCCGGGGACGACCGGATCCTCCGGCTGGAGGTGGGATGAGGAGGCGGTGACCGTGTTCGGCGGACTGGACGAGTTCTTCGCGCCGTCGCGCAGGCACGTCGAGGAGGAGCGGCGCAGGGAGGCCCTGACCAGGGAGGACCCGGGGGACGCGGATCCCGGGCGCGGCCCGGTGGACCTGGCCTCGGGCCGGGTGACGATACGCCTCCCCCGCCCGCCGGAGGTCTCCGGCGCGGCGGGGGACACGGCTTCGGAAGCGGGGTCAGAGGGGCGTGTCGAGGAGGTGCAGGCGGTGGGCCAGGGCGGCGGCCTCGCCGCGGCCGGCGACGCCGAGCTTGGCGAGGATGTTGGAGACGTGGACGCTGGCCGTCTTCGGTGAGATGAACAGCTCCTCGGCGATCTGGCGGTTGGTGCGGCCGGCGGCGACCAGTCGCAGCACGTCCTGCTCCCGCGGCGTCAGGCCGAAGCCGTCGTCGCCGGGCTCCGCCGGGGCCTGCTTCTCCGGGGCGAGGGAGAGGCGGGCGCGGGCGGCGAGGAGCTCCACGTCCTCGCGGAGCGGCCGGGCGCCGAGGCGGACGGCGGTGGCGTGGGCCTCGCGGAGCAGGGCCGCGGCCTCCTCCCGCCGGCCGCCCTCGACGAGCAGGACGTCGGCGAGGCGCCGGCGGGCGCGGGCCAGCTGGTACGGACGTTCGAGCGGCTCCCAGGCGGCGACGACCTCGGTCCAGCGGGCGGCGGTCTCGCGGCCCTCGGCACGGGCGAGTTCCTCGGAGACCTGCCGTGAGTGGGCCTCCCAGACCGGGGCCTGGGTGGCGAGGCCGCGGACGCAGCGGCGGACGAGGGCGAGCGCCTCGGCGCGGCCCCCGTCGGCGGCGGGCAGTCCCCGGCTGTCGGCCTCGGCGGTGACGGCGGTGAGGACGAGCGGCCAGCCGTAGCGGTGGGTGCCGGGCGGGAAGCCGGTCTCCGCGATCGCGGCGAGCTGTTCCCGTACCTCCGCGAGGTGGCCCTCGGCGGCGGCGACGGCGATCGCGACCTGCGCCATGGGCAGGGTGTACTGGGGGATCGGGTCGCGGGCGCCGTAGCGCGAGCGGGCCTCGGCGAGGTGCTCGGCGGCCCTGGCCGTCTCGCCGCGGGCGATGGCGAGGTGGGCGAGCTGCAGCAGGGCCGTGCCGCCCGGCTTGGTGCTGCTCGCCCCCGAGCGGAGCAGCCGCTCGGCCTCCTCCTTGCTCCGGTCCCACTCGCCGAGCGAGAGGAGCGACTCGGCGAGGTTGGCGCGGATCCAGCCCGCGCTGTCGACGAGGCCGCGGGAGCGGGCCAGTTCGATGCCGGTGGTGGCGATCTCCACGGCCTCGCGGGAGCGGCCGAGCGCCTCCATGGAGGAGGAGAGGTTCACGTGGGCGCGGGCGGCCTCGTGGAACTGGCCGAGGGCGATGGTCCGTTCGCGGGCCTCGTGCATCGCGGCGAGTCCGCCCTCGGTGTCGCCGGCGGACACCAGGATGGTGCCGAGGGTGATCCGGGCGTTCAGCTCGATCGGCTCGTCCTTGACGAACCGCGCGTACTCGACGGCCCGTTCGGCGGCGGCGAGCGCCTCGGGGCCGGGGTTGCGGAGCATGCCCCAGCCGGCCGCGCCGACCAGGACGGTGGCGTGGACGGCGGACGGCGGGAGGCCCTTGACCAGTTCCTGGGCGCGGGCGATCTCCGGCCAGCCGTCGCCCCGGCCGAGGTTGGACTGCAGCCGGGCCGTCTCCGTCCAGAACCAGGCGGCGCGCAGGGGGTCGTTCTCGTCGCCGTCGAGGAGCCGGAGCGCCGTCCGGCAGATCTTCGCGGCCCGCTCCCGCTCCCCGCCGAGCCGGGCGGCGACGGCGGCCTCGGCGAGCAGGTCGAGGTAGCGCAGCGAGGTGGTCTCGGGGTCGCAGCCACAGGCGGGGTACGCGTCGGCGTAGTCGATGGGACGCAGGGACTCGCGCGTCTCGGCGGGCGCCTTGTCCCACAGCTCCATGGCCCGTTCGAGGAGGCTGAGCTGCTCGGCGTAGGCGTGGCGCTTGCGGGTCTCGACGGAGGCCCGGAGGACGGCGGGGAGGGCCTTCTCCGGGGCGTGCGCGTGGTACCAGTACGTGGCGAGCCGGGTGGCCCGCTCGTGGGGGCGGACGAGCCCGGGGTCGGCCTCCAGGGCCTCGGCGTAGCGCCGGTTGAGGCGGGAGCGTTCGCCGGGCAGCAGGTCGTCGCTGACGGCCTCGCGGACGAGGGAGTGGCGGAAGCGGTAGCCGTCGCCGTCGGGGACGGCGAGCAGGATGTTGGCGCCGACGGCGGCCCGCAGCGCCTCGATGAGCTCGTCCTCGGGGAGCCCGGCGACGGCGGCGAGCAGCCCGTACTCGACGGTGGAGCCGCCCTCGGCGACGGTCCTGGCGACGCGCTGGGCGGCTTCGGGGAGCGTCTCGACCCGGACGAGCAGGAGGTCGCGCAGGGAGTCGCTGAGCTGTCCGGCGGCGCAGCCGGCCTCGTGGGAGACGACGAGTTCCTCGACGAAGAAGGCGTTGCCGTCGGAGCGTTCGAAGACCTCTTCGACGAGTCCGGGGTCGGGTTCGGCGGCGAGGATGCCGGTGAGCTGGCGGTGCACCTCGGCGCGGGTGAAGCGGGCGAGTTCGATGCGGCGGATGGTGCGGAGCCGGTCGAGTTCGGCGAGGAGGGGGCGCAGCGGGTGGCGGCGGTGGATGTCGTCGGCGCGGTAGCTGGCGACGACCACGATCCGGCCGCGGCGCAGGGTGCGCAGGAGGTAGGTGAGCAGGTGCCGGGTGGAGGCGTCGGCCCAGTGCAGGTCCTCCAGGACGAGCACGACCGTGCGGTCGGCGGCGAGCCGTTCCAGGAGGCGTACGGTCAGTTCGAAGAGCCGGGCGGTGGAGTCCTCTCCGGAGGGCTCGTGGCTGCCGGGATCGCCCAGTTCGGGCAGCAGGCGGGCGAGTTCGCCCTCGTGGCCGTCGGCGGCGGCGGCGAGTTCCCCGGGCAGGCGGCGGTGGAGCGCGCGCAGGGCGGCGGCGAAGGGCGCGAAGGGCAGGCCGTCGGCGCCGAGTTCGACGCAGCCGCCGAGCGCCGTGACGGCTCCCTGGTCGCGGGCCGCGCCGAGGAACTCCTCGATGAGCCGGGTCTTGCCGACGCCCGCCTCGCCGCCGATGAGCAGGGCCTGGGGCTCTCCCGCGGTCGCGCGGGAGAGCGCCTCGGTGAGGGCGGTGAGTTCGCCGGCGCGACCGACGAAGACGGGGCTGACTGACCTGGTCTCCACGGCGCCGAGCATCGCACAGGCGTCCATGCCGTCGCTCATACGGGGGTCACGCGGCCCGGACGAAGCGACCACGACCGCCGTCGGCCGTCTGCGCCTCGGTCTTGTGGCCCGCGTGGCGGCGGCCGAAGAGGCGCAGGCCCTTGTGGGTCGCCGCGGCCTCGTGGGCGAGGCGGTGGGCGGCGGCCTCGGCGATGAGCTCGGCGTGGTGCATGGTGTGGAGTTCGTACTCGAACATCTTGTGCTCCCCTGGGTTTCCGGTTTCGGTGTCGCTCTCTCGCGATGCCTCTACTTTCGTTTCCCAGGGGGCGCCCCCACATCGGGCGAGTGCCGCATGTTCGGGGTGCGGGGGTCCTTAGGAGGGGCCCGGGGGGCCTTAGGCGGCGCCCCCGGGGGGCTCAGGACCCCGTGGTCGGGAGGCTCAGGAACAGGTCGAAGTAGGTACCGGCCGACAGGAGCAGCCCGAGGCCGCCCAGGACGGCTCCGGCGACGGCGACGGCGCGGACCCACGCGGGGCGCCGGGGCAGGGTGAGCACGAGGACGGCGACGATCAGGGCGAGGAGGGCGAAGACGCCGTTCACCAGCGCGGTGCTGTGCCAGGCGTCGCCGTAGATCTCGTTGATCTGCTGGGCCGGGGTGCCGCCGGCGGAGGTCTTGATCTGCCCGATGAGCGTCTCGCGCTCGGCGACGACCCTGCCGGTCCAGGTGCCGGTGAGGGCGACGGCGGCGAGGGCGGCGGAGACCACGGCCGCGGCGCCGGCGCCGACGCCGGTGACCTCCGGGGTGGCGGCCCCCCGGCCGCCCTCCTCGTCGTCCCGCCCGTCCTCGCCCTCGTCCCGCCCGTCCTCGCCCTCGTCCGTCCCGTCGAGCAGGTCCGGGGCGTCGTCCCCGGCGGCCGTGGTGGTCTCGTCGGCCTCGTCGGGCTCGGCCGCCGCGGTCTTCTCGGTCGTCTCGGTGTCCATGCGGCGCACGCTAGGGGGCCGACATGAGAGGGGTCTTAAGACGCCTTCGCCGCTCGCCACTCGGGGGCGAGGACGGCCCAGACCTCCGTGTCCGTGCGGGCACCGCGGTAGAGGTAGTTCTCCCGCAGCACGCCCTCCCTCGTCATGCCGAGGCGGCGGGCGACGGCGATGCTCGGCAGGTTCTTCGTGGAGGCGAGCCATTCGACGCGGTGGATCCCGCGCTCCTCGATCGCCCAGTCGATGATCACCCGGCAGGCCCGGGTGATCAGGCCCTTCCCGGCGGCGGAGGGCTCCAGCCAGCAGCCCGCCTCGGCGGTGCCGTTCTCGGCGTCGAAGGTCCGGAAGAGGACGCCGCCGACGAGGGTGTCCCCGGTCCAGATGCCGTAGAGGCGTCCGGTGTCGCTCGCGGCCTTCTCGGCGTACGAGGTGAGGTAGGCGCGGGCGGAGTCGAGGTCCGTGACGACGTCGGGGAGGCCGATGTGCTCCCCGATGAACTCCCGGCCGCGGTCCATGTTGGCGAGGAGCTCCCCGGCCTGCCAGGGCTCCAGGGGCCTGAGCTCGGCGCCGTCGTCACCCAGCGATATCGCGTACATCGTCGTCCCTCTCCTCCGCGGCCGGAGCCGTCACGCGCTGCACGGGGATCTTCGCACGCGTGTCGGCGGCCTCGCGGCACTCCGGAGGTTCGATGCTGATCCGGGGCAGGAGCCGGTCCATCCACTTCGGCAGCCACCAGTTCGCACCGCCGAGCAGGTGCATGAGGGCGGGGACGAGGAGGGTGCGCAGGACGAAGGCGTCGAGGGCGACGGCCGCGGCGAGCGCGATGCCGAACATCGCGATGACCCGGTCGCCGGAGAGGACGAAGGCCAGGAAGACGGAGATCATGATCACGGCGGCGGAGTTGATCACGCGGCTGGTCTCGGCGAGGCCGACCCGGACCGCCCGGCGGTTGTCGCCGGTCTCCAGCCACTCCTCGTACATGCGGCTGACCAGGAAGACCTGGTAGTCCATGGAGAGCCCGAAGAGGACGGAGACCATGATCACGGGGAGGAAGGGTTCGATCGGACCGGCGCTGCCGAGGCCGAGCGGCTCGCTCCCCCAGCCCCACTGGAAGATCGCGACGACGATGCCGAAGGCGCCGGCGACGGCGGCGACGTTCATGGCGGCGGCCTTGAGCGGGATGCCGAGCGACCGGAAGGCGAGCAGGAGCAGCAGGCAGCCGAGCGCGATGACGACGCCGACGAAGAGCGGCAGCTTGCCGACGATGATCTCGGCGAAGTCGTCGTACGAGGCGGTGACGCCGCCCACGTGCACGTCGAGGGAGGTGCCCGCCCCGGCGGTCGGGAGGACGTCGTCGCGGAGCCGGTCGACGAGCTCGCTGGTCGCCTTGGACTGCGGCGGGGAGTCGGGCACGACGGTGAGGACGGCGGTGTCGCCCGTGCTGTTGTACGTGACCGGGGAGACGGACGCGACGCCCTTGGTGGCGGTGAGCGCGGCCGGCAGCCGGTCGAGGGCGACCCGGTCGTCGGCGCCGTCGAGGCCGGCGACGAGGGTGAGGGGCCCGTTGACGCCCGGCCCGAAGCCGTCGGCGAGCAGGTCGTACGCCTTGCGGGTGGTGGCGGTGGCCGGGCCGTTGCCCTGGTCGGAGGTGCCGAGGTGGAGCGAGAGGGTCGGCAGCGCCAGGACGCCCATGACGAGGACGGCGACCGCGCCGAGGACCTTGGGGTGCCGCTCGACGAAGGCGGACCAGCGGGCGGCGAAGCCGGTGGGCAGCTCGGGCTGCGGGCCGCGCTCGGCGAGCGTCCGGCGTTCGCGCCGGGACAGCGCCCGCGTGCCGATGAACGAGAGCAGCGCGGGCAGCAGGGTGACGGAGGCGGCGACCGTGAGGAGCACGGTGAGCGAGGCGGCGATGGCGACGCCGTTGAGGAAGCCGAGCCGCAGGATGAGCATGCCGAGCAGGGCGATGCAGACGGTGGCGCCGGCGAAGACGACGGCGCGGCCGGTGGTGGCGACGGCGGTCTCGGCGGCCTCGGCGACGGAGAGGCCGCGTTTGAGGCCCCTGCGGTGCCGGGTGACGATGAAGAGGGCGTAGTCGATGCCGACGCCGAGGCCGACGAGCATGCCGAGCATGGGGGCGAAGTCGGCGACGGTCATCAGATGGCCGAGGAGCACGATCCCGGAGTACGCGATGCCGACGCTGACGAGCGCGGTCGCTATCGGGAGCGCGGAGGCGGCGAGCGAGCCGAAGGCGAGGAAGAGGACGACGGCCGCGACGGCGACGCCGACGACCTCGGCGACGTGTCCGCCGGGGGCCTCGGTGAGGGCGACGGCGCTGCCGCCGAGCTCGATCTGGAGGTCGTCGGTCGCGGCGGCCCTGGCGGTGTCGACGAGGGCCCGGGCCCGGTCCTCGGGGATGTCGTCGGCCTGCGCGTCGAAGGTGACGGTGGCGTAGGCGGTGTGACCGTCCTCGCTGACCTGGCCGGGTGCGCCCCCGTCCCCGTACGGGGAGGTGACGGCGGCGATGCCGGGCAGTTCGGCGACCTCGTCGAGCATGCCGCCGACGCGCTGCTCGACGGCGTCGGCGCGGACGCTGCCCCGGTCGCTGTGCCAGACGATGGTGTCGCTGTCGCCGCCGAGGCCGTGGAAGCCCCGGTCGAGGAGGGCGGTGGCCCGGCCGGACTCGGTGCCGGGGACCTCGTAGTCGTTGGAGTACGCGCTGCCGGCGAGCGTCGCGCCGGCGGCGGTGCCGCCGAGCGCGAGGAGCCACAGGAGAACGACGACGAGACGGTGCCGGAGGCACCATCGTGCGATTGCGGCCAAGGGACGTGCTCCTGACTGGATCTGTACGCGCGCCCCCACTGTCGCAGCCAAACGTGATCGTTTGCCCCTTTCGTGGCGATCCTCACAGGATGCGTCGCAGACCGGTGATCTTCTCCCCCGGCCGTGCGCCGCGGCCCTCGGGCATCAGGTCCCGCTCGGGGTGACGCGGTGGCCGGGGCCGCTCGGGAGGATCCGCTTCTCGTCGTGCCGATCGGCCGGGGCGATCCGGGCCCCCCGGACTTCTTCCCCGCCCTCCACCGCCCCTCGGCGAAGAGCGGGTGGAGGCGGCCGTCCTTCGGTGCCGAGCGGTCGTGGTCGGCGACGCGGTCGTGGTCGGCGACGCGGTCGTGGTTGGCGACCTCGCTCGCGTCGCACGGCCGGACGCAGGGTCATCCGGGTCGAGGTCGGCAAGCGGGCGCTCCGGATCGGCACCTCGGCGCACCCCCCGCAGGACATCGCCCGGGCGACGACGCGCCGCCGGCGCCTTCCGCCGGGCCCTCGGCGCCGCCGGGGTCGCCGCGCTCGCCGCCGGGGTCGGCGCGCTCGTCGGCGAGGTCGGCGCGCTCGTCGGCGAGGTCGGCGCCCACCCCGCCGCCGTCCACGTCCGGGACCCCGAGCCCGGTGAGGCCGGTCCCGTCTTCACCGTCTCCCCCGCCGCCCGGGGCGGCTTCGTCGGCACGACGGCCTCCTAGACGGGGACGCGCGGGTTTCCGCCCTCCAGAAGGGCGAGGCCCAGTTCTGTGACCGTGTGGAGAGTGGCGTTGCGGTGGCGCTGACTGGAGACCAGTGCCGCCTCACGCAGGGCCGTGATGTGCCGGCTGGCGTTGGGGGCGGTGGTGCCGGCGAGGCGGGCCAGCTCACCCGTGTTGGCCACGCCGTCGGCCAGCGCGGACAGCAGGGTGGCCCTGGTCGGACCGATCAGGGCCGCGAGCGCCCGTCCGTCCGCCGGACGCACGCCCGGGGTCGCCCAGCGGACGTCGTGCTCGATCGGGTAGACGAGCACCGGGGGCAGCGCCGGGTCGGCGAGCGACGTCGGTCTGCAGCGACCGAAGTGTGACGGTTGAAGCACCAGACCACGTCCGCCGAGGTGGATGTCGAAGTCGGCCCGGCACTCCACCCGGAGTACCGGGTACTCCCAGCGCACCGACGGATGCAGCGTGCTGAGGACCGCGTCCCAGCCTCCTTCGACGAGCGTGACCGAGCGGCGCGCCCGGTCACGGCTCACCTGGGCGCGCATGCGCTCCCAGAACGGACCGAGCACCGCGTCGGCGTACGCGTACGCCGCGTCGGCCAGCCGGCCGACCATCGCGGACTCCCCCTCCGCCAGCTCCCGGGACCAGGCCGGAAGCCGCCGTGCCGGGTTCTGCCGAGCGAACTTCCTCAGATCCTGCGCGAATCGCTGCCTGGGCGTGGACCGCAACGCCTCCACCTGGGCCGCGAGACCTCCACCGACCGTGGGCGTCAGAAAGTCCACCGAGTACGCGGCGGGCTCCACGAGCGCCGTCAACAGCCTTGCGCTCTGGGGCACTCGGGGCAGCGACTCCCTCACCCATGGGCCGAAGAGCACACCCGCGTCCCTTCCGCGCAGCAGCTTCAGGCTGTGCAGCATCTCCCACAGCGGGTCCGGATCGGCCGCGATCCGGACCCGTGCGAGATCTTCCCCCGTGAAGTGAATGCGCAGCACCTCAACCCCTCCCACCAGGACAATTGCGCTCCAGCGCACACAAGTTCACAGCGCTCCCCCGCACCCGCAGACTCAGACCGTCCGGTGCTGACCAGCACACCTCATCAACGGGACGGTGGATCGTAAAATGCCCGAGACCCTGTCGAAAAGCGGTTCCGGCAGGCGTGCCGCGCCACAGGGGCTCGTACGCGCACTGGCCGTCGGATTGGTCGT
Source organism: Streptomyces sp. NK15101 (assembly GCF_020400725.1). Taxonomy (GTDB): domain Bacteria; phylum Actinomycetota; class Actinomycetes; order Streptomycetales; family Streptomycetaceae; genus Streptomyces. The sequence goes on along the minus strand of NZ_JAINVG010000004.1, from coordinate 122,482 downwards.
CGCCGCAGCCGCCGGGTGTTCCGGTACCGGTACGGGCGAGACGTCGGCGCCCGCCACGGCAGCGAAGCCGACGACGGTCATGGACCCCGCCGAGCTGACCGCGCTGCACCGGCTGCCGCCCGTCACCGGCCTGCTCTTCGCCTCGCACTCGCGTGCCGCCGAGGCGCAGCAGAAGATCGCCATCGCCTGCATGGCCGAACGAGGCTACCGATACGCCCCGGTTCCGCCGCCCAAGACCGCGGGCGCCGACGAGCGCCCGCAGCCCTTCGGCCTCGAGTCCACGGCTCCGCCCCGCACGGCCGCCCCCACGCCCTCCCCCGAGGCGCCGCCCAAGCCCGGCAGCCCGGAGAGCACCGACGCGTATGCGCGGGCGCTCTTCGGTGACGAGGCCAAGCGGGTCACCGCCAGGGGCGCGCGGTTGAGCGTCTCCCGGCCGGGCGAGGGCTGCCTCGCCGAGGCGGAGACGCGCCTGCTGGGCGACGGCCGGATGCGCTGGCTCCAAGTGCGGATCCTGCTCTTCGAGGCGCAGGAGGACGCCCGCGCGGACGTGGAGAAGGACGCCTCGTTCCGTGCGGCGACCGCGCGCTGGCGGGAGTGCATGGAGCGGGCCAAGGTCAAGACCGAGGATCCCGTACGGGTGCAGCGGTCGCTGCGGTCGGAGGCGGAACGGCGGAACGGCCCAGTCGCCGCGGCGGACCTGCGCTGCAAGGCGGAGACGGGATACCTGACCACCGCGTACGAGCGGCTCGCCGCCGCCCAGCAGCGCCGGCTGGACGAGCACCCCGACATCGGCCGGGACTGGAAGAAGCTCTCCGCCCGCCAGGAGAAGGCGGCCGACGAGGTGCTGGGCGGCTGATCCCGCCTCCGGCCACCACCACAGTCTTCCGCTCCTGTGCCCAGGAGCGGATGTTCCCACACGAAAGCGAGATTCACATGTCCACGCTTCAGATGAAGTCCGGACTCCGCCGGAAGTTCGCCGCCGTGGCCGGCGCGACCGCACTCCTGGTGGGCGGCGGCATCGCGACCGCGTCCACCGCGTCGGCCGGCCCCAGCTGCCCCTCGGGCTACCACTGCCTCTTCGAGGGCAGCATCGGTTCCTCGGTGCACAACTACTTCAACAGCGACAACGACTTCAGGGACGACGCCTTCACCAGCGGACACCTCGTGAACGACAACTCGTGGTCGGCCAGCAACTCCAGCACCGGCGGCTACGAGAGCCACTACTACTACGACCCCGGCTACCAGAACCTCGACTTCTGCGTGAACCCGGGCAGCTACGTGACCCACGACCGACTGTCGGACGACTTCGTGGACGGCAACGGCGTCGGCCAGCGCGACGAGGCCAGCTCCCTGCTGCTGCGGCCGACGACCTCGGTCTCCTGCTTCTGATCCGCACGAACACCTGCACGAAAGGCGGCCCCGCACCGGAACTCCGGTGCGGGGCCGCCCCCTTGAGCCGTACGAGCACTCCGTACGAGACCGGGATCAGCCCTCGCTGACGCCCAGCTTCTCCAGGATCAGGTCCTTGACCTTCGCCGCGTCCGCCTGGCCACGGGTGGCCTTCATGACCGCGCCGACCAGGGCGCCGACCGCGGCGACCTTGCCGCCGCGGATCTTGTCGGCGATGGCCGCGTTGCCCGCGATGGCCTCGTCGACCGCCGCGCCGAGCGCGCTGTCGTCGGAGACGACCTTCAGACCGCGCTTCTCGACGACCTCGTCCGGGGTGCCCTCGCCGGCGAGGACGCCCTCGATGACCTGGCGGGCCAGCTTGTCGTTGAGGTCGCCGGAGGCGACCAGGGCGGAGACCCGGGCCACGTCCGCCGGCGTGATGGGCAGCTCCTCCAGGGAGACGCCCTTCTCGTTGGCGTTGCGGGCCAGCTCGCCCATCCACCACTTGCGGGCCGAGGCCGCGTCCGCGCCCGCCTCGGTCGTGGCGACGATCGCGTCGACCGCGCCGGCGTTGAGGATGGCCTGCATCTCCACCTCGGAGACGCCCCACTCCTCGCGGAGCCGGTTGCGGCGCACGCGCGGCAGCTCGGGCAGACCGGCGCGCAGCTCCTCGACCCACTCGCGGGACGGGGCGACGGGGACGAGGTCGGGCTCCGGGAAGTACCGGTAGTCCTCGGCGTTGTCCTTGATGCGGCCGGAGGTGGTGGTGCCGTCGTCCTCGTGGAAGTGACGGGTCTCCTGCACGATCGTCCCGCCGGAGGCGAGGACGGCCGCGTGCCGCTGGATCTCGAAGCGCGCCGCCCGCTCCACCGAACGGAGCGAGTTGACGTTCTTCGTCTCCGAGCGGGTGCCGAAGGCCTTGGTGCCGTTCCGGCGCAGCGAGAGGTTCACGTCGCAGCGCATCTGGCCCTTGTCCATGCGCGCCTCGGAGACGCCCAGGGCGCGGATCAGCTCGCGCAGCTCGGCGACGTACGCCTTGGCGACCTCGGGGGCCCGGTCGCCCGCGCCCTCGATCGGCTTGGTGACGATCTCGATGAGCGGGATGCCGGCCCGGTTGTAGTCGAGCAGCGAGTGGGAGGCGCCGTGGATGCGGCCGGTCGCGCCACCGATGTGGGTGGACTTGCCGGTGTCCTCCTCCATGTGGGCGCGCTCGATCTCCACGCGGAAGACCTCGCCGTCCTCCAGCTGGACGTCCAGGTAGCCGTTGAAGGCGATCGGCTCGTCGTACTGGGAGGTCTGGAAGTTCTTCGGCATGTCCGGATAGAAGTAGTTCTTCCGGGCGAAGCGGCACCACTCGGCGATCTCGCAGTTCAGCGCGAGACCGATCTTGATCGCGGACTCGACGCCGATCGCGTTGACCACCGGCAGGGAGCCGGGCAGGCCGAGGCAGGTCGGGCAGGTCTGCGAGTTGGGCTCCGCGCCCAGCTCGGTCGAGCAGCCGCAGAACATCTTCGTCTTGGTGCCGAGCTCGACATGGACCTCGAGGCCCATGACGGGGTCGTACTCGGCGAGCGCCGCTTCGTACGACAGCAGTTCAGTGACGGTCACGGTGAGACTTTCCCTCTCAGCCCAGCAGGACGTCGTCGTCGCCCAGGCGCTTCAGCTCCCGGTAGAGGATCGCCAGGCCGGTAACGATGGCGGCGGCGGACACGGCGGAGTCGATCAGCCGCAGCATGTCGTGGTCGTTGCGGGCCAGCTTGGCCTGCTTCGCGACGCTGACCGCGCCGAACGCGGTCGTCGCCAGCGAGACGTAGATGCCCGTCTTCGACTTCTTGAAGTTCTTGGCCTTCTTTGCCATGGCACTCACAGCGACGGAGCCTCCTCGAGCAGCGGGTGACCCCACTTTTCCACGAAGGCGGCCTCGACGGCGGCGCCGACCTTGTAGAGCCGGTCGTCCTTCATGGCGGGGGCGATGATCTGCAGACCGACCGGCAGACCGTCCTCGGGGGCGAGGCCGCAGGGGAGCGACATGGCGGCGTTGCCGGCCAGGTTGGTCGGGATGGTGCACAGGTCCGCGAGGTACATCGCCATCGGGTCGTCGGCGCGCTCGCCGATCGCGAAGGCGGTGGTGGGGGTCGTCGGGGAGACGATGACGTCCACCTCCTCGAAGGCCTTCTCGAACTCGCGGGTGATGAGGGTGCGGACCTTCTGCGCCGAGCCGTAGTACGCGTCGTAGTAGCCGGAGCTCAGCGCGTACGTACCGAGGATGATGCGGCGCTTGACCTCGTCGCCGAAGCCGGCCTCACGGGTGAGGGCGGTGACGTCCTCGGCGGACCGCGTGCCGTCGTCGCCGACCCGCAGGCCGTAGCGCATGGCGTCGAAGCGGGCCAGGTTGGAGGAGCACTCGGACGGCGCGATCAGGTAGTACGCCGAAAGGGCGAGGTCGAAGGTCGGGCAGTCCAACTCGACGATCTCGGCGCCCAGCGACTTGAGCAGCTCGACGGACTCGTCGAAGCGCTGCACGACGCCGGCCTGGTAGCCCTCGCCGCGGAACTGCTTGACGACGCCGACGCGCATGCCCGCGACCGAACCGTTGCGCGCGGCCTCGACGACCGGCGGGACCGGGGCGTCGATGGAGGTCGAGTCGAGCGGGTCGTGCCCGGCGATCGCCTCGTGGAGGAGGGCCGCGTCCAGGACCGTGCGGGCACAGGGGCCGCCCTGGTCCAGGGAGGACGAGAAGGCCACCATGCCGTAGCGGGAGACGCCGCCGTAGGTCGGCTTGACGCCGACGGTGCCGGTGACGGCGGCGGGCTGGCGGATGGAGCCGCCGGTGTCCGTGCCGATGGCGAGCGGGGCCTCGTACGCGGCGAGGGCGGCCGAGGAGCCGCCGCCGGAGCCGCCGGGGATCCGGGTCAGGTCCCAGGGGTTGCCCGTCGGGCCGTACGCGCTGTTCTCCGTGGAGGAGCCCATCGCGAACTCGTCCATGTTGGTCTTGCCGAGGATGACGACGTCGGCGGCCTTGAGGTTCTTGACCAGGGTCGCGTCGTACGGCGGGATCCAGCCCTCCAGGATCTTCGAGCCCACGGTGGTCGGCATGCCGACGGTGGTGAAGATGTCCTTGAGCGCGAGCGGCACGCCGGCGAGCGGGCCGAGCTTCTCGCCGCGGGCGCGCTTCTCGTCGACGGCACGGGCCTGGGCGAGGGCGCCCTCGCGGTCGACGTGCAGGAAGGCGTGGACCTTCTCGTCGACGGCCTCGATGCGGGCGAGGTGGGCCTCGGTGACCTCGACGGCGGTGAGCTCGCCGGCGGCGATCTTCCCGGCGATCTCGGCCGCGGTGAGCTTGATGATGGTGTTGTCCGTCATGACTTCTTAGTCCTCCCCCAGGATCTGCGGCACCTTGAAACGCTGCTGCTCCTGGGCCGGGGCGCCGGAGAGCGCCTGCTCGGGGGTGAGCGACGGACGGACCTCGTCCGCGCGCATGACATTGGTCAGCGGCAGCGGGTGGGAGGTCGGCGGTACGTCTTGGTCGGCGACCTCGGAGACGCGGGCGACCGCGCCGATGATGTCGTCGAGCTGGCCGGCGAAGTGATCGAGTTCTTCGCCCTTCAGCTCCAGACGCGCCAGCCGTGCGAGGTGGGCGACCTCCTCGCGCGTGATGCCAGGCATGCGGATCCTCACGGGGTGAGTTTGATGGTGTTGGCCCAATCCTATGGGGCCGGTGCCGCTGCCCGTGAAACGGTTTGCCCCGGGAGGGGCGGGCTCACTGCACGACCTGGCCCGACGGGTGGTCCAGGTCGACCTGGGCGGCGATGTCGGCGGGGCGGCGCCAGCCGTGCTCGCCGCGGGCCAGGAGCCAGGCGGTGGCCTCGCCGGGCGGCATCGCGGCGGCGACCAGCCAGCCCTGGACGGCGTCGCAGCCCAGGTCGCGCAGGCGCTCCCAGGTCTCGTCGTCCTCGACGCCCTCGGCGACGACGAGGAGGCCGAGGGAGTGGGCGAGGTCGACGGTGCAGCGGACGATCTCGGCGTCCTCGGTGTCGACGGCGAGCCGGGCCACGAAGGAGCGGTCGATCTTCAGTTCGCTGACGGGCAGCCGGCGGAGGTGGACGAGGGAGGAGTAGCCGGTGCCGAAGTCGTCGAGGGACATCTTGACGCCGTGGCCGGTGAGGCCGTTCAGCGTGTCGGCGGCCCGCTGGGGGTCCTCCAGGAGCACGTGCTCCGTTATCTCCAGCTGGAGGGCGCCGGCCGGGACGCCGTGGCGGGCGAGGCGGGCGGCGACGGCGCCGGCGAAGCCGGGGGTGTGGACGTCGCGCGGCGAGACGTTGACGGCGACCGGGACGTTGAGGTTCTGGGCGCGCCAGCGGGCGACCTGGGCGAGCGCGGTCTCCAGGACGTACTCGGTGAGGTGCGGCATCAGGCCGGAGGACTCGGCGATGGCGATGAACTCGTCCGGCGGGACCTTTCCGCGCTCGGGGTGGACCCAGCGGACCAGCGCCTCCAGGCCGGCGACCTGGCCGTCGAAGCGGACCTTGGGCTGGTAGTGGAGTTCGACCTCGCCGGCGTCGAGGGCGCGGCGGAGGTCGCCGAGCAGGCCGAGGCGGTCGGGGGTGTTGGAGTCGCGCTTGGACTCGTAGACCTCGACGCCGGTGCGGTCGCGCTTGGCCTGGTACATGGCGACGTCGGCGCGGCGCAGCAGGCCCTCGGCGTCGAGGGCGTGGTCGGGGAAGACGGCGACGCCGGCGCTGGCCTCCAGGACGAGGGTGAGGCCGTCGAGGTCGAGCGGGGAGGAGAGCTCGGCGACGAGGTGGCGGGCGACGCGCTGGGCGCTGGTGGTGGAGTCGGCGGTGGGCAGCAGGACGGCGAACTCGTCGCCGCCGAGCCGGGCGGCCTCGGCGCCGCGGGGCAGGGCGAGGCGGAGCCGCTCGGCGATCTGGAGGAGCAGCCGGTCGCCGGCGAGGTGCCCGAGGGTGTCGTTGACCGAGCGGAAGCGGTCCAGGTCGATCAGGACGAGGGCGGCGCGGGCTCCCTGACCCTCGGCCTCCTCCAGGGCGGTCCAGGCCCGCTCCAGGAGCCACTGGCGGTTGGGGAGCCCGGTGAGCGGGTCGCGGAGCTGTTCCTCGGCGCGGGCGCGGGCGATCCAGAGGGTGGAGTCGAGGGCGATGAGGGGGACGGCGAAGAGCGGCAGGAGGACCGGCCGGGTGGCGGCGACGACGCAGATGAGGGGGGCGATGCCGAGCAGGGCGACGGCGACGAGGCCCTGCCGGAGGAGGGCGGAGCGGGCGATGGTGGGCAGTCCGCGGCCCGGGGGGGCGAGCGTGTACCACAGGAGGAGGCGGGTGACCACCAGGTAGGCGCCGGCGGCGAGGACGGCTTCCGGGAGGTCCCCGATCGTCCAGTCGAGGGGCTGCCAGGGCTGTTCGACGGTCGGTACGTCTCCGAAGAGGGCGAGGACGAGGGCGGCGGCGCCGACGCCGAGGACGTCGGCGGCGCCGTGCAGCAGGCCCTGGCGCCAGCGGTGGCGGCGGGCGACGCCGACCAGGGTGACGACGGTCAGCGAGACGAGTCCGGCGGGCACCCAGCCGTAGAGCAGGAGGACGGCGAGGGTGAGGGCGGCGCCGGAGCCGGTGCCGCCCCACCAGCGGTCCCGGCCGAGGGCGACCAGGTGGCCGACGATGAGGCCGGTGAGGACGGCCAGGGACCAGCCGGCGACGCCGCCGGGGAAGAGTCCCCGGCCGCCGCTCAGGGCTCGCTGGAGCCCGGCGGCGAGCACGACGGCGGCGATGCCCACCACGGCTGCGGGCAGCCGGGAGGGGAAGCCCAGGGGGACCACACGGCCGTGCGGCCGTGGGACCGGGGCGGCGCTCTCGGTCGGTTCCATTCCCGTCCCTCTCACAGGCGGCGGTGCCGTCGGTGTGCGATGGGCCGCGGTGACGCGGCCGTCCGTCGTCCGGCCGTACGTCGTCCGGCGTGCGGCCGCTGTCGGGCGGCCGCTCCTGGTACCACGGGGCCGATGTCCTGACGCCATGCCCGGCAGAGCCCTCGCGCGGGCGTGCAGGACTGGACGCACGGTCACCACAGTAGGCCGCCGAGGGCTCCGACGGGCAGCGCTCTCCCTCTCTTGCCCGAATGCGACCAGGCCACCCCTAACGATCTGGTATGCGCCGAACGGGTGAGCTTCCGCGGTCCTCCGGCGGGTCACCCGGCGACGGGCACCGCGGCTTCCCGAGCCGCCTCGGGCCCCTGTTCGAGCAGGACGGAGAAGCCTTCCTCATCCAGAACCGGAACCTTCAGCTGCATCGCCTTGTCGTACTTCGAACCAGGGTTTTCACCCACGACCACGAAGCTGGTCTTCTTCGAAACGGAACCGGTCACCTTTGCTCCGAGCCGCTGGAGCGACTCTTTTGCGCCATCCCTGGTGAACTTCTCCAGGGTGCCGGTCACCACGACCGTCAGGCCCTCCAGCGGACGCGGGCCCTCGTCCTCTCCGGCCCCTTCGTCCTCCAGGGTGACCCCGGCCGCACGCCACTTGCGCACGATCTCGCGGTGCCACTCCTCCGAGAACCACTGCTTCACGGCGGCCGCGATGATCCCGCCGACCCCGTCCACGGCCGCCAGCTCCTCCTCGCTCGCCTGCTCGATCCGCTCCAGGGAGCGGAACTCGCGGGCCAGCGCCTCGGCCGCGACCGGCCCCACGTGCCGGATGGAGAGCCCGTTGATGAAGCGGGCGAGCGGCCGCGTCTTCGCCGCCGCGATGTTCTCCAGCATCGCGAGCGCGTTCTTCTTCGGCTCGCCCTTCTGGTTGGCGAAGACCCTGGCGATCTTCTCCTCGCCGGTCTTCGGGTCCCGCTTCGGCAGCCCGCTGGCCGCGTCGAGGACGTACGCCCTGATCGGCAGGAGCTGCTCGATGGTGAGGTCGAAGAGGTCGCCCTCGTCCCTGAGCGGCGGCTCGGCCGGCTCCAGGGGCTGGGTCAGGGCGGCGGCGGCCACGGCACCGAACTTCTCGATGTCCAGGCACTCGCGGCCGGCGAGGAACTCGACGCGCTCGCGCAGCTGGGCCGGGCACGTCCGGGCGTTCGGGCAGCGGAGGTCGATGTCTCCCTCCTTCATCGCCTTCAGCGGCGTCCCGCACTCCGGGCACTCGGCGGGCATCACGAACTCCCGCTCGGTGCCGTCCCGCAGGTCGGCGACCGGGCCGAGGATCTCCGGGATCACGTCTCCGGCCTTGCGCAGCACGACGGTGTCGCCGATGAGGACGCCCTTGGACTTCACCACCTCCTGGTTGTGGAGGGTGGCGAACTCGACCTCGGAGCCGGCCACGGTCACCGGCTCGACCTGGGCGTACGGGGTGACGCGGCCGGTGCGGCCGACGCCGACCTTGATGTCGACCAGTTTGGTGTTGACCTCCTCCGGCGCGTACTTCCAGGCGATCGCCCAGCGCGGGGCGCGCGCGGTGGAGCCGAGACGGCCCTGGAGCGGGATCTCGTCGAGCTTGACGACGACCCCGTCGATCTCGTGCTCGACGGAGTGACGGTTCTCCCCGAAGTACGCGATGAACTCCCGCACGTCGGCGAGCGAGTCGACCACCTTGTTGTGCCGGGCGGTGGGCAGACCCCACTCGCGGAGCAGTCCGTACGCCTCCGAGAGCCGCGAGATCTCGAAGCCCTCGCGGGCGCCGATGCCGTGCACCACCATGTGGAGCGGGCGGGAGGCGGTGACCTTCGGGTCCTTCTGGCGGAGCGAACCGGCGGCCGCGTTGCGCGGGTTGGCGAAGGGCTTGTCACCGGCCTCCACCAGACGGGCGTTGAGCCCCTCGAAGGCCTCCATCGGGAAGTAGACCTCGCCGCGGATCTCCACGAGCGCCGGGATGCGGTCGCCGCGCAGCCGCTCCGGGATGTCGGCGATCGTCCGGACGTTGGGCGTGATGTCCTCGCCGGTGCGGCCGTCGCCGCGGGTGGCGGCCCGGGTCAGCCGCCCGTGCTCGTAGGTGAGGTTGACCGCGAGGCCGTCGACCTTCAGCTCGCACAGGTAGTGGAAGTCGGGGGTGCCGACGTCCCTCGCGACCCGCTCCGCCCAGGTGGCCAACTCCTCGTCGTCGAAGGCGTTGTCCAGGGAGAGCATCCGCTCCCGGTGCTCGACGGCGGTGAACTCGGTCTCGTACTGCCCGGCGACCTTCTGGGTCGGCGAGTCCGGCGTCCGCAGCTCCGGATACTCCTCCTCCAGCGCCTCCAGCGCGCGCAGCAGCCTGTCGAACTCGCCGTCGCTGATGACCGGCTGGTCCTTCACGTAGTACCGGAAGCGGTGCTCCTCGACCTGCTCGGCAAGGTCGGCGTGCTTCTCCCGTGCCTCGGCGGGCAGGGCCCCCTGTTCGACTGCCACCGTTTCGTCCTTCCGTTACTCAGGGTTGTCCGCGAGCGACCGTGCCGCTCTGACGCAGTGGGCGAGCGCCGCCCGGGCATAGGCGGGCGACGCGCCCGCGAGGCCGCACGAGGGCGTGACCACGACCGACTCCGCCAGAGTCCCCGGATTCAGCCCCAGCCTGCGCCACAGCGTCCTGACACCCATGACGCTACCTCCCGGGTCCGACAATGCCGTGTCGGTGGACGGCACCACACCGGCGAAGAGCTTCGTCCCCGCCTCCACGGCCTCGCCGATCGCCTCCTCGTCACGTTCGGTGAGGAGCGAGAAGTCGAACGAGATGCCCGCCGCCCCGGCGCGGCGCAGCAGTGCGAACGGCACGTCGGGCGCGCAGGAGTGGACGACCACCGGGCCGCCGTGGACGGCCGTCACGTCCCGCAGGGCGCTCTCCACCACCTGCCGGTCCACGGCCCGGTGGGTGCGGTAGCCGCTGGCGGTGCGGATCTGCCCGCGCAGCACGGCGGTGAGCGAGGGCTCGTCGAGCTGGAGCACGATCCGCGCCCCCGGCACCCGCTTGGCGACCTCCGCGAGGTGCTCGCGCAGCCCCTCCGCGAGGGACGCCGCCAGGTCGCGGCAGGCGCCGGCGTCGCCGAGGGCGGCCTCGCCGCCGCGCAGCTCCAGGGCCGCGGCGAGCGTCCACGGGCCCACGGCCTGGACCTTGAGCGGACCCTCGTACCCCTGGGTGAACTCCTCCAGGGCGTCCAGGTCCTCGCCGAGCCAGGAACGGGCCCGCTTGGTGTCGCGGCCGGGCCGGTCGCTGATCCGCCAGCCGCTCGGCTCCACGTGCGCGTACAGGTCGACGAGCATCCCGGTCGTCCGGCCGATCATGTCGGCGCCGGGCCCGCGCGAGGGCAGTTCCGCGAGGAACGGGAAGTCCTCGAACGATCCGGTGGCCGTCTTCGCCGCCTCGCGCGCGTCGCCGCCGGGCAGGGACCCGACACCGGTGGCCGGGCCCCAGAGCTTGGTCTCGTCCATGCCTATCGCCCCGGACGCACGGTCAGGTCGTTGATCTCCGCGTCGCGCGGCAGGTCGATCGCGGTGAGGATCGCCGTCGCGACGGACTCGGGGTCGATCCACTTCGACGGGTCGTACTCCTTGCCCTCCTGCCGGTGGACCTTCGCCTGCATGGGGCTGGCGGTGCGGCCCGGGTAGACCGAGGTCACCCGCACCCCGTTGGCGTGCTCCTCGTGGCGCAGGGAGTCCGCGAGGGCCTTGAGGCCGTGCTTGGAGGCGGCGTACGCGCCCCACTCCGCGTGCGCGTTGAGGCCGGCGCCCGAGTTCACGAAGACGACGTGCCCCTGGGAGACCCGCAGCTGCGGCAGGAAGTGGCGGGTCAGCTCGGCCGGGGCGACCAGGTTGACGTTCAGCTGGTGGTGCCAGGTCTTCGGGGTCAGCTCCCCGACCGGCCCGAGGTCGACGACCCCCGCGATGTGCAGCAGGCCGTCCACCCGGTCGGGCAGGCTCTGGTGCGAGAAGGCCCAGGAAAGCCGGTCCGGGTCGGCCAGGTCCCCGACGAGCGTGCGCGCGCCGGGGAACTGCGCGGCGAGCTCCTTGGCCCGCCCCGCGTCGCGCGCGTGGAGCACGAGCTCGTCCCCGCGCGCGTGGAGGCGGCGCGCGACGGCCGCGCCGATGCCGGAACCCGCTCCGGTGATCACATGTGTAGCCATGGGCACCATGCTCGCATCAGCGGGAGCCGATCCCGGCCTCCAGGTGGGCGAGGGCCGTCGGACCGTCGTCCGCGAAGAAGGCGAGGTCGGCGAGGGGGAGCGGGAGGAAGCCCTCGTCCTCCATGCGGCGGAACTGGGCCTTGAGGCCGTCGTAGAAGCCGGCGGTGTTGAGGAGGACGACCGGCTTGGAGTGCTTGCCGTGCTTCTTCAGCTCCAGGATCTCGGTGGCCTCGTCGAGGGTGCCCGTGCCGCCGACCATGACCACGACGGCGTCGGACTTGGCGAGGAGCAGCGCCTTGCGCTCGGCCAGGTCCCCGGCGACGACCATCTGGTCGGCGTTCGGGCGGGCCTTGTGGGCGAGGAAGTCGACGGAGACGCCGACGAGCCGGCCGCCCGCCTCCTGGACCCCGTCCGCGACGACCTTCATCAGGCCGGTGTCGGAGCCGCCCCAGACGAGGGTGTGGCCGGACTTGCCGAGGAGCGTGGCGAACTCGCGGGCCGGGGCCGTGTACCGCTCGTCGAGGTCGGCGGCCGAGAGGAAGACGCAGATGTTCATGGGCTCCACCGTAAGGCGCCGCGAAAAAGTCCGGCGGGCGGCGATGAGTTCCCGTGACGGCTCCGGTCTGCCCTGCCATGGACGAGGTGAGCACCAAGCCGAGCGGGGTCCGGGGCCGGGTCGTGTCGCGGGACGGTACGGAGATCGCGTACGAGCGGTACGGGGACGGGAGGGGGGCCGTCGTGCTGGTGGACGGCGCGGACGGGGGCGGGCGGGCGCTCGCGGGACTGCTCGCCCGGCGCTTCTCCGTCCTGACGTACGAGCGGCGGAGCGCCGTCGCGGTGGAGCGGGAGATCGAGGACCTGGCGGCCGTCCTGGAGGCGGCGGGGCCGGGGGCGGCCGTGCACGGCACGGAGACGGGCGGGGCCCTCGCGCTGGCGGGGGCGGCGGCCGGGCTCCCGGTGGGCGCGGTGTCGGTGTACGAGCCGCCGTACACGGCCGGGCTCGTGCCGGCGGTCCACGCGCGCGTGCTCGTCGTCGACGGGGGCGCGAGCCCGGCGGTGACGCGGGGCGCGGCGCGCGCCCTGGCGGCGGCGCTCCCCCGGGCCCGACACCGCACCCTCACGGGCCAGACCCACGAGCCGGCCCCGCACGTCCTGGCGCCGGTCCTGGAGGAGTTCCTCGACGAGCCGGCCTGAGGCGGCAGGTCCTGGGCCCTGTCGTCGGACCGCCGCCTGCCCGCGACGACAGAACCTAGGCGGTGGCCGGTGCGGTCGTACGCCGCGTGGTCGTCGCGATCGTCGCCGAGCCGACCACGCGCGTGCCGTCGTACAGGACGATCGCCTGGCCGGGGGCGACGCCGCGGACCGGCTCGTCGAAGGCGACCTTCAGCTCGCCGTCCTCCATCGCCGCGCTCACCGGCGTCTCGCCGCCGTGGGCGCGGAGCTGGGCGGTGTAGCGGCCGGGCCCCTCGGGGGCGGTGCCGCACCAGCGGGGCTTGATCGCGGTGAGGGCGGTGACGTCGAGGGCCTCGGCGGGGCCGACGGTGACCGTGTTGTTCACGGGCGAGATGTCGAGGACGTAGCGGGGCTTGCCGTCCGGGGCCGGGTGGCCGATTCGCAGGCCCTTGCGCTGGCCGATGGTGAAGCCGTACGCGCCCTCGTGGGTGCCGACCTTCGTCCCGGTCTCGTCGACGATGTCGCCCTCCGCCTTGCCCAGGCGGGCGGCGAGGAAGCCCTGGGTGTCGCCGTCGGCGATGAAGCAGATGTCGTGGCTGTCGGGCTTCTTCGCGACCGCGAGGCCGCGCCGCTCGGCCTCCGCCCGGATCTCGTCCTTGGTGGTGAGGGTGTCGCCGAGCGGGAACATCGCGTGCGCCAGCTGCTTCTCGTCGAGCACGCCGAGGACGTACGACTGGTCCTTGGCCATGTCGGAGGCCCGGTGCAGCTCGCGGGTGCCGTCCTCGTTCAGGACGACGGTGGCGTAGTGCCCGGTGCAGACAGCGTCGAAGCCGAGGGCGAGCGCCTTGTCGAGGAGCGCCGCGAACTTGATCTTCTCGTTGCAGCGCAGGCACGGGTTGGGGGTGCGGCCCGCCTCGTACTCCGCGACGAAGTCGTCGACGACGTCCTCGCGGAACCGCTCGGCGAGGTCCCACACGTAGAAGGGGATGCCGATGACGTCGGCCGCCCGGCGTGCGTCGCGCGAGTCCTCGATCGTGCAGCAGCCGCGCGCTCCGGTGCGGAAGGACTGCGGGTTCGCGGAGAGGGCCAGGTGCACGCCGGTGACGTCGTGACCGGCTTCGGCCGCGCGGGCGGCGGCGACGGCGGAGTCCACTCCGCCGGACATGGCGGCAAGTACCCGGAGGGGGCGGGCGTGGGGGCGCTGGGGCGGAGTCTGAGTCATAGCCCTACCAGGGTACGGGGCGCCGGGAACCGCGGTCGCGGTGATGAGCGTTCTCCGTGGCATGGGGAGCGAGTCGAACGGCGCGGGGACCGGGCCGGACAGGCGGCGGGTGGGCCGGCGGGCCGTGCTGATCGGCGGCGCGGCCGCCGCGGTGGGCACGGTCGCGCTGGCCGGGGACGAGCTGGGGCGCCTGTGGTGGCGCCTGCCGGGGATGGAGAAGAAGAGGGTCGAGGGGGAGCTGGACCACAAGGGCGCCGAGTGGACCTCGGCGGCGCGGGCGAACTGGCGGCGGGCCGACCGGCCGGACGACTACACGATCGACCGGGTCGTGATCCACGTCGTCCAGGGCAGTTACGCGACCGCGCTGAAGGTCTTCAAGGACCCGGGGCACGGGGCCGCCGCGCACTACGTGGTCCGCAGGGACGGCCATGTGGCGCAGATGATCCGCGAGCTCGACGTGGCCTTCCACGCCGGGAACCGCGACATGAACGAGCGGAGCATCGGCATCGAGCACGAGGGCTTCGTCGAACGGCCGCAGGACTTCACGGCGGCGATGTACGAGGGCTCGGCGCGGCTCACGGCCGGCATATGCGCCCGGTACGGCATCCCCGTGGACCGGGAGCACATCATCGGGCACGTCGAGGTCGAGGGCACCGACCACACCGATCCCGGACCGCACTGGGACTGGGACCGGTACATGCCCCTGGTGGAGCGGGAGCGCGCGCGGCTCAGCTGAGGCCGGCGGTCCTGGCCCGCTCGACCGCCGGGCCGATCGCCCCGGCGACCGCCGCCACGTCCTCCTCGGTCGAGGTGTGGCCGAGCGAGAAGCGCAGGGTGCCCCGGGCCAGGTCCGGATCGGTGCCGGTGGCGAGCAGGACGTGGCTGGGCTGGGCGATGCCGGCGGTGCAGGCGGAGCCGGTGGAGCAGGCGATGCCGGCCGCGTCGAGCAGCAGGAGCAGGGAGTCGCCCTCACAGCCGGGGAAGGTGAAGTGGGCGTTGGCGGGGAGCCGGTCGACGGGGTCGCCGCCGAGGATCGCGTCGGGCACGACCGCCCGGACGGCGCCGACGAGTTCGTCGCGCAAGGCGCCGACCTCGCGCGCGAACTCCGCCTGCCGCTCGGCGGCGAGCCGGGCGGCGACGGCGAAGGCCGCGACGGCGGGCACGTCGAGGGTGCCCGAGCGGACGTGCCGCTCCTGACCGCCGCCGTGCAGGACGGGCACGGGGGTGTGCTCGCGGCCCAGGAGCAGGGCGCCGATGCCGTACGGGCCGCCGATCTTGTGGCCGGAGACGGTCATCGCGGCGAGGCCCGAGGCGGCGAAGTCGACCGGGACCTGGCCCACGGCCTGGACGGCGTCCGCGTGCAGGGGGACGTCGAACTCGGCGGCCGCGTCGGCCAGTTCGCGGACCGGCATGATCGTGCCGATCTCGTTGTTGGCCCACATGACGGTGGCCAGCGCGACGGACTCGGGGTCGCGGGCGATCGCCTCGCGGAGCGCGTCCGGGTGGACGCGGCCGTGGCGGTCGACGGGCAGGTACTCGACCCGGGCGCCCTCGTGGGTGGCGAGCCAGTCGACGGCGTCCAGGACGGCGTGGTGCTCGACCGGGCTGGCCAGGACGCGGGTGCGGCGGGGGTCGGCGTCGCGCCGGGCCCAGTACAGGCCCTTCACGGCGAGGTTGTCCGCCTCCGTGCCGCCGGAGGTGAGGACGACCTCGCTCGGCCGCGCGCCGAGCGCGGCGGCGAGCGTCTCGCGTCCTTCCTCGACGGTCCGCCGGGCGCGCCGTCCGGCGGCGTGCAGGGAGGAGGCGTTGCCCGTGACGGCGAGGTGGGCGGTCATCGCCTCGATCGCCTCGGGGAGCATGGGCGTGGTCGCGGCGTGGTCGAGGTAAGCCATGGTGGGTCGATTCTACGAGCCCGTCCGTCGGCGCCTGGTGACCGGCCTGTTTGCGCCGGGGGCGGGGGCGGTTCTCGGCCGCGGGACGGTTCGCCCCCGCGGCCCCGTCGCGGCCCTCCGCTCCACCGGGGCGGCGCCCCGCCGTTGCGGGCAGCCCTTCCGCCGGGCCGGCGCCCACCCGTGCCCCCGTTGTGGGCGGTCGTTCCGCCGGGGCAAGGGGGTTCCCCCTGCTCGAGCGGAACCGAGAGCTTGGGGGAGGGTGGGCACAACGGGGACGGCGCCCCTTGCCGGGCCCAGGCTCCCGCACCTGAACGGCCACCACCGGTGCACCGGCGCTCGGGGTGCGGGTCCAGGCGCGGAACGCGGAGGCGCCGCGAAGTGCGCCGTCCCGTGTGCCCACCCGTCCCGCCCCAGCGGGACGACCGCCCACACGGCGGGTGGGCACCGCCCCGCCGGGCGCGGGGGCCGCGTGGCGGGTGGGCGGGGGCGTCGCCCCGTCGGGTGTGGGCCCCGCACGGGCGGAAGCGCGGGGGCGGGGGTCCCGCAGGAGGGTCAGGCGCGGGGGGCGCGGGCCAGTTGGCGGGACTGGGCCACCAGGCGGCCCGCGCTGTCCCAGACCTCGGCGTCCTCCTCCAGGAAGCCGCCGGCGAGGTTCCGGGTCGTGATGGAGACCCGCAGCGGCCCGGGCGCCGGGCGGCACCGGACGTGGGTGGTGAGCTCCACGGTCGGGGTCCACCCCTTGAGGCCCAGCTCGAAGGAGGTCGGCGGCAGGGCGTCGACCGCGAGCAGGAGGGAGAGGGGGTCCGGCTCACGGCCGTCGGCCAGGCCGAACCAGGCGCGCATCTCGCCCTTCCCCGACGGCGCGCCGACGGCCCAGCCGACGCAGGCCGGGTCGAGGCGGAGGTCGAGGCGGTCGGCGATCGCGGAGGAGCCGGGGATCCTCGGGGCCGGGTTGTCGGCGGCGCTGAAGCAGTTCTCGATCGGCGCCATCGCCGGGGGCGCCGCGGCGGTGCGGACGTCGTCCGGGAGGGCGTCGAGGTCTCCGTACGAGGCGAGGACGCGGATGCGCTCGACCTCGGTGCCGTCCTCGGCGTACTGGAAGAGCGAGGCCTGGCCGGTGGAGAGCGTCCGGCCGGTGCGGACGGTCTCCGTCCGGATAACCGCGGGGCCCGGCACGGACGGCGTGAGGTAGTGCGCCGAGATCGTGAACGGGTCCGGGTGCGGGAGGTGATCGCCGAGGGCGCGGCCGAGCAGGGCGAGGAGGTAGCCGCCGTTGACGGCGTGGATGATCGTCCAGCCGGCGGAGAGGTCGGCGTCGTAGACGCCGGGTTCCCGGAGGGTGACGGCGGTGTCGCGGTCGAACTCGTACGTCACGACGGCGGTCGCATCGGTGCTCGTGCTCATGTTTCCGACGGTACCGCAGCTAGCTACTGAGCGGTAGCTTTTTCCGGTTCCTCACGCGCGGAGGAGCGGCGGTTCCAGGCGCGGGGCGCGCGCCAGTGGTAGCGCATCGCGAAGAGGCGGAGCGCGAAGGCGGTCACGACGGCGGCGCCGCTCGTGAACCCGTTGAGCACGTCGAAACGGATGCAGAGCACGACCATCGTCGCGCCCACGATCGCCGGGACGGCGTACAGGTCCCGGTCCCAGCGCAGCAGCGACGGCACCTCGTTCGCCAGCACGTCCCGCAGCACACCGCCGCCGACGGCGGTCGCGAGCCCCAGCGCGGCGGAGGAGGTCAGGCCGAGGCCGTAGTCGTACGCCTTCGTCGTCCCCGTCACGCAGAACAGGCCCAGCCCCGCCGCGTCGAACACGTTGACGGCGGCCTGGGTGCGCTCGACCTCCGGGTGGAGGAAGAAGACGAAGGCCGTCGCGATCAGCGGCATCAGGAAGTAGCCGAGGTCGGTGAAGGCGGCGGGCGGCACGGCGCCGATGACCAGGTCGCGGAAGAGTCCGCCGCCGAGGGCGGTGACCTCGGCGAGGACGGCGATGCCGAAGACGTCGAAGTTCTTGCGGACGGCGAGGAGGGCGCCGGAGATGGCGAAGACGAAGATGCCCACGAGGTCGAGGGCGTGTTGGACGGAGGGGGTGAACAGATCGTGGAGCACGGGCCCATTGTCCCGGTTGTCCCGGTGGGGGCAGAACGGAGGCCCCCGCCGCCATGGGCGACAGGGGCCTCGTGTCCGGGTCACTCGCCGGAGGTGTTCTCCTCGGCCGCGGGCTTGGCGGCGGGCTTGGCGGCCGCCTCGGTCTCCGTCTCGGCGGCCGGCTCGGCCGCGGGCTCGGCTTCCGCCTTGGCGGCCGGCTCGGCCGCCGGCTTCACCGATTCCGAGGTCTTCGCCGGCTCCGGGGCCTTCGTGATCGCCACGTCCACCGACTCCCGTGCCGCCGGGACCGTCGCGCCGTCCGCGTTCTCCGGGTGGTGGCAGGCCACGCGCTGGCCCGGGCGGAGTTCCAGGAGCGGGGGCTCCTGGGTCCCGCAGACCTCCGTGGCCTTCCAGCAGCGCGTGTGGAAGCGGCAGCCGGCCGGCGGGGCGATCGGGGACGGGACGTCGCCCTTGAGCAGGATGCGCTCGCTCTTGACGCCCCGGCGGCGCGGGTCCGGGATCGGGACCGCGGACATCAGGGCCCGGGTGTACGGGTGCATCGGGTTCTCGTACAGCGACTTGCGGTCCGCGAGCTCGACGATCTTGCCGAGGTACATCACCGCGATGCGGTCCGAGACGTGCCGGACGACCGAGAGGTCGTGCGCGATGAACACGTACGTGAGGCCCAGCTCCTCCTGGAGGTCGTCCAGGAGGTTCACCACCTGCGCCTGGATGGAGACGTCCAGGGCCGAGACCGGCTCGTCCGCCACCACCAGCTTCGGCTTCAGGGCCAGCGCGCGGGCGATGCCGATGCGCTGGCGCTGGCCGCCGGAGAACTCGTGCGGGTAGCGGTTGTAGTGCTCCGGGTTCAGGCCGACCAGGCCGAGGAGGCGCTGGACCTCCTTCTTCACGCCGCCCTCGGGCTCGACGCCCTGGAGCTTGAAGGGGGCCGAGACGATCGAGCCGACCGTGTGGCGCGGGTTCAGCGAGCCGTACGGGTCCTGGAAGATCATCTGGACGTCCCGGCGCAGCGGCCGCATGCCCGACACGCCGAGGTGCGAGATGTCCGTGCCCTGGAACTCGATCTTCCCGCCGGTGGGTTCGAGCAGACGCGTGATCAGCCGGCCCATCGTGGACTTGCCGCAGCCGGACTCGCCGACGACGCCGAGGGTCTCACCGGGGTAGACCTCGAAGTCCAGCCCGTCGACCGCCTTGACCGCCCCGGTCTGGCGCTGGAGCAGGCCCTTCCTGATGGGGAAGTGCTTCTGCAGGCCGGTGACCTTGAGGAGGGGTTCCATAGTCTCGCTCACAGCTTCGGCGCAATCTCTTCGGTCCAGATGCGGGTGCGCTCCTCCTGCGGCATGTGGCAGGCGGAGTAGTGGCGCTCTCCGACGAGGGCCAGCTCCGGGCGCTGGGTGCGCGTGATGCCCCCCTTGGGGACGTCCGCGTACGGGCAGCGCGGGTTGAAGGCGCAGCCGCTGGGGACGTTGATGAGGCTGGGCGGGTTGCCCTTGACCGGGATGAGCCGGTCGGTCTGCTCGCGGTCGATCCTCGGCATCGAGCCGAGCAGGCCCCAGGTGTAGGGGTGCTGCGGCTCGTAGAAGACGGACTCGGCCGGTCCGCGCTCGACGCACCGCCCGCCGTACATGACGAGGATGTCGTCGGCGAGCTCGGCGACGACGCCGAGGTCGTGGGTGATGATGACGACCGCGGAGCCGAACTCCTTCTGCAGGTCCCGCATCAGGTCGAGGATCTGCGCCTGCACGGTCACGTCGAGGGCCGTGGTGGGCTCGTCGGCGATGAGGAGCTCGGGGTTGTTGACGAGCGCCATGGCGATCATCGCGCGCTGCCGCATGCCGCCGGAGAACTCGTGCGGGTAGTTGTCGAACCGCTTGGCGGGCTCGGGGATGCCGACCCGGTCGAGGAGTTCGACGGCCCGCTTCTTCGCGACCTTCTTGTCGACGTCGTGGTGGATGCGGTACGCCTCCACGATCTGGTTGCCGACCGTGTAGTACGGGTGCATCGCGGACAGCGGGTCCTGGAAGATCATCGCCATCTCGCGGCCGCGCATCTTGCGGACCTCTTCGGGGTCCGCCGAGAGCAGCTCGCGCCCGTTCAGCCAGATCTCGCCGGAGATCTTCGCCTTCTGCCGGCCGTACTGGCCGACGGTGTGCAGGCCCATGATGCCGAGCGAGGTGACCGACTTGCCGGAGCCGGACTCGCCCACGATGCCGAGGGTCTTGCCCTTCTCCAGCTGGAAGCTGAGGCCGTCGACCGACTTGACCAGACCGTCGTCGGTCGGGAAGTGGATCTTCAGGTCGCGTACGTCGAGGAAGGCTTCGGAGGGGGCGGACTTCCCGGTGTCGACGGGCTCTCCCACCGCCGCGCCGGTCTTCGTCAGCTTGTCCGTCATGCGAGCCTCACTCGGGGGTCGATCACCGCGTACAGCAGGTCCACCACGAGGTTCGCGATGACGACGCACGTGGCGGTGATGAGGGTGACGGCCAGGATCAGCGGCAGGTCCCGCTCGCTGACGCCCTTGATCGCCATCCAGCCGAGGCCCTGGAGGTTGAACGTGGTCTCGGTCAGGATCGCACCGCCGACGAGGGCGCCGAGGTCCATGCCGAAGATGGTCAGGATGGGGGTCATGGTGGAGCGCATGGCGTGCTTGCCGAGCACGACCGGCTCCGGCAGGCCCTTGGCCCGGGCGGTGCGGATGTAGTCCTCGCCGAGGACCTCCAGCATGGTGGCGCGGGTGAGACGCGCGTACATCGCCGCGTACAGGAAGGCGAGGGTCACCCAGGGAAGCAGGAGACCGCCGAACCAGCCGCCGAAGGACTCGGTGATCGGCGTGTACGAGGCGTTGAGCCAGCCCAGCTGCGTGCGGAAGACGAGCATCGACAGCATGCCGGTGAAGAAGATGGGGAGCGAGACACCGGCGAGCGCGGTGATCATCGCGGTACGGTCCACGACCGTGCCCCGCTTGAGCGCGGAGATCACGCCCGCCGAGACGCCGAGCACCAGCCACAGCGCGGCGGCGCCGATGACCATCGACAGGGTGATGGGGAAGGCGTCGGCGAGCATCGTCGACACGTCCTGCTCGGTGCGGAACGAGTAGCCGAAGCAGGGCGCGGCGCAGTGGATGGTGTCGCCGCCGCCGGTGTAGTCCCGGCCGACGAAGATGCCGGAGACGAAGTGCCAGAACTGCACCAGGATCGGCTCGTCCAGGCCCAGCTTCTGCCGGATGGCCTCGATGGAAGCCGGATCCGCCTGCTTGCCGACGAACATCGCGGCAGGATCGCTGCCGGTCATCTTGGGGATGAGGAAGAAGATGCTGAGCGTCACCAGCGTGACGACGAGCAGCATCACGACGACCGCGAAGAGTCGCCGGATTATGTATGCAAGCATGCGGTCGGCCGGTCGGCGGCCGGGGAACCCGGTCGGGTTCCCCGGCCGCCGGGGCGGCCATCACCTGCCCTTCGGACCTGGCGGCGGGTGGTGCGCCGGTGAAGCGGGTCGGATTACTTGACGACGCCGAGCGACGCGTAGTCGTAGCGGCCGTTGTAGGCGTCCGCCGTGTAGACGTTGGTCAGCCGGGAGCTGCGCCAGATGATGTTCTTCTCGTGGGTGAAGGGCAGGTAGACCGCGGCCTCCGACACCTTCGTGTTGATCTGCTTGTAGAGCTCGCCGGCCTTGTCGGGGTCGGTCTCCTTCAGCGCCTGGTCGAACAGGCCGTTGATGGCCTTGTCGTTCAGCTCGGAGAAGTTGTTGTTGCCGCTCTGCAGGATGAAGCGGCCGTCGACCAGCGGCTGGAGGAAGCCCTGACCGGTCGGGAAGTCGGCGCCCCAGCCCATGATGATGATGCCGTAGCCCTTCTCCTTGACCACCTTCGGCGAACCGATGATGCCCGAGGTCTGGGCGCCGTCGAACTGGTCGATCTGGGCGTCGATGCCGACGGCCTTCAGCGACTGCTGGAGGGACTCGGCGGTCGCGATCTCGATCTTCTTGTTGTTGCGGACCGCGATCGTGGTCTTGAAGCCGTTCGGCTTACCGCACTTCTTCAGCGCCTCCTTGGCCTTGGCCAGGTCCGGGGCGCCGGCGAGCTTGCCGTACGGGTCGGCCTTCGGGTCGGCGCCCTTGATCGCCGGCGGGAGCATGTTGGAGGCGATGTCGCCACCGGCCTGCGGGCCGCCACGGGCGGTCTGGAGGGACTTCGAGTCGGCGGCGTAGATGATCGCCTTGCGGCACTCGACGTTGGGGATCACCGTCTGCGGGAAGACCGCGTAGCGGATGAAGCCCGTCTGCGGGTTGTCGACGTTGCCCTTGTGCTGCTGGAGCACCTTCTGGCGGGCGGCGGCGCCGATGCCCGTCGCGTTGATGTCGAGGTCGTACTCGCCCTCGACCAGACGGTTGTCCATGTCGTCGGCGTTCGTGGTGAACGTGACGGAGATGCTGTCCGGGAGCGCCTTGCGGACGGTGTCGGTCTTCGCGTCCCACTTGTCGTTGCGGACGAGCTTGATCGACTTGTTCGGCGTGTACGACTGCCACTTGTACGGGCCGGAGGAGAAGGGCTTCAGGCCGTACTTGGCCTTGGTGTCCTTGTCCTGGCGGACCGGGGAGGCCGCCGGCATGGCCAGCATCTGCAGGAAGTCGCCGTTGGCGACCGGCAGCTTGAAGATGATGGTCTTGTCGTCCGGGGTCTCGATCGCCTTCAGGCCGAGCTTGTCCGCGGAGGTGTCCTTGTAGGGACCCTTGTACTCGCCCTTGGGGTCGAGGACCTGCTGGAGGTAGATCGGGCCGCCGGAGATGACGTCCTGGGCCCAGATGCGCTCGATGCCGTACTTGATGTCCTTGGAGGTGATCGGCTTGCCGTCCTCCCAGGTGATCCCGTCCTTCAGGGTGAAGGTGTAGGTGAGGCCGTCGGCCGAGACCTTGCCGGCGTCGGTGGCGAGGTCCGGGACCAGCTCGGTGGAGGCGGCGCCCGGCTCGGCCTTGAAGGTGACGAGCTGGCGGGTGTAGTAGCGGGCGAAGTCCCACACGAAGCCGTAGTAGCCGCGCTGCGGGTCCCACGAGTCGGCCTCCTGCGAGCCGATGAACTTCAGCTCGCCGCCCTTCTTGTCGGAGGCGTTGGCGACCTTGTTCACGGCGGCGTTGAAGCCGGCCGCACCCGCGTTGCCCTTGCCGCCGCCGTTGTCGCCGTTGCCGCCGCCACAGGCGGTGGTGACGACCATCGTGGCCGCCGCAAGCAGGGCGCCCGCGGCGATTCTGCGCTGAGAGCTCTTCAGCATGGGTCCAGCAACCTCCGGGATAGTGGCGGCCGTTACGGCGGTCCGCCGATTGGGGATGGGCCTCCTGTCGCCAGCGGCAGGGGCGGGTCTTGCGTGTCGTCGGCGAACGGTCAGCGGGAGCCCTTCGGGTCGAGCGCGTCACGCACGCCGTCGCCGAAGAGGTTGAACGCCAGAACGGTGATGAAGATCGCGAGGCCGGGAATCACCATGAACAGGGGATCCGACTCGTAGGTGGTGATGGCCGTCGACAGCATCTGGCCCCAGGAAGCGGTGGGAGGCTTCACACCCGCGCCGAGGAAGCTGAGCGCCGCTTCGGTGAGGATGTTGGTGGGGATCATGAGGGTCGCGTAGACCATGATCGGGGCGATCAGGTTGGGCAGCAGCTCGCGGCGCAGGATGTAGAAGCGGCCGGCGCCCAGGCTCTGGGCGGCCTCGACGTACTCGCGGTTGCGCAGCGAGAGGGTCTGGCCCCGGACGATGCGGCCGACGTACGGCCAGCCGAAGAAGCCGATCACCAGGATGAGGGCGGCGATGCGCACGCCCGAGCCGTCCAGTCCGAGGAACTGGTTGGGCAGCACCGAGACCAGGGCGATCGTGAACAGCAGCTGCGGGAAGGCGAGCATGACGTCCATGACCCGGCTGAGGGCCGCGTCGATCCAGCCGCCGAAGTAGCCCGCGATGACGCCGAGGACCGTGCCGAGGACGACCGCGAAGACCGCCGCGAGGAAGGCGACGAGCAGCGAGATCCGGGCGCCGTAGACGATCCGGCTGAAGACGTCGCGGCCGTTGACCGGCTCGACGCCGAACAGGAAGTCGCCGCTGACGCCGCCCCAGGAGCCGATCGGCGTGCCGAACAGCGGGTCGATCTGGTCCTCGTGGAACTCGTCCGGCGGGTGGCCGAGGAGGCCCACGATGACCGGCGCGAAGATCGCGACGAGGATCAGGAAGACGACGACGAAGGCGCCCGCGAGGGCCAGCTTGTCGCGCTTGAGGCGGGTCCAGGCGATCTTCCAGGGGGAACGCCCCTCGATCGCCTTGCCTGCCGTGCCGGAGTTGTCCGGAGTGCCGGGAGCGTCGGGCGCGCCGTCGACGGTGGCGGTCGCCTCGCCCGCACTCGCCTCGTGCAGTGGTGCCGTCATCGTGGTGAGGACCCCTCTCGGCCGCCGGTAGCCGGCCCTTGCCCGCCGCGGGTAGCGGCTCGGTGGAACAACCTGCTGGACACCGGCTGGAAAGGAGCCGAACGTCCCGTGTTCCGGGGAGTCTTCAATGCGCTCGCGATCACCCGCCAGCCCTGACGGGGAATGTTTGCTCAAACGTGATGCGGTGCTGCGACTTCCGTTATCCGGACGTCGTGATCACGTGAGCGGACCAACCGGGGCCCTCTTGCCCGCAATCGGACATGTCGCTCAACTGGTGTCGCGATCTGCCGAATTGGGGTGAACGAAGGCCTCCAGAGGGGACTCCGGAGGCCTTTGCCGACAAGTGGGGCACGAGGGACGTCTCAGTATCCGGACGGCGCCGGCGGGGGGTATCCGTACCCCGGCACGGCGGCGGAACCGCGTCCGGCGTGCGCCTCGCGGTCGTAGAAGGGGCGCGCGTTCGCCCGCAGCCACAGGGCCACCGGGTCGTACGCGTCGGAGAGCGCGACCGTCGAGACGGGCAGTCCGTCGGGGACGGAGCCGATCGACTGGCGCATCATCGCGCGGACGCCGTCGACGGCCGCCGGGGACGTGTCGTAAAGGTCGAGACCGATGGCGAGGTACGGGGAGCCGAGCGCCGGCTGCACCCAGCCGCGGCGCAGCGCCCGGACTGCCGGGGTGCGGTGGGCGTTCTGCGTGAGCAGGGCGTAGAACTGCGGGATCTCCAGGGCGGGCTCGGTGACGCGCAGCGGCCCGGCGGGCATCCGGTCGAGACCGGTGGCGATCCGGCGCAGGTCGGCCCAGGGGATGCCGACGCCGCCGCCGGGGGCGTGCGGGTTGAGCCAGACGCCCCAGCGGTCGGGGTAGAGGGCGCGGGCGATGTCACGGCCGGTGACGAGCTCGTGGGCCCGGTTCCAGCCGGAGGCGGCGAGCTCCTGGGCGGAGGTGACGCACGGCGCGTAGCCGTGGCCGTCGACCTCCATGTTCCCGTACTGGGCGTCGGGCGAGCCGGGGGCGCCCTGCCAGAGCAGCATCCAGAGCTCGCCGTCGGCGAGGGCGTGCAGCAGCTGCTCGTACGCGTCGTAGCGTCCGGGTGCCACCTGGCGCAGCATGTGCTCGACCCGTCCTCCGGTCGCCGCGGTGCCTGACGCGCTCACCCTGGGTCCCGCCCCTCTTCCGTCCACCACGTACGTCTGTCCAGCGATCGAGTCAGTTCAGCTTAAACAGGGGGCCGCTCAGGCGCCGCCACGCTGGTAGAAGGGGCGCACCCGTTCCAGCATCCAGTCGCCGACCGGGTCCTGCGCCATGTCGAGCAGGATGAGGTTGACCGGCCAGGCGACCTCGACCCGGCCGAGGGCACGGCCGAGGGCGTCCAGGGGGGCGGTGCGGTCGGCGCCCTCCCAGTGGGAGAGCTGGACGCCGACGAAGAGGGCGGGTTCGGTGCCCTCGACGCTGGCGAGGGCGCGGCGGGCGGTGGCGACGACGCCGGTGGCCTCGAACTCGGCGGAGGCGGCGGCGAGGAAGTCGACCGGGTCGTCCTGCCAGTCGGGCTCGAAGAGCCGCACGCGGCCGCCGCTGGCGGGGCCGTCGAGCGGGGTGCGGCCGGCGCGGCAGAGCTCGGCGACGGCGGGCGGGGGCAGCGGGACGCCGACGGCGCCGCCGGGGTTCACGGCGATGCCGAGCTGCGGGGGCAGGCCGCGGGCGAAGTCACGGGCCGGGGCGACGGTGAAGGACATGTGGTCGCCGACACAGGCGAGGAACTGCTGCTCGGAGCTGAAGACGGGGACGTAGGCCGCGCCGTCGATCTCCATGGTGGCGAGGTCCAGGGCCTGACTGTCGGGGCCGCCGCCGTTGGGCAGGGGCACCCAGACCGGGCTGCGGCCCAGCACCTCGACGATGCGGCCACCCGCCTCGGGATTGCCCAGTGAGGCGGCAAGGACCTCTTCGAGCTCGTTGCCCGGCCACGTCACGTCCACGGTCGCGTTTCCCCTTCTCGCACGGCCTTCCGCACCGGCCGCCCGGCAGCACCCTAACGCCGCCCCGGCACCTCCGTGGCCAGAAGGGAAGGGTACGGGCGTCCCGGGACGGCCGGGACGCCGCCCGGACCTCAGGCGGCCTGCCGGAAGCCGATGCTGCGGAGGGAGTCGGCGGCGGCCCGGTCGAGGAGGGTCGCCGAGGCGCAGCCGTGCGGCAGGCGGCCGGCCTCGGCGGCCCGCAGGAGCCGGCCGACGGCCCGCCGGTGGCGCCCGAAGGCGTACGCGGAGACGCCCCGGCCCCGGGCGTGCTGGCCGGCCTTCGCGGTGTCCGGGGTGACGTCGAGGAGGAGCAGGTGCAGGTCGCGGCCGCGCCGTCTCGCCTCGCGGGCGAGCCAGCCCCGCACCCAGGACTGGGTGCCGCAGTCGTGGACGATCACGCTCTCGCCGGAGCGCAGGGCCCGGCGCAGTGCGGCGTAGTGCGCGATCCGGACCAGGGGGCGGTAGACGGCGTAGGGCAGGAGGCGGGGCATGCGGGCCTCCCAGCGCTCGCGGACGTCCTGGGAGTCGATGGCGCCGCCCCGGGCGGCGCGCTTCATCAGGGTGGACTTGCCGCTGCCGGGCAGCCCGGAGACGACGACGAGGTCGCCGGCGGCGAAGGTGAGGGAGCGGGGGCCGCGGCCCCCGCGCTCGCGCAGGTCCCGCAGGAGACGTCCGCGGCTCCGGGCGCGGGCCCGCTGGGACGGTATGTCGGTGCCCGCCGCGTATGCGCCGGTGTGCTGGATCCTCATCGTTCTCCCCCTGTACGGGTCTCAGGAGACCTGAGGAGACCCTTGCCCATGAAGTGTAAAGAAATGGTAATGGTGCGCAAGCGATTTGCCCCGCCGACACCGCGTGCGATGATGTGCGCGCCAGGCGCGCACAGTCGCCGCACAATCGCATACCGGCCGCTCGAATCCGCGCGGGAGAGTTCCGGACCGCCGAGCGCGTCCGGGCGCCGAAGGAGCAAGACCCTCCCTTGAATCTCTCAGGCCCCGTACCGCGTGGATGAGGCAGATCTGAAAAGCGGGACACCTCGCCGTGTCCCCACCCAAGGTGCAAGCCGATCTCTCGGTGACGAGATGCTCTCGGTGAACCTCTCAGGTTCCATGACAGATGGGGAGGACGTCCTCGCCCGTCATGTGTTTTCGTCACCGATCACGCCCTTGGGACCCGGGAGCCACCCCATGAGCACTGCCCCCCGTCTGACCGCCCTCGATGCCCTGCATCGTTCGCTGGGCGCGACCATGACCGACTTCGCCGGCTGGGACATGCCGCTCCGGTACGGCAGCGAGCGCGACGAGCACAACGCCGTCCGCACCAGGGCCGGTCTCTTCGACCTCTCCCACATGGGCGAGATCACCGTCACCGGCCCGCAGGCCGTGGAGCTCCTCGACTTCGCGCTGGTCGGCAACATCTCCACCGTGGGCAACGGCCGCGCCCGCTACACGATGATCTGCCAGGAGGACGGCGGCATCCTCGACGACCTGATCGTCTACCGCCTCGGCGAGACCGAGTACATGGTCGTCGCCAACGCCTCCAACGCCCAGGTCGTCCTGGACGCGCTGACCGAGCGCGCCGCGGGCTTCGACGCCGAGGTGCGCGACGACCGCGACGCGTACGCCCTGATCGCGGTCCAGGGCCCGGAGTCCCCCGGCATCCTGAAGTCGCTCACCGACGCCGACCTGGACGGCCTGAAGTACTACGCCGGCCTGCCCGGCACGGTCGCGGGCGTGCCCGCCCTGATCGCCCGCACCGGCTACACCGGCGAGGACGGCTTCGAGCTGTTCCTGAAGCCCGAGCACGCCGAGGGCGTGTGGAAGGCGCTGACCGAGGCGGGCGAGGGCGTCGGCCTGATCCCCTGCGGCCTGTCCTGCCGCGACACGCTCCGCCTGGAGGCGGGCATGCCGCTGTACGGCCACGAGCTGACCACCGCCCTCACCCCCTTCGACGCGGGCCTGGGCCGGGTCGTGAAGTTCGAGAAGACGACCAACGAGGGCCGCTTCGTCGGCCGCGAGGCGCTCGAGAAGGCCGCCGAGCGCGCCGAGACCGCCCCGCCGCGCAAGCTGGTCGGTCTGATCGCCGAGGGCCGCCGGGTCCCGCGCGCCGGCTTCCAGGTCGTCAAGGACGGCGAGGTCATCGGCGAGGTCACCTCCGGCGCCCCGTCCCCGACCCTCGGAAAGCCGATCGCGATGGCGTACGTGGACGCGGCGCACGCCACGCCCGGCACCCAGGGTGTAGGTGTGGACATCCGTGGCACCCACGAGCCGTACGAGGTCGTGGCCCTGCCGTTCTACAAGCGCCAGAAGTGACGCAGTCGTCTCACTCCTCGTCTCATCCCGTAAGACCCACGTTCATCAGTACTCCCCCGATCCAGGAGAATCAGGTCATGAGCAACCCCAACGAGCTGCGCTACACCAAGGAGCACGAGTGGCTGTCGGCCGCCGAGGACGGCGTCGCGACGGTCGGCATCACGGAGTTCGCGGCCAACGCGCTCGGTGACGTCGTCTACGCCCAGCTCCCCGCCGTCGGCGACACCGTCGCCGCGGGCGAGACCTGTGGCGAGCTGGAGTCGACGAAGTCGGTCAGCGACCTCTACTCCCCCGTCACGGGCGAGGTCGTCGAGGCCAACCAGGACGTGGTGGACGACCCGTCCCTGGTGAACACGGCTCCGTTCGAGGGTGGCTGGCTGTTCAAGGTGCGCGTCACGGGCGAGCCGGAGGACCTGCTCTCCGCCGACGAGTACACCGCGTTCGCCGGGAACTGAGACCGGGCCCGAGACCCCCTAGGGATCGATTCATGTCGCTTCTGAACACTCCCCTCCACGAGCTGGACCCCGACGTCGCCGCCGCCGTCGACGCCGAGCTCCGCCGTCAGCAGTCCACCCTCGAGATGATCGCCTCGGAGAACTTCGCTCCGGTCGCGGTCATGGAGGCCCAGGGCTCCGTCCTCACCAACAAGTACGCCGAGGGCTACCCGGGCCGCCGCTACTACGGCGGCTGCGAGCACGTCGACGTGGCCGAGCAGATCGCCATCGACCGGATCAAGGACCTGTTCGGCGCCGAGTACGCCAACGTCCAGCCGCACTCCGGCGCCTCCGCGAACCAGGCCGCCCTCTTCGCGATCGCCCAGCCCGGCGACACGATCCTGGGTCTGGACCTGGCGCACGGCGGCCACCTCACCCACGGCATGCGCCTGAACTTCTCCGGCAAGCAGTTCAACGTGGTCGCGTACCACGTGGACGAGGCCGGCCTGGTCGACATGGCCGAGGTCGAGCGCCTCGCCAAGGAGCACCGCCCGAAGGTGATCATCGCCGGCTGGTCGGCGTACCCGCGTCAGCTGGACTTCGCGGAGTTCCGCCGGATCGCCGACGAGGTCGAGGCCTACCTGTGGGTCGACATGGCCCACTTCGCGGGCCTCGTGGCCGCGGGCCTGCACCCGAACCCGGTCGAGTACGCGGACGTGGTGACCTCCACCACGCACAAGACGCTCGGCGGCCCGCGCGGCGGCATCATCCTGGCGAAGAAGGAGTTCGCGAAGAAGCTGAACTCCTCGGTCTTCCCCGGCTTCCAGGGCGGCCCGCTGGAACACGTGATCGCGGCCAAGGCCGTCTCCTTCAAGGTCGCGGCCTCGGAGGAGTTCAAGGAGCGCCAGCAGCGCACCCTGGACGGCGCCCGCGCCCTGGCCGAGCGCCTGGTGCAGGACGACGTCGCCGCCCACGGCGTCTCCGTCCTGTCCGGCGGCACGGACGTGCACCTGGTCCTGGTGGACCTGCGCAACTCCGAGCTCGACGGCCAGCAGGCCGAGGACCGCCTCCACGAGGTCGGCATCACGGTCAACCGGAACGCCGTTCCGAACGACCCGCGCCCGCCGATGGTCACCTCGGGTCTGCGCATCGGCACGCCGGCGCTCGCGACCCGCGGCTTCCAGGCCGAGGACTTCGCCGAGGTCGCCGACGTCATCGCCGAGGCCCTGAAGCCGGGCTTCGACGCCGACAAGGCCGCCGCCCTCAAGGCCCGGGTGACCGCGCTGGCGGACAAGCACCCGCTGTACCCCGGCCTGAAGTAATTTCGTACGCTTTAGTTCCGGTTTCATTCGTACGAAAGCTCCGGGGCACCGCGCACACTGGACAGTGGGCGCGGTGCCCCGCCCCTTGCTCAGCCTTTCTGCTCCACCCCGGCAGACAACGGCGTCTAGCCCCCACAAGGAGTCCTTCCGTGGCCATCTCGGTCTTCGACCTGTTCTCGATCGGCATCGGTCCGTCGAGCTCCCACACGGTGGGCCCCATGAGGGCTGCCCGGATGTTCGCCCGCCGCCTGAAGAACGAGGGCCTGCTCGCCCACACGGCGTCCATACGGGCGGAGCTGTACGGCTCGCTCGGCGCCACCGGCCACGGCCACGGCACCCCGAAGGCGGTCCTGCTCGGCCTGGAGGGCAACTCCCCGCGCACGGTCGACGTGGAGAGCGCCGACGACGAGTTCGAGCGGATCAAGGCGAGCGGGAAGATCAACCTGCTCGGCGCGCACGAGATCCCGTTCTCGTTCGACGACGACCTGGTCCTGCACCGCCGCAAGGCGCTCCCGTACCACGCCAACGGCATGACGGTCTTCGCGTACGACGCGGAGGGCGGGCTCGTCCTGGAGAAGACGTACTACTCGGTCGGCGGCGGCTTCGTCGTCGACGAGGACGCGGTGGCCGGCGAGAACCCGATCATCCCGGACGACACCGTCCTGAAGTACCCCTTCCGCACCGGCGACGAGCTGCTCCGCCTCACCAAGGAGACCGGCCTGTCGATCTCCTCCCTGATGCTGGAGAACGAGAAGGCCTGGCGCACCGAGGAGGAGATCCGGGCCGGCCTGCTGGAGATCTGGCGGGTCATGCAGGCCTGCGTCTCGCGCGGCATGTCCCGGGAGGGCATCCTGCCCGGCGGCCTGAAGGTCCGCCGCCGCGCCGCGACCTCCGCCCGCAAGCTGCGCTCCGAGGGCGACCCGACGGCGCACGCGATGGAGTGGATCACCCTCTACGCGATGGCCGTGAACGAGGAGAACGCCGCGGGCGGCCGGGTGGTCACCGCCCCGACGAACGGCGCGGCCGGCATCATCCCGGCGGTCCTGCACTACTACATGAACTTCGTCCCCGGCGCCGACGAGGACGGCATCGTCCGCTTCCTGCTCGCGGCCGGCGCGGTCGGCATGCTCTTCAAGGAGAACGCCTCGATCTCCGGCGCCGAGGTCGGCTGCCAGGGCGAGGTCGGCTCGGCCTGCTCGATGGCGGCGGGCGCCCTCGCCGAGGTCCTCGGCGGCTCCCCGGAGCAGGTGGAGAACGCGGCCGAGATCGGCATGGAGCACAACCTGGGCCTGACCTGCGACCCGGTCGGCGGCCTGGTCCAGATCCCGTGCATCGAGCGCAACGGCATGGCGGCGGTCAAGGCCGTCACGGCGGCGAAGATGTCGATGCGGGGCGACGGCAGCCACCTGGTCTCCCTCGACAAGGTCATCAAGACCATGAAGGAGACGGGCGCGGACATGAGCGTCAAGTACAAGGAGACCGCGCGCGGCGGTCTCGCGGTGAACATCATCGAGTGCTGAACCGTTTGTCCACCGCCGTGTGAGCAGGCGAGGGCGGGCGGCAACTCCGCGTTGCCGCACCCGCCCGGCCCGCGGCTCACGCCTTGCTGTAGTGCGCCCAGAACTCGTCCCAGGACAGCACGCCGTCCCCGTTGTCGTCGCGCTGCTTGATGAGCACCTCCGCGACCGTCTCGGTGACGTTGAAGTCGCCGTGCTTCGCCATGAGGCTCTTGTACTCCGCGGCGGTGATGAAACCGTCCCCGTCGGCGTCGAAACTGTTGAATGCCTTGCGCGCCGCGTCGATGTCCGCCACTGCGTCCGCCCCTTCTTGGTGCTTTTCTGACGGGGGTCAGATTAGCTGGCCGCGCCCCGAAGGATGATGGGGGTATGAGCGACGACGTGGCACGGATACTGGCGGCGGCGGCACGCGGGGAGTTCCCGCCCCCGGACGGCTCGACGACGGTGGTGCCGCAGCCGGGTCCCCGGGACGCGGGGGTGCTCGCCTTCACCGCCCATTCGGTGGTCTTCACGGACGCCGACCCGGAGTGGGTGCGGGCCGAGCTGGCGGCCACGTCGAGCGACCCGCTCGCGGCGAGCATGAACCCGGGCTTCCTGCTCGCGCTGATGGCCCGCACCGGCCGGCACATGAACACCGTCGACCTGCTCACGGTGGCGGACGCGCTGCCGGGCCCTCCCCCGCTGGAGCTCCGTGAGATCGACGACCCGGGGCACCCCCGGGTGTCGCGGGCGCTGAAGTTCCGCGACGACGTCCGGGTGTGGGCGGCCGACGGCGGGGTGCTCGTCCTGGGCCGGGGCGTCGCGGGCCGCTGGGAGGCGGCGATCGAGGTGGACGAGGAGGTGCGCCACCGGGGCCTGGGGCGGGCCCTGGCGACGGCGGCCCGCCACCTCGTCCCGGACGGGGTGGTGTGGGCCCAGCAGTCCCCGGGCAACGCCCGCAGCGTCCGTGTCTTCCAGGCGGCGGGCTACCGCCCGGTGGCCTCGGAGGCGCTCCTGATCGCCGGCTGAGCGACCGGGCGGCTACCGGAAGATGCCGGTGTGGCCGAGGGAGTAGCGGCCGGGCTGCGGATAGACGGCGAGGCCGTGGGGGCCGCTGCCGACGGGGATGCGGGCGAGCTGCTTGCCGGTGGTGGTGTCGATCGCGTACACCTCGGCGTCGTAGCGTCCGGAGAGCCACAGGACCTTGCCGTCGGCGGAGACGCCGCCCATGTCGGGGGAGCCGCCGTCCGGGAGCCGCCACTTCTTGGTGAGCTTGTCCTGCTGGAAGTCGAAGACGGAGACCGTGCCCTCGCCGCGGTTGGAGACGTACATCTCGCGCGAGTCGCGGCTGATGTAGAGGCCGTGGCAGCCCTTGCCGGTGGGGAGCAGGCTGGGGGTGGTGAACTTCTCGCCGTCCAGGACCCACATGCCGTGGGCCATCATGTCGGCGATGTAGAAGGTCTTGCCGTCGGGCGAGATCTTCACGTCCTGCGGCATGGCGCCCTCGAAGGGCAGTTTCTGCTGGCCGACCACCTCCATCTTCTCGGTGTCGACCTTGAGGAGTTCTCCGGAGAACTCGCAGGAGACGACGAAGTAGCGGCCGTCGGCGGAGAAGTCGGCGTGGTTGACGCCGTAGCAGCTGACCGGGACGGACTTCTTCCGCTCCATGGTGTGCGGGTCGCGGAAGACGAGTTCGCGGTCGAGCGAGGCCATGACGACGGCGTACTTGCCGTTGGGCGTGAAGTACAGGTTGTACGGGTCGTGGACCTCGACGGGCTTGCCGGCGACGCCGGTGGCGGGGTCGATGGGGGTGAGGGTGTGGCCCCGGTTGTTGTTGACCCAGAGGGTCTTCAGGTCCCACGAGGGGACGACGTGCTGGGGCTGGACGCCGACCGGGATGGTCTCGACGACCTGGTAGGTCGTGGGGTCGATGACGGAGACGGTGTTGGAGTTGGTGTTGGGGACGTAGATCCGGGAGGGGAAGTTCCGCACCACCGGGGAGAGCCGGTTCGGCCGGTCGGCGGCGTAGACGTCGTGCTGGTCGAGCAGGGGCGGCATGCCGGGGAGTCCGGCGGGGGCGGTGGCCGGCTTGGGCACGGCGGCGGCCTTCTTCACGGGGGCGGCGCCCTCGGAGTGGTTCGCGGTGCCGCAGCCGGCGAGGGCGACCAGGAGGGCGGCGGCGAGGAGGGTCCTGGTTCTCTTCTTGAGGTGTGCCATCAGCTCAGCAGCTCCGTGGTGGTGACCGCGCTCAGGCCGCGGCGGTCGAGATCGGCGAGGAGGAGGGGCAGCGCGGCGGCGGTGTCCGGGTAGCCGAAGTGCAGGCTGACGACGGATCCGGCGCGGACCGGCCCGGTGACGTTGCGGACGACGGCCGCGGCGCCGGGCGAGGTGAAGTCGAGGGAGTCGACGTCGTACGAGAGGACGTGCGGGTATCCGGCGCGGCGGGCGGCGCGCAGGACGGCGGGCCCGGCGTGCCGGGTGCGGGAGGGGCGGAACCAGGTGCCGACGGAGCCGGTGAGCCGGCGCAGCCGGGTGGCGCAGGCCTCGATCTCGGCGAGGGCCCGGGCCTCGGTCATGGCGTTGACGTCGATGTGGTGCTGGGTGTGGTTGCCGAGGTCGTGGCCGCCGTCGAGGATGCGCCGGGCCATGGCGGGGTGGTCGTCGAGCCAGCCGCCGACGGCGAGGACGGTGACGCGGGCGCCGGCCTCCTCCGCCTGGGCGAGGAGCCGCCGGGCGAGGTCGGGGTCGCCCTGGCCGTGGAAGGTGAGGGCGACCCGGGGCCGGTCGCGGGGGCCGTGGGTGATCTCGGCCGGCTGTCCGGGGAAGCGGCGGGGGGCCGGGGCGGCGGCGGGCGCGGGGGCGGGGCGACGCCCTGCGGCGGGGTGGTGCCCGGTGGGGTGGTGTCCGGCGGCGGGGGCGGGGCGGGGTTCCGTGCCGCAGGCGGTGGAGAGGGCTCCCGCGAGGGCGGCGGCCGCGCCCGCGCGGAGCGCTCCTCGGCGGTCGGTCGGCTTCACGCGACCATTCAAGAGGGGTGAGGCCCGATTGGTGGCGATTAGGCCAATTCAGGACGTTTGCGCCTGCCGGTCAGCCGTCCAGCATGCGGACGAGCCCCGGAAACAACCGACGAACCGCATAGCCATTCACTGTTTACAAGGCGAGTGCTACACGTCACCAACGATTCATAATTGAACTGTCCACCTTTGCCCGACCTTGCCCCACTAGGGACTTTTGGCGGCAAGGCCCCCCGTCTGACATAGTCGGAGACACGACCCCCATTGACCCGGGCCAGGTCGACATAGCGGTCGTGGATACACCCCCCCGTCCACGACGCACCACACGGAAGCCCCCACGCACCCCACCACGGCGCACGGGGGCTTCCGTGCGTCCGGGGTGCGTCAGCGGTCCGAGACCCGCATCTCGAACCAGGTCGTCTTGCCGCGCGGCGCCAGGTCCACGCCCCAGCGGTCGGCCAGCTTGTCGACGAGGAAGAGCCCGCGGCCGCTGATGTCGAGCTCGTGCACCGGCATCAGACAGGGCAGTCCCCGCGAAGGATCGCGCACCTCGATCCGGATCCAGCCGCGGCGTCGCTGTAACCGCAGGGCGAAGACGCGGGCGCCGGTGTGCCGGACGGCGTTCCCGACGAGCTCCGAGACGAGGAGCACCGCGTGTTCGGCGAGTTGCGGGCCCAGCGCCCACTGCCGCAGCAGGACGTACTGGGTGAGCCTGCGGGCCACCCGCGCGGACTCGGGGCGGGACGGCAGCCGGACATCCTCCTCGGCCGGATTGCCGTACAACTCCACCGCTTCGAAGGCCTGTTCGTCGTCCACGGCCGGTGACCACCGCGGCGCGGCGGCGCTCGCGCGCTGCCCCGGTTGTTCCCTACCCTCCAGGCCCGCCATGCCCCCCATCATGGCCGCACGGAGGCGTCCGCGGGGGCCGTTCCGGTGGAATCGGCCCCCACCCGTGAAGGATCGTCAGGCGAACTTCGCCTTGCCCGGCCCCTCCTCGACGAAGCTGCGCATCCCGGTCTCGCGGTCCTCGGTCGCGAACAGGGCGGAGAACCAGGTGCGCTCGATGGCGAGACCGGTGTCGATGTCGGCCTCCAGACCCTGGTCGATCGCCTCCTTCGCGGCCCGCAGGGCGACGGCCGGCCCCTGCGCCAGCTTGGCGGCCCAGGCGTGCGCCTGCTCGTACACCTCGGCGGCCGGGACGACCCGGTCGACCAGACCGAGCGTCAGGGCCTCGTCGGCCTTCACCATCCGGCCGGTGAAGATGAGGTCCTTGGCCTTGGAGGGGCCGACGAGCCGGGACAGGCGCTGGGTGCCGCCCGCGCCGGGGATCAGGCCGAGGAGGATCTCCGGCTGGCCCAGCTTGGCGTTGTCGGCGGCGATCCGGTAGTCGGCACAGAGCGCGAGTTCGCAGCCGCCGCCGAGCGCGTAACCGGTGATCGCGGCGACGACCGGCTTCGGGATGCGGGCGACGGCGGTGAAGGAGTCCTGCAGGGCGCGCGAGCGCTTGACCATGGCCACGTGGTCCATGACCTGCATCTCCTTGATGTCCGCGCCGGCCGCGAACACCTTCTCGCCGCCGTAGAGGACCACGGCCCGCACGTCGTCGCGGTCGGTCGCCTCCTGGGCCAGCTCGCGCAGCCGGTCCTGGGTGGCGATGTCCAGTGCGTTCATCGGGGGGCGGTCGAGGCGGATCGTGCCGACGCCTTCGGCGACTTCGAGGTTCACAGTCATGGGGAAAGATTAGTGGCCGTTAACGAGAAGGGGCCCGGTGCTGTTGCTCACAGCACCGGGCCCCTTCAGGCCGTGTCCGACGGGAGATCTAGGCGATCCACTCCGACCAGTCCATGTTCCAGCCGTTGAGGCCGTTCTCCGGCTGGATCTGCTTGTCCTTGGAGTTCTTCACGATCACGACGTCGCCGATGATCGAGCTGTCGTAGAACCACGCCGCCGGCATCGAGCTGTTCCCCGCGCCCCGCTGGTCCTGCAGGCCGACGCAGCCGTGGCTGACGTTCGCGGAGCCGAAGGTGGAGGCGGAGGCCCAGTAGTTGCCGTGGACGAAGGTGCCCGAGGTGGACAGGCGCATCGCGTGCGGCACGTCCTTGATGTCGTACTCGCCGCCGAAGCCGACCGTGGCCCCGTTCATGCGGGTCACCTTGTACTTCTCGCTGATGACCATCTGACCGTTGTACGTGGTCGTGGACGGCGCGCCCGCGGTGATCGGCAGCGTCTTGATGATCTTGCCGTCCCGCTCGACCTTCATCGTCTTGGCGCTCGCGTCGACGGTGGAGACCTGACGACGGCCGATGGTGAAGGAGATCGTCTTCTTCTGCTTGCCGTAGACGCCGGGGCGGCCCTCGACGCCGTCCAGGTTCAGCGCGACCGTGACCTTGGTGCCTGCGGCCCAGTACTCCTTGGGACGGAAGTCGAGCCGGTCGTTGCCGAACCAGTGGCCCTCGATCTCGACGGCCGGCACGGCCGTCACCTTGATGGCCTTCTCGACGGCCTCGGGGTCGGTGATGCCCCGGGTGAAGTTGATGGAGACCGGCATGCCGACGCCGACGGTCGAACCGTCCTCGGGCGTGTAGTGACCGATGAAGGTGTTCTGCGGGACCAGCGTGGTGAAGGTGGTGTCCTTCGCCGACTCGCGGCCCTCGGCGTCCTTCGCGATCGCGTGGACCTTGTACTGGGTGGCCGCGGCCAGGTGCGCGGTCGGCGACCAGCTGGAGCCGTCCGCGGCGATCTTGCCCTCGACCTCGGTGCCCTTGGAGTCGGCGACCGTGACCGTGGTCAGCTTGCCCTGCGACGCGGTGACCTTCAGGGCCCCGCTGGTGGCGACCGAGTCGGCGCCGTCCTTCGGAAGGATCGTCACGACCGCCTGGGAGGCCGCGTTCTCCTGCTTGCCGCCGCCCTGGGCCGCAGGCCCCTGTCCACCCGCGCCGCCGGCGCCGGTCTCACCGCCGCCGCAGGCGGTCAGGACCAGGAGCAGCGCCCCCGCCGCCAGGGCCTGCAGCCTGACGCCCCCGCGTCGGCCGCGCCGCCCCGTCGCCCCTACCGATGCCCCCGATATCGGCTGCCCGTTCACTGTGGTCTTCTCCCCTCGCACGGCCTGGCAACGCCACGGCCCCACCCCCGTGCGCATCCACTCGCGCACACAGCGCTAGATAATCACACCGCGGGACACGAAAGTTCCTCGTGAATGTCACCGTTCGGCACCAGTCGGCGTGATACGGGGGACCGCCCGGACTCACCGCAGCGCGGAGCCCGCCTTCCACCGGCTCCACTCCAGGTTCCAGCCGCCGAGGCCGTTGTCGGGAGCGACCTCCTTGTCGCGGGAGTTGACCACCTCCACCACGTCGCCGATGAGCGTCCGGTCGAAGAACCAGCCCGCGGGCGAGTCCGCGCTGCCGCCCTTCTCGTCCCGGAGGCCCACGCAGCCGTGGCTGACGTTCGCGGAGCCGAAGGTGGACGCGTCGGCCCAGTAGTTGCCGTGCAGGAAGGTCCCCGAGTCGGTGAGGCGCATCGCGTGCGGCACGTCCTTGATGTCGTACTCGCCGCCGAAGCCGACCGTCCTGCCGTCCATCCGGGTCACGTCGTACAGCTCGGTCACGACCATCTTCCCGTTGTACGTGGTGGTCTTCGGCGCGCCCGCGGTGACCGGCAGCGTGGCGAGCACCTCGCCGTTCCGCCGGACCTCCATCGTGTGCCGCTCGGCGTCGACCAGGGAGACCTGGGAACGGCCGACGGTGAAGCCGACCTTCTTCCGCTGGATGCCGTACACCCCGGGCGCCCCCTCGACGTCCCGCAGGGCGAGTTCGACGGTCACCTTCGTGCCGGGCCGCCAGTACGCGGCGGGCCGGAAGTCGAGCCGCTCCTTGCCGAACCAGTGGCCGACGACCTCCACCGGCGGCTCCGAGGTGACGCGGATGGCCCGCTCGACCTCGGCCCGGTTCTCGATCGGCCGGTTGAAGCCGAAGGAGACGATCATGCCGGTGCCGACCGTGGAACGGTTCTCCGGCTTGAAGTAGCCGATGAAACGGGACCCGGGGACCACGGTGGTGAAGGTGGTGTGCCGGGCCGAGCGGCGCCCGTGCCCGTCGAGCGCGACCGCGTCCACGCTGTACTTGGCGGCCAGCGCGAGCCGGGTGCCCGGCCGGGGCCGCCAGCCCAGTCCGTCCGCCGAGATCTCCCCGGCGACCTCGGCCCGCCGGCCGTCCTCGACCTGCACGACCGTCACCCGCTCGAGGCGACCGCTGTCCACCCTCACCTCGACGGGCCCGTCGGCCGGCACCGCCCGGCTGCCGTCCTCCGGGGTCACCCGGATGACGTCGCCCGGGGCCCGCGCCTTGCCCGGCAGGCTGATGTCGACGCCCCCTCCGCCGTCCGCTCCGGTGCAGCCCGCGAGGCCCGTCGCGAGCCCCGCCATCAGTCCCGTCACCACGAGGGCCCGCCTCGCCCGCTTCCATGCAAATGTCACGCTCGGCCCAACGACGGCCACCCTCCAGGGGAAACGTGCGTGCGGGTCATGTTGGGAGCACGGCCGTGCGGGCAGAACAGGGGGAGAACCACGCGCGGGAGCGGCGGCCGGGACGCCGCCGCTTCCTTGGGTGCGGGCCCGACGAGCCGCGGGAGGCCGGGACGGTGACGAGCGCAGCCGAGCAGGAGGCGGTGTCCGAGCATGCCCTGGAGCAGGCCGGACCACCGGTGTGGCCGGGCGCGCCGACGCCCCTGGGGGCCCGCTGCCGGGTCGGCCCCGGCGGGGTGACGGGCACCAACTTCGCCCTGTGGGCGGGCGGGGCGGAGGCCGTGGAGCTGTGCCTCTTCGACGCCGACGGCACGGAGACACGGCTCCGGCTGACCGAACTGACGCACGAGATCTGGCACGGCTTCGTGCCGGGCGTCGGCCCGGGACAGCGGTACGGCTACCGGGTGCACGGCCGCTGGGACCCGTGGACGGGCGCCCGCTGGAACCCGGCCAAGCTGCTCCTCGACCCGTACGCCCGGGCCGTCGACGGCGACTTCGCGGCGCTGCCCCCGGAGGCGTACGGGCACGTCCGGGACTGGCCGCAGCAGCACGTGGCCGACACCGTCCGCGACGAGCGGGACTCCGCCCCGCACGTCCCCAAGGGGGTCGTCGTCCACGACGACGACGACTGGTCCGACGACCGCAGGCCCAAGACGCCCTGGCAGGACTCGGTCATCTACGAGCTGCACGTCAAGGGCTTCACGAAACGGCACCCCGGCATCCCGGAGCACCTGCGGGGCACGTACGCGGGACTCGCCCACCCCGCCGCGATCGACCATCTCGTACGCCTCGGGGTGACGGCGGTCGAACTGCTCCCGGTCCACCAGTTCGCACACGAGGACCACCTCCTGCGGCGCGGGCTGCGCAACTACTGGGGCTACAACTCGATCGGCTACTTCGCCCCGCACGCCGGCTACTCCTCGTCGGGGACGACCGGGCAGCAGGTCGGCGAGTTCAAGCGGATGGTGCGGGCGCTGCACGCGGCCGGCATCGAGGTCATCCTCGACGTCGTCTACAACCACACGGCGGAGGCGGGCGAGCTCGGCCCCACCCTCTCCCTGAAGGGCATCGACAACCGCGGCTACTACCGGCTCCAGTCCGACGCCCGCCGGTACGCCGACTACACGGGCTGCGGCAACACCCTGCACGTCGTGCAGCCGCAGGTCCTCCGCCTCATCACCGACTCCCTGCGCTACTGGGTGACCGAGATGGGCGTCGACGGCTTCCGATTCGACCTGGCGGCGGCCCTCGCCCGCTCCTTCCACGACGTCGACATGCTCTCCCCGTTCCTCGCCGTCATCGCCCAGGACCCGGTCCTGCGCCGGGTCAAGCTGATCGCCGAACCCTGGGACGTCGGCAACGGCGGCTACCAGGTCGGCGCCTTCCCGCCCCTCTGGACCGAGTGGAACGACCGCTACCGGGACGCCGTGCGGGACTTCTGGCGCGGGGCGCTGCCCGACGTGCGGGACCTCGGCTACCGGCTGTCCGGCTCCAGCGACCTGTACGCCTGGGGCGGACGCCGCCCGTACGCCTCGGTCAACTTCGTCACCGCGCACGACGGCTTCACCCTCCGCGACCTGGTGACGTACGAGCGCAAGCACAACGAGGCCAACGGCGAGGGCAACCGGGACGGCACCCACGACAACCGCTCCTGGAACTGCGGCGTGGAGGGCGAGACCGACGACCGCGAGGTCAACGCCCTCCGCCTGCGCCAGCAGCGCAACCTCCTCACCACCCTCCTCCTC
Organism: Streptomyces sp. NK15101; assembly: GCF_020400725.1. GTDB lineage: Bacteria > Actinomycetota > Actinomycetes > Streptomycetales > Streptomycetaceae > Streptomyces. The sequence goes on along the minus strand of NZ_JAINVG010000004.1, from coordinate 81,362 downwards.
TCCACCGGCGTCCCGATGCTCGTCGCCGGCGACGAGATGGGCCGCACCCAGGGCGGCAACAACAACGCCTACTGCCAGGACAACGAGCTCGGCTGGCTCGACTGGTCGCTCCCGGACGACCCGGGCCGGGCCGGCCTGCTCGCCCTCGCCCGCCGGCTCCTCTCCCTCCGTCACCGCCACCCCGTGCTGCGCCGCCGGGCCTTCTTCTCCGGCCGGCCGCAGGGCGCGGACGGGCTGCGGGACCTGGCCTGGTTCACCGCCGAGGGCACCGAGATGACGGAGCGGGACTGGTACGCGCCGACGGCCACGCTCGGCCTCTACCTGTCGGGCCGGGACATCCCGGGGCGGGACGCGCGGGGCGAGCAGATCACCGACGACAGCTTCCTCGCCGTCCTCCACGCCGGCCACCGCCCCCTGGAGTTCCGGCTGCCGGGCCCGCCGTGGGCGGAGTCGTACGAACTGGTCGTCGACACGGCCCGGGAGGACCAGTCGACGGCCCCGGGCACCCGTCACCCGGGCGGCGGGACGCTGCCGGTGGGGGCCCGGTCGGTGGTGCTGCTGCGGGTGGGGGCGTGAGGGGGCGGATCAGTCCCGGGCGGCGAGGGCCGCTTCGAGACGGGCGAGGTGGCGGGCCTCGGCCTCCCTGCGGACGGCGGCGAAGCGCCGGTCGACGAGGAGGACCGGGACCAGCCACGCGTAGCCCCAGACGCTGAACGAGTCGACGACGCCGGTCTGGCGGAGCAGCTGGTTGGTGACGAAGGCGAGCAGGACGGAGACCGCCCAGGCGGCCGGACGGTGGCGCCCGAGGATCCGTACGGGTGCGTTCCACGGGCCCGCGAGGGCTTCGAGCGTCGTGGCGCGCACGGCGGCCTCCCGGTCGACCGGGTCGGCGGCCTCGGCGGCGCGGGCGGCAGCCAGGGCGGTGCCGGTGCCGTCCTTCGCGAGGGCGTCGGTGAGGGCGCGGGCCTGGGTCACCGTCGTGGCGTGGCTCTCCCGCGAGGCGACGGCCTCGCGTGCGACGTTCATCCGCAGGTCGTCCCAGTAGCCGCGGCGGGCCCAGCGTTCGACTGCGGTGACCCGGTCGGACTCGGCGGATCCAGGATCCAGTTCCTTGACGCGCCGGGAGAGCGCGGCGGCACGGGCGGCGCGGCCCGGGTGGTCGAAGCCGTCGGCGCGCAGGCACAACTCGGCGTATCCGGCGAGGAGCCCGAGGTGGTCGGCGTCCAGGGCGAGGCCGGCGCGGAAGGCCTTCTCGGCGGCGTCGTCGTGGTCGTCCTCGTCCTCCGCCACGTGGCCGAGCGCGAGCCAGCAGTACAGGTCCGGGTGGGGGCCGAGCTCGTCGAGGCCCTCCTGAGCGGCCCGCCGGACGGCCGCCGTGCCGCCGGCGAGGAAGAGCCGCTCGCAGCGGTCGCCGTAACTGTCGAGTGTGGTCATGTGAGGTGCCGCCCCTTGTGTCTGGACCCCGTGCGGGGTCGCGCAAGTCTCCGACGTGCGGCTTCGCGGGGACAAGGCCGGACGGCACCGAAAATCGGGTGAGGCGTGACAGTGGCGAACCGTATGGTCGGACCTGATGCCCGAGAAACCGATCCCCCCACGTCCCGACCGCTCGACGACCCGCGTCCTGCTCCGTCTCTGGCCGTACGTGCGGCCCGTCCGGGGCCGCCTGTTCACGGCCGCGGTCGTCGCGATCGTCGCCTCCTGTCTGTCGCTCGTCATCCCGCTCGTCCTGAAGTGGCTGGTCGACGGCCCCGTCGCGGACCGGAACCCCGGGGGCGTCTGGCTCGGCGCGCTGTACCTGCTGCTCCTGGGGATCGCCGAGGCCGTCCTGTTCGGCTTCCGCCGCTGGCTGGTGGCCCGCCCGCTGTCCGCCGTGGAGGCCCGGATGCGCGCCGACCTGTACGGCAGGCTCCAGCGCCTCCCGATCGCCTTCCACGACCGGTGGGCCTCCGGACAGCTGCTCTCGCGCGGGACGACGGACCTGATGCTGGTCCGGATGTTCCTGGCCTTCCCGCTGACGTTCCTCCTGGTCAACGGCGTGACGATCCTGGCCGGTTATGTCCTCCTCCTGACCCAGGACTGGACCCTCGGCCTCGTGCTCCTCACGCCCGTGCTCCCGCTCGTGCTCCTCTCCAACCTCTTCGAGCGCCGGTACGGGATCGTGGCGCGCAGGGCACAGGACCAGGTCGGCGACCTGACGACGGTCGTCGAGGAGAGCGTCCTCGGCATCCGGATCGTGAAGGGCTTCGGCCGCCACCGCAGCCAGGCGAAGGCGTTCCGCGAACTCTCCGGACACCTCCGCGGCACGGAACTGGCCAAGGCGCGGCTGCTCGCCATGATCTGGGCCGTCATCACCGTCGTACCGGAACTGGCCATCGGGGCCGCCCTCGTGCTCGGCACCGTCCAGGTCGCCGACGGGGACCTGTCGGCGGGCACCCTCGTCGCGTTCCTGTCGACGGCCCTGGCGCTGCGCTGGCCGGTGGAGTCGATCGGCTTCCTCCTCGCGATGAGTCAGGAGGCGGCGACCGCGACGGAACGCTACTTCGAGGTGATGGACGCCGAGGAGGAACCGGACACGGCCGCCGCCTCCGAGGACGTCGGCGCCCCGGACGGGGTCCGCTTCGAGGGCGTCACCTTCCGCTACCCGGACGCCCCCGAGGGGACGCCCCCCGTTCTGGACGGCGTCGACCTCCACATCCGCCCCGGCGAGACACTGGCCCTGGTCGGCGGCACCGGCTCCGGCAAGACCACCCTCACGGCCCTCGTGCCCCGCCTGCACGAGGCGACGGCCGGCCGCATCCTCCTCGACGGCGAGGACACCGCCCTCATGGAACGGGAGAAGCTCCGCTCCCTCGTCTCCATGGCGTTCGAGGAACCGACGCTGTTCTCCGCGAGCGTCGGCGAGAACGTCCTGATGGGCGCGGAAGGAGCCGGCGACCAGGAACTGCGCCGCGCCCTGGGCGTCGCCCAGGCGGACGGCTTCGTCGACCGGCTGCCCGAGGGGACCGCGACCCAGGTCGGCGAGCAGGGTCTCAGCCTCTCCGGCGGCCAGCGGCAGCGGCTCGCCCTGGCCCGCGCGGTGGTCGGCAAGCCCCGGTTCCTGGTCCTGGACGACCCGCTCTCGGCGCTCGACGTCCACACGGAGGCCCGGGTCGAGGCGGCCCTGCGGGAGGTCCTCAAGGAGACGACGGCCCTGGTCGTGGCGCACCGCCCGTCGACGGTGATGCTCGCCGACCGGGTGGCGCTGCTCTCGCACGGCCGGATCGCGGCCGTGGGCACCCATCAGGAACTGCTGCGCAGCAGCGCCGAGTACGCCTGGCTGATGTCCGGCGAGGGGAACGGGAACCGATGACGGACACCACGCTCGAAGAGAAGACGACGAAGGCCCCGGCCGCACCGTCCGACCCCTTCGACCGCGACGACCTGCCCGCACCCCCGGGAGCGACCGGGGCCCTGCTCCGCTCCCTCCTCGCCCCCCACCGCGGGCGGGTCGTGGTCGCGGCCCTGATCCTCCTCGTCAGGGAGGCGGCGCTGCAGGCGGGCCCGCTGCTCGTCGCGTACGCCATCGACCGCGGCGTCCCGGCCTTCCGCGCGGGGGACCACGGGCCCGTCATCGCCGTGGCCACCGGCTACCTCCTCTGCGCCACCCTGTCGGGCGCCCTCCAGTACGCCTTCGTACGCGGAGCGGCCCGCATCAACCAGGACGCGCTGCTCGACCTGCGCGGCCGGATCTTCCGGCACGCGCAGGTGCTGAGCGTCGACTTCCACGAGCGCTACACCTCGGGCCGGCTGATCTCCCGCTCGACCACGGACGTCGAGTCCCTCCGCGAGCTCCTCTCGGAGGGCCTGCAGGAACTGATCGGCGTGGTCCTCTCCTTCGTCTCGATCTCCCTGATCCTCCTCTCCCTGGACTGGGGCATCGGAGCGGTGGCGGTCGCCTCCTTCCTCCCCCTCCACCTCCTCATCCGGCTCTACCGGCGGCGCGCGGGCGAGGTGTACGCGGAGCGTTCCACGGCCATCGCGGGCGTGATCGTGAAGTTCGCGGAGACGATGAACGGCATCCGCCCGGTCAGGGCGTTCCGCCGGGAACGGGCCAACGACGCCGAGTTCGCAGCGCTCAACCACCGCCACGAGCGGAGCAACGGCGACGCCCTCCTCGAAATGGCCCGCTACGTGGTCGGCTCGCGCCTGGTGGCGAACACGGCGGTGGCCGGCATGTGCCTCTGGGGGGCGTACCGAGTGGCGGCCGGCACACTCGAACTGGGCGTGCTCGCCGCGGCGGTCCTCTACATGCGCCGCCTGTACGACCCGATCGACCGCCTCGGCATGTTCCTCAACTCGTACGAGTCGGCGGCGGCCTCCCTCACCAAGATCGCCGGCCTCCTGGCCCAGGAGCCGGGGGTCCCGGAGACGACGGCACCCCGCGAACTCCCCCGGCGCGCCGGGGCACCCGGCAGGGAGGTCGTCTTCGACTCGGTGAGCTTCGCCTACCGGACGGGCGGCGAGGTCCTCCCCCGCTTCGACCTGACGATCCCGGCCGGCCAGACGGTCGCGGTGGTCGGCGCGACGGGCGCGGGCAAGTCGACACTGGCGAAACTGCTGGCCCGCTTCTACGACCCGACGGAAGGCCAGGTCAGGCTCGACGGCGTGGACCTCCGCGACCTCACGACACCCGACCTCCGCCGCGGGATCGTGATGGTCACCCAGGAGGCGTTCCTCTTCTCCGGCACGGTCGCGGACAACATCGCGATCGGCCGCCCGGACGCGACCCGCGGCGAGATCGAAGCGGCGGCTAAGGCCATCGGGGCCCACGAGTTCATCACCGGCCTCCCGGACGGCTACGACACGGACGTCCGCAAGCGCGGCGGTCGCATCTCGGCCGGCCAACGCCAACTGGTGGCCTTCGCCCGCGCCCTGCTCGCGGACCCGGCGGTCCTGATCCTGGACGAGGCGACCAGTTCCCTGGACGTGCCGGGCGAGCGGGCGGTGCAGCGGGCGATGGACACGGTCCTGGCGGGCCGTACGGCGGTGGTCATCGCGCACCGCCTGTCGACGGTCGAGGTGGCGGACCGCGTCCTGGTGATGGAGTCGGGCCGGATCGTGGAGGACGGCCCCCCGTCGACGCTGGTGAAGGGCGACGGCCACTACGCGGGCCTGCACCAGGCGTGGCGGGACAGCCTGGTGGGTTGAGGGCGGACGGACAGAAGGGGGGTGTGGAGGGTTCCGCGTTCGGGACGTGAAGCGTGATGTGTGGCGCCCCGGCGCCGTAAGTCGTGCAGTCCCGAACGCGGAACCCTCCATGCCCCCCCACGCCCGCCCACGGGCTCACCGCAACAGCACCGGCACCGCCCCGCCGGCGAGGACCATCGGCTCCCGGCGCGGCTCGACACGGGCCTGTCGGACGGCGAGTGGATGGAACAGAATGAGCCACGGTTCGACGCGATGCAGTCGGGTGGTCCGTATCCCCTGCTCGATGCCGTCACCCATGACGGGGGCTTCGAGCTCAGTCTGGAGAGTCTCTTCGAATTCGGGCTCCGCAGAACGTTGGACGGCATCGCGGCCATGATCGAGGAAACGTCCGCTTAACGAACACGGGCATTCGGACAGCGGACGATTTCCGGCCAACTTCTCGCCACAGTCCTGACAGGTACCCGTCATCCCTGTCACTCTCTCCCCGGTTCTTCGCACCACCGTTCACCGCGTCACTCGAACGGGTTCGGGCCCGACGGTCCCGCCCCCGCCGGGTTCCGCGTCACGAGTACCCGCTCCACAGCTCTCCTTGCTCCGCCCGGACGGACTCACCCAAGTCCGCCGGTACCCCCCTCGCTTAAGGAGTCTGCGTGAGATCCACGCCCAGCCGTCGCGCCACCGCGACCGGCGCTCTGATCGCCGCCGCCGCCATGCTCACCCTCGGCGTCCAGGCCGGCACCGCCTCCGCCGGCACCTTCGGAGCGGCCCCCCAGGCGGCCTCCGCCGGCAAGGTCAACCCCGGCAAGCTCCCGGCCGACCTCTCCCCCGCCGAGCGCGCCGCGCTCATCAAGGCGGCGGACGCGGACAAGGCCGCCACGGCCAAGTCCCTCGGCCTCGGCGCCCAGGAGAAGCTGGTCGTCCGCGACGTCGTCCAGGACCGCGACGGCACGACCCACACGCGCTACGAGCGCACCTACGCCGGGCTGCCCGTCCTCGGCGGTGACCTGATCGTCGCCGAGACCAAGGCCGGCGCCACGACCGGGGTCATCAAGTCCAACCGCGCCGAGCTCAAGAACGTCGACCTCGCCGCCGACGTCGCCCCGGCCGCCGCCGAGAAGCAGGCCCTCGGCCTCGCCGCCGCGGAGGGCTCGAAGAAGACCACCGCCGACCGTGCCCCGCGCAAGGTCGTGTGGATGGCCCAGGGCGCTCCCGTCCTCGCGTACGAGACCGTCGTCGGCGGCATCCAGCACGACGGCACCCCGAACGAGCTGCACGTCGTGACGGACGCGAAGACCGGCGCGAAGCTCTACGAGTGGCAGGCCATCGAGACCGGCATCGGCAACACGCAGTACAGCGGCCAGGTGACCCTCGGCACCGCGCCCTCGTACACGCTGACCGACACCGCGCGCGGCAACCACAAGACGTACAACCTCAACCGCGGCACCTCCGGCACCGGCACGCTGTTCACCAACAGCACCGACACCTGGGGCAACGGCCTGCCGTCCAACCTGGAGACCGCGGGCGCGGACGCGCACTACGGTGCCGCCCTCACGTGGGACTACTACAAGAACGTGCACGGCCGCTCCGGCATCCGCGGTGACGGCGTCGGCGCGTACTCCCGCGTCCACTACGGCAACGCGTACGTCAACGCCTTCTGGTCCGACTCCTGCTTCTGCATGACGTACGGCGACGGCACCAACAACGCCAAGCCGCTGACGTCCATCGACGTGGCCGCGCACGAGATGACGCACGGCGTCACCTCCAACACCGCCGGCCTGGTCTACAGCGGCGAGTCCGGCGGCCTCAACGAGGCCACCTCGGACATCATGGCGGCGGCGGTCGAGTTCCACGCCAACAACGCCAACGACAAGGGCGACTACCTCGTCGGCGAGAAGATCGACATCCGCGGCAACGGCACCCCGCTGCGCTACATGGACAAGCCGAGCAAGGACGGCTCGTCCAAGGACGCGTGGTACTCGGGCATCGGCTCCATCGACGTCCACTACTCCTCGGGTCCGGCGAACCACTTCTTCTACCTGCTCTCCGAGGGCAGCGGCGCCAAGACCGTCAACGGCGTGAGCTACGACTCGCCGACCTCCGACGGCCTGCCGGTCACCGGCATCGGCATCGACAAGGCCCGGATGATCTGGTTCAAGGCGCTCACCACCAAGTGGGGCTCCTCCACCAACTACGCCGGCGCCCGCACGGGCACCGTCGCGGCGGCCACCGAGCTGTACGGCGCGGGCAGCGCCGAGGTCCTGGCCGTGGAGAACGCCTGGGCGGCCGTCAACGTCGGCTCCCGCCCCGGCGGCCCCGGCGGCGGCACGGTGTTCACCAACGACGCCGACGTGTCCATCCCGGACAACGGCGTCGCGGTCACCTCGACGGTCAACGTCACCGGCATCACCGGCAACGCGCCCTCGACCCTCAAGGTCGGCGTGGACATCGTCCACACCTACATCGGTGACCTGGTCGTCGACCTCATCGCCCCCGACGGCTCGGTCTACAACCTGCACAACCGGTCCGGCGGCAGCGCCGACAACATCAACCAGACCTACACCGTGAACGCCTCCACCGAGGTCGCCAACGGTGCCTGGAAGCTCCGCGTCCAGGACAAGGCGTCGATCGACACCGGCTACATCAACAGCTTCAAGCTGACCTTCCCGTAAGCCGCATCGCACGGGACGGGCGCCCGGAGGGATCGTTTCCCTCCGGGCGCCCGCGCGTCTGCATACCCTGGCGGCATGATCAGGGTGCTGCTCGCCGACGACGAGACGATGATCCGGGCCGGGGTGCGGGCCATCCTCGCCGCCGATCCCGGGATCGAGGTGGTGGCCGAGGCCGGCGACGGACACGAGGCCGTCGAACTCGCCCACCGGCACCGGCCCGACGTCGTCCTGCTCGACATCCGGATGCCCCGGCTCGACGGGCTCGGCGCGGCCGAGGAACTGCGGGCGACGGTGCCGGACGCGGCCGTCGTCATGCTCACCACCTTCTCCGAGGACGCCTACATCGCGCGGGCGCTCGGCAGCGGCGTGAGCGGCTTCCTCCTCAAGTCCGGGGACCCGCGCGAGCTGATCGCCGGGGTCCGGGCCGTGGCCGGGGGCGGTGCCGCCCTCTCCCCCACGGTCGCCCGACGGGTCATCGACACCCTCGGCGGCGAGCGGTTCACCCGCGCGGCCGAGGCGCGGACCCGGCTGGAACCCCTCACGGGCCGGGAGCGGGAGGTCGTCGCCCTCCTCGGCGCCGGACTCTCCAACCAGGAGATCGCCGCCCGCCTGCACGTCGTCGAGGGCACCGTGAAAGCGCACGTGAGCGCCGTCCTCGGCAGGCTCGGCCTGCGCAACCGGGTCCAGCTCGCGGTCCTGGCGTACGAGGCGGGCCTGGTCCCCGGTGCGTGAGCGCCTCTTCGACCTGGGACTGTGGCTGCTCCTGTGCGTGCCCGTCCTGCTGGGGTCGGACCCGAACGACGGCGGGAGCTGGGCCGGGGTCGTCGTCGGCGTGACGCTCCTCGGCGGCTGTGTCGCGGTCAGCCGGAGGTGGCCGCCGGTGCCGGTCGCGGTCACGGTCGCGGTGAGCCTGTGGTCCACCCCGGAACTGTTCACCGCCTCGTACAGCCTGGCCCTGATCGCCTTCGGCTACCTCGCCGGGCGGCGGCAGGAGCGGGCGCGGGCGGCGCTGTGGCTGTTCGGCGCGGTCGCGGCGGCGGGGCTCGTCCTGACGGTGGTCACGCACGCCTCGCCGGGCCAGTGGTTCACGCTGCTGCTCTCGCTGGCCCTCGCGATCGTGGCGCCCTGGCTGATCGGCCGTTACGTGCGCCAGTACGACCGGCTGGTGCGCAGCGGCTGGGAGCTGGCCGACCGGATGGAACGGGAGCAGGCGGCCGTCGCCGACCGGGAGCGGCTGCGGGAGCGCTCCCGGATCGCGGGCGACATGCACGACTCCCTGGGCCACGACCTGGCCCTGATCGCGGTCCGCGCGGGCGCCCTGGAGGTCGATCCGGCGCTCGGTCCCGCCCAGCAGGACGCGGCCGGCGAGCTGCGGCGCGCGGCGGCGGACGCGACGGCCCGGCTGCGGGACATCATCGGCGTCCTGCGCGAGGACGACGCCGTGGCGCCGACGACCCCGGCCGGGGAGACGGTCGAGGAGCTGACGGCCCGCGCCCGGGCCTCGGGGCTGGCCGTCACGCTCACCACGACACCGGTGCCGACGCTGCCGGGGATGTCGGGCCTCGCCCTGCGCCGGGTGGTCCAGGAGGGCCTGACGAACGCGGCCAAGCACGCGCCGGGCGCGGCGGTCTCGGTCGCCGTCACCGAGGACGGGACGAGCGTCCGGGTCAGGGTGGTGAGCGGCCGCGGATCGGCGGGAGCGACGCTGCCCTCCGGCGGGACCGGGCTCGTCGGGCTCGACGAGCGGGTGCGGCTCGCGGGCGGGACGCTGGCGCACGGGGTCACCGGGGACGGCGGTTTCGTCCTGGAGGCCGTCCTGCCCCGGAGCGCCCCGGCGCCGCTGCCGGCCGCGCCGCGGTCCGCGCGGGAGCTGGACCGGGCCCGCCGCGAGGTCCGCAAGGGCCTCGCGCGGGCGATCTGGATCCCGCTCGCGCTCCTCGCCGGTCTCGGCCTGCTGATGGCGGGCGTCGCCCTGTGGACGCAGGCCCGGTCGTACCTGGAGCCGGAGGACTACGCCCGGATGCGGGTCGGGCAGTCGCTCGCGGAGATCACCGAGCTCTCCGACGGGCTGCCCGACCACCCGCTGGACGGCAGGCCGCAGCGCGCCCCGGCGGAGCCGCCCGGCATGGACGAGTGCCGGTACTACCGGTCCACGATGCTGGCCGCGATCCCGGTGTACCGGCTGTGCTTCGTCGACGGGCACCTCGCCGACAAGGCGGAGGTCCCCTAGGAGCTACCTCAGCAGCACTCCCGCCCCCTCCCCCGTCGTCTCCGACGGCAGCGCCACGAGGCCGAGTTCGGCCGGCTGGGCGAGCAGCGGGTGGGCGGGCAGGACGCGGACCGTGCAGCCGAAGGAGCCCGTCCGATCGAGTTCCAGGGTGCCCGCGTAGGGCAGCCGTCCCTCCAGGTCGGGGCCGCCGGCCGGCTTGAGGGTGACGGTCCGGGTGGCGGCGAGGGTGTCGTCGGCGTCGACGCGTCCGGTGACGGCCTGGACCTCGACGTCGTCGGGGCCGAGCGCGCCGAGCGCCACCCGGACCCGGACGACGGGCGTCGCGCCCAGCTCCGCGTCGGCGAGGTCGTCCGCGAGCCCGTCGCCGACCTCGACGTGGTCGACGGCCACCCGGGGCCAGGCCTCCCGGACCCGGGCCTTCCAGGCGGCGAGGTCCCGCGCCCGGGCCGGGGTGAGGGCCCGGCGGGCGCCTGCGGCGGGCACGTACAGCTTCTCGACGTACTCGCGGACCATGCGGTCGGCGAGCACCTTCGGGCCGAGGTCGGCGAGGGTGCGCCGGACCATGGCCGTCCAGGCGACCGGCACCCCGTCGGGGCCCCGGTCGTAGAAGCGGGGGGCGACCCGGCGCTCGATCAGCTCGTAGAGGGCGGCGGCCTCCAGGTCGTCGCGGCGGTCCTCGTCGGCGGCGGCCGCGCCGTCGGCGGTGGGGATGGCCCAGCCGAAGTCGGGCCGGAACCACTCGTCCCACCAGCCGTCGAGGACGGAGAGGTTGAGGCAGCCGTTGAGGGCGGCCTTCATGCCGCTGGTGCCGCAGGCCTCCAGCGGGCGCAGCGGGTTGTTGAGCCAGACGTCGCAGCCGGGGTAGAGGCCGCGGGCCATCTCCATGCCGTAGTCGGGCAGGAAGACGATCCGGTGCCGGACCCGGGGGTCGTCGGCGAACCGGACGAGTTCCTGCACGAGCCGCTTCCCGCCGTCGTCGGCGGGGTGGGCCTTGCCGGCGACGACGAGCTGGACGGGCCGCTCGGGGTGGAGGAGGAGGGACCGCAGCCGGTCCTTGTCCCGCAGCATCAGGGTGAGCCGCTTGTACGAGGGGACGCGTCGGGCGAAGCCGATGGTGAGGACGTCGGGGTCGAGGACGGACTCGGTCCAGCCGAGTTCGGCGGCGGCCGCGCCGCGCTGCCGCCAGGAGGCCCGCAGCCGTTCCCGTACGTCGGCCACGAGCCGCTCGCGGAGGGTGCGGCGCAGCTCCCACAGCTCGCGGTCGCTCGCGTCCGGGTCGAGCCGGGCCACTTCGGGGGCGACCCAGGTGGGGGCGTGGACGCCGTTGGTGACGGAGGTGATCGGCACCTCGTCGGCGTCGAAGCCCGGCCAGAGGCCGGCGAACATGGAGCGGCTGACGGCGCCGTGGAGGGTGGAGACGCCGTTGGCGCGCTGGGCGAGGCGCAGGCCCATGGCGGCCATGTTGAAGACGTCGGGTTCGCCGCCGAGCGGGGTCTCGTCGCCGAGGGCCAGGATCCGGCCGAGGTCGACGCCGGGAAGGGCGCCGTCGTCGCCGAGGTGGCGGGCGACGAGGGCCCGGTCGAAGCGGTCGATGCCGGCCGGGACGGGGGTGTGGGTGGTGAAGACGGTCCCGGCCCGGACGGTCTCCAGGGCGCTGTCGAAGTCGAGTCCCTCGCCCTGGAGTTCGCGGACGCGTTCGAGGCCGAGGAAGCCGGCGTGGCCCTCGTTGGTGTGGAAGACCTCGGGGGCGGGGTGGCCGGTGAGCCGGGTGTAGGTGCGGACGGCGCGGACGCCGCCGATGCCGAGGAGCATCTCCTGGAGGAGCCGGTGCTCGCTGCCGCCGCCGTACAGCCGGTCGGTGACGCTCCGTTCGCCGGGGGCGTTCTCCTCGACGTCGGAGTCGAGCATGAGGAGCGGGACGCGGCCGGCCCGGGCGATCCACAGGTGGGCGTGGAGGCTGCGGCCGCCGGGCAGGGCGAGGGTGATCCGGGCGGGGGTGCCGTCGGCCTCGCGGAGCAGGGTGACCGGCAGTTCGCCGGGGTCGAGGACGGGGTACTGCTCCTGCTGCCAGCCGTCGCGGCCGAGGGACTGCCGGAAGTAGCCGTGCCGGTAGAGCAGGCCGACGCCGATCAGCGGGACGCCGAGGTCGCTCGCGGACTTGAGGTGGTCGCCGGCGAGGATGCCGAGGCCGCCGGAGTACTGGGGCAGGGCGGCGGCGACGCCGAACTCGGGCGAGAAGTAGGCGACGGCGGCCGGGGCGTCGCCGGGCCGGCCCTGGTACCAGCGGGGGGCGTGCAGATAGTGGTCGAGGTCCTCGGCGGCGGCCCGCAGCCGGGCCAGGAAGTCCTGGTCCGCGGCGAGCGCGGTGAGCCGGGGCGCCTCCAGGGCGGCGAGGACCCGGACGGGGTCGGCGCCGGTCAGCCCCTCGGGGGCGAGGGATTCGAAGAGCTCCCGGGTGGGCTCGTGCCAGGACCAGCGCAGGTTGTGGGCGAGGTCGGCGAGGGGTCGAAGGGTGTCGGGGAGGACGGGACGCACGGTGAATCGACGGATTGCCTTCACGTTGTCCACCTTCGCAGGCGAGTACGGAGCGGAGCGGGCGCACCACGCTGTGCGTCCGGCGTGCCGCTCCGACGGTAGGGCACGCCCGCCCGTCGGACCACGGGGCGTCGGGGGCGTCAGGGGGCGGGGACGGCGGTCCCGTAGGGGGAGCCCTGGTTGACGGTGGCCGGGTCGAAGGCTCCGGTGACGGCGTACCGGCCGGCGATGGCGGCGAGTTCCTCGGCGGGGATGACCTGGTGGACGTCGGTGAAGCCGTGCGGGGCGCGGGCGTGGGCGAGGTCGATGACCACCTCGGGGCCGAGCTGCCGGTTGGCGTGCTGGAGCGCGGTCATGGCGGGGCGGCGCTCGCGCTCGTACGCGGCGAGGCCCTCGGCGGGGTCGTCGGGGTGCCGGGCGAGGGCGTGGGCGAGGGCGCGGGCGTCGACGATCGACTGGGTGGCCCCGTTGGAGCCGATGGGGTACATGGCGTGGGCGGCGTCGCCGATGAGGGTGGTGCGGCCGTGGGTCCACCGGTCGAGGGGGTCGCGGTCGACCATCGGGTACTCGTGCGCGGTGTCGGCGGCGCGCAGGACGGCGGGGACGTCGACGCCGTCGAACTCCCAGCCCTCGTAGTGCGGGAGGAAGGTCTCGACGGGGACGGCCCGGTTCCAGTCGCCCCGCAGCCGATCCTCGCCGGCGGCCGCGGGGGTGTCGGCCGGGCGGGCGAGCGCCCAGTTCACGAGGACCTCGCGGCCGGGTCCGGTGGGCCGGCTCATGGGGTAGACGACGGCCTTCTGCCGGTCGTCGCCCGCGATGAGCATGAAGGAGCCCACGGCCCGCGCGGGCATCCGGGAGACTCCCCGCCACACGAGCATCCCGTTCCACGGGGGCCCGCCCTCCGCGGGGTTGAGTGCCGCGCGGACGGCGGAGCGGATGCCGTCGGCGCCGACGAGGACGTCCGGTTCGAGGGAGGCCCGGCCCCGGACGGGTCCTTCGCGGTGCTCCAGGCGCAGCCGGGGCCGCCCGTCGGGGAGCGGTTCGACGCCGGTCACCTTGACGCCCGTGACCAGGGCCGCGGTGCCGAGCCGGGCGCGGACGGCGCCGGCCAGGACCTGCTGGAGGTGGCCGCGGTGGACGGACAGCTGGGGCCAGCGGTAGCCGGCGCCCAGGCCGCGCGGTTCCCGGGATATCAGGCTGCCCGAGCGGTGGTAGTAGCGCAGCTCGCGGGTGCGCAGGGCGCCCGCCTCCAGGGCGTCGAGGAGGCCGAGGGCGTCGAGTTCGCGGACGGCGTTCGGCATCAGGTTGAGTCCGGCGCCGACGGGGCGGATGGCCGCGGCGGCCTCGACGACGGTGACCCGCTCGAATCCGGCGGCGTGCAGCGCGAGGGCGGCGGTGAGGCCGGCGACGCCGCCGCCGGCGATGAGGATGTGGGGGCCGTGGCCGGGGTGGGCCGGGGTGCGGGGGGACATGACGACTGCTCCTTCGCGTGGTGGGGGGGTGTCTTGCCGGTCGGGCCGGATCGGGGAGCGGTGTCCGGTGCCCGGGGTCTCCCCGGGCCCGCCGGGGCCGAGGGGCCGCCTCGCGAGGCGGCGGAGGGAGGCGGCGCGGGGCGTCGGCGACCGACGACGACGCGTCGGGGCGCGGTGCCGGGCGCCGCGGGCCCGGCCTGACCGGCAGGACATCCCCTAGGCCGGGTGGCCGACGGGCATGCCGACGGGACGGCGCCGCTCGGTGGCGCGGCGCACCATGGTCTCGTTCTCCCTGGTCAGGTCCAGGATCGAGCGCAGCAGCGTGACGGGGGCGCCGCCGCTGCCCTCCTCGTACAGGCGCACGCCGTCGCTGTACGCCTTGCGGGCGATGCCGAGGTGGCGGGCCCGGAAGGTCTTCAGGATCCGCAGGACGCGGCCGAGCGCCTCGGCCGAGGCGGTGAGCGTGGGCGGCAGCCGGTCGGCGCCCTCCCAGCTGACGGCCGCCGACAGCTTGCCGACGGCGGAGATCCCGCCGCGGTGCCGGGCGTGGAAGGCGCGCCAGGACGGCAGGGCGTACGGCAGGGACTCGGCGAGGAAGGCGTCGTAGGCGGCGTCGGAGCGGTCGCACTGCCACAGCGTCAGGTCGACCAGCCAGAGCGGGACCTGTGCTGCGGCGGGGCCGAGGTAGTCGCGGCCCGCGACCTCGACCTCCTCGAAGTAGGGGCGGAGGGTGAGCGCGAAGTACTCGGGCGGGACCTGCGCGACCGTGAGGTCGATGGAGTCCACCATCGCCCGCACGTGCCCGGCGATCCGGTGGAGGGCGGTGGCGAAGCCGGGGTCGTACGGTTCGAGGCGGGCGACCCGGGCGCAGTCGTCGAGGGCCGCGACGAGTCCGGGGAACACCGTCCGTACGGCGTCCTGGAGGAGGGCCTCGGTGGGGTGGCCGGTGTAGGTGCGGCGGCGGGGGCCCTTGGGGTTCCAGGTCGTGTAGTGGTGGACGGTGTCGCGGGGCACCATGTCGGTGCGGCGGCCGAGGAGTTCCAGGACGGGCAGTGCCTCGGGGACCGCGTGCAGCGGCTGCACGCCGTGCCGTTTCAGGGAGCCGAGCAGGATGCCGAGGTCCCGCATCGCGGCGAGCGCGCCACCGACGCTCCACTGCGCGGCCCGTTCCAGGTCGGGTGTCAGGGCGCGCAGGGCGACGGTCAGGGCGGCGGTGTCGGCCCGCGCGTTCATCGCGGGCACCGCGGCGAGCAGGGCGTCGGCGCCCAGCGGGTCGGCGGCGCGTATGTCCTCGGTCGTGTGACGCGGGTCGCCGAGCAAGGGGGACCTCCGTTCTTCGGGGCTGGGTGTGCCGGGGGACACGGCTCACTCGCCGGGTGGTCGTGGGCATCGCGGCGTGGGGAGCGGGGTCAGTAGGGGTCGGGCAGCCGGTCGGCCGGTGCCGTGGACCGCTCCCGTGCGTGCAGGCGTACGGAGAGCAGGGCGGCCAGGGCGGCGAAGGCGGCGCCGGTGAGCAGGGCGGCGCGGAAGCCGGCGGTCTCGGCGGCGGCCCCGGCCGCGTCGGTGGCCCCGGTACGGGTGGTGGCGACGGCGACCAGGACGGCGAGGCCGAGGACGGAGCCGAACTGCTGGCTGGTGTTGACGAGTCCGGAGGCGAGTCCGGTCTCGGCGGGCGCGGCCCCGGCGGTGGCGGCCACGTTGGTGGTGACCACGACCAGCGGCAGGGCCGCGCCGAGGAGGAGGCTGGGGGCGAGGACGGTGCCGGCGAAGGTGCCGTCGGCGGTGAGCGCCAGGGCCAGCCAGAGGGTCCCGGCCGACAGCAGGACGAAGCCGAGGGTCATGGTCCGGTGCAGGCCGGCGCGGAGGATGATCCGGCCGGTCTGCGGGGCGACCACGACGACGACGAGGGAGAGCGGCAGGAGGCCGAGGCCGCCGCCGAGGGGCGCGTACCCGAGGACGCTCTGGAGGTAGAGGCTCACCAGGAAGAACATCGGGAACAGCGTGGTCTGGGCGAGCGCGGCGAGGACGTTGGCAAGGCGGAGCGCGGGCCGGGCGAGGACCCGGGGCGGGACGAGCGGGGCGGCGGCCCGGGTCTCGACGGCGGCGAAGACGAGCAGCAGCGCCAGGCCCGCCCCTCCGGTGCCGAGGGTGCGGGCGGTGAGCCATCCGGTCTCGGCGCCGCCGACGAGGGCGTGGGCGACGAGGCCGAGGCCGGCGGTGGCGGTGAGCGCCCCGGCGAGGTCGAAGCCGCCGCGGAGCACGGCTCCGGGGCGGTGGTCGAGGATCCGGAGGGCGAGGGCGGCGAGGACGGCGGCGAGGAGCACGTTCAGCCAGAACGTGGCGCGCCAGCCGAGGACGTCGGTGAGGACGCCGCCGAGGACCGTGCCGAGGACGCCGCCGAGGCCGCCCATGGCGGCGAAGGCGCCGAGGGCCCTGTGCCGGGCGGGGCCGTCGGGGAAGAGCAGGAGCAGCAGGGCGAAGGCCGCGGCCGCGGCGAGGGCGGCGCCGGCGCCCTGGGCGGCGCGGGCCGCGACGAGGGCGTCGGCGCCGGGGGCGAGACCACCGGCGGCGGAGGCGACGGCGAGCAGGCCGAGGCCGCCGAGGAAGACCCGCCGGTGGCCGAGGAGGTCGGCGACGCGCCCGCCGAGGAGGAGCAGTCCGCCGAAGGCGATGAGGTAGGCGTTGGCTACCCAGGAGAGGCCGGTGGAGCCGGAGCCGAGGTCCTCGCCGACGGAGGGCAGCGCGACGTTGACGATCGCGGTGTCCGTGATCAGCAGCAGTTGGGTGGAGGCGAGCAGGGCGAGCGCTCCGCGCCGTGGGGCCGGTGGTGGCGTCGTCACCGGGTCGTCCCCAGGCCGTAGCCGTCGAGGCAGGCCCGGGCGAGGCTCTCGCACTCCCCCGCCGAACCGGCCCAGGTCTGCATGGTGAGGTAGACGTGGGGGGCGCCGTGGTAGAAGCGCTCGTACTGCTCGTGGCGGCCGGCGAACTCCGAACCGAGCGCGTCCCAGGCGAGCTTGAGGAGCTTGACGCGGTCCTCGGCGGGGTGGCCGGGGGTCGCGAAGTAGCGGCGGACCAGCGGTCCGAGTTCGGGGTGGAGGAGGTCGCGGCCGCTGGCGGGGAGCTGCACGAGGGCGCCGCCGGCGAGGAGCTTGATGTCCTGGACGGCGCGCGGGTAGAGCTCGCCGGCCATGATCCGCTGGGCGAAGGAGATCTCCTGCCCGGGGCGGACGCCGCCGCGCCCGCCGTCGACCTCCTCGTAGGAGGCCTCGGCGGCGAGGACGAAGGCCTTGGCCTGGGCGACCATGCCGAGGAGCCGGCCGAGGGCCTGGGTGACGGGCGGCAGTTCCCCGGTGCCGTTCGAGCGGGTGAGGAGGATCGCGAGGCCGGTGAGGAACTCCAGCTTGGTCCAGAAGCGGGTGGCGGACTGGTGGACGAGGTTCAGGTAGGCCGGGGTCCGCCACCAGATCGCGCCGGTGGTGGCCGGGTCCCGGTAGGTGAGGACCCGTTCCCAGGGCACGAAGACGTCCTCGCAGACGAGCATCGCGTCGTTCTCGTCGTACCGGGAGGAGAGCGGGTGGTCGAAGACGGACCGGGCGCGTTCCTCGTAGGAGGTGCGGGAGATCAGCTTGAGGCCGGGGGTGTCGAGCCGTACGGAGAAGGTGACGGCGTGCTCGGTGTCGTCGTCGGCGAGCGGCTCGATGGTGCCGACGAGGAGTTCGTCGGCGAAGACCGCGCCGGTGCCGACGGTCTTGGCGCCGCGGACGACGATCCCGCCGTCGCGTTCCTCGACGACCCGCAGGGTGAGGTCGTCCTCGCCGCGGCCGGAGGCCGGGTTGGTGAGGGTGAACGCGGTGTGCAGGTCGCCCTCGGCGAGCCGGCGGTGGAAGGCGAGGGCGTGGTCGGCGCCGTCGAAGGTCCCTCCGGTGAAGACGGCGGGCGCGGCGGCGAATCCGGCCGCGCCGGCGGCCATGTAGTCGGGGGTGCGGCCGAGGAAGCCGTAACTCGCCCGGGCGGTCGTGCGGAAGGCGCGGCGGCGGGCGACGAGGTCCTCGTACGAGCGGGGCACGGCTCCGGCCCGGCGCACCCCGCCCCGGACGAGGACGGGGCGGTGCACGGGGTCGGCGGCGAGGTCGAAGAGTCCGGCGAAGGAGGCTGCCGTGGCGCGGAAGGCGGGGTGGGCGGTGACGTCCTTGACGCGCTCGCCGTCGAGCCAGATCTCGCGCCCGTCGCGCAGTCCCTCCAGATACTCCTGCCCGGACCTCGTCACCGGTGTCTCGCCTCTCCTCGGGGGTCGCGGCTGTGCCGGTCCCGAGCCTGTCCGGGCGGCCCCGTCCGGACAATGAACGTCCGTCCAGGGGTCCTTAAGAACCGTCCAGGGGCTCCCGAAGATGTCAGGTCGGGCGGCTCGGACGGCGCCGACCGGTGCCGGCCGGCGGCGGATCAGGCGGCTCTGGTCTCTCCCGACCGGTATTCGCCTGGGGTCATCCCGAACCATTTCCGGAAGGCGAGGTGGAAGCCGACGGCGCTCCGGTAGCCGACGCGTTCGGGCACGGCGGACTGCGGGAGGGAGGTCTCGGCGAGGAGCCGGCCGGCCTCCTGCATGCGGCGGGCGGAGAGGTACCGGGCGGGGGACTCGCCGACGAGTTCGCGGAAGGCGGCGGTGAACGCGGAGCGGGACATGCCGACCTCGCGGGCGAGGGAGTCGATGGTCCACGGTTCGGCGAACCGGGTCGCCATCATGACGACGGCCCTGCTGATCCCGGGGTGGCGGAGCAGCGGCAGCGAGGCCGGGTTGCCGGCGAGCTCGCGGAGCAGCGGGCGGAGCGCGAGGACGAGCGCCATCTCGAAGGCGCGCAGCGTGATGAGCCGGTCGCCGGGGCCGACGGGCCGGTCGGGGGCGGCGAGCAGCCGGAGGGTGTCGCGGAGCAGCGGCTCGCGGTCGACCTGGTGGCCGTCGAGGACGAGGGCCCAGGGCAGGGAGGTGTAGAGGCCGGTGGCGGCGCCGGCGTCGTAGTGGAGGCCGGCGCACAGGAAGCGGCTCTCGGGGCCGCTGCCGTCGATGACGATCTCGCCGGAGGTGCCCGGCTGCCGTTCGGGCAGGACGGCCTTGAGCGGGACGCCCTGGCGTTCGGGCCGGTCGGAGAGGCGGTGCGCGGCGCCGGTGGGGAAGACGACGAGGTCGCCGGCGTGGAGCTCGACGGGGGTCTCGCCTTCGGCGGTGATCCAGCAGTCGCCCTCGACGACGTAGTGGAGGACGGCGCAGCTGTGTTCGGCGTCTCCTTCGATGGCCCAGGGGGCGCGGACGTGCCAGCGGCTGTCGAAGACCCCGGTGAGCCGGAGGGGTTTGAGGAGTTCGCTCAGCAGGTCCTCGTGCTCGCCCTCGCCGGGAGGATCGAGGGGGTCGCGCTGGTCGTGACGGTCGGTTCCCACGGTTTCCATGGACGATCCTTCAACTTCCGCCCCGGTTTGTTAATTGAACGGCCGAAGCCGCCGCGGCGAGCCTGGAGGGACGCAGACACGGCAGCGGCGACAGCCTATCGAAGGGCCTTGGACACACATGGACAGTGAGATTCCGATGCGGGTGGCGGTCGTGGGCGCGACCGGCTTCCAGGGCGGCGAGGTGGCCCGTCTCCTCGCCGAGCGCCACCACGGGGTGCGGGCCCTGTCCCGGCGCCCGGAGGCGGACCGGCCGCCGCTCCCCGGCGCCTCCTTCGTCGCCGGCGACCTGGGGGTCCCGGGCGATGTGCGGCGGCTCTTCGCGGGGACCACGCACGCGTTCGTCACGATGCCGCTGGTGTACGACGGGGAGCGGGTGGAGGCGTACGCGCGGAACGTCGCGGAGGCCGCCCTGGCGGCGGGCACGGAACGGCTGGTGTTCAACGCCAACACCCGTATCCCGCCGGGTCCGACGGACGTCGCCGCCTTCGAGACGCGGCGGCTCGCGGAGCGGGTGCTGCGGGACAGCGGGGTGCCGCTGGTCGTGCTCCGGCCGCCGGTGTACCTGGACAACCTGTTCTCCCCGTGGAACGGGCCCGCCCTCGTCGACGAGGGGGTCCTCGCCTATCCGCTGCCGGAAGCGGCGCGGACGGCGTGGCTGTCGCACCGGGACCTGGCACGGGCGGCGCTCGCGGCGCTCACCCGGGAGGGCCTGGAGGGCCGGACCTTCGACATCGGCGCGGACCGCGCCCTGACGGGCCGTGAGCTGGCGGCGGCCTTCGGGCGGGGGCTCGGCCGGACGGTGCGGTACGAGGAGCTGGATCCGGCCGTGTTCGAGCGGGGCCTGGCGCAGCTGCTCGGTCCGGAGACGGCGGCGGGGGTGGCGGGGATCTACCACCACATGGCGAGCGGCGCGGATCCGCTGCTGATGGCGGACGACGACGGGGTGTCGTCGGAGGTCCTCGGCGTGGAGCCGGCCCCGGTGGAGGAGTGGGTGGCCCGCCGGCCCTGGCAGGTGTGGTCGTCGGACGCGGAGGAGCCGGACGCGTCGCCGCGCCACTGATCCCGGAACGGAGAAAAGGGCCCCTCCCACAAAGGCGGGGCCCTTTTCTTGTCCGGGTCCCGTCCTTGCCCGCGTCCCTACGCCCTAGTAGTTAACAAAGCGCCGGATTGCCCACCCGACAACCGTGGGAAGGCTCCTGCGGTACAACCCCCGACCCCGTCTCCCCGTGCCCCTCCTCCATCCCGGTTCATCCCTGTGGACCCGCCATCCGAGTGAACGCGGACAGGAGCCGTCATGCCCGCAACCCGCCGGCCGCCGACGGAGCTAGAAAGAGCGCACCACCACCCGCACCCCCGTAACCCGTCAGGTGATGCTGTGAATCCGCTCATGGGACGCATTCCCGTACTGGACGTCCGCCCACTGGTCGACTGCGGCCGGCGCCCCGCGAAGGCGGTGGCCGGAGAGACCTTCGAGGTGACGGCGACCGTCTTCCGCGAGGGCCACGACGCGGTCGCCGCCAATGTCGTGCTGCGCGGCCCGTCGGGCCGGCCCGGCCCCTGGACCCCGATGCGCGAACTGGCCCCCGGCACCGACCGGTGGGGTGCCGAGGTCACCCCGGACGCCGAGGGCCTGTGGACGTACACCGTGGAGGCCTGGAGCGACCCGGTGTCCACCTGGCGCCACACGGCGAGGATCAAGATCCCGGCCGGGATCGACTCCGAACTGGTCCTCGCCGAGGGGGCCGAACTGCACGAGCGGGCGGCGAAGGGCGTCCCGAAGAAGGGCGGCGGCCGGGAGGCCGTGCTCGCGGCGGCGGACGCGCTGCGCGACGTGTCCCGTCCGGCGGCGGTGCGGCTCGCGGCGGCGCTCGCCCCGCAGGTGGTCGAGGCCCTGGACCGCCACCCGCTGCGCGAACTGCTCTCCGCCTCCCCCGCGTTGCCGCTGCGGGTGGAGCGGGAGCGGGCCCTGTTCGGCTCCTGGTACGAGTTCTTCCCGCGCTCGGAGGGCGTGCGGAAGGTCAAGGGGCGCACGGTGCCGGGGAACTTCCGCACGGCGGCCGAGCGGCTCCCGGCGGTCGCGGCGATGGGCTTCGACGTGGTCTATCTGCCGCCGGTGCACCCGATCGGCGAGACCCACCGCAAGGGACCGAACAACTCCCTGTCGGCGGCGCCGAACGACGTCGGCGTGCCGTGGGCGATCGGCTCGCCGGAGGGCGGGCACGACGCGCTCCACCCGGATCTGGGGACCTTCGAGGACTTCGACGCCTTCGTGGCGCGGGCCCGGGAGCTGCGGCTGGAGATCGCCCTGGACTTCGCGCTCCAGTGCTCCCCGGACCACCCGTGGGTGGAGAAGCACCCGGAGTGGTTCCACCACCGGCCGGACGGTTCGATCGCGTACGCGGAGAACCCGCCGAAGAAGTACCAGGACATCTATCCGATCGCGTTCGACAAGGACATGGACGGGATCGTCGCGGAGACCGTGCGGGTGCTGCGGTTCTGGATGGACCACGGCATCCGGATCTTCCGCGTGGACAACCCGCACACCAAGCCGGTGGTGTTCTGGGAGCGGGTGATCGGCGAGATCAACCGGGCGGACCCGGACGTGATCTTCCTGGCGGAGGCGTTCACCCGCCCGGCGATGATGCGGACGCTCGGCGCGATCGGTTTCCAGCAGTCGTACACGTACTTCACCTGGCGCAACACCAAGGAGGAGCTGACGGAGTACCTCACCGAGCTGTCCGGGGAGACGGCCGCGCAGATGCGGCCGAACTTCTTCGTGAACACCCCCGACATCCTGCACGCCTACCTCCAGGAGGGCGGCCGGCCCGCGTTCGAGGTGCGGGCGGTGCTCGCGGCGACGCTCTCGCCCTCCTGGGGCATGTACGCCGGGTACGAACTGTGCGAGAACACCCCGCTGCGGGACGGCAGCGAGGAGTACCTCGACTCGGAGAAGTACCAACTGAGGCCCAGGGACTGGGAGTCGGCGGAGCGGGCCGGGGCGACGATCACCCCGCTCATCACCGCCCTGAACCGGATCAGGCGCCGTCACCCGGCGCTCCGCCGGCTGCGGAACCTGACCTTCCACGACGTCGACAACCCGCAGATGATCGCGTATTCGAAGCGCTCGGGTTCGAACATCGTTCTGGTGGTCGTCAACCTCGACCCGCACCACACCCAGGAGGCTTCCGTCTCGTTGAACATGCCGGAACTCGGCCTCGACTGGCACGAGACCGTGCCGGTGCGCGACGAGCTCACCGGCGAGACCTATCACTGGGGCAGGACCAGTTACGTGCGCCTGGAACCGGGTGTCGCACCCGCGCACGTCCTCGTCCTGCGACCGTCCCCGCAGACCGGAGGGTCACCCACCTCATGACGACTGTCAACGAGCCCGTCCCCGACACCTTCGAGGACACCCCCGCCAAGGACCGCGATCCCGACTGGTTCAAGCGCGCGGTGTTCTACGAGGTCCTCGTCCGCTCCTTCCAGGACAGCAACGGCGACGGCGTCGGCGACCTGAAGGGCATCACGTCCAGGCTGGACTACCTCCAGTGGCTGGGCGTGGACTGCCTCTGGCTGCCGCCGTTCTTCAAGTCCCCGCTCCGGGACGGGGGGTACGACGTCGCCGACTACACGTCGGTGCTCCCCGAGTTCGGCGACCTCGCCGACTTCGTGGAGTTCGTCGACGCGGCCCACCAGCGCGGCATGCGCGTGGTCATCGACTTCGTCATGAACCACACCAGCGACCAGCACCCGTGGTTCCAGGAGTCGCGGCGCGATCCGGACGGCCCGTACGGCGACTACTACGTCTGGGCGGACGACGACAAGCAGTACGCCGACGCCCGGATCATCTTCGTCGACACCGAGTCCTCCAACTGGACCTTCGACCCGGTCCGCAAGCAGTACTTCTGGCACCGGTTCTTCTCGCACCAGCCGGACCTCAACTACGAGAACCCGGCGGTGCAGGAGGAGATCCTGTCCGCGCTGAAGTTCTGGCTGGACCTGGGCATCGACGGCTTCCGGCTCGACGCGGTGCCGTACCTGTACCAGCAGGAGGGCACCAACTGCGAGAACCTCCCGGCCACCCACGCCTTCCTCAAGCGGGTCCGCAAGGAGATCGACGACCACTACCCGGACACGGTGCTGCTCGCCGAGGCCAACCAGTGGCCGGAGGACGTCGTCGACTACTTCGGCGACTTCCGCTCGGGCGGCGACGAGTGCCACATGGCCTTCCACTTCCCGGTCATGCCGAGGATCTTCATGGCCGTGCGGCGCGAGTCCCGCTACCCGGTCTCCGAGATCCTGGCGAAGACCCCGGAGATCCCCTCCGGCTGTCAGTGGGGCATCTTCCTGCGCAACCACGACGAGCTCACCCTCGAGATGGTCACGGACGAAGAGCGCGACTACATGTACGCCGAGTACGCCAAGGACCCGCGCATGCGGGCCAACATCGGCATCCGGCGGCGGCTCGCCCCGCTCCTCGACAACGACCGCAACCAGATGGAGCTGTTCACCGCGCTGCTCTTCTCGCTGCCCGGCTCGCCGGTGCTCTACTACGGCGACGAGATCGGCATGGGCGACAACATCTGGCTCGGCGACCGGGACGGGGTGCGGACCCCGATGCAGTGGACCCCCGACCGGAACGCGGGATTCTCCTCCTGCGACCCGGGACGGCTCTACCTGCCGGCCATCATGGACCCGGTCCACGGCTACCAGGTGACCAACGTCGAAGCGGGCATGGCCTCGCCGTCCTCGCTCCTCCACTGGACGAAGCGGATGATCGAGATCCGTAAGCAGAACCGGGCCTTCGGGACGGGGACGTACACGGAACTCCCGGCCTCCAACCCGGCCGTGCTCGCCTTCCTGCGGGAGGACGGCGACGACCTGGTGCTGTGCGTGAACAACTTCTCGCGGTTCGCGCAGCCGACCGAGCTGGACCTGCGGCGCTTCGCCGGCACGCACCCCGTGGAGCTGATCGGCGGGGTGAGGTTCCCGGCGATCGGCCAGCTCCCCTACCTCCTGACCCTTGCGGGACACGGCTTCTACTGGTTCCGTCTCAAGAAGGCCTGAGCGGGAGTCAGTTCCCGCTCGAACCGGGTGGGGCGGTTTCCCCCGTCCCACCCTGGGCACTGTGAACGACACACGATTCAGGTCCATACGGGTCTACTCGCCGGACCCGTACGGATCTTCCCTTTCCGACACGTCCCGCACATCCGGACAGTCACAGCCGCCATCCGGGACACTCTGCGCATTTGAACGCATACGAAAGCCACTTGCGCGCCCCGGGGAAAGGACGCGATGCCATGCCGGAGACCGCATCCACCACCCGGGCCCCGGACGCCCTCCTTCCGTCCCTCGCCCCCCTGCTCCACGAATGGCTGCCACGGCAGCGCTGGTTCGCGGGCAAGGGCCGCCGGGTCACCGGATTCACGCTGGACGCGGCCACCGAGCTGCTGCCCCTGGACGGCACCGGGCCCGGACTCCTCCATCTCCTCGTACGGGTCGAACAGCCGGGCCGCCCGGCCGGGACGCCCGTCGACTGCTACCAACTGCTCCTGGGCGTACGGACCCAGCTCCCGCCCCGCCTCGCCCCCGCCCTGATCGGGCGGATCCGGCAGGGGCCGCTCGCCGGACGGGCCGTCTACGAAGGGCTGCGCGACCCGCGGCTCGCCGGCCTCCTCTACGAGCGGCTGCGCACCCCGGGGAGCACGGGGCCCCTCCGTTTCCACGCCACCACGGCACTGCCCCCGGCCCTGGCCCCGCGCATGCTGGACGCCGAGCAGTCCAACTCGTCGCTCGTCTACGGGGATTCCTTCATCCTGAAGATCTTCCGGCGCGTCAGCCCCGGCGCCAACCCCGACCTGGAACTGCCGCTCGCCCTCGCCGGAGCCGGCTGCGCCCGGGTCCCGGCACCCGTCGCCTGGTTCGAGTCGGGAGCCTCCACCCTCGGCGTCCTCCAGCCCTATCTGCGGGACTCCCGGGACGGCTGGCGGCTCGCCCTCGACGCCCTCGCCGACGGGCGGGAGTTCACCGCCGAGGCGCGGGCCCTCGGCCGCGCGACGGCCGAGGTCCACCTGGCCCTCGCCAAGGCCCTCCCCACCCGGCGGCTCGCCCGCTCGGAGACCGAGCAGCTGGCCGCCGCGATGGACCGCCGGCTGCACGCGGCGGCCCAGGCCGTACCGGCGCTGCTGCCCCACGTACCGGGCCTGCGGGCCGTGTTCGCGGCGGCCGGCGGGGCCCCGGGCACGGGGGTCGTCCAGCGCATCCACGGGGACCTGCACCTCGGCCAGACCCTGCGCGGCTCCGACGGCGGCTGGGCCGTCATCGACTTCGAGGGCGAACCGGCGAAGCCGCTGGACGAGCGGCGCAGCCCCCAGCCCACCGTCCGCGACGTCGCCGGCATGCTCCGCTCCTTCGACTACGCGGCCCGCACCCACCGGCCCTGGAGGCCGGACTGGGCGGCGCGGTGCCGGGCGGCGTACTGCACGGGCTACGCGGAGGCGGCGGGGGTCGACCCCCGGGCGGACCCGGCGCTCCTCCGCGCCTACGAGACGGACAAGGCGGTGTACGAGGTCGTGTACGAGGCCCGGCACCGGCCGGACTGGCTGCCGGTCCCCATGTCCGCGATCGAACGGCTCGCGACCTCGTGAGGCTCCGCCCCGGTGCCGACCGCCCCCACGGGGGCGGCCACCCCCGACCGCCTCCGTGTGGGCCCGCGCCCTGCTGGGCGGCGCCCCTCCGCCACCCGCCGTGTGGGCGATCGTCCCGCAGGGCGGGACGGGTGGGCACACGGGACGGCGCCCTTCGCGGCGCCTCCGCGTTCCGCGCCCGGACCCGCACCACCAGGGAGCTGTGCACGGGGTGCGGGTCCAGGCCCATGAGCCTCGGGCGCCGGCAAGGGCGCCGTCCGTTGTGCCCACCCGTTCCGCCCCTTGCGGAACGCCTGCCCACAACGGGAGCGCAGGGGTGGTCCGACTCGTTCGGAGCAGTCCCCGTCGCCCTCGCACCGGGTCCCGCCTGCGAAAGCAGGACCCGCCCCCGTTCGGCCGAGTGTCCCCCGTCACCGCACCACCGTTCCGTACCCGTACCCCCTTCCCCTGCCCCCAGGAGGCACCCCCGTGACCGCCCGCTCCGCAGGCAAGACGTCCCGCTCCGTACGGAAGGCGCCGGCGCTCGACCCGGGCGATCGGGCCCGGTTGCTCGCCGGGGAGCATCACGATCCGCACGCCGTGCTCGGCGCGCACCCGGTGAAGGGCGGTGTCGTCATCAGGGCGCTGCGCCCGTGGGCGAAGGAGGTCGCCGTCCTCACCAAGGGCAAGCGCCTCGTGATGGACGAGGACGGCGACGGGCTCTTCTCGGTGTTCGTCCCGCTGCTGCGCAAGGTGCCCGCGTACGAGTTGCGGGTCCGCTACGACGGGGACGAGCTGCCGCTCCAGGACCCGTACCGGTTCCTCCCCTCCCTCGGCGAGCTGGACCTGCACCTGATCGGCGAGGGCCGGCACGAGGAGCTGTGGACGGCGCTCGGCTCCCGCCCCATGACCCACGAGGGCGTGTCCGGCACCCGCTTCGCCGTGTGGGCGCCGAACGCGCGCGGGGTGCGGGTCACGGGTGACTTCACGCACTGGGACGGCACGGCGCTGCCGATGCGCTCGCTCGGTTCGACGGGCGTGTGGGAGCTGTTCGTGCCGGGGATCGGCGAGGGTGCCGTCTACAAGTACGACATCACGCGGCCGGACGGTTCGCACACGCTCCGCGCGGACCCGATGGCCCGCCGCACGGAGTGCCCGCCGAACACCGCGTCGATCGTCACCGACTCGCACCACACGTGGGAGGACGCGGAGTGGATGGAGCGGCGCGGGGCGCGTCCGCCGCACGAGGCGCCGATCTCCGTGTACGAGGTGCACCTGCCGTCCTGGCGGCCGGGTCTGACCTACCGCGAGCTGGCCGAGCAGCTGCCCGCGTACGTGCGTGACCTCGGTTTCACGCACGTGGAGCTGATGCCGGTCACCGAGCACCCCTTCGGCGGGTCCTGGGGCTACCAGGTCACCGGCTTCTACGCGCCGACGGCCCGCCTGGGCACCCCGGACGACTTCAGGTTCCTGGTGGACTCGCTGCACCGGGCGGGGATCGGGGTGCTGATGGACTGGGTGCCGGCGCACTTCCCGAAGGACGACTGGGCGCTGGCGGAGTTCGACGGGCGTCCGCTGTACGAGCACGAGGACCCGCGCCGTTCGCACCACCCCGACTGGGGGACCCTGGAGTTCGACTACGGCCGCAAGGAGGTGCGGAACTTCCTGGTGGCGAACGCCGTGTACTGGTGCCAGGAGTTCCACATCGACGGCCTCCGGGTGGACGCGGTGGCGTCGATGCTCTACCTGGACTACTCGCGGGAGCACGGCGAGTGGGTGCCGAACGAGTTCGGGGGCCGGGAGAACCTGGACGCGGTCCGCTTCCTGCAGGAGATGAACGCCACCGTCTACCGCCGCTGCCCCGGCGTGGTCACCTTCGCCGAGGAGTCGACCGCCTGGGACGGGGTGACGCGGGCGACGGACCAGGTGGGTCCGGGCGGCTTCGGCGGTCTGGGCTTCGGCATGAAGTGGAACATGGGCTGGATGCACGACTCGCTGGAGTACATGCAGAAGGAGCCGGTGCACCGCAAGTACCACCACCACGAGATGACGTTCTCGATGGTGTACGCGTACAGCGAGAACTACATCCTGCCGATCTCGCACGACGAGGTGGTGCACGGCAAGCGGTCCCTGGTGTCGAAGATGCCGGGGGACTGGTGGCAGCAGCGCGCCAACCACCGCGCCTACCTGGGCTTCATGTGGGCGCACCCGGGCAAGCAGCTGCTGTACATGGGGCAGGAGTTCGCGCAGGGCGGCGAGTGGTCCGTCGACCACGGGCCGGACTGGTGGCTGCTGGATCCGGCGTACGGGGCGGAGGCGGACCACCGGGGGGTGCGGGATCTCGTCCGGGACCTGAACACGGTGTACGTGGCGACGCCCTCGCTGTGGGAGCGGGACACCGCTCCGGAGGGGTTCCAGTGGGTGGTGGGGGACGCGGCCGACGACAACGTCTTCGCGTTCCTGCGGTACGACGGCTTCGGTGCGCCGCTGCTCGCGGTCTGCAACTTCTCGCCGGTGGTGCGGCACGACTACCGGCTGGGGGTGCCGGAGGAGTTCGCGGCCTGGACGGAGGTGCTGAACACGGACGCGGCGCGGTACGGCGGCTCGGACGTGGTGGGCACCGACCCGGTGAAGACCGAGTCGGTGCCGTGTCACGGCCGTTCGGCGAGCGTGCGGATGACGCTGCCGCCGCTGGCGACGGTCTGGCTCAGGCCCGCGTGACGGCCGGCCTGATCACGCCCATCCGCTGAGTGGCCCGGGTGAGCGCCACGTACAGGTCGTTGACGCCGTGCGTGGCGCCCTCCCGGATGCCGTCGGGGTCGACCACGAGGACCGTGTCGAATTCGAGGCCCTTCGCCTGGCGGGGGTCGAGGAGGACGACCGGGCGGGTGAGGTCGGGCTTCGGGCCGTACGAGACGCCGGGGAGCGCCGCGATCAGGCCCGGGTGGAACTCCGTCGGGGCGATCACGGCGATCCGGCCCTCCTCGCGGAGTTCGGCGGCGACCGCGTCGGCGGCCTCCTTCACCGGGTCGTCCACGGTCCGGTCCCAGGGTTCCACGCCGGTGGAGCGCACCGAGCGGGGCGGTTCGAAGCCGGGGTCGGCGGCCCGGCGCGCCTCGGCGGCGACGGCCATGATCTCGGCGGGGGTGCGGTAGTTGACGCCGAGGCGGACGTGGTCCCAGCGGTCCTCGACGTACGGGCCGAGGATGGACTGCCAGGCGCCGACGCCGGCCGGGTCGCCGGTCTGGGCGGGGTCGCCGACGAGGGTCATGGAGCGGCTGGGGCTGCGGCGCATGAGGAGCCGCCAGGCCATGGCGGAGAGCTCCTGGGCCTCGTCGACGATGATGTGGCCGAAGGCCCAGGTGCGGTCGGCGGCGGCCCGCTCGGCGGCGGTGCGGTGGTCGGCCTCCTCGTGGCGTTCGGCGAAGCGTTCGGCGTCGATGATGTCGTGGGCGGAGAGGACCTCGGAGGCGTCCTTGTCGAGCTCCTCCTTGTCCTCGAACTCGTAGGTGCGGGAGGCGAAGGAGACGTCGAGGACGCCCTGCGCGTACTGGATCTGCTTCTGCCGTTCGGCCTCCTCGGCGGCGCGGAGGGCGGAGTCGTCCTCGCCGAGGAGTTCGGCGGCCTCGTCGAGCAGGGGCACGTCGGCGGGGGTCCAGGGACCGCCGGTGCGCCGGACGGCCTCGATGTCCTCCTCGGGGAGGTGTGTGGGGTCCTCCAGGTAGTCGGCGAGGAACTCCTGCGGGGTGAGGGCGGGCCAGAGGGTGTCGATCGCCGCGTGGACCTCGGGGTTGGCGGCGACGCCCTTGGCGAGCAGGGCGATGTCGTCGGGGCCGAGGAAGTTGGGGCCGCCGTAGGGGTCGGCGCCGATGCGGTCGGCGAGCTGCTCGGCGAGGGCGTCGAGGATGCGGAAGACGAAGTAGGGGCGGGCGAGGTTGTGCGGGAGGAAGGTCTCGCGGGCCTTGTGGCGGGCTTCGAGGGCCATGTCCCAGTCGATGACCAGGTCGCCGTCCTCGTGCGGGACGATCAGCGGTTCGCCGCGCTCGGGGACCTGCTGGCGGTCCCGTACGGCCGCGGCGAGGGCGTCGGCCATGGCGGCGGCGCCCTTGACGGCGGCGGCGCGCGGGGTGTCGGTGCCGGTGGCGTGGACGCCGGGGAAGAGCTCGGCGGGGGTGGCGAGGAGGACGCCGGTCTCGCCGAGGGAGGGCAGGACGTTGCCGATGTAGCCGAGGAAGGCGGGGTTGGGGCCGACGATGAGGACGGCCCGCTTGGCGAGCTGCTCGCGGTGCGCGTAGAGGAGGTACGCGGCGCGGTGCAGGGCGACGGCGGTCTTGCCGGTGCCGGGGCCGCCCTCGACGACGAGGACCCCGCGGTGCGGGGAGCGGATGATGGCGTCCTGCTCGGCCTGGATGGTCTGCACGATGTCGTGCATGCGGCCGGTGCGGGCGGCGTCGAGCGCGGCGAGCAGCACCTCGTCGGCGTCCCGGCTCTCGTGGCCGGTGCGGGTGGCGTCGGCGAGGTCGAGGACCTCGTCGTGGAGGGAGACGACCTCGCGGCCCTTGGTGGTGATGTGCCGGCGGCGGGAGAGCCCCATCGGCTCGTACCCGGTGGCGAGGTAGAAGGGGCGGGCGATCTCGGCGCGCCAGTCGACGACGAGCGGGGTGCGGTTCGGGTCGTCCTGGCGGATGCCGAGCCGGCCGATGTGGTGGTCGCGGCCGTCCTTGAAGACGAGCCGGCCGAAACAGAG
This sequence comes from Streptomyces sp. NK15101, assembly GCF_020400725.1. GTDB lineage: Bacteria > Actinomycetota > Actinomycetes > Streptomycetales > Streptomycetaceae > Streptomyces. The sequence goes on along the minus strand of NZ_JAINVG010000004.1, from coordinate 50,457 downwards.
GCCGCTCTCGCCGGCGTTGAGCGCGGCGAGCAGCCCGGACTGCTCGGCGACCATCACGTCCCGTTCGAGCCGCCCCTGGCTGCTGCCGACCCCGGGGGTGCGCAGCGCCTGCTCGACGGCGGCTTCGGCCTGGTCCCTCAGGTCGTCGAGTCGCGCGTAGAGATCCGTGATGAATCTCTGCTCATTCCGAAATTCCTCGGTTGACAATTCGACTCCCGGCGCGATACAGTGCGTTTATTGAACTTCTCCGCGTTTTCGGTGCGCCTGAACGGCGCGTCGGACACGGAATCCATCAATATACGCGAAGCAATACCCCGACTGTCAATTCTAGTCGGGGTATTTCTGTATGCCTCGGTGTGCCCCGGTGCCGGCCTTCCTCAGTCCAGCACGTCCTCCAGTTCCGCCAGGAGACGGCGCTTCGGGCGGGCGCCGACGATCGACTTCACGGGCTCGCCCGCGCGGAACACCACGAAGGTCGGGGTCCCGAGGATCCCGTACCTCAGCGCGGTCTCCGGGCTGCGGTCCACGTCGACCTCGACGATCCTCAGCCGCTCCGCCTCCTCGGCGGCGATCGCGCCGAGCACCGGCTTCATCTGCCGGCAGGGCCCGCACCACTCCGCCGTGAACTTCACCAGGACCGGCAGTCCGGCGCCCAGCACCTCCGTGCCGAAGTCCTCGTCCGTGACCTCGGCCACGCCCTCCGCGTACGTCGTCATCTCCGTCACCCCTCCGTCTCCGTCGCCGCTTCCAGTTCGCACCGGGGCTCCGGACCGTGCGGCAGTTCCGCCTCGGCCCGCAGCAGCTGGGCGCCCACCTGGGCGCGTACCGCCCGGAGCTGTTCGATCAGCCCGTCCAGCTCGGCGACCTTCCGCCGGTAGACGGCGATCGACGCGGGGCACGAGTCCCCCGCCGGGTGCCCCGCGCGCAGGCAGTCGACGAACGGCCGCGTCTCCTCCAGCTCGAACCCGAAGTCCTGCAGGGTCCTGATCTGCTGGAGCAGCCGCAGGTCGCCCTCGTCGTACGTGCGGTGCCCCTGCTCCGTACGCCGTGCGGTCAGCAGACCGCGGGACTCGTAGTACCGCAGGGTCCGCGTGGTCGTCCCGGCCCGCTCGGCCAGCTCTCCGATGCGCATGTCCCCGACGGTAGGCCTTGACGCCGACGTCAGGGCAAGGGGTCAGCGCGCGGCCGGCGGCAGGAGGGGTTTGCGGACCACCGGGGAGGACAGCACGATCGAGGTCGTGGTCCGGCCGAGGGCCGAGGTCTGCTCCAGGATCTCTTCCAGGTGGACGGTGTCGGTGACGGCGACCTTCAGGATCCAGCAGTCCTCGCCGACCACGTGGTGGACCTCCAGGACCTCGGGGCGCGCGGTCAGCTCCAGGGTGCGGGGGTGCTTCAGGTTGTAGCCGCCGTGCGGGTTCACGCGGATGAAGGCCTGGATGCCGTAGCCGAGCAGGGCCGGCGCGACGTGCGCGCCGTAGCCGGTGACCGCGCCGCTCGCCTCCAGGCGGCGGACCCGTTCGGTGACGGCGGCGGGACTGAGCCGGACGCGGCGGCCGAGCTCGCTGAGCTTGATGCGGCCGTCGGTCTGCAGGAGGTCCAGGATCTGCCGGTCGATGGGGTCGAAAGCGGCCGCCGAGGTTTCGTCGGCGGCGACGCGCGAATGCCGTGGTTCCCTCGGCGGGACGGCCTGCACTCCCATTTTTCCCCCTTCAATGAGCGAGCGCACAACGTAACACTTGTCCCCGGAGGAAAGGGAGTTGGCATTCATGGACATCCTGGTGATCGGCGGTAACCGCTATTTCGGAAAGCGGCTCATCGCGCTGCTGCGGGAATCCGGGGACCGCGTCACGGTGCTCAACCGGGGTTCTTCCCCGCCCCCGGAGGGAATCGAGCAGCTGGTCGCCGACCGCGACGACGAGAACGCGCTCGAAACCGTTCTCGCGGGCCGATCCTTCGACGTCGTCGTGGACCAGGTCTGCTACACGCCGCGCCAGGCCGAGATCGCACGGCGCGTGTTCGCGACGCGCACGCGGCGCTATGTGATGACGTCGACGGTCGAGGTCTACGAGTACGAGGACTCGGCCTCGCCGGTCGCCGAGTCCGCCCTCGACCTGGCCGCGGTGACCGTCGACACGGGCCTGCCCTGGGAGGACCCGGAGTTCCTCGACGCGCACTACGGGGAGGGGAAGCGGCAGGCCGAGGCCGTCTTCGCGGCGGGGGCGGCGTTCGCCTGGACCTCGGTCCGGGTGGCCCACGTCCTCGGCGGCGCGGACGACTTCACCGGCCGGCTCGACCACTACGCGCGGCGCGTCCGGGCGGGCGAGCCCATCGCCGTGCCGGTGGTGAACCACCCGGCGACCTACGTGTACGTGGAGGAGATCGCGGAGTTCCTCGCCTGGGCGGCCCGGGCGGACTTCACCGGACCGGTGAACGCGCACTCCCGCTCCCCGCTCACCACCGCCGACATCTGCGCGGAGATCGAGAAGCTGGTGGGCGGCCGGACCGTGTTCCAGGAGGTGGAGGTCGGCGAGGTCTCGCCGTTCTCCTTCGCCCGCTCGTACGGCATGGACGACTCCCGCGCGGTCTCCCTCGGCTACTCCTTCAGCGACTCCGGCGAATGGCTCGCGAAGGCCGTCTCGGAGACGATCGGAACGATCGGGGCGGTGCGCCGATGACGCGGCACCGGATGCTGGGGGACGTACGCGTCGGGGCCGTCGGGCTCGGCACCATGCCGCTCTCCATCGAGGGCCGCCCGGACGAGGCGCGGGCCGTCGCCACCGTGCACGCCGCCCTCGACGCCGGGGTGACCCTCCTCGACACAGCCGACTCCTACCACCCGCCGGGCGGCACCCCGGGCGAGGGCGAGCTCCTCGTGAGGCGGGCCCTCGCCTCGTACGGCGGCGGCACGGACGACGTGCTCGTCGCCACCAAGGGCGGCCGGGGGCGCACGGCGGACGGCGGGTGGACCGTGGACGGCCGGCCCGAGCACCTGCGGCGGGCGGCGGAGGCCTCGGCGCGACGGCTCGGCGGCGACGCGATCGGCCTCTACCAGCTGCACAAGCCGGACCCGGCGGTCCCGTACGCCGAATCCCTCGGGGCGGTACGGGAGTTGCTGGACGCGGGCACGATCCGCCTCGCCGGCGTCTCGAACGTGGACGTCTCCCGGATACGGGTGGCCCGCGAGGTCCTCGGCGACCGGCTGGTCTCCGTGCAGAACCGCTACTCGCCGGCGGTACGGGACGGCGAGGCGGAGCTGCGGCTCTGCGCGGAACTCGGCCTCGCCTTCCTGCCGTGGAGCCCCCTGGGCGGGATCTCGCGCAGCTCCCTGGACGGGGCGTCCGCCCTGGAGGAGGACCCGGAGTTCGGCGCCTTCCACCGTGTGGCCCGGGCGCGCGGCGTCAGCCCCCAGCGCGTGGCCCTCGCCTGGCTCCTGACCCGCTCGGAGACGGTCCTCCCGATCCCGGGCGCGAGCCGCCCGGAGACTGCCCGGGACTCGGCGGGGGCGGCGTCCCTGCGGCTCTCCCCGGAGGAACTGGCCCTCCTGAACACGACCTGACGCACCACACGCCCGCCCGCGCCCCCGCTCCCCGTCCGCTCCGCCCCCTCGCGCCACCGGGCCGACGCCCCCGTTGTGGGCAGTCGCCGGGGCGGTGCCCACCCCACCGTTGTGGGCAGGCGTTCCGCAAGGGGCGGAACGGGTGGGCACAACGGAACGGCGCCCCTTGCCGGCGCCCGAGGCTCATGCGCCCGGACCCGCACCCGCTGTGCGGCGCACACGTGGTGCGGGTCCGGGCGCGGAACGCGGAGGCGCCGCTGAAGGGCGCCGTCCCGTGTGCCCACCCTCCCCCGAGCTCTCGGCTTCGCTCGAGCAGGGGGCCCCTGCCCCAGCGGGACGACTGCCCACACGGCGGGGGCCGCCCCGCGGGCCGGAGCCGACCGAGCCCCGAGGCCGGGGAGCGGGGCGAGGCCCCAGGGCTCGGGTCCGGGGTCCGGGGGCTCGGGTCCAGGCTCCGGAGCTCGGGGCTCGGGCCCGGGAGCTCCGGGTCAGGGTTCGGGAGCGGGGCGAGGTCCCGGGTGTTCGGGCCCGGGGGCTCCGGGGCAGGGTTTAGACGCCCGCGCGGGCCTTCTCGTCGCCCTGGTCCGCACGCTGGTCCGGCACCGCCGTCGTCCCGTGGTCGTCCACGAGGGTCGTCTCGTCGAAGGGGACCCTCCCGGCCAGCACCTCCACCGCCCGCGCCTTGTCGATCTCCTTCGTCCACGTGCCGACGAGCACCGTCGCGACCGCGTTGCCCGCGAAGTTGGTGAGGGCGCGCGCCTCGCTCATGAAGCGGTCGATGCCGACGATCAGGCCGACCCCGTCGACCAGCTCGGGCCGGTGCGACTGGAGGCCGCCCGCGAGGGTGGCGAGCCCCGCGCCGGTGACGCCCGCCGCCCCCTTCGAGGCGATGATCATGAAGACGAGGAGCGAGATCTGCTCGCCGACCGACAGCGGGTCTCCCATCGCCTCGGCGGTGAAGAGCGAGGCCATCGTCAGGTAGATCGCGGTGCCGTCGAGGTTGAAGGAGTAGCCCGTCGGCACGGTGATGCCGACGACCGGCTTGCTGACGCCCAGGTGTTCCATCTTCGCGATGAGCCGGGGCAGCGCGGACTCCGAGGAGGAGGTGGAGAGGATCAGCAGGAACTCGCGTCCCAGGTACTTCAGGAGCGACCAGATGTTGATCCCGGCGATCAGGCGGAGCAGCGCGCCGAGGACCACGAAGACGAAGAGCCCGCAGGTCAGGTAGAAGCCGATCATGATGACGGCGAGGGACTTGAGGGCGGCGGCGCCGGTCGCGCCGACGACGGCCGCGATCGCACCGAACGCGCCGACCGGCGCGGCCCACATGATCATGCCGAGGATGCGGAAGACGAGCCGCTGGATGTGCCCGATGCCGCGCAGGACGGGTTCCCCGGCGGCGCCCATGGCCTGGAGCGCGAAGCCGGCGAGGAGGGCGACGAGGAGGGTCTGGAGGACCTCGCCCTCGGTGAAGGCCGAGACGAGGGTCTTCGGAATGATCCCGAGCAGGAAGTCCGGCGTCGACTCGTGCGCGCCCTCGGCCTGCTTCGCGCCGGCCTCGGCGATCTCCTTGGTGAGGTGGAGCCCGGAGCCGGGTTCCAGGAGGTTGCCGACGAGCAGACCGATCGCGAGTGCGACGGTCGACATCACGAGGAAGTAGCCGAGGGCGAGGCCGCCGACGGCGCCGACCTTCGCGGCCTTCCGGACCGAGCCGACGCCGAGCACGATCGTGCAGAAGATGATCGGCGAGATCATCATCTTGATCAGGTTGACGAAGCCGGTGCCCAGCGGCTTGAGCTCCACGGCGACGCCCGGCGCCAGGAACCCGACCGTGATGCCGAGCAGCACGGCGCCGATGACGGCCAGATACAGATAGTGGGTACGGTCCCGGCGTGCGGCCACGGGATCCTCCTCGTGCTGGTGGGTGTCCACGTCCCGGTGGACCTCCGCGACTATCCACCAGCCTGTGACCGGGGTCACGGTTACGTACGTTTCGTTCACGACCGAAACGAGGAGCGGCCCGGCCGGAAGGGCACGATTCGAAAACGCGGTGCCGCCGCGCACATTCCCACGTGCACACTTACCGGCATGCGCCGCATGCGTTTCCCCCTCCCCCGTCCCCGCAGTCTGGCCGGTCAGCTCTTCGCGATGCAGGTCGTGCTCGTGGCCGTCGTCGTGGCGGGGTGCGCGGTCTTCGCGTACGTCACGGACCTCGCGCAGGCCGAGGAGACCGCCCGGCGCCAGTCCACGGCGACCGCCGCCGCCGTCGCCGACTCCCCGTCCGTGGTCGCCGCCGCCCGCTCCGCCGACCCGACGGCCGCCCTCCAGCCGTACGCGGAGTCGCTGCGCCGCCACGCGGGCGTCGCCTTCGTGGTGGTCATGGCCCCGGACGGCACCCGCTGGACGCATCCCGAGCCGGAGCAGATAGGCCGCACGTACCTCGGGCACATCGAGCAGGCGCGGCAGGGCCGGCTCTACTCCGAGACCCACCTGGGCGTCCTCGGCCCCTCCGTGCGGACGGTGGCCCCCGTCTTCGACCGCCACGGCCGGGTCGTCGCCCTGGTGAGCGCGGGCATCACGATCGACAAGATCAGCGAGCAGGTACGGGAGCAGGTGACCGCCCTGCTCGGCATGGCGGGCGCGGCGCTCGTGCTCGGCGGGGCGGGGACGTACGTCGTGAACGCGCGCCTGCGCCGCCACACGCACGGCATGAACGCCACGGAGCTGAGCCGCATGCACGACTACCACGAGGCCGCGTTGCACGCGGTGCGGGAAGGGCTCGTGATGCTCGACGGCGGGCGGCGGATCGCCCTCATCAACGACGGCGCGCGGGAGCTCCTCGGCCTGGACGAAGGCGTGGTGGGCCGGCCGGCCGCGGAGCTCGGCCTGCCCGCGTCCCTGACCGGCGCGCTGCTCTCCTCGGAGCCGCGCGTCGACGAGACGCACCTGACGGCCGACCGGGTCCTCGTGGTCAACACCCGCCCGGTGGTGGGCGGGGAGCGGCGCGGCACCGTCGTCACGCTCCGGGACCGCACCGAACTCCAGGCGCTCTCCGGCGAGCTGGACTCCGAGCGGGGCTTCACGGAGGCGCTCCGCTCCCAGGCCCACGAGGCGGCGAACCGGCTGCACACGGTCGTGTCGCTCATCGAACTGGGCCGGGTGGCCGAGGCGGTGGAGTTCGCCACGGCGGAGCTGGAACTCGCCCAGGCGCTCACCGACCGCGTCGTCGACGCCGTCGGCGAACCGGTCCTCGCGGCGCTGCTGCTGGGCAAGGCGGCGCAGGCCAACGAGCGGGGCGTGGAACTGGTCCTCACCGAGGACAGCCGCATCGACGACGGCCGGGTCCCGGCGGCCCTGCCCTCCCGGGACCTGGTGACGATCCTGGGCAACCTCATCGACAACGCGGTGGAGGCGGCCGGCGGGACCCCGCACGCGCGCGTGACGGTCACGGTCGCGGCCCGCGCGGGCGACGGCGAGCTGCTGCTCCGGGTCGGCGACAGCGGCCCGGGCGTCCGCCCCGCCGACCGGGAGGCGGTCCTCGGCCGCGGCTGGTCCACCCGGGGCCCCGGCCGCGGCCTCGGCCTCGCCCTGGTGGGCCAGGCGGTCTCCCGCGCCTCGGGCACCCTGCACCTCGCGGAGGCGGAGGAGGGCGGCGCACAGTTCACCGTCCGCCTGCCCCTGCGGGGGGAGGCCGCGGAGTGGACGGACGAAGGGGACGGACCGCACGGGACGGGCGCAAGACCCCCCGAGGCCTCGGACGAGCCCGGCCACTCCCGTCGGGCCGCAGGTCCGGGCGCCCCCGGACGCCCGAGCCAGGCCGAAACCCCGGACGCCCCCAGGCACCCGGGCCGGGTCGAAGACCCGGACGCCCCCGACCACCCCAGTCGGACCGAAACCCCGGGCGAGCCCGACATCCCGCGCCAGGCCGAAACCCCGGGCGGACCCGGCGCCCCGGGTCAGGCCGAAACCCCGGACGAGCCCGGCCACCCGCGCCGGGCCCGCACCCCGGGGGCCGGTCTCGACCCGGCCGTGCCGGGGTGGGCCGGCGGCCCCCGCGACCTCGCGTACCCGGGCGGGCCCGGCGCCCCGCACCGGTCCGTACGCCCCGGCGGCGACGGGCCGACCGGGGCCTCCGAAGCAGCCGGGACCTCCGAGGCGACCGGTGCGGAGGTGGCTCCGTGAGTGCGCAGCCCCTTCGGGTCCTCGTCGTCGAGGACGATCCCGTCGCCGCCGACGCCCACGCGCTCTACGCCGGACGCGTCGAGGGCTTCACCGTCGTCGGGGTCGCGCACTCGCGGGCAGAGGCCGTGCGGATCCTGGACCGGACGCCGGTCGACCTGATCCTGCTCGACCTCTACCTGCCCGACGGCCACGGCCTCCAGCTGCTGCGGGCCCTGCGGGCCGCCGGCCACTCCGCGGACGTCATCGCGGTGACCTCCGCCCGCGACCTGGCCGTCGTCCGCGAGGGCGTGTCCCTCGGCGTCGTCCAGTACGTCCTGAAGCCGTTCGCCTTCGCCACCCTCCGGGACCGGCTCGCCCGGTACGCCGAGTTCCGGGCGGCCGCCGGGGAGGCCTCCGGCCAGGACGAGGTGGACCGGGCCCTCGCCGCGCTCCGGGCCCCGCACCCCGCCGCGCTCCCCAAGGGCCTCAGCGCCCCGACGCTCGAAGCCGTCACGCGCACCCTCCGGTCCGCCCCGGCGGGGCTCACCGCCGCCGAGGCGGGCACGGCCGTGGGGATCTCCCGGATCACCGCCCGCCGCTACCTCGAGCACCTGGTCACGGAGGGCCGGGCCGTGCGCGCCCCGCAGTACGGGCAGATCGGTCGCCCCGAGCTCCAGTACCGCTGGCTCGGCGGGCCGGCGCGCGGTCACTGAGCGGACCCGCTGTTACCGCCTGGTTCCCACGTTCCTACGACGCCGCATGTTGGAAGAACACACCGTAGCCAGCCGTCACCCTCCGCACCTACCGTGGCCGGGTGCACCAACCCTCCCCGCCCTTCGACGCCCAGGCCGCCCGCCGCCTCCGCGAGGGCCTCGGCATGCTTCCCGAACACGTCGCCTACGGCCTGCGGGCGCAGTACGGCCTCTTCGTCGAACCCGAGACCGTCTTCGCCTGGGAACGCGGCCGGGCGGTCCCGAACGAGCAGGAGCTCACCGCCCTCGCGGGCGTCCTGTGGTGCTCCCCCGCGGACCTCATCGCCACCGCCTCCACCCTGCGCGAGCACCGGGTGGCGCGCGGGCTCTCCGTCGAGGAGCTCGCCCGGCGGGTGGGCGTGGCGACCCACGCGTACCAGCGGATGGAGGACGAGGGCCGCTGGCGCGGCACCGAACGCCAGACGGCCGCCCTCGCCGAGGCGCTCGGCCTCGGCCCGCGCGCCCTGATCACCGCGACCGGCGGCGACGAGGCCCTCGCCGAGCTGCTGCGCGACGCGGCGACCACCCGCTGGCAGGCGTACGTGAAGCCGACCGTGAAGCTGGTGCCGCTGCCGAAGCGGATCGTGGAGGCCGCGCTCCAGCAGCTCCACTCGGACTACCACGCCCTGGTGACGGCGGTCAGCAGCTGGGGCGCCCCGGGGACGACCGGCGACGAGGGACGCGCCTACCTGGACGGGATCACCGGCCACTTCTGGGCGGCGGTCGGCCCGTAGGCCGTCCGGGACCGGGGACGTACATTGGCGGCCGTGAGACGACACATACCCTTCGACCGACTCCACAACTTCCGTGACCTGGGCGGCTATCGGACCGCCGACGGCGGGACCGTGCGGTGGGAGACCCTCTACCGTTCCGACTCCCTCGGCAAGCTCGCGGACGCCGGCCCCGCCGACCTGGAGCGCTTCCGCGCGCTGGGCGTGGGCACGGTGATCGACCTGCGCTATCCGTGGGAGATCGCCGGAAAGGGCCGCCTGCCGGAGACCGAGGGGGTCTCCTGGCACAACCTCTCCATCGAGCACCGCCCCTACGACCAGGAGGCGATCGACCCGGCCCTCGACCCGTGGCGCTACCTCGCCGACCGCTTCGCCGAGGTCGCCGAGGACGGGGCGGAGGAGCTCCGTGCGGCCCTGGAGCTGATCGCCGCCGCCGAGGGGCCGCTCGTCTTCCACTGCGCCTCCGGGAAGGACCGCACGGGTCTGCTCGCGGCCGTCGTCCTCGGCCTCCTGGAGGTCCCGGACGAGGAGATCCTCGCGGACTTCGCGCTCACCGAGCTGGCCACGGAGCGGCTGATCGCCGACTGGCGGGCCGCGCACCCGGGCCGGGAGCCGCGCTGGCCGGGCTACGGCCGGGCGCCCGCCGACGTCATCCGGCTGTTCCTCGTGGACCTGCGCGAGCGGTACGGCTCGGTGTACGAGTACGTCACCGGCCACGTGGGGCTCGACCCGGCGGTGGTGACGGCGCTCAAGGCCCGTCTGGTCGAGGCTCCCTGAGGCTCCGCCAGGACCTCGGTGCTCCCGGCCGCGGTCCCGTCGGCGACGCCTTCGCGCACGTCCCGACCGGGCCGCCTCAGTCCCACCGGTCGAAGTCGAAGAGCTGCCCGGCCGCGTCCGGTGCGCAGGGCGCCTGGGCGAGCCGGGCCCAGGCGGCCGAGCGGTCGCCGACGACGGTGACGCAGCTGCCGGGGGTCGCGGAGTCCACCGGGACGATCCGGTAGCCCTCGACGGGGGTGCCGTACGCCTCCAGGGCGAAGGACTCGACCCTGGTCGGGTCGCCGCACTCGGAGTCCTCGTACGCGGCGTCGGGTATCCGGCCGCCCGAGGGGATGCCGGAGCAGCCGGGTCCGAAGTCGGGGTGGTCCGAAACGATCCTCCACCGGCCGCCGCCCGCCTCCGCCAGCGAGTAGCGCGGGAGGCCCGCGGCGGCGCAGGGCAGCTGGTGGACCTGGCCGCTGCGGGTGCCGCGCCGCTCGCCGAGGCAGAAGTCGGTGCCGGCCACGCGGATCCGGACGTCCCCGGCGGCGGGGGCGGTGGGGGTGCGGGGCGGGTGCCCGGCGTGCCCGTCCCGCAGGAAGGCGACGACGCTGCCGCCGGCCAGCACGAGCCCGGCGAACGCGACCGTCGCGACGAGGGCGCGCCGTATCCGGGAAGCGGTCCCGGCCGGGGAACCCGGCCCGCCCGGGGAACCGGCCGCACTGCCATCACCGGGACCGCCGGGGCCGCCAAGGTCACCGGAACCACCGAGACCACCGGCGGCGTCGGGCCCCTCAGCCCCCTCGGGGCCGGCGGGCGCCTCGGCGGGGCCCGGGCCCATGGCCCCCGCCTGCGCCCCGTCGTCCGTCGCCTCCGCCTCGGCTCCCGGCGCCGCCTCCATCCCGGCTCCCGGCACCGCCCCCGCCCGGTCCGCCCCGTACGCCCTCCGGGTCGCCAGTTCCCTCCGTACCGTCCGCCAGGCCTCCGCCTCACCGTCTTCCACCCCGCACGCGCGCACGAAGGCGGTGAGCAGTTCCTCGCGGGGCAGGGTCGGGCGGGCCAGCATGTTCGCCACCGTGGAGCGGGGCAGGACGTCGCCGCGCGTCTCCGCGCGCGCCGACAGCTCGCGGTAGGTCAGGCCCGACCAGTCCTTGAGGGCCTGGAGGCGCGCGAGGAACTCGGCGGGGTTCCGTGCCTCCCGTGGATCAGGAGCGTGCTCCCCCGGCGTCATCCGCGCGTCCCCCCTCCCCCGGACAGGGTTGGGACATGTCCGGGACAGCCCCAAGCCTTGTTGATCTCGCGCCGGGGCTCAAGAGTGGAATCCGGCATTTCCGGGGGGGTGCCGGACACGGCGGAGTGGCCCCGACAGTCCACGGGGGGACGGTCGGGGCCACTCGGTTCGCCCGGGGGTCCCGGCTAGAAGACCGACTCGGCCTCGCGCATGCGGTCCTCGGGGACCCTCTTGAGCTGGGTCACGGCCTCGGCCAGCGGCACCATCTCGACGTTCGTGCCGCGCAGGGCCGTCATGCGGCCGAAGTCGCCGCGGTGCACGGCCTCCACCGCGTGCCAGCCGAAGCGGGTGGCGAGCACGCGGTCGTACGCGGTCGGCGTGCCGCCGCGCTGGACGTGGCCGAGGATGACGGGGCGGGCCTCCTTGCCGAGGCGGCGCTCGAGTTCGTACGCGAGGGCCGTGCCGATGCCCTGGAAGCGCTCGTGGCCGAACTGGTCGATCTCGCCCTTGACGTAGTCCATCGTGCCCTCGGCGGGGTGGGCCCCCTCGGCGACGCAGATGACGGCGAACTTCTTGCCGCGGGAGAAGCGCTCCTCGACCATCTTGACCAAGTCGGCGGGGTCGAAGGGCCGCTCGGGGAGGCAGATGCCATGGGCGCCGCCGGCCATGCCGGACTCCAGGGCGATCCAGCCGGCGTGGCGGCCCATCACCTCGACGACCATCACGCGCTGGTGGGACTCGGCGGTGGTCTTGAGCCGGTCCATGGCCTCGGTGGCGACGCCGACGGCGGTGTCGAAGCCGAAGGTGCGGTCGGTGGAGGAGATGTCGTTGTCGATGGTCTTGGGGACGCCGACGACCGGCACGCCGGCCTCGTGGAGCATCCGGGCCGCGGTGAGGGTGCCCTCGCCGCCGATCGGGACGAGCGCGTCGAAGCCGCTCTTCTCGATGAGCTCCTTGGCGTTGTCGCAGGCCGCGCGGAAGCGGTCGCGCTCCAGGCGGGAGGAGCCGAGGATGGTGCCGCCGCGGGCGAGGATGCCGCTGACGGCGTTGAGGTCGAGAGGGCGGTAGCGGCCGTCGAGGAGGCCCGCGTAGCCGTCCTCGAAGCCGATGACCTCGTCGCCGTAGTGGGTGACGGCCCGGTGTACGACCGACCGGATCACTGCGTTCAGGCCGGGGCAGTCGCCGCCTGCGGTGAGAACTCCGATGCGCATCGTGCTTGGTCTCCTGCTCGGTCGCGGTCCGTTGTGAGCCACTCCAATTCTCACACGCGCCGCCCGACGGGCGTGGCCGTCGCCGGTCCGCGCGTCCCGGCCGGGGGCCCGCGGAGGCCTTTCGTCCCGGCTTTCCGGGCCCTTCGCCCGGCGGGCGACCTAACCATCGGCGGAGGTATTGTCAAGGGGGTAATGCCGCCCTATCGGGGCTTTCTGAGCACTGTCGATTGACCCACGGGCCGCGGACCGGTGCCTCGAGGGCACCGCTCGGCCCTTCCGCAGGACTGGACAGGAGACCACGGCGTGACGCGCAGCGTGTACGTGACCGGGATCGACCGCGGTGACGGCCGCCAGGTCGTCGAGCTGGGAGTCATGGAGCTCCTCACCCGCCAGGTGGACCGGGTGGGGGTGTTCCGTCCGCTGGTGCACCACCGTCCCGACCGGCTCTTCGATCTGCTGCGCGCCCGCTACCGGCTCTCGCAGGACCCGTCGTCGGTCTACGGCATGGACTATCACGAGGCCTCCGCGCTCCAGGCCGAGCGGGGCACCGACGAGCTGGTCTCCCGGCTCGTCGACCGCTTCCACGCCGTCGCCCGCGACTACGAGGTCGTCCTCGTCCTCGGCACCGACTTCGCCGCCACCCAGCTCCCCGACGAGCTCGCGCTCAACGCGCGCCTCGCCAACGAGTTCGGCGCCTCCGTCATCCCGGTGGTCGGCGGCAAGGGCCAGCCCGCCGAGTCCGTGCGGGCCGAGGCGCGCAACGCCTTCCGGGCGTACGACGGGCTCGGCTGCGACGTGCTCGCGATGGTCGTCAACCGGGTCTCCGGCGAGGACCGCGGGGCCATCGCCGAGCGGCTCGCGGCCCGGCTGCCGGTCCCCTGCTACGTGCTGCCCGACGAGCCGGCGCTCGCCGCGCCCACGGTCGCCCAGATCACCCACGCGCTGGGCGCCTCCGTCGTCCTCGGCGACGACGCGGGGCTGGCGCGGGACGCGCTCGACTTCGTCTTCGGCGGCGCGATGCTGCCGAACTTCCTCAAGGCGCTGACGCCGGGCTGTCTCGTCGTCACTCCCGGGGACCGGGCCGACCTGGTCGTCGGCGCGCTCGCCGCGCACTCGGCCGGCACCCCGCCGATCGCCGGTGTGCTGCTCACGCTGAACGAGCGGCCCGACGACGAGATCCTGACCCTGGCGGCCCGCCTCGCGCCCGGCACGCCGGTGATCTCCGTGCCCGGCAACAGCTTCCCGACCGCCGCCGAGCTGTTCGCGCTGGAGGGCAAGCTGAACGCGGCGACCCCGCGCAAGGCGGAGACCGCCCTCGGCCTCTTCGAGCGGCACGTGGACACCGCCGACCTCCTCAAGCGGATCTCGGTCGCGCGCAGCGGCCGGGTCACCCCGATGATGTTCGAGCACGAGCTGCTCGAACAGGCCCGGACCGACCGGCGCCGGGTGGTGCTGCCGGAGGGCACCGAGGAGCGGGTGCTGCGCGCGGCGGACGTGCTGGTCCGCCGTGACGTCTGCGACCTGACGCTGCTCGGCGACGTCGAGGCCATCCGCAAGAAGGCCGCCGACCTGAGCGTGAACCTGGGCGACACGCAGCTGATCGACCCGCAGACCTCGGAGCTGCGGGACTCCTTCGCCGAGAAGTACGCGGCGCTGCGGGCCCACAAGGGCGTCACCGTCGAGCTGGCGTACGACGTCGTCTCGGACGTGAACTACTTCGGCACCCTGATGGTGCAGGAGGGTCTCGCCGACGGCATGGTGTCGGGGTCGGTGCACTCCACGGCGGCGACGATCCGGCCCGCGTTCGAGATCATCAAGACGAAGCCGGACGCGTCGATCGTCTCCTCGGTGTTCTTCATGTGCCTCGCCGACAAGGTGCTCGTGTACGGCGACTGCGCGGTCAACCCCGCCCCGAACGCCGAGCAGCTGGCGGACATCGCCGCCCAGTCGGCGGCGACCGCGGCCCGCTTCGGGGTGGAGCCGCGGATCGCGATGCTCTCGTACTCCACGGGCACGTCGGGCTCCGGCGCGGACGTGGACAAGGTGCGGGAGGCGACGAAGCTGGTCCGGGAGGCGCATCCGGAGCTGCGGATCGAGGGCCCGATCCAGTACGACGCGGCCGTCGAGCCGTCGGTCGCGGCGACCAAGCTGCCGGGTTCGGAGGTCGCCGGTCAGGCGACCGTGCTGATCTTCCCGGACCTCAACACGGGCAACAACACCTACAAGGCCGTGCAGCGTTCGGCCGGCGCCGTGGCCGTCGGCCCGGTGCTCCAGGGTCTGCGCAAGCCCGTGAACGACCTCTCGCGCGGCGCGCTCGTCAGCGACATCGTCAACACGGTCGCCATCACGGCGATCCAGTCCCAGTCCCAGGAGCTCCCGGCATGACCGCCACCCCCGCGAACGCGTCCACGACCCCTCCCTCCCGCGTGCTGGTCCTCAACTCCGGCTCCTCGTCGGTGAAGTACCAGCTGCTCGACATGCGTGACGACAGCCGCCTGGCGCAGGGGCTGGTGGAGCGGATCGGCGAGGAGACCTCGCGGATCGTGCACACCCCGCTCCGGGGCGGCGGGAAGCGGGAGAGGAGCGGGCCGATCGCGGATCACGCGGCCGCGCTGAAGGCGGTCGCCGAGGAGCTGGCGACGGACGGTCTGGGCCTCGACTCCCCCGAGCTGGCGGCGATCGGCCACCGGGTGGTGCACGGCGGGCTGCGGTTCACGGAGCCGACGGTGATCGACGACGAGGTGCTCGCGGAGATCGAGCGGCTCGTGCCGGTGGCGCCGCTGCACAATCCGGCGAACCTCGTCGGCATCCGTACGGCGATGGCGATGCGTCCGGACCTGCCGCAGGTGGCGGTCTTCGACACCGCCTTCCACACGACGATGCCGGAGTCGGCGGCGCGGTACGCGATCGACGTGGAGACCGCCGACGCGCACCGGATCCGCCGGTACGGCTTCCACGGCACCTCGCACGCGTACGTCTCGCGGGAGACGGCGCGGCTGCTCGGCAAGGAGCCGGAGGAGGTGAACGTGATCGTGCTGCACCTGGGGAACGGCGCCTCGGCGTCGGCGGTGCGGGGCGGCCGCTGCGTGGACACCTCGATGGGTCTGACGCCCCTGGAGGGCCTCGTCATGGGCACCCGCTCGGGCGACATCGACCCGGCGGTGACCTTCCACCTGAAGCGGGTGGCGGGGATGTCGGCGGACGAGATCGACGTGCTGCTGAACAAGAGGTCGGGTCTCGTGGGGCTCTGCGGCGACAACGACATGCGGGAGATCCGCCGGCGGATCGACGAGGGCGACGAGCGGGCGGCGCTCGCCTTCGACATCTACGTCCACCGGCTCAAGAAGTACATCGGGGCGTACTACGCGGTGCTCGGCCGGGTGGACGCGGTGGCGTTCACGGCGGGGGTCGGCGAGAACGCGGCGCCGGTGCGGGAGGCTGCGATCGCGGGCCTGGAGGAGCTGGGGCTCGCGGTGGACGCGGACCTGAACTCCGTGCGTTCCGACGAGGCCCGGATCATCTCGCCGGTGTACGCGCGGGTGGCGGTCGCGGTGGTGCCGACGGACGAGGAGCTGGAGATCGCGCGCCAGAGCTACGCGCTCGTTCTGGAAGGGGCGAGCTCGAACGAGTGAACGCCTGAGCGGGCCCGCGCCCATTTGTACTTTCCGCCAGACGGAATATTCCGCAGTGAAACAAACCGATAGGATCCGCCTCATGCGCCGTTCCAAAATCGTCTGCACGCTGGGCCCCGCCGTCGACTCGTATGAGCAGCTGAAGGCTCTCATCGAGGCCGGTATGAACGTGGCCCGATTCAACTTCAGCCACGGGTCCCAGGCGGAGCACCAGGAGCGGTACGACCGCGTCCGGCAGGTCTCCGCGGACACCGGGCGCGCCGTCGGCGTCCTCGCCGACCTCCAGGGCCCCAAGATCCGTCTGGAGACCTTCGCGGAGGGACCGGTCGAGCTGGTGCGCGGTGACGAGTTCACCATCACCACCGAGGACGTCCCGGGCGACAAGTCGATCTGCGGCACCACCTACAAGGGTCTGCCGGGCGACGTCTCCAAGGGCGACCAGGTCCTGATCAACGACGGCAACGTCGAGCTGCGCGTCGTCGAGGTCGACGGCCCCCGGGTCAAGACCATCGTCGTCGAGGGCGGCGTCATCTCCGACCACAAGGGCATCAACCTGCCCGGCGCGGCGGTCAACGTGCCCGCGCTGTCGGAGAAGGACGTCGACGACCTGCGCTTCGCGCTGCGGATGGGCTGCGACATGGTCGCCCTGTCCTTCGTCCGCGACGCCAACGACGTCAAGGACGTCCACAAGGTGATGGACGAGGAGGGCCGCCGGGTCCCCGTCATCGCCAAGGTGGAGAAGCCGCAGGCGGTCGAGAACATGGCGGACGTCGTCGCCGCCTTCGACGCCGTCATGGTGGCCCGCGGCGACCTCGCGGTGGAGTACCCGCTGGAGAAGGTCCCGATGGTGCAGAAGCGCCTCGTGGAGATGTGCCGCCGCAACGCCAAGCCGGTCATCGTCGCCACCCAGATGATGGAGTCGATGATCACCAACTCCCGGCCGACCCGCGCCGAGGCGAGCGACGTCGCCAACGCGATCCTGGACGGCGCCGACGCGGTCATGCTCTCGGCCGAGTCCTCGGTCGGCGCGTACCCGATCGAGACCGTGAAGACGATGTCGAAGATCGTCGCCGCGGCCGAGGAGGAGCTCCTCTCCAAGGGCCTCCAGCCCCTGGTCCCGGGCAAGAAGCCGCGCACCCAGGGCGGCTCCGTCGCCCGCGCGGCCTGCGAGATCGCGGACTTCCTCGACGGCAAGGCGCTGATCGCCTTCACGCAGTCCGGCGACACCGCGCGCCGCCTCTCGCGCTACCGCACGCAGCAGCCGATCCTCGCCTTCACGACGGACGAGGGCACCCGCAACCAGCTCACCCTGAGCTGGGGCGTGGAGTCCTTCCTCGTCCCGTTCGTGGACAACACGGACGCCATGGTCGACCTCGTGGACGCCGAGCTCCTCAAGCTCCAGCGCCACAACGCGGGCGACACCATGGTCATCACCGCCGGCTCGCCCCCCGGCGTCCCCGGCACGACCAACATGGTCCGCGTCCACCACCTGGGCGGCGGCGAGCACGCCTGACGCGCCCGACGCACGACGAGGCCCCCGTCCGGTGCGGACGGGGGCCTCGTCGTGTGCGGCTCCCGGAGTGGTACGGGGATCGGCTCGGCTCGATCGTGTGGGGGATCAGCTCGGCTCGATCGTGTTGCGGAGGCCCGGGATGCGGAGGGTGCCGCCGAACTGGCCCGCCTGCTTGAGCTTCACGTTGGTGAAGAAGACCTCCGGGAGGTTCAGCGGCGGCGGGGCCTCGGGGCTGAAGGTGATCGGGATGAGGCCGATGAGGTTGCCCTTCAGCTCCTCCGTGTACATCGTCACCGTGCCGTCGGTGATGGTCGACTCCTTGCCGGGGGTGGACCGGACGTGCGCCGTCCGGCCCTCGGAGTGCTCCGTCAGCTGGTGCAGGTCCCTGATCTCCACCCCGGACGCGGTGAACTTCAGCACCTTCTTGATCTTGCCGCTGCCGGTCTTCACCTCGACGATGCCGTGGTACTTCAGGCCGTGCAGCGTGAGCTTGGTGCTCTCCAGGCGCCACGGCTCGTCCGGCAGCAGCGGGATGCCGGGCTCCAGCTCGGCGTCGGCGAGCGCCTGCGCGTCGTACTCGGGGCACGGGAAGCGGGGCTTGGCCCCGTCGGGTATGTCCGTGTCCTTCGTGACGTCGAGGCCCTTGGCGCCCTCCGGGAGCTCCTCGACCTTCACGCCCGCCTCGCCGGCGGCCTTCTCGATCGCCGTCCTCGTCTCCTCCGTGGCCGCGTCCGTCTTCGGCTTCGGGGCCGTGGTGGCGGTCGTGGACGGCTCCCCGGTCGCCGGCGGCTCGTCGGCGGGGGCCCCGGTCTGCTCGGGCGCGGCCGTGGTCGGCGCCGCCGTGGCCGTGGCCGTGGCCGTGGCCGTCGGCTCCTGGTCGGGGCCGTCGAAGAGGTCCTTGAGGGCGTCGCCCACGCCCAGCGGGTCCAGCGGGTTCCTGGACTGCGTCGGCGAGGGGGTGGCCGTGGAGGTCGCGGCGGGCGCGGGGGCGGTCGTCGCGCCTCCCTGCGTCTGCGGCACGGCGGTCTGTCCGGTCTGCGTCGCGGCGGGCGTCGGGGCCGAGGTCGGCGTCGCGGTGGCGGAGGGCGTGGCGGTGGCCGAGGGGGTGTCCGTCGGCTTGGCCGTGGCGGTGGGCTTCGTGCTCTCCTTCGGCGTCGCGGTGTCCGTCGCCTCCGGCGCCGGCTCGTCCGAGCGCGTCACGCAGGGACCGGGAGCGAAGGGGACGTCCTTGTCGTCGGCGAGGGCGAGCCTGGGCGTGAGGCCCATCCCCACGAACACCGCGGTCGGCATGGCCGCCAGGGCCATCGCCTTCCCCGCGGGTCCCTGGATCCTGTTCAGCAGCGACTTGCGCGGGGCCGCGTGCCGCGGGCCCTCCTTCGCGAGCGCCGACTGAGTCTCGTCACCCCGCACTGTTCCTCCCGCCGTTGGCGTCGATCGTCGTTTCGGTCGCCTGCTGCTCCGCCTCGCGCTGCTCCGGGACCAGGGCCGCGGGCACGACCTCCGTCGCGGGCTCCGCGCCGGCCTCGTCCGAGGCCTCCGGCCGACCGTCGTGCTCTGCGTCCTGGGTCTCCTCGACCGGGGGCGCGGGCGCCCAGGCGGCGGACATGCCGCCTCCGACGAGGGCGAACAGGAATCCGATGACGAGGCCGCCGAAGTTCGACACCGGGATGGAGACGAGTGCCAGGACGATCGACGCGATGCCCGCGAAGACCCGGACGACGGGCTGGAACCACATCGTCAGACCGAGCGTGATCAGCAGGACGCCGATGATCAGCGCGCCGGCTCCGGCGGTCGTCTGCATGGCGAGCGTGACGTTGCCGAGCCGCATGTCCCCGTACGGCAGGTAGGCGATCGGTACGCCGCCGATCATGGTGAACAGTCCCGCCCAGAAGGGCCGGGTCTGCCTCCAGACCTTGAACCGGTTCTCCTTTTCGGGGACTTCGCGGGAGGCGGGGATCTCGGCGCTCATGGAACAGCTCCCTGGAAGCGGTGTTGCTGAGAAAGATGAAGAAGGAACCTGGCGGGTGGGACCGCACGCGACGGCCCCACCCTCCGGACGGATGGTCCTCAGGGACCGGCCGGTCCTAGTAGCACTCGGCGTCCGTGCCGCGGTGCAGCGACAGGTGCAGGTCGGGCAGCTTGAAGGTGCCGGCCGTGGTGGCCCAGGCCTTCTGCTGCACGTTGCTCAGGGTCGCCTGCTCGGCGCGCTGGCCGAAGCCGTACGGGTTGGCCTTGGTGTTGGGCTGGATGCCCGGCTTGCCCTGCGACTTCGGGAGGGCACCGGCCGCGACGCCGATGTCGATGTTGCTGAACTCGGCGTCGGCCTTGAGCTCGGAGACATCGAGGTAGATGCCCTTCGCGTAGACCTTGTCCTCGTCCTTGCCGGTCTTGGCGGCCTCGGTGCCGGCCTCCAGGCGGAGGGTGACGTCACCGATGAACGGCACCTTCGGCGTGACGACCGACTGGCACATGTTGGTGATCCAGGCCTCGGAGAAGCCGGACACGGCCACAGGGGCGGCGAAGTCCTTGCCCTCGAGGTCCTTGCCCGCGTCCACGCTGCCGTACTGGACGAAGTCCGTACCGACGAGGCTGTTGGCCTTAACCTTGAATTCCTGGCCGGAGATGCTGAAGGACGCGGCGAGCGCGCCCTGGGCGAGGCCGACACCGATCGCGGCCGTCGCGGCCACGCTCGGGACCATGACGACGGCGAACCGCTTCCATCTGGTCCCGCCACGAACCTGGGACTTCATGAGAATTCCTCCTTCTCGGACGTACATCTCCGGAGGGGCCCGGGGGGCCGCCCTGGGATGGGAGAAGAGCTACGTCCTCGGGAAGGAGAGCGCCGAGGCATCAGGCGGCGCGATGCGCGTCCGAATCACCGGCGATCACCCCCGAGCGACAACCATGGGTCACGCCTTCGAGCGCGACCTGATTGGACAGGCCCCGTTCGGTGAGATCGGGAACCCCCCTGTCCACGACCGGTGCCGGAACACCGGTCCACTCGGTGGGGACCCTCGCCGCGTTCCCGGTTGGTTGCCGGGGCGGTGCGGTTCGGACCGAGCGTCGCCGATCGTGGTCCATTCCGGGCCCCCGCACAAGGGGGTTCGTTACTGGCTAGTAACGGGTGGATAACCACGTCATGGCGGCCCGGGGCCGAACGGGCACGCTGGGTGCGTTCGAACGACGGGGAATGTCAGGAGATCGCTACATGAATCCGGACAGAACGCCGGGTTCGATTTACTGCAAGTAACAGCGGCCGCGATTACCAAGTTTTGGTAAAGCGCGGCCGCGTTTTGTCACGCTGCTGCCAAATCGTCAGACGATCCGGCGCCCGCGAGCGGGCCGGGAACGCCTCAGAAAAGCACCCGGGCGAGGGCCTGCCGGGCGGCCGTCACACGGGGATCGTCGGCGCCGATCACCTCGAACAGCTCCAGGAGGCGCAGCCGCGCCGCGTTCCGGTCCTCGCCCACCGTGCGGCGCACGGTCTCCACGAGCCGCCCGAAGGCGTCCTGCACGTGGCCGCCCACCAGATCCAGGTCGGCGGCGGCGATCTGCGCGGTGACGTCGGCCGGATCGTCCGCCGCGCTCTTGCGGACGGCGGCCGGGTCGAGGTCCTGCACCCGGGCGAGGAGTTCGGCCTGCGCCAGGCCGAGCTTGGCCTCCGGGTGGACCGGGTCGTCGGCGAGCACGTTCTTGTACGCCTGGACGGCGCCCGCCAGGTCGCCCGCGTCGAGCGCGGACATGGCCGCCTCCAGGAGGGCGTCGTACGGACCGGGCCGCCGCGCCGCGGGGGCCGAGGCGTTGGCGTCCGCGTCCACGACGATGCCGGTGAGGCCGAAGCGCTCCTCGCCGACCTGGATCAGCTGGTCGAGGGTCTCCCGGATCTGCGCCTCGGGCACCGCGCCCTGGAAGAGCGGCAGCGCCTGACCGGCGACCACCGCGAAAACGGCCGGAATTCCCTGGATGCCGAACTGCTGCATCAGCATCTGGTTGGCGTCGACGTCGATCTTCGCGAGCAGGAAGCGGCCGTTGTACTCGACGGCGAGGCGCTCCAGGAGGGGGCCGAGCTGCTTGCACGGCTCACACCACTCGGCCCAGAAGTCGAGGACGACCGGAACCTCGGCCGAGCGCTGGAGCACATCGCGCTCGAAGCCGGCCTCGTCGACGTCGATCACCAGGGCCGAGGGGGGCACGGCGGCGGAACCACCCTGCCGGGCGGCTTCGGCGCGCACCTGCTCCGCCTTCGCCTTGGCCTCTCCGGCCGCCTTCACCGCGGCGAGGTCGACGACGCCGCTCATGGACATGTTTCGGGGCTGCATGGATACATCCTCCCCCTTCCGCGCGCGTAACCGGTAAGCCATGGCTGAACCGCGCCGTCCGCGCATCTCCCGCCGGTGTGCGAGACGCGTGGACGACACGGTTCTTCGTCTTCGGTGGCACCGGGTCCCCACCCGGCACCTTCTGTCGCGCCGGATCCCCATCCGGCACTGCGGTTGTCGCTCAGGCCGCTCAATGCCTTTCGCTACAGGTCGTAGCGTAACTCCGGGGAAGGATCCGGCGGGAGGGCGGAGGCGGGATCCGCACGGTGAACTGCCTCACATCACCGACCTCTGGCGGTATACCTACCGGCGGGTATGGTCGCTTTCCATGTGTAAGCGCACCAACCCCCGCGGCAGCCGCACCGGGCGCCCCCGCTCCACCGAGGCCGACACGGCCATCCTGGAGGCGACCCGCGCGGCCCTGGTCGAGCTGGGCTGGTCCAAGCTCACGATGGGGGACGTGGCCGGCCGCGCCGGGGTCGCGAAGACGACCCTCTACCGCCGCTGGGCCAACAAGAACGAGCTCGTGGTGGACGCCGTCGCCGTCCTCTTCGACGAACTCGAACTCCCCGACCTGGGTTCCCTCCAGGCCGACATCGAACACGTGGTGCTGCAGTTCGCGGCCCTCCTCGAACGGCCCGAGACGAAGACGGCCCTCATGGCCGTGGTGGCCGAGTCGACCCGGGACGAGCCGCTCCGCGAGCGCATCCGCGCCTCGATAGTCGACCGCCAGAAGCGGCTGGTCCTGGCGGGCCGCGAGCGGGCCCAGCGGCGCGGCGAACTCCCGGCGGGCCGCGACCCGATGGCCGCGGACGCCACCGACGACCTGATCTTCGACGTCATCGCGGGCGCGGTCGTGCACCGCGCCCTGGTCAGCGCCGAACCGGTGGACGCCCCTTGGGTGGCCCGCCTCTCCGCGCTCCTGGTGGGCGGCCTGGGCGCGGCGGCGGCCACCGGCTGAAGGGGCGGGATCCGGCGGGGCATCAGAAGCCCGGGGGCTCCGTGTAGACCCCCCACTCCTCGCGCAGGGCGTCGCAGATCTCGCCGAGCGTGGCCTCGGCGCGGACGGCCTCCAGCATCGGGGGGATCATGTTCGCCCCGTCCCGGGCCGCCGTGAGCATCGCGTCGAGCGAGGTGCGGACCCGGGCGTCGTCACGCCGCCCCTTGCGCTCACCGAGGACCCGGACCTGCTCCCGCTCGACCTCGTGGCCGACCCGCAGGATCTCCAGGTCGCCGGTGACCGAGCCGTGGTGGACGTTGACGCCGACGACCCGCTTCTCGCCCTTCTCCAGGGACCGCTGGTACCGGAAGGCGGAGTCGGCGATCTCGCCGGTGAACCAGCCGTCCTCGATGCCGCGCAGGATGCCGGAGGTGATCGGGCCGATCGGGTGCCTGCCGTCCGGATGGGCGCGCAGACCGCGCTCCTCGATCCGCTCGAAGATCTTCTCGGCGTCGGCCTCGATTCGGTCGGTGAGCTGCTCGACGTACCAGGAACCGCCCAGTGGGTCGGCGACGTTGGCGACGCCGGTCTCCTCCATCAGCACCTGCTGGGTGCGCAGCGCGATCTCGGCGGCCTGCTCGCTGGGAAGCGCGAGGGTCTCGTCGAGGGCGTTGGTGTGGAGGGAGTTGGTGCCGCCGAGGACGGCCGCGAGCGCCTCGACCGCGGTCCGCACGACGTTGTTGTACGGCTGCTGGGCGGTGAGGGAGACGCCGGCGGTCTGGGTGTGGAAGCGGAGCCACTGGGCCTTGTCGGTCCTGGCGCCGTAGACCTCCTTCATCCAGCGGGCCCAGATCCGGCGGGCGGCGCGGAACTTGGCGATCTCCTCGAAGAAGTCGAGGTGCGCGTCGAAGAAGAAGGAGAGGCCGGGCGCGAAGACGTCGACGTCGAGGCCGCGGGAGAGGCCGAGTTCGACGTAGCCGAAACCGTCGGCGAGGGTGTACGCCAGCTCCTGCGCGGCCGTCGCCCCGGCCTCGCGGATGTGGTAGCCGGAGACCGAGAGCGGCTTGTACGCGGGGATGTGCGCCGCGCAGTGCTCCATCAGGTCGCCGATCAGGCGCAGGTGCGGCTCGGGCCGGAAGAGCCACTCCTTCTGTGCGATGTACTCCTTGAAGATGTCGGTCTGCAGCGTGCCGTTGAGCACGGCCGGGTCGACGCCCTGGCGCTCGGCGGCGACCAGGTACATGCAGAAGACCGGGACGGCGGGGCCGGAGATCGTCATGGACGTCGTGACGTCCCCGAGCGGGATGTCCTTGAAGAGGACCTCCATGTCGGCGGCGGAGTCGACGGCGACGCCGCAGTGGCCGACCTCGCCGAGGGAGCGGGGGTCGTCGGAGTCGCGGCCCATGAGGGTCGGCATGTCGAAGGCGACGGAGAGCCCGCCGCCGCCGGCGGCCAGGATCATCCTGTACCGCTCGTTGGTCTGCTCGGCGTTGCCGAAGCCGGCGAACTGGCGGATGGTCCAGGTCCGGCCCCGGTAGCCGGTCGGGTGCAGACCGCGGGTGAAGGGGTACTCGCCGGGCCAGCCGATGCGCTCGAACCCCTCGTAGGTGTCGCCGGGCCGGGGGCCGTAGACCGGCTCGACGGGGTCGCCGGAGAGCGTGCTGAAGTCCGCCTGCCGCTTGCGGGCCTTGTCGTAGCGGGCCTGCCAGCGGCGGCGGCCCTCCTCGATGGCGTCAGCGTCCATCCTTCGAATTTACTAGGACGTCCTAGTAAATGTCGACGGCAAACCCCCGCACGGACGTACGGGGGCGGGGGTCAGGCCTTGACCGGCTGCGCCTGCGCGCCGCTGACCAGCGGGAGCGTCTCGGCGACGATCTTGCGCTCGACGAAGAAGGCGGCGGTGGGGATGGTGCCGCTCACCAGGACCCAGAGGAGCTTGCCGAACGGCCACTTCGCCTTGGAGCCCAGGTCGAAGGCGAAGACCAGGTAGATGATGTAGAGGACACCGTGGAGCTGGGAGACCGCGAAGGTCAGGTCCTCGCCGACGCCGAAGCCGTACTTGGCGACCATGCACGCGCACAGGATGAGGAGCATCACGGCGGTCACGTAGGCCATGACGCGGTAGCGGGTCAGCACGCTGGATTTCATGCCGTCGAGCGTAACGGCACGTTCCGGGCGATCTTCGCGGGGGTCGGGGTGCGGTCAGCCCTCGTCGAAGTCGTGCGCCGCGACCCGCAGCGGGCGCAGCATCGCGAAGATCTCCGCGCACTCCTCGGCGTCGTACGCGCCGAGGCCGAAGTCCATCTCCATCAGGTCGCGGGTCGCGGCCTCGACCACCTCGCGGCCCTTCTCCGTGATGGAGGCGAGGGTGCCGCGGCCGTCGTTGGGGTTGGGCCGCTTGGCGACGAGCCCCGACTTCACCAGCCGGTCCACCGTGTTCGTCACCGAGGTCGGGTGGACCATCAGCCGTTCGCCGATCTTGGACATCGGCAGCTCGCCCGCCTTGGAGAAGGTGAGCAGGACCAGGGCCTCGTACCGCGCGAAGGTCAGTCCGTACGGCTTGACGACCGCGTCGACCTCCGCGAGGAGGATCTGGTGGGCGCGCATGATCGAGGTGATCGCGGCCATCGAGGGGACCGGGCCCCAGCGCTTCTGCCAGAGTTCGTCGGCTCGGGCGATGGGGTCGAAGGGGAGACTGAGCGGCTTCGGCACGCATCGACCTTACCGACTGGTCATATGCCGGTCAGCCCCGTCTCGCCTTTCGGTCGCCCGCAGCTCCGCGGCGGCGGCGAGGAGGCAGACCGTGCCGAGGACGCCCGTGCCCGCGACGACCGTGTGCACGGGGGCGAACTCGGCCGCGATCCCGGCCCCGGCCATGCCGACGCCCTGCACGGTCATCATGCCCGCGGTCATCAGGGTCATGGCCCTCCCCCGCTGCTCCTCGGGGACGGCGGCGACGAACCGGGCGTCGAGGCCGAGGGTGTACGCGCCGGTGGCACCGGCCAGGAACAGGGCGACGGCCGCGAGGGCGACGCCCGGCTCGGGGGCGTACAGGAGGTACGGCAGGACGCCGGTGACGGCGAGCGGCAGCACGATCCGGGAGCGGGTCCCGGCGGAGAGGAACGATCCGGCGAAGAGCTCGCCCGCGACGGTGCCGACGGGCAGCGCGCACATCAGGAGGCCGAGGGCGGCGGTGGAGACGCCGATCTCGTCGGCGTAGGGGGCGGCGAGCGCCTCGGGGACGACGGCGAAGAGCGGCGGCACCCAGAACATCAGCATCAGGGCGCGCACGCGCCGGTTCCGCAGCACCGCCAAGGTGCCGGCGAGGCCGCCCGTGGACGCGGCCGCCCGGGCGGGGCGGCGGGCGGTGCCGAGGCGCAGGAGCAGCGCGGAGACGAGGAACGTGGCGGCGGTGACGGCGAGGGCGCCGCGCGGCGGGACGAGGGTGAGGAGGACGCCGCCGGCGGCGAAGCCGGCGAGCAGCGCGCTCTGCGACACGATCCGCATCAGCGAGCGCCCGAGCACGAAGAGGTCGCCCTCGCCGAGGATGTCGGCGAGGGTCGCCATGCGGGTGCCGTTGAAGACGGGCGAGACGACGGCGACGGCGCAGCGCAGCACGAGCAGCACGGCGACGGGGGTGGCGGGCACGACCATGAGCGCGACGCAGCCGGCGCAGACGAGGTCGCAGGCGACGAGGATCCGGCGGGGCGGAAGCCGGTCGGCGAGTCCGGCGAGGAGGGTGCCGCCGAGGAGGTAGGGCAGGAACCCGAGGGCGAAGGTGAGGGAGGAGAGGAGCGGTGACCGCGTCAGGTCGTACACGAGCACGGTGAGCGCGAGCTCACTGACGACGACCCCGAGCAACGAGAACAGGTGCGCCACGAACACGAACCGGAACTCGGGCACGGCGAAGACGGCGAGGTACCCGGCCCCGGGTACGGCCTCGGGCCCCGCGCCCCGGCCCGGCGCGGTACCGGGCCGGACGGCCCCGGCACCCCCGGCCCGGCCCGAACCGGCCGCGGCGGTCCGGGCGGGCGCGGCGGGCGCGGCGACGCTGGGCGCGGCGGTCCGGGCGGGCGCGGCGACGCTGGGCGCGGCCGGGGTGCACGCCGCGGCGAGTTGTGCGGGGGCCGGTGCGGCGGCGGCCGAGACCGGCGTGGGCCCCGCGGCGGCCGAGACCGGGGCGGACTCGGCGCGGACCGAGACCGGGGCGGGGCCGGCGCCGGCGCCGGCGGCGGCGGCGGCCGTCCCGGGCTCGACGCCGACCGGAGCAGGGGCGCTCGGGACGGCCGGAGCCAAGGCGGGGCCGGACGCCGGGACGGAGCCGCCCGCCGGGCGTCGGCCATGGACCGGTCCCGGACCGGCACCGGCGGCCGGGGGCGGGGCAGCGGCCGAGGCGGGGCCGGTTGCCGGGGTCGAGCCGGTTGCCGGGGCCGGGCCGGCGGCCGGAGGCGGGGTGGTGGGGGTGGCTCGGGTGGTGGGCGGGGTGTCGGTGGGGACGGCGCGGGCAGGGGTGTGCGCGGGCGCCCCCGAGGGCGCCCGGGTGTCGTTCTCGGGCATGGGGGCAGCCTGCCGGGCCCGGGGGCCGCGCCCTAGACTTTCGGCTCCAGGCGAATGTTCCGCCGCGTCCCCGGAGGGCCCGTGCCGTACCACCTGCGCTTCGGCGAGGCCGACCCGCTGCGGATCCGGTTCGCGATCTCCCCGCTCTGGGAGACGCACTCCGCGGTGCGGGTGCTCGCGCGGCCCGCGAAGCAGGGCTACCACCTGCCGTGGATGCGGCGGATCGCGGGCGTCGCGCGGGAGCTCGACCTCGGGCCGCTGCAGCTGCTGATGCCGCTGCGCGGACACAGCCCGGACTTCCTCTACCCCCCGCCGCTGGGCCCCGCCGCCTCCTTCGAGGACGAGATCGCGGCCGTACGGGAGACGGATCCGGCACTGGTCCTGGACGACTTCCGGCGGGCGCTCGCGGAGACACCGGGCGCGGCCGGGACGGCCGAGGGGCGGCGGCTGCTCGCGGACCCCGCCGGGGCGGTGCTGCGGCTCGCGGAACTGCTCCGGGCCGCGTGGGAGGCGCTGATCGCCCCGGAGTGGCCCCGGCTGCGCGCGCTCCTGGAGGCGGACGTGGCGTACCACTCCCGGCGGCTCGCGGAGGGCGGCCTCGAGCGGCTGCTCGGCGAGCTGCACCCGGCCTTCGACTGGGCGGCGGAGACGGCCACGCTGCGGGTGGACTATCCCGGGGAGCACGACCGGCCGCTGGACGGGCAGGGGCTCGTGCTGATGCCGTCGGTGTTCACCTGGCCGGACGTGGTGAGCGGCTTCGACCCGCCGTGGCAGCCGACGGTGGTCTATCCGGCGCGCGGGATCGGCGGGCTGTGGTCGGAGCCCCGGGACCGCACCCCGGAGGCGCTCGCCCGGCTGCTCGGGCCGGTGCGGGCGGACGTGCTGTGCGCGCTGGCCGAGCCGATGGGCACCACGGCGCTCGCCCGCCTCCTCGGCCGGGCTCCCTCGTCCGTCTCCTCGCACCTGGCGGTGCTGCGGGACGCGGGGCTGCTGACCTCGCGGCGGTACGGCCACCAGGTGCTGTACGAGCGGACCCCGCTGGGCATCGCGGTGTCGCAGCCGGACCCGCGATGAGCCTCAGGACTCCAGCCGGTGCCGCAGGGCGTACGTGACGGCCCTGCGCGCCACCGGGTTGAGCTCCTCGACCGCGGCCATCAGGGCGCCCAGCTGCTCGAGCGCGGTGAGCGCGGCCTCCGCGCCCGCCGGATCGACCCCTTCGTAGAGTTCGAGGCCGACGAAGGAGGCGGCGACCGCGCGGGCGAGCCCGGCGGGGTCGGTGAACCCGTCGAGCGGGGTCCCCGCGAGGACGCGGACGAGCACCTGCTCGATCTCGGCGATCCACAGGTCGAGTCCGGCGGCGGTGGCCGGGGCGAGCCGGGGGTGGGTCTGGGCGCCGGCGAGCAGCTGCCCGAGGACGGCGACGTGGCCGGCGTCCCGCTCCTCGGCGTGCATCTCGCGTCCGAAGGCGAGCAGCTCGGAGAGGCTGCCGACGGAGCGGAGCCGCTCCCGGTGGCGGGCCACCCGCAGCTCGGCGCCGTGCCGGCAGGCGGCGGAGAGCAGCTCGTCCACGGAGCCGAAGTGGTAGAAGACCAGGGCCTGGTTGACCCCGGCGGTGGTCGCGATCGCGCGCGCGGAGGCCTTGGCGATGCCCTGTTCGACGAGGGTGCGCAGGGCGCCGTCGAGCAGCTTCTCCCGGGTCTCCCGGCTCCTGGCGTCCTGCGCCTTCGCGCCCGCCGCGACCTGTCCGCTCACACCCGTACCTCCTCGCGCACCGGGCGCAGCCCCGCGCGCACCCCGGTGGAGCGTACGTCGGCGTAGGCGGCGGTGAAGGACCCGTGGTAGCCGAAGAGCGGTCCGAAGCGGCGGTTGACGACCCGGACGTCGACGCGGAAGCGGCCGGTGCGCTCGTCGAAGGACTCGCGCACTTCGGCCCGGCCGGCCAGGAGCTCGGGGACGCGCACGTCCACGGGGCCCTCGCGGAAGCGGTGTTCGCCGGAGGTGATGAGGAGCGAGCCGTCGGGTTCGGCGGTCGGGTGCAGGTCGCTGGCGAGGTGCTGGTGGGTGCCGAGGTAGTCGAGGACGCAGTCGCGCTCGGGGCTGTGCACCATGGTGGCGTCGAAGCGCAGGGGGCCGCCGGGCAGGGCGAAGGTGCGGACGAAGGTGACGGTCTCCCGTCCGTACGAATCGGCGTAGGGCACGTTCTCGATGGTGAAGGGGACGTCGCGGCCGGTGCGGGGCAGCAGGATGTTCCGCAGTCCGCCGAGGGCGAGGAAGGGCTTCACGAAGGCCCGGCCGTGCCAGATCCGGTCCATGACGCCCCGCCCGACGCACAGCTCGCCGCTCGCGAGCCCGACCGAGAAGCGCCGCTGGAGTTCGGGGTGCAGCCGCTCGAACGCGGCGTCGCCCATGGCGGTGCGGAAGATCGAGGTCACGGCTGCTCCAGGGTGGCGAGGAGCCGGGGCTCCCGGTGGCGGGCGGGCGGGGTGCGCAGACAGCGGCGGGCCGCGGGGGTGTGCGGGGAGGGCGGCACGAGGACGGCGGCGGCGAGTCCGAGGACGGTGAGCGGGACGGCGGCGAGCGGGGCGAGACCGAGCGGCGGGGCGGCCAGGACGGAGGGGACGGCCACGAGCAGCGCCCGGGCGGCGAGTTCGAGGAGCCAGCGGTCGCGGGAGCGTTCGGGGGTGATGCCCCGCTCGCACCAGAGTCGCAGCCGGTCGAAGGACCAGGCGGTGGCCCAACCCATGAGGGGCCGGAAGAGGAGCCGGTCGGCGAGCCGGCCGGGGCGGCCCCAGCGGGGCCGGTAGTCGTAGCCGGTGAGGAAGCGGACGCCGTCGGGGGTGGGGACGTACCTCCAGTACCCGCTGCCCTCGGCGAGGAGCGAGAGCGGGTGCGGGGAGGCGAAGCGGAGGGCGGAGACCCGGTCGCCGCCGGCCCGGTGGCGCTCCCCCGCGGAGACACCGGTGCCGGCGACGACCAGGAAGGGCAGGACGCGCGTCGCGTAGCGGAAGCGCCGGGGCTCGCCCTCGGCGCGCGGGAGGTACGCGATCTCCGTGAACCGCAGGTCCCACCGCTGGTGCCGGTCGGGTTCCTGCGTGCGTTCCCAGATGGTGTCCAGGTCCGCGCGCACACGCGTCTCGACGTAGAGACCCATGGGTGTTCCCCCTGCTCGTCCGGCATTTTGAGCGACTGCTCAAAACTGCCCGCGAGCGAAGGTAGCCGATTTTGAGCGGTCGCTCAACCGGAGGGCGGCGAAAAGCCCCCGGTCCGGAGGAGGACCGGGGGCTGTCTCGGTTCGGGGGCGTCAGGCGCCGAGGTGGCGCTCCACCGCCTCGACCTTCGCGGTCAGGCCGTCCGTCACGCCCGGCCGGATGTCGGCCTTCATCACCACCGAGACGCGCGGCGCGCGGGCCTCGACGGCGGCGACGGCGCGCTTCACGACGTCCATCACCTCGTCCCACTCGCCCTCGATGGAGGTGAACATGGCGTCGGTGCGGTTCGGCAGCCCGGACTCCCGGACGACCCGGACGGCGTCGGCGACGTACTCGCCGACCTCCTCCCCCACTCCGAGGGGGGTCACGGAGAACGCGACGATCATGCGTTCACCACGCCCTCGCGGCGCGCGCGGGAGGCGATGACCGCGTCCTCGGCCTCGCGCTTCAGCTTCCGCTCGGCGTAGAAGCCGCCCAGGGGCAGCACCGAGAGGGCGAAGTAGAGGGCCGCGGTCCCGAAGCTCCACTTGGTGCGGTTCCAGGCGTCCAGCCAGAAGAGGACGTACAGGATGAACAGCACGCCGTGGATCGCGCCCATGACCGGCACCGCGTTGAAGTCCGTCGTCCGCTTGAGCACCGAGCAGACCAGCAGGAGCAGGAACGAGACGGCCTCGGGAGCGGAGACGAGCCGGAGCCGGTGGAGGGAGGAAGCGGTCTTGATGTCCACGGAGGGGGTCACCTTCGTTCGATCTTGTGAACGGATGCACAAGGGCCCGTCCATTGTGCACGGCGACTTTGCTGTCTCTTTATCCGGGGGCCCAGTACCTTCCTGGGGTGGCAACGTTCCGACTCCAAGGCAGCAAAGTGCTCGCCGTCTCCATGACCGGTGACGCCGTCAAGGCGAAGAACGGCTCGATGGTCGCCTACGACGGCCAGATGGCGTTCAAGAAGATGAGCGGTGGCGGTGAGGGCCTGCGCGGCATGGTGACCCGCCGGCTCACGGGTGAGCAGATGGAGGTGATGGAGGTACGCGGTCAGGGGACCTGCTGGTTCGCCGACCGGGCTTCCGAGATCAATCTCGTCTCCCTGCACGGCGACAAGCTCTGGGTGGAGGCCAGCAACCTGCTCTGCACCGACGCGGGGCTGCGCACCGGCACCACCTTCACGGGCCTGCGCGGCGGCGCGACCGGCAACGGGCTCTTCACCACGACCGTCGAGGGCACCGGCCAGGCCGCGATCATGTCGGACGGTCCGGCGGTGGTGCTGCGGGTGACACCGCAGTACCCGCTCCAGGTCGACCCCGGCGCGTACATCGCCCACCAGGGCAACCTCCAGCAGCACTTCCAGTCCGGGGTGACCTTCCGCACCCTGATGGGCGAGGGCGGCGGCGAGGCCTTCCAGATCCGCTTCGAGGGCGACGGACTCGTGTACGTCCAGCCGAGCGAGCGGAACACGATCGGGGGCGACGTCTGATGCCGTTCCGCGAGATCAACTCGAAGATGGTCGAGGCGACCGTCATTCCCGGGCAGCGGATGTTCAGCCAGCGCGGCGCGATGCTCGCGTACCGCGGCGACGTCACTTTCACGCCGAACATGGCGGGCGGCCAGGGCGGCCTGATGTCGATGATCGGCCGCCGGGTGGCCGGCGAGGCGACCCCGCTGATGACCGTCGAGGGCAACGGCACGGTGATGTTCGGGCACGGCGGTCACCACATCCAGGTGATCGCGCTGGCGGGCGACACCCTGTACGTCGAGGCCGACCGGCTCCTCGCCTTCGACGGGACCCTGGAGCAGGGCACGATGTTCATGGGCTCGCAGGGCGGGGTCATGGGCATGGTCCGCGGCCAGGTGACCGGCCAGGGCCTCTTCACCACGACCCTGAAGGGCCACGGCTCGGTGGCCGTCATGGCGCACGGCGGCGTCATCGAGCTGCCGATCTCCCCGGCCCGCCCGGTCCACGTGGACCCGCAGGCGTACGTGGCCCACCGTGGCGACGTGCGGAACAAGCTCTCCACGGCGCTGGGCTGGCGCGACATGGTGGGGCGCGGCTCCGGCGAGGCGTTCCAGCTGGAGCTGAGCGGCAACGGCGTGGTGTACGTCCAGGCCTCGGAGGAGAAGCTGTGAGCACCCCGGTGATCCACGACCCGACGACCCTTCCGTCGGACGACAACGTCAATCCGTACACCTTCTGCGTGGAGCTGAAGGGCTCCCAGTGGTTCCTGCAGAAGGGGAAGATGATCGCCTACTACGGGCGGATCGAGTTCAACGGCATCGGGCACGGCCGGCTGGACCGGCTGGTGCGGACGTCCTTCCACTCGCCGCTGCACGCGAGCGACTGGGTGGTGGCCGAGGGCAGCGGGAAGATGCTGCTCGCGGACCGGGCCTTCGACGTGAACTCGTACGACCTGGACGACGGCAATCTGACGATCCGCTCCGGGAACCTGCTGGCCTACCAGCCGACGCTGGCGCTGAAGCAGTCGATCGTGCCGGGCTTCGTCACGCTGATCGGCACGGGCAAGTTCGTGGCCGCGTCGAACGGTCCGGTGGTCTTCATGGAGCCGCCCCTGCGGGTGGACCCGCAGGCGCTCGTCGGCTGGGCGGACTGCCCCTCGCCCTGTCACCATTACGACCACGGCTACATGACGGGCGTGATGGGCGGTGTCCGCGCGCTGACGGGCATCGGCGGGACCTCGGGCGAGGAGCACCAGTTCGAGTTCGTCGGCGCGGGTACGGTGCTGCTCCAGTCGACGGAGCTGCTGATGGAGGAGCGGGCGACCGGCGCGCCGCCGGCGCAGGCGGGTGTTCCGGGGGGTCACGGGGCGTCCGGTTCCGGCCAGGGGCCGC
Source organism: Streptomyces sp. NK15101 (assembly GCF_020400725.1). GTDB lineage: Bacteria > Actinomycetota > Actinomycetes > Streptomycetales > Streptomycetaceae > Streptomyces. The sequence goes on along the minus strand of NZ_JAINVG010000004.1, from coordinate 17,046 downwards.
TGGGCTCGGTACCGCGCCTTCCCGGCCAGCTCGGCGACCTCCAGCGTCGCTTCGGCCTGTAGCCGGTAGTCTGCGGAGTGTCACGCCCTCGAACGTCTGCGCCGCGCCGGGCCAGGGGCGCCCGGGACGTGGTGCGCGGCGTCACACTCCCATACTTCGTCAAGTATTCAACTTCTTAGGTAGAATCCATATATGGAGACCGAGACGGCCACCCCCTGGCTCACCGACGGCGAGCAGTGCGCCTGGCGCACGTTCCTGGACGTCCAGAGAATGCTGACGTACCAGCTGGAGCGGGACCTCCAGCCCTTCGGCCTGACGATGAACGACTACGAGATCCTGGTGAACCTCTCGGAGTCGGCGGAGCGGCGGCTGCGCATGAGCGACCTCGCCGCCGCCACCCTCCAGTCGAAGAGCCGGCTCTCCCACCAGATCACCCGCATGGAGAACGCCGGCCTCGTACGCCGCGAGAACTGCGAGTCCGACCGCCGCGGGCTCTACGCCGTCCTCACCGACGACGGCATGGAGACCATGCGCAAGGTCGCCCCGCACCACGTCGAGTCCGTGCGCAAGCACTTCATCGACCAGCTCACCGGCGAGGCCCTCGGCGACCTCCACGAGTCCCTGAAGCCGATCGCCGAACAGCTCCGCGGCCGCCGCGGCAAGCCGTGACCTGACACGTGCGGAAAGGGCCTCCCGGACGACCGGGAGGCCCTTTCCGCACGTCCCGGAGCTCAGTTCCCGGTCAGGCCCGCGACCAGCTCGTCGGCGGCCGCGTACGGGTCGAGGCCGCCCGCCACGATCCGCTCGGCCAGGGCGTCCAGGCGCCGGTCGCCGTGCAGGTCGCCGATCCGCTCGCGCAGGGCCGTGACCGCGATGGTCTCCACCTCGCGCGCGGCGCGGGACCGGCGGCGCTCCACCAGGACCCCGCGCTCCTCCATCCAGGCGCGGTGCTTCTCCAGGGCCTCCACGACCTCGTCGACGCCCTCGCCGCGCGCCGCGACCGTCTTCACGATCGGCGGCCGCCAGTCGCCCGCCGCCCGCGCCTCGCCGAGGCCCAGCATGTGGTTGAGCTCCCGGGCGGTGGCGTCCGCGCCGTCCCGGTCGGCCTTGTTCACCACGTACACGTCGCCGATCTCCAGGATGCCCGCCTTCGCGGCCTGGATCCCGTCGCCCATGCCCGGGGCGAGCAGGACCACCGAGGTGTCGGCCTGGGAGGCGATCTCCACCTCCGACTGGCCGACGCCGACGGTCTCCACCAGGATCACCTCGCAGCCGGCCGCGTCCAGGACGCGGATGGCCTGCGGGGCCGACCAGGCGAGCCCGCCCAGGTGGCCGCGGGTCGCCATGGAACGGATGTAGACGCCCGGGTCGGAGGCGTGCTCCGACATCCGCACCCGGTCACCGAGGAGCGCTCCCCCGCTGAAGGGCGAGGACGGGTCGACGGCGAGCACGCCGACCCGCTTGCCGGCCCGGCGGTACGCGGAGACCAGCGCGGACGTCGACGTGGACTTGCCCACGCCCGGCGAACCGGTCAGGCCCACCACGTACGCACCGCCGGTGAGCGGCGCGAGCGCCGCCATCACCTCGCGCAGCTGCGGGGACGCCCCCTCCACGAGCGAGATCAGCCGGGCCACGGCCCGCGGCCTGCCCTCTCGTGCCTGGGCGACGAGTTCGGGGACGTCCACCATCTGCGCTGCTCCTCGATCGGATGCCGCTTACTTGCCGGACACGCGGACGATCAGCGCGTCGCCCTGGCCGCCGCCGCCGCAGAGGGCCGCCGCGCCGATGCCGCCGCCGCGCCGCTTGAGCTCCAGGGCGAGGTGGAGCACGACGCGGGCGCCGGACATGCCGATGGGGTGGCCGAGGGCGATCGCGCCGCCGTTGACGTTCACCTTTTCGGGGGTGACGCCCAGGTCCTTCATCGACTGGTGGGCGACCGCGGCGAAGGCCTCGTTGATCTCGATCAGGTCGAGGTCGTCGACGGTCAGGCCCTCCTTCTTCAGGGCGTGCAGGATCGCGTTGGACGGCTGCGACTGGAGCGAGTTGTCCGGGCCGGCCACGTTGCCGTGGGCGCCGATCTCGGCGATCCACTCCAGGCCCAGCTCCTGGGCCTTCGCCTTGCTCATCACGACGACGGCGGCGGCGCCGTCGGAGATCTGCGAGGAGGTGCCGGCGGTGATGGTGCCGTCCTTGGCGAAGGCCGGGCGGAGCTTGCCGAGGGACTCGACGGTGGTCTCCGCGCGGATGCCCTCGTCCTGGGAGAAGACGACCGGCTCGCCCTTGCGCTGCGGGATCTCGACCGGGGTGATCTCGGCCTCGAAGATGCCGTTCTTCTGGGCGGCGGCGGCGCGCTGGTGCGACAGGGCGGCGATCTCGTCCTGCACCTCGCGCGGGATGCCCAGGCGGGTGTTGTGCTTCTCCGTGGACTCGCCCATGGCGATGCCCTCGAAGGAGTCGGTGAGACCGTCGTACGCCATGGCGTCCAGCATCTCGATCGCGCCGTACTTGAAGCCCTCGCGGGACTTCGGCAGCAGGTGCGGGGCGTTGGTCATGGACTCCTGGCCACCGGCGACGACGACGTCGAACTCGCCGGCGCGGATCAGCTGGTCGGCGAGCGCGATGGCGTCGAGACCCGACAGGCACACCTTGTTGATGGTGAGCGCGGGGACGTTCATCGGGATGCCGGCCTTGACGGCGGCCTGGCGGGCGGGGATCTGGCCGGCGCCCGCCTGGAGCACCTGGCCCATGATCACGTACTGCACCTGGTCGCCGCCGATGCCGGCCCGGTCGAGGGCCGCCTTGATGGCGAAGCCGCCGAGGTCGGCGCCCGAGAAGGACTTGAGGGAGCCGAGGAGGCGACCCATGGGCGTGCGGGCGCCCGCGACGATCACTGAGGTGGTACCGGTCGTTCCAGACATGAGGCACGGCCCCTTGGGATGAGGAGTGAACGAGGGTTTACCGCCAATGTACTGAGCGGTGCGGCGCCCGGTCACCGGCCCGCCGGTGTGACGGCGCGCACGTTGCGTAACCATCCCGGCAGGGGTGCACTGGAGCCATGCTGACGCGTATCGACCACATCGGGATCGCCTGTTTCGACCTGGACAAGACCGTCGAGTTCTACCGTGCCACGTACGGTTTCGAGGTCTTCCACTCCGAGGTCAACGAGGAGCAGGGCGTCCGCGAGGCCATGCTCAAGATCAACGGGACCTCGGACGGAGGGGCCTCCTACCTCCAGCTCCTGGAGCCCACCCGCGAGGACTCCGCCGTGGGCAAGTGGCTCGCCAAGAACGGCGAGGGCGTGCACCACATCGCCTTCGGCACGGCCGACGTCGACGGGGACGCCGAGGCCATCCGCTCCAAGGGCGTCCGGGTCCTCTACGACGAGCCGCGGATCGGTTCCATGGGCTCCCGGATCACCTTCCTCCACCCCAAGGACTGCCACGGCGTGCTCACGGAACTGGTCACTTCGGCGGAGCCGTCCGCTGACCACTCCTCAGCGGAGCACTGACCTCCGGATTCCTGGCCCGGTAGAGTGGGCGGCTCCGGGCCGGGGCCGGTCGGGGCCGCTCCGCGCGGAACCGAAGTCGGGATGTCGGGGTCGTCCGATCTGCCACGATTCCCCGGGGGTCCGTCCTCGGCCGTGAGGGCGTGCTCGTAGGAGTGTTGCGACCAGGGGACGGATGGGACCGCGCAGTGCGGGGCTACGAACACCAGGAGAGCCGCCGAGCTGAAGACGACCATCTCGCCAGGTTCGAAGCCGAGATGGACCGGCTGAAGACCGAACGCGAGAAGGCCGTCCAGCATGCCGAGGACCTGGGCTACCAGGTCGAGGTCTTGCGCGCCAAGCTCCACGAGGCGCGCCGCACCATCGCGTCCCGGCCCGCGTACGACAGCGCCGACATCGGCTATCAGGCCGAGCAGTTGTTGCGGAACGCGCAGGCGCAGGCCGAGCAGCTCCGTCAGGACGCCGAGCGGGAGCTGCGCGAGGCCCGCGCCCAGACCCAGCGCATCCTCCAGGAGCACGCCGAGCACCAGGCCCGGCTCCAGGCCGAGCTGCACAACGAGGCCGTCCAGCGCCGCCAGCAGCTCGACCAGGAGCTCAACGAGCGCCGCCAGACCGTCGAGGCGCACGTCAACGAGAACGTCGCCTGGGCCGAACAGCTGCGTGCCCGCACGGAGTCCCAGGCCCGCCGCCTCCTCGACGAGTCCCGCGCGGAGGCCGAGCAGTCCCTCGCCGCCGCCCGCGCCGAGGCCACCCGGCTCGCCGAGGAGACCAGCCGCCGCGTCGGCGCCGAGGCGGAGTCCGCCCGAGCCGAGGCCGAAGCGATTCTGCTGCGCGCCCGCAAGGACGCCGAGCGGCTCCTGAGCGCCGCCTCCAGCCAGGCGCAGGAGGCGACCAGCCACGCCGAGCAGCTCCGTTCGACCACCGCCGCCGAGACCGACCAGGCCCGCCGGCAGGCCGCCGAACTCTCCCGCGCCGCCGAGCAGCGCATGCAGGAGGCCGAGGAGAAGCTGCGGCTCGCCCGCGCCGAGGCCGAGAAGGCCCTCACCGAGGCCAAGGAGGCCGCCGCCAGGCAGCTCGCCTCCGCCGAGTCGGTCAACGAGCAGCGCACCCGCACCGCCAAGACGGAGATCGCCCGGCTCGTCGGCGAGGCCACCAAGGAGGCCGAGGCGCTCAAGGCGGAGGCCGAGGAGAGGCTCCGCGAGGCCACCGCCCAGGCGGAGAAGCTCCTCACGGAGGCCTCCGAGAAGGCCCTCACGGCCGCCGCCGAGGACTCCGCCGCCGCGCTCGCCAAGGCCGCCCGCAGCGCCGAGGAGATCCTCACCAAGGCGTCCGAGGACGCCCGGGAGACCACCCGCAAGGCCGCCGAGGAGGCCGAGCGGGTCCGCCGCGAGGCCGAGGCCGAGGCGGACCGGCTGCGCGCCGAGGCCGGGGAGCAGGCCGACGAACTGCTCGGCTCGGCGAAGGACGACACCAAGGAGTACCGCGCCAAGACGGTCGAGCTCCAGGAGGAGGCCCGCCGGCTGCGCGGCGAGGCCGAGCAGCTGCGCGCCGAGGCCATCGACGAGGGCGAGCGGATCCGCGGCGAGGCCCGGCGCGAGGCCCTCCAGCAGATCGAGGAGGCGGCCAAGACCGCCGAGGAGCTCCTCACCAAGGCCCGTACGGACGCCGACGAGCTGCGCGCCAAGGCCGGCGCCGAGAGCGAGCGGGTCAAGTCGGAGGCCATGGAGCGCGCCCAGACGCTCCGCGCCCAGGCCGAGGAGACCCTGGAGCGCACCCGCGCCGAGGCCGAGCGGCTGCGCGCCGAGGCCGAGGAGCAGGCCGAGTCGGTGAAGGACGCGGCCGAGGAGGCCGCCGCCGGGCTGCGCGCGGACGCCGAGCGGGCCGCCGAGGCGCGCCGCGCGGAGGCCGCCGAGGAGCTGGCCCGGCTGCACGCCGACGCCGAGGCGAAGGTCGCGGCCGCCGGCGAGGAGCTCACCGACGCGCGGGCCGAGGGCGAGCGGATCCGGCGCGAGGCCGCCGAGGAGACGGAGCGGCTGCGGACCGAGGCCGCCGAGCGGATCCGCTCGCTCCGGGAGCAGGCCGAGCAGGAGGCCGAGCGGCTGCGCGCCGAGGCCGCGTCGGACGCGTCCACCACCCGTACGGAGGCCGAGTCCGCCGCCGTACGGCTCCGCACGGAGGCTTCCGAGGAGGCCGAGCGGCTGCGCTCGGAGGCCCAGGAGACCGCCGACCGGGTGCGGGCCGAGGCCGCCGCCGCGGCCGAGCGGGTGGCCGCCGAGGCCGCCGAGGCCCTGGCCGCCGCGCAGGACGAGGCCAACCGGCGCCGCCGGGAGGCCGAGGAGACCCTCGAGTCGGCCCGCTCCGAGGCCGGCCGGGAGCGCGAGCACGCCCGCGAGCAGTCCGAGGAGCTCCTCGCCGCCGCCCGCAAGCGGGTGGAGGAGGCCCAGACCGAGGCGCAGCGCCTGGTCGAGGAGGCGGACGCGCGGGCGACCGAGATGGTCGCCGCCGCCTCGCGAGCCGCCCAGGAGGTGCGGGACTCGGTGGCCGGGCTGCGCGAGCAGGCCGAGGAGGAGATCGCCGGACTGCGCAGCGCCGCCGAGCACGCGGCGGAGCGGACGCGCACCGAGGCGCAGGAGGAGGCGGACCGGGTCCGCGCCGACGCGTACGAGGAGCGGGAGCGGGCGTCCGAGGACGCCGTCCGCACGCGGGCGCGTGCCCAGGAGGAGTCGGAGGCCGCGAAGGCTCTGGCGGAGCGGACGGTCACGGACGCACTCGCCGAGGCGGAGAAGCTGCGGGCGGACACCGCCGAGTACGCGCAGCGGGTACGGACCGAGGCTACGGACTCGCTCGCCTCGGCCGAGCAGGACGCGGCCCGCACCCGCGCGGACGCCCGGGAGGACGCGAACCGGATCCGTTCGGAGGCCGCCGAGCGCGCCGAGACGACGGTGGGCGAGGCGCGCGCGGAGGCGGAGCGGATCGCCGCCGAGGCGGAGCGGGTCCTCGACGAGGCCCGCAAGGCCGCCGACAAGCGCCGCACCGACGCCGCCGAGCAGGCCGACACCCTCATCGGCGAGGCCACCGCCGAGGCGGAGCGGATCGCGGCCGAGGCCGCCGAGCTGCGGGAGACGACCGAGCAGGACGCCGCGCGCATCCGCGCCGAGGCCGAGCAGGTCCTGGCCGACGGCGTGGCACAGGCCGAGGCGCTGCGGGCGGAGGCCCGCGCCGAGGGCGAGCAGATCCTCGACGAGGCCCGCAAGGCCGCCGACAAGCGCCGCACCGACGCCGCCGAACAGGCCGACACCCTCATCGGCGAGGCCACCGCCGAGGCCGAACGGCTCACCGCCGAGGCGGTCGAGCTCATGGAGACGACCGAGCAGGACGCCGCGCGCATCCGCGCCGAGGCCGAGCAGGTCCTGGCCGACGGCGTGGCACAGGCCGAGGCGCTGCGGGCGGAGGCCCGCGCCGAGGGCGAGCGGGTCCTGGACGAGGCCCGCAAGGCCGCCGACAAGCGCCGCACGGACGCGGCGGAGCAGGCCGACACCCTCGTCGGCGAGGCCACCGCCGAGGCGGAGCGGATCGCGGCCGAGGCCGCCGAGCTGCGGGAGACGACCGAGCGCGACGCCCAGCGGCTGCGCGCGGAGGCCGAGCAGGTCAAGGCCGACGGCGAGGCGCACGCGCAGGCCCTGCGCAACGCCGCGCTCGCCGACGCCGACCAGATCCTGGACGAGGCCCGCAAGGCCGCCGACAAGCGCCGCACGGACGCGGCGGAGCAGGCCGACACCCTCGTCGGCGAGGCGACGGCCGAGGCCGAGCGGATCGTGAACGAGGCGGCCGAGCTGGCCGATTCGGTCGGCGCGGACGCCCGTGCCGAGGCGGGCCGTACCGTGGCCGCGGCCTCGGAGGAGGCCGAGCGGCTGCGCGCCGAGGGCGCCGAGGCGATCGCGGAGGCCCTGCGGGACGCCGAGCGGATCCGTACCGAGTCGGAGCGGGTCAAGGCCGAGGCCGCGGCGGCGGGCGAGCAGATGCGCGCCGAGGCCCGCGCGGAGGCGGACCGGACCCTCGACGAGGCCCGGGAGGCCGGGGCCCGGAAGCGTTCGGACGCGGCCGAGCAGGCCGACCAGCTCGTCGCCAAGGCCCAGGAGGAGGCGCTGCGCGCCACCACGGAGGCCGAGTCGCAGGCGGACACGATGGTCGGCGCGGCCCGCAAGGAGGCCGAGCGGATCGTCGCCGAGGCGACCGTCGAGGGCAACACGCTGGTGGAGAAGGCCCGTGCGGACGCGGACGAGCTCCTGGTCGGGGCGCGCAGCGACGCGACGGCCATAAGGGAGCGGGCCGAGGAGCTGCGGGGCCGGATCGAGAGCGAGATCGAGGAGCTGCACGAGCGGGCGCGGCGCGAGACGGCCGAGCAGATGAAGACGGCGGGCGAGCGCGTCGACAAGCTGGTGAAGGCCGCGACCGAGCAGCGCGCCGAGGCGGAGGAGAAGGCGAAGGAGCTGGTCTCCGAGGCGAGTTCGGAGGCGAGCAAGGTCCGGATCGCCGCGGTCCGCAAGGCGGACGCGCTCCTCAAGGAGGCCGCGCAGAAGAAGGCCTCGATCATCGCGGAGGCCGAGGCCGTGAAGGCGGAGGCCGAGCGGATCCGCGCGGAGGCCGCGGCCGAGGCCGAGAAGACGGTCGCGGAGGGTCGGCGCGAGCTGGAGGTGCTGACGCGCCGTCGCAAGGACATCAATGCCGAGATCTCCCGTGTCCAGGACGTGCTGGAGGCGTTGGAGTCTTTCGAGACCCCTTCGGGCGGAAAGGACGGGGTCAAGGCGGGTGCCTCGGCGGGTTCCACCCGGACGGGTGGCAAGTCCCAGGACGGCTAGCCACTCAAAAGGCTGGACATTCTCCAGATCAAACGGGCATACGCTCGATGACACGCCGCTTCGGCCCCTAGGATTCCCCCTAACACCTCACCGGTCTCATTCGACAGGAACCCCATGAGCGACACTTCCTCCCCCTTCGGCTTCGAGCTCGTGCGGCGCGGTTACGACCGCGGTCAGGTGGACGACCGCATTACCAAGCTCGTGGCCGACCGCGACAGCGCCCTGTCCCGCATCACCTCGCTGGAGAAGCGCATCGAGGAGCTCCACCTCGAGACGCAGAACGCCCAGGCGCAGGTCACCGACGCCGAGCCGTCGTACGCGGGGCTCGGTGCCCGGGTCGAGAAGATCCTCCGGCTGGCCGAGGAGGAGGCGAAGGACCTGCGTGAGGAGGCCCGCCGCGCCGCCGAGCAGCACCGCGAGCTGGCCGAGTCGGCCGCCCAGCAGGTGCGCAACGACGCCGAGTCGTTCGCGGCCGAGCGCAAGGCGAAGGCCGAGGACGAGGGCGTCCGGATCGTCGAGAAGGCCCAGGGCGAGGCCAACACGCTGCGCGCCGAGGCCCAGAAGGACGCGCAGTCGAAGCGCGAGGAGGCCGACGCCCTCTTCGAGGAGACCCGCGCCAAGGCCGCCCAGGCCGCCGCGGACTTCGAGACGAACCTGGCGAAGCGCCGTGAGCAGTCGGAGCGGGACCTGGCCTCGCGTCAGGCGAAGGCCGAGAAGCGCCTCGCGGAGATCGAGCACCGCGCCGAGCAGCTCCGCCTGGAGGCCGAGAAGCTGCGCACGGACGCGGAGCGCCGGGCCCGTCAGACGGTGGAGACCGCGCAGCGCCAGGCCGAGGACATCGTGGCCGACGCGAACGCCAAGGCCGACCGGATCCGTTCGGAATCGGAGCGCGAGCTCGCGGCGCTGACGAACCGCCGCGACTCGATCAACGCGCAGCTGACCAACGTCCGCGAGATGCTGGCGACGCTGACCGGTGCCGCGGTGGCGGCGGCCGGCTCCCCGATCGACGACGAGCGCACGGCCGGCGTCCCGGCCCAGCAGTCGCGGTAACGGGCCGACAGCACGTCACGGAACCCCCCGCCACTCCGGTGGCGGGGGGTTTTGCGCGCCCGTAGGTTGGGACGCATGATCGAGCTTGAGGGCCTGACCAAGCGCTACGGGACGAAGACGGCGGTCGACCACCTGTCCTTCCAGGTCCGTCCTGGCGTGGTCACCGGCTTCCTCGGGCCGAACGGGGCGGGCAAGTCGACGACGATGCGGATGATGCTCGACCTGGACAACCCGACGAGCGGGACGGTCCGGATCGACGGCAAGCACTACCGGGACCTGGCCGAGCCGCTGAAGTACATCGGGGCGCTGCTCGACGCCAAGGCGATGCACGGCGGGCGTTCCGCCTACAACAACCTGCTGTGTCTGGCGCAGTCCAACCGCATCCCGGCGAGCCGGGTGGGCGAGGTGCTGGACCTGGTGGGCCTGACGGCGGTCGCGAAGAAGAAGTCGAAGGGTTTCTCCCTCGGCATGGGGCAGCGCCTCGGGATCGCTTCGGCGCTCCTCGGCGATCCCGAGATCCTGATGTTCGACGAGCCCGTCAATGGTCTGGACCCCGAGGGAATTCACTGGATCCGCAATCTGATGAAGGCGTTGGCGGCCGAGGGCCGGACGATCTTCGTTTCCAGCCATCTGATGAGTGAAATGGCGCTGACGGCGGATCACCTGATCGTGATCGGGCAGGGGAAACTGCTGGCCGACACCTCGATGGCGGATTTCATCCAGCAGAATTCCCGAAGTTATGCGCGGATGCGCTCCCCGCAGCAGGAACGCCTGCGGGACGTCCTCCACGCGAACGGATTCGTCGTGGTCGAGGCCGGCGGCGGGGCCCTGGAGGTGGACGGGGCGACGACGGAGAAGCTGGGCGAGCTGGCCGCGGAGAACGGTCTGGTGCTGCACGAGCTGAGCGCCCAGCGCGCCTCCCTCGAAGAGGCGTTCATGCAGATGACGGCCGCCGCGGTGGAGTACCACGCGCAGGGCACCGATGTTCACGGCGGCGCCGCGGCGCCCGGCCCCCGCTGGGGCACGACCTCCGAGGGAGCCTGATCGATGGCAGCGGCATCCGCGGTCCTGCAGTCCGAGTGGACCAAGATCCGGACGGTCTCGTCGACCGTCTGGACGCTGGCGAGCGCCCTCTTCGTCACGGTGGCGATGGGCGCGGCGCTGTGCGCCCTGACGAACGCCACCTTCGACGACATGAGGGAGGTCGAGAAGGCCACCTTCGACCCCACCCTGATCAGCTTCTCCGGGATGATCCTGGGACAGCTGGCGATGGTGGTCTTCGGCGTCCTGGTGGTGGGGACCGAGTACTCCTCCGGCATGATCCGCACCTCGCTGGCCGCCGTGCCGCAGCGCGCGACCTTCCTCTTCTCGAAGATCGCGGTGGCGGGCGGGCTCGCGCTCCTGGTGGGTCTCGTGACGAGCTTCCTCTCCTTCTTCCTGGGACAGGCGCTGCTCGGCGAGCACCGGACCTCCATCGGGGACGAGGGCGTGCTGCGGGCGGTCATCGGCGGCGGGCTCTACATGGGCCTGATGGCGATCTTCTCCATGGGCGTGGCGGCGATGCTGCGCTCGTCGATGCTGTCGCTGGGCATCCTCGTGCCGTTCTTCTTCCTGGTCTCGCAGATCCTGTCGGCCGTGCCGAAGGCGAAGGAGGTGGCGCTCTACTTCCCGGACCAGGCCGGCTCGAAGGTCATGCGGATCGTCCCGGACGCGATGAACTCGGAGGAGGCCCCGTACGGGCCGTGGGGCGGGCTCGGGATCATGGTGCTCTGGGTGGTGGCCTCGCTCGTCGGCGGCTATCTGGTGATGAAGAAACGGGACGCCTGATTCCCCGGGCTTGGCCAGAACCGTCAACGGCTGGATAAGCTCCTAGCTCATACGGGGGGCTCCGGCCGACGGCCGCCACGCCCCGACATGGATGCGACCGACCTGTCGATGGGGCTGGAGAATGATCGAGGCAGTCGGCCTGACGAAGCGCTACGGCGCCAAGACGGCCGTGTACAACCTTTCCTTCCAGGTGAGGCCCGGTGTCGTCACCGGGTTCCTGGGACCCAACGGGTCCGGCAAGTCGACGACCATGCGCATGATCCTGGGGCTCGACCGGCCCACCGCGGGTCACGTCACGATCGGCGGCCACCCCTTCCGGCAGCTGCCGAACGCGCCCCGGCAGGTCGGCGCGCTCCTCGACGCCAAGGCCGTGCACGGCGGCCGCAGCGCGCGCAGCCATCTGCTCTCGCTCGCGCAGCTGGCCGGCATTCCGGCGCAGCGCGTCGACGAGGTCCTCGGCGTGGTCGGCCTCCAGGACGTCGCGAAGCGGCGCTCGAAGGGCTTCTCGCTCGGCATGGGCCAGCGGCTCGGCATCGCGGCGGCGCTCCTGGGCGACCCGCAGGTGCTGCTCTTCGACGAGCCCGTCAACGGCCTGGACCCCGAGGGCATCCTCTGGGTGCGGAACCTGATGAAGAAGCTGGCCGCCGAGGGCCGCACGGTCTTCGTCTCCAGCCACCTCATGAGCGAGATGGCGCTGACGGCCGATCACCTGATCGTGATCGGCCGGGGGCAGCTGCTCTCGGACATGTCCGTCAAGGACTTCATCTCGGCGAACTCCGCCGACTTCGCCCGGGTGCGGACCCCGGGGACCGAGCCGGCGCAGCGGGAGAAGCTGACGTCGGTGCTCACCGAGGCCGGCGGCCAGGTGCTGTCGGAGCCGGACGGGGCGCTGCGCGTGACGGGCCTGCCGCTGCCGCGGATCAGCGACCTCGCGCACGGTGCGGACGTACGCCTCTGGGAGCTGTCCCCGCACCAGGCGTCGCTGGAGGAGGCGTACATGCGGCTGACGCAGGGCGCCGTGGACTACCGCTCCACCGACGACCGCCTCGCCCACCTCCAGCCGCCGGTGCAGCCCGGGCAGCCGGGGTACGGGATGCCGCCGCAGCCGCCGGTCCCGGACGTGCCGCAGCAGGGCTGGTACGCCCCGCCGCCGCCCGGGCAGAACCCGTACGGCGCTGCTCCGCAGGCCCCCCACGCCCCCGCGCCGGGTCCGTACGCCCCTCCGGCCGCCCCGCAGCCGGGCTTCCCGCAGCCGAGCGACACCCCGAAGGACGCCCGATGACCGCCCCCGCCCACCACCACGCCCCGGCTCCGCACGCCTACGTCTCCCCCATCCCGGTCCGCGCCGCGCACCTCGGTGACGCGCTCGCCTCCGAGTGGACGAAGATCCGCTCGGTGCGTTCGACGATGTGGACGCTCGGGGTCATGATCCTGCTGATGCTCGCCATCGGCCTGGGGGTCGCGGCGGTCGCCGCGAGCTCCGACGCCCCGATGGGCGAGGAGTCCGCGCTCGCCTTCGGCTTCTTCGGGATGCTGCCGGCGTCGATCTGCGTGATCACGCTCGGCGTCCTGACGATCGCCTCCGAGTACGGCACGGGCATGATCCGTACGACCCTGACGGCGTGCCCGAGCCGGGCCCGGGTGCTCACGGCGAAGGCGATCGTCTTCTTCCTGCTGGTCTTCTCGGTCACCACCCTGATCGCGACGCTCGTGGCGGTGGCGCAGGTCGCCATCGTGGACACGGCGGCGACGCCGACGACGGCGGAGTGGCTGCGGGCGACGGTCGGCGCGGGCGGCTACCTGGCCGTGCTCGGCCTGCTGTCGCTGGCGATCGGGACGCTCATCCGGCACTCGGCCGGCGCGATCACGGTGATGATCGGTCTGCTGCTGCTTCCGCTGGTGGCGGCCCTGTTCATGTTCTCGGCGGCGCTGAAGTCGGTGCAGGAGTTCCTGTTCACGTACGCGATCCCCTCGCAGATGATCTCGCTCTACAGCGAGACCCCGCCGTTCGGGGACTCGGGCCCGGCGGGCTGGGAGCCGCTGCTGATCATGGCGGCGATCGCGGCGGCGGCGCTGGGCGGCGCGTACGCCCTGCTGAACAGCCGGGACGTGTGACCCAGTACCTCGGCCGACCTAGTACCTCGGCGCGTTGCGGGACCGCTGCACCCTGCTGGTGCGGCGGTCCTTCGCGTTCCAGCAGGCCTTGTGCCAGTGGCGGCGGTCGTCCACCCCGCCCCACTCCGGCCAGGCGACCACGTGCGGGGCGCCCGGCGGGATCTCCTGGTCGCAGCCCGGGCAGCGGTAGCGCTTGCCCGGTGCGCTCGCCCCGGCGACGAGGCGGACGTACCACTCCTCGCCCTGCCAGGTCTCGGTGCGCTGCACGCCCCCGTACCTGTCTCCGTGGTCGCCCTGCTGCGCGGGCTTCTCGCCGCCTCGGGAGCGGTTGTGACGCGGGGACACGGGCACACCTCACGGGGTCTGGGAACACGGACCGTTCCCTCCAGCCTACGGGCCGCCACGTGGTGCCCCGGGCCCCGCCCGGGACGGCTTAGCGGAAAATCGCAAGAACTTCATGAACGGCCGTTGCCTTTGGCACGTGTCAGACGTTGGTGCCAGTGCGAGGGGAGATACGCGTCGGCCGCAAGGAGGCAGAAGGCGATGCGCGTGGGTACGTTCGTTCTGGCAGCCCAGTTCCCGGGCCAGGGCCAGGGGGAGGCACTGCACCGGGCGGTGCGGACCGCCGAGGTGGCGGAGGAGGCGGGGCTCGACTCCGTCTGGCTGGCCGAGCACCACTTCGTGCCGTACGGGGTCTGTCCCTCGGCCGTGACGCTGGCCGCGCTGCTCCTCGGCCGCACCCGGCGGCTCCGGGTCGGCACGGCGGTGAGCGTGCTGCCGACCGTCCACCCGGTCGCCCTCGGCGAGCAGGCGGCGCTGCTGCACCTCACCTCGGGCGGCCGGTTCACCCTGGGGGTGGGCCGGGGCGGGCCCTGGGTGGACCTGGAGGTCTTCGGCTCGGGTCTGGCGGCGTACGAGGAGGGGTTCCCCGAATCGCTCGACCTGCTGCTGCGCTGGCTCACCGAGCCGCGCGTCGGCGCCGAGGGGGAACGATTCGCTTTCCGTGAGGTGCCCGTGGTGCCCCGCCCCGACGAGCTGATCGGCGGCGCGGCCTCCCCCGAGGTGGTGGTGGCCTGCACCTCGCCGAAGAGCGTGAGGCTCGCGGCGGAGCGCGGACTGCCGATGCTGCTCGGCATGCACTGCGGCGACGAGGACAAGGCCGAGATGGTCGCGGCCTGGGCGCGGTGCGCGCGGGAGGCCGGGCGGGACCCGGACGAGATCGCGCGGATCGGCGCCGGCCATGTCTCGGCGGGGGTGGCCCAGCTCGCGGACCGGGGCGCGGACGCGGTGGAGGCACTGGTCAAGGCGATGCCGGGCTGGCTGAAGCAGGGGCTCGACGCGCATGTGACGGTGGACGGCCGGCACCGGGTGATGCGGGACCCCCTGGCGTACACGGAACTGCTGTGCGGGCTGCACCCGGTGGGCACGCCCCGGCTGGCGGCGGACCGGCTCGCGGCGACCGCGGAGCGCACGGGCATCACGCGCTTCGCCCTCCTCGCGGAAGGCTCGGGCGATCTCGCGGCGACCGAGGAGAACGTCCGGCGCCTGGGCGCGGAGGTCCTCCCGCTCCTGGTGTGAGGGCGTTCATCACCCCTCCGGGCCTCGTCGGATTCCTGTCCGGGACTGTGCTGCCGCTTCCGCGCCCGTCGGCGGCGATGCGCGTCGGCTCGCATCGGTCGCGTTCTCCCGCGGTGCGGAGCGGCAGCACCATGTCTCAGCAGTCGCGCAGTTCCGGCGACTGGTTCAGCAGCTGCCCCCGTACGGACGTGAAACGGGCGAGCCGCTCGTCCACCGACGGGTCCAGCGGGAAGACCGCCACGCGGTGGCAGTTCTGGAAGGCGAGACGCACCCCGAAGTGCCGCTGCAGCGCACCGCGAATGGCATCGCTCGCGAGCGCGCGCAGCAGCTGACCACGTGCCTGCTCATTCGGCGGCGGCGTCTGGTTGTCGGCGAACTCTCCGCCGTCGACCTTCAGCTGGGCCACCAGAGAACTGATCATCTCCCACGCGTAGGGCAGGGAGGTCCGGACGCAGTCGACGAAGTCGGCTTCGTCGACCTCGCCTCGCTCGGCCTGTTCCAACAGGGCCGGTGAGACGTCGAGCGACATGGGTTCTCCTCTCGCGACCCCGCGGACGGGGTCTTGCGGGCAGGGACGAAGGCCGCCGTGCGCCACGCAGCGTGCACGGACGACGACCTCCAGCTTCCACGGTAAGCGCGCGGTCCGGGCGACACCAGAAGAATGGGCACACAACCGGCTGATAACCGACGGGTGTTCGGCTCACGACGGCCCCTGGGAGACGCCGGGGCGATGCCCGAATCGCGCGGAAGAGCGCCCGTCTTGTAGCGTTGCCGACCATGCGTCTCGTCATTGCCCGTTGTTCCGTGGACTACGCGGGCCGGCTCACCGCCCACCTGCCCTCCGCACCCCGTCTGATCCTGGTCAAGGCAGACGGCAGCGTCTCCGTCCACGCGGACGACCGGGCGTACAAACCGCTCAACTGGATGTCCCCGCCGTGCACCCTGAAGGAGGGCGCCGACGGCGAGGCGGGCATCTGGACCGTGATCAACAAAGCGGGCGAGAAACTGATCATCACGATGGAGGAGATCCTCCACGACTCCTCGCACGAGCTGGGCGTCGACCCGGGCCTCATCAAGGACGGCGTCGAGGCGCACCTTCAGGAGCTGCTCGCCGACCGCATCGAGACCCTCGGCGAGGGCTACACCCTGATCCGCCGCGAGTACCCGACCGCGATCGGCCCCGTGGACATCCTGTGCCGGGACTCCGACGGCGGGACGGTCGCGGTGGAGATCAAGCGGCGCGGCGAGATCGACGGCGTCGAGCAGCTGACCCGCTACCTGGAGCTGCTCAACCGCGACCCGCACCTCGCACCGGTGAAGGGCGTCTTCGCGGCCCAGGAGATCAAGCCGCAGGCGCGGGTCCTCGCGACGGACCGCGGGATCGGCTGCGTGGTCCTCGACTACGACGCGCTGCGCGGCATCGAGGACGACAAGCTGCGGCTCTTCTGAGACCTGTCTTCCGGACGACGGCCCCGGGCGCGGTGAGCGCGCCCGGGGCCGTCGTCGTTCTCGTACGGGGTCAGGCCGGCGTCTCCGAGGCGGCGGTGGTCCCGGAGGCGGAGGGGGCGCCGAGGGTGGTGGTCTCGCCGGTCGCGGGAGAGCTGGTGGACCCTGTCGGAGAGGGCGACGTGGGCGTCGACTGGGACGAGCTCGGGCTCTCCGAAGGGCTTGCGGACGTCGACGACGTGGGCGTGGTCGGCGGGCGCGTGATCGTCGGGCGCGGCCCGCCCGTCGTGGTCGTGGCCGCCGGACTCGTCGGCGCCTTGGTCGTCGTGGGAGTGCTGGTGCCCGTCGGGCTGTCCGAGGGCGAGGGCGAGCCCGAGGCGGACGGGTCCGTCGAGGCGGACGGCGACGCGCTGTCCGAGCTCGACGGGCTCGGGGAGTCCGAGCGGGTCGACTGTCCCGTCTCGGCGGGGGCGGTCTCGCCGTCGGCCGGCGGCTCCTCGCCGTCGAGGCCGTCGTCGGTGCCGCTCTCGCTCGCGGTGCTGTCGGAGGTGACGCGGTCGGTGGCGGGGTTCTCGCCGTTGCCGGAGGTGGCGCCGAGGGTGACGACGGTGCCGAGGACGGCGACGAGGAGCGCGCCCGCGCCGACGGCGACGAGGTTGCGGCGGG